>JBBIRU010000041.1:0-50930 GCA_037441645.1 Bacteroidota bacterium
TAAACATAAGCCGTTTACTACATTGCTGTCTGCCGAATAAAGCGATATTCCCACGTTAAAGTTTCCATTCCCGTCAATAATAACGGAGGGTGAGCCTGGCTGATAACCCGGCTGGCTTGCGCCGTCAATAACTACTTTCCTGCCTAACTGGGGTAAACCGTAATTCAGACTGATAACATGCGGGCTGACTCCCGGTATATTAAATACAATGTATACTGTTTCAGCCGGAGAATCGTTTGATTTTCTTATAGCCCACTGTAAGGTTCCGTACATTTCGGGGTCGCATAAACTGTCGATGTAATTGTAGGGATACTGGAACATGTCGGGGTCGGTAGTTTTTGTTATTACTAGGGTATCTTGTGCAAATATTTTTGCGTTTAATGCCAATACGAGTATTGCGAATAGATATATCGTTTTCATATTTTTCTGATTTTTATTTTTCATTCTTTATCTTGTAAAATACAGCTTGTTTGTTTCGTTGCCCTGGTTATCTACAAGGAATAATTCAATATAATTAAAAGCTGCTTCCTGTTGTTTGGTAAGGTTCAGCCTCATACTGGCGCTGTAACCATTTACGGGTGTAATAGCGCCATTCTGGCTGATATAATATTGCCCGCTTTGAAAAACAATATTGGAAGTCTGGTTCAGTATATCGCCTGAATTCTGATTTGTTCCGACTAAGATTCTTACAGAAGCTGCATCTGAAACGTTGTTAACTTTAAAATCCATGTTAAACGAGATTTTACCGGTATCAAGCGGCGTTCCTGTCAGGGTGTCCAGTTCTATGGCCGGGTATACGGACAGGTCAAGAATTTTTACGGTTGACGATGGTGTCTGTGCCATGCAACAGGCTGACAGCAGGCATCCGAGGACAAGGATTGAGAGTGTTTTCATAGGATAATTATTTTAAGTTAAAAAATATTTTTTCAAAATCCAAATGATTCATTTTTAATATACTATATGTTATCATATAACCTTTCATGTTAAATTTATAACCGGCGGGTCTGAGCAGGTGTTTATTCAAATTTTTAATGTGTACGAAAAAATGGACATTTTGTAAACAAAAATATGAAATATTTATCAAAATATTTTGCATATATTTTGCATATATTTAACAATCAAGCATGTATATAACGTTTTTTTTCATTTCATTGAAAAAGAAATTACTCCTGCTTTATATATATAAGACGTATGAGGGGTCAAAAAGTGATTCATTTTACTTTTAAACTGGCTTTTGGAAAGGGTTACAGAGGGATACCCCCTTTTTTGTAAACAAATCACACCGGCGTTATGTGTTTGCGTATTATGCTTTGTAACAGGATTTTATAATACGTGCTGAAAACATGTTTTTTGACAGTTTTTTTCGTGTTTTTTGGGTAAAAAATATGGCTGGCCTGTAATTCATTTTTATTCTAAATAATAGTGGCTGAATTTCAGGATTATGAGTGAGTAAATTTTTTTTGAAAAAAATGACATTTTTCATGTTTTTGAGAACAACGTTCCCGGATTTTGATTCTTTTCCCGGGAACAGGTTCTGTATGCCACGTTACACGGGCGACAGGAATCCACTACCCGGTATTTTTCCCGTTTTTTTTTACGGAAACCATTTGATTAAGTGTTTAAATTTATGTATATTTGATTTTTCATGTTTGTTTTTTTTAGGGTCGTGTCAAACCCCGTTGTTGAACCATACTGACAACAGCGGGGTTTTTTAATTACAGGTTGTATGGAAAAAATCTATTTTTCGGCATTGAACGGGAACAGAAAACAGATTTTATCATTAATATTGCCCTGGTTTTAACTGGAATTAAGTTTAGCCTGTTTGCCATGAAAAATAAACCCAAACAAAAAAAGATACCCAGGTATAAGATTTCCAAACTTCCTAAGAAGATATGTGAATATGAACCTGTTCTTTACAGGTTTGATCTGCTTGATGATAAATTTGTTTTCCTGGAGGTATGCCTGAACTGATTCAGTGCATATTTTTATCTTTTCCAGTCACAGGAAATATCATCATCCCTTCTTAGAAACTGTTTTGAATCTATTTTAAATGCAACCTCTCACCCGTCTTGATGTAATGATTAATAGACTTCTCCCATTCCTTCATCATATTGTTAAAATAGGTGTCAGATTCATTTTCTATCCATTCATTTTGTTTTTCGTTAAGTGCAGTATATTCATAAGAAATAGCAGTACTTGTGGTTCCATTATGATTATCCTCTAATTTTATATTAATTTTAATAATTATTTCAGGGATAGCCATTCGGAGAAATTCAATTTCTTTAGTTTCTGAATTATGAACGGTAACATACCAATAGGTATCAGTAGTCTCATTAAAGGGTGTAGTAAAAATACATCCTTTTTCTGCTAAACCAGATTTCGAAAAAATCATTTCATACTCCCAGTCTTCGAGCCAATCGCCTTCCCTTACCGGGCAAAGTAAAGGAAAAACCACATCCGGGCTTCCACTGTTTATTTGTTTGTACGTTTTTGTAACCCGTTTTGGAATAAATTTCATTTTTAAAATTATTAATGTAAAAATAGTTATTATAAAATTTCAGTGCATTTACTTTTGTCAATAAATGGTAATCTATTTGAGAATTAATCCTTATTCAGGCACTTTTAAAATATACCCAGGAATAATTGGCTCATCTTTAAAGAAATCACCTTTTTTACCCATTGAAAGAGCCCAACTATCAATCCAGGAAATTCCCCAACTCCCATATATTGTAATTTCTGATTTATAAGCATCGTCTTCGAGTACTTTATCTATGCTTACAAAAGTATAATTATTCTTCCGAAACATAACAGCAAGATAATCAATGTAGTCTGAATTCAACAAACTGGCATGAAGAAGTAATACCTGGCTGATATCTCTTCCGAATAAACCAAATGCTTCTTTCTCATAAAATTTCAATCTCTTTTCAGTATAGTTAATATAATCATTTCCAATTTGTTCTATCAGCATTTTATCATTCTTTACTTTAGCCTTCTGGTAAGCAAATGCAAATAAGTAATCATCATTATCAATTGTAACAGGCGCTTCCAGGTACCCATGATTCAACAAATAGTTGCTTAATGAGTCTGCTTTTGCTTTGGTATTACCTAAATGAATAAAAGGATGTCTGAAATATGTTATGTTTTTGCCATTCCGACCCAGTATTTTCTTTGACTCAATTTCTCCCTTTGCAATATCTTTTGAATATTCTTTAAAAGAAACCGAGTTATAATCGGAGTGAGAGAATGTATGGTTACCTATGTCTAAACCACAATCAACCCAGTTGTTAAGCAGGTTAACCTGAAACGGGTTTAATAGTTTGTTATCATACAATTTACCTTCGTTTACAAATCCTATAGCGGGAATATTATTATTCTTCAATGATGTTATAAGTTTATCAAAAAGCTGTTTCTGATAGTTGGTATCTGTGATACCATAACTTACAACAGGTAAATCATCGAACGAAAAACAAATGTATTTCTTTTGCCCGAAAGAAAAATAATTCAGGAAACATATAATAACAAATATCTTTATTCTCACTTTTTTGCATTATTCAGTAATAATCAACTTTTGCTTAGTTAAAATTCCATTATCTTGTTTTAGATAAATAAAATAAACTCCACTGGTTAAATCTGCTCTATTCAGTTTAATTTCAGTTCCTGAAATATGACTAATTGTTTTTACTTTTTGTCCATACACATTATAAATACTTAAACCGGCATTACTAACAGTTCCATTAAATTGAATATTTGCAGAAAAATTGAATGGATTCGGGTAAACAGATATGGTTCGTGCTTCCGATAAATCTGTAACATTTGTTATAAAGCAATTTAATAATACACTAACATTATTTGAAAAATTATTTGCAGTTACTATATCCATTTTACCATCTCCATCAAAATCAGCACATGTAATTGAATTTGGATATGTTCCGACGGCAAAATTAACCGGTGATGAAAAACCTCCGGAGCCATTACCGATCAATACTGACACATTATTTGAATTCATATTAGAAGTAATAATATCTGCATTACCATCCTCATTAAAATCTCCTGAACATACAGATGTTGGGCTACCGTTTACTGCAAAGACTGTGGGTACAGAAAAGTTTCCTAAACCATCGCCAATTAAGATTGAGACATTATTTGAACCTAAATTACCTGTTGCTATATCCATTATCCCGTCACCATTAAAATCCGAAGAGACGAGAGAACGTGGCGATGCTCCAACAGCAAAGTTTGAAGGTGCAGAAAAACTTCCCAGGCCATCACCAATTAATACCGATACGCTATTAATACTACCACATGCCGTTGCTATATCCTTTATTCCATCTCCGTTAAAATCAGCACAAACAATAGCTAATGGGTATGTTCCTACAGGAAAATTAACAGCAGGTAAAAAACCTCCGGATCCATTACCTGTCAACACTGATATATTATTGGAACTACTATTAACGGTTGCTATATCCATTTTTCCATCACTGTCAAAATCAGCACTTACAAGAGAAACAGGAGTAACACCGACCCCAAAATCAGCAGCTGTAGAAAAACCTCCGGAGCCATTACCAATCAGCACTGAAATATTATTATATATTCCACTGTTCGTTGTTACTATATCCGATTTTCCATCTCCGTTAAAATCTGCACTTATAGCTGAAGAAGGATACCAGTCAACAGTAAAGTTGGTGGCAGCAGAAAAGCTCCCGGAACCATTACCGTTTAAAACATAAACATAATTAGAACTATGATTCGGAATTACCAGGTCGACATATCCATCCCCATTAAAATCGCCGGTTGTTACTGCATAGGAACCATTTCCCGTATTAAAATTAGTAGCAGAAGAAAAACATGCCTGGGAATAAGTAATACCCGGGAATAACAAAGTAGCATTTACTATTAATAACAGAGTAGTAAGTAAAGATATTGTTTTCATACATTATGTGTCAGTGATTATAGTGCTGACTCCGCACTTTTTCTTAAATTTCTTAAAAGAAAGGCTTCAGTATCTAGCCCGTTAAATAACTCTTTAACGATTCAAAAATAAAGTCCGCCTTTTAAAAAGTCGTATACAAATGTTGATAAATACCAATAAGGCTCTCTGTTTTCGAAAAGAGTACTTCTTTTAAAAGAACCATTCATAAATTATATTACTGAAACAAAAACAGGTACTATAAATCTCGGTACGCTCATCGATAGAAAATCTATTCATCTTTATTGAGCTTACTACTAATTGTTAATTTACGACATATAATTTATTCTTTATAGCATACTTAACAACACCTACAACATTTCTGGAATTTGTTTTTTTAATTATTTTTGAACGATAACCTTCAATGGTTCTATGACTGATTCGAAGTTTTTTACTGATTTCCTTATTACTTTTTTCTTCACAGATCATTATCATTATTTCTATTTCCTTTGATGACAGTAGCTTATCTTCCAGCATTAATAAAGAAGTTTCGGGGCTGGAACCGGATATTGAGTTTTCATTATTTAAGTCCTTTAATATCTTATAAGCCTTGTTAAGAATTTTAATTTCGTCTTTAAATAAGATTTTATGATCCATTGTAATGCAAACAATATTAAATACTAATTATACTTAACAAATCTATAATAGTAAACCTGTTTTTTATAAAATATTCCGTTCGGATTTCGATAATAGCTCTGTTCTATATACCTGAAATTTACCAAGTAACGTTTAATGATTTTTTTTGCTTTTTCAGGTTACATTATCAAACCAATAATTACGAAACTGTTTTGAATTTTAATAAATCTAAAAAAACTCAAAAGCGGCGGTCGTATTGGGGAGGGTTGTAATTTTGATTAGTAAAAGTAAAAATGATATTCAAAACAGTTTCTAAAAGTAACCTATTATTTGTTACATCTTTATTTTCTGGCATATTCTGATGTGTCAGTACTAACATAGTGCAGACACCTGAACATCCAGAGGTAATCCTTCAGAGCCTGCTTCCATCCTTGCGGTAATTGTTACAATAAGGTCTGCGGTGGTTTTCCTGCCAGGGACTTCTTTATGTATTACTTTTTAAATTGGATACGTAGTTCCGGACTAATATTATCTATGAAATCATGTTATTCCGTCCAGATTTTATCCGTAGAAACACCATGACAGCTATTACATTTTCCACTTGTTTCGGTTGACGACATGTATTTTGTTGTTTCTTTACCTTTTACTGAAAAATACAAACCACTTCCAAAATCGATATCCTCGGTTGTAAAGAAATTACCTTTAGCATCTGCCTGAATAGTATATTTCAAAGTACCAGTACCATTGGAACCTGTATAAAGATTTACAGTAGCATTTGGAAATGTATTAGATTTCAGGCTATCATAAACAGTTCCGGCAACATTAAACCATCCTTTACCCCATTTACCTTTCTTATGACATTCCATGCAATTATCGCCCATATGATGGCTTTTATCAGCATCATAACGGCTAATATTGGTTTTATCTTTTCCACAAGAATATACCATTAACATAGAACAGGCAATTAATACAGCAGCCATTAATTTAATTCTCATAACTTTTTTATTATATATTTTCCCTACTCATGTGGCTTTTCGGTTTCGCCTTGTTTTTTCAAAAAAGTGGTTACTAATCTCCACTTCAAACTTCAATTAAATCGATTTATTAATGTAAAGTTTTACAGGGCAAAACTATAATCAACTTTTAATTAAATTAATTACAAATGTTAAGAAATTCTATATGGTATTTATAGAATAATTTATGCTTTTTATCCACTTCATTATAAGCCTATTTAGTTGCAATAATTGTATGCATTCTGAATAATATTTCGTTCGATTTTATTGTCAATCCGTTTTGCTGAATAATTGACTCCATTTCTTTCGGATAAAGCCGGACTTTAAAATAGGAACTTACTTTTTGTTGCCAATTGTTTTCTGTTTTGTAATAAAGCTGGTCGGTTACTCTTACTCTTGTTTGTTCATAGTCGAGGCAACAAGTCAGTATTTTAGAATCATCACTTTTTACCGGTATAAACCGGTTATCTCCTGAAAGAGGAGTTGAATAGTCGCGAAACGAAAGAATCAGTTTCCCCTGGGTTGTCAGAATCGACGAACAATCTTCAATAAACTGATTGACATTATCCATATCTTCAAGATGAGCTATTGTGTCGCCCCAGCATATAATTAATTCCGGTTTTAATTCTGAATATTTTTTTAAATTCTGAATATCATCCTCAATAATTTTAATCTTTAGTTGCTTCCGGTTTATGTTTAATTCCGACAATAACTGTTTATTAAAATCAATGGCTATAACGTCAAAACCAGTTTTTGCAAGAGACACGCTTTGTATTCCATTTCCACATCCAAGGTCCAATGCAGTTTTTGTTGAATTCGGAAAAATATTATTACTTTTTAAAAATTCCCGGAACTCTTGTTGCCTTGTTTCAAAGTCACCAACCATCCAGGAATAAAAATTTCCCAGATGAGTATCATAATGTTCTTTGACTGACATAAATTACCTCCAATAATTTTTCATTAATTCCGAAACCCACAAGGGTTGCTTTATCTCTCCTTTTAACCGGTATTCTTTAAATACGGGTTTAATATCCAAAACAGGTGTCCCGTCAATAGCGTCAAGATATTTAACTTTAATCGTTCTTCCGGCATGTTCTATCAGTTCAACGGTACAAAGTCCAATTGTATTAGGCCTGTCTTTTTTTCGTTGTCCAAAAATACCTACCATCGGAAAATCCGGGTTACCTCTCGGCCTGCCAGAAAAAACGATTTCATTGTTCTCTACTTTATTAAGGTAGTATATAATTTCAAGATGTGAAAAATCAGATATGCCATTAAATGCTTCAACCGGAATATCGTCGGCAAGTTCAATTTCTGAGATTACTTCTTCCCAAAAATCATCTATGGGTGTTTTTCTGGAATTTTTTACTGTTGCTATGGGTCTCAATTTTATTTCCACTTTGTTTACTGAATTATATTTCACCATTTATTTTGTCGTAAAAGTCATTGAAAATTTAAAAGCTAAATTATCCTGCATATTTTTATTCGCATACTGTCCGTATTTGTAATAGACCCCGGCACCAAAACCTAAATATACAATATTATAATAGTTTAACTTAACAATGTTGTCAAACTGCAAACCTGTTTCATAAAATCCTTTTTCTTTGGTTTTAAATTCAATTGTTTTATGATCTTCAGGCCTGGATAACATTCCCCATCCCATATTCTGATGTAAAGTAATGTGAGGTTTAAATTTATTGATCTGAAATAACAGTGAACCAAAATTATGTGAAAAATAAAAATTGATATACCGGTCAGATAAAAATTCATAAGGCAAAGCTGTCTGAAAACTGTTTTTAATCAGAACAAACATATCTCCGTCAAAACTTCCTTCGCCTGTATATAATAGCCCGTAAGGAAGAGATTTATCAATGTATCCGCCTTCCATTCGTAAATTTGTTTCACCTAAATTTTTTATTGTAAACGATTTTTCAATTCTTGCTTCAATTTTATTGAAATCAAATCTGCCATTATAAAAATCCTTCATCCCTTTTGAATAGGTCAGGTAAATTATGGGGTACTTTGTTCCTGTACTAACTCTTTGATTTAAGGATTTTATTAATTTTTCCTTGTATGCGTATCTCAGGTTAATTGTAATATCACTCATTGAATAACTTGTAATTTTCTGTAAATTACCAGTTTGAAACTCGTAACCATATTGCGGAATAACTTCAGTATTCCTTAATATAAAGTTTAGTTTAGCATATTTAACTGCTCTAAAACCAATCGAGAAACTACTTTGTTGTATCCGGTCCATCCGGTAAGCCAGGTAAGTTCTATAACTATAATAATTCTGATTAAAAAAACTCAGATCTGAACCCCCTGCTTCCCTTAAGTTAATCTGGTATTTTCCTCTTATTTCCAGTTCTTTTTCTTTGATTAGTTTTAAAATAAGTTCCCCGCCATATTTCCACTGATTATCCTTTAATCCATAGCCAAAAAAACCTCCTACAGAGAAAAATTTAAGTATCTTCTCGTTGGTATATGCGCCTAATCCAAGCCTGGTACCTTCATACTTATTATATAGCAATATTTTTGATATTTCAAGATCAATAAACCTGACAGGTATTTTGTTTTGAGATATTTTTTCCATTAAACGAAGCAAGGCTTCGAATTTATTTTTCTCTCCAAAGCTATCTATTACCTGATAAGTTGTCAGTTCCTTTTTGTTTAACGGTTCTGTTCGGTATTTATTCCAAAACACACTATCCCTTTCGGTTGCCAGCTCATGCATTTTAACAGATTCCAATGAAAAGTCTTTTTTGTCAAGGTCTGAAAATAATTCAACGTTTTCGATATAACTTTTTCCGTTTGCAATTGTGCCAATCTTCTTAGTCGGATATTGCCTGATTGTCATTTCAAAATTTAATTGTTTAGGAAACCACTGTTTGTTATCGATAAACGTGTACTGCTGTTGTATTTTAATATCAATAAACCCTTTTTTAAAAGGTTCTGCAATAACATTTTGAATAGCAAATTTATTTGTATTAATGTAAAGCAATCCTGTCAGGGCCTCAAAATTTTTGTGAGCCAATGGTTTAAAAGAGATAATGAAAACAGTGTCATTATTCTGATACAGGGTATCTTCTATATTAAACCGGTATTTTTCAAGACTTCCGTTACTGATCGGATTAAGGTAATTTACATCAAAAATTTTTATGAGGTCTTTATAAAAAGAAAAAGGTTGCATGTTCGTTGCCAGAGGTGCAAATGAAGGATGTTTAAATCCTGAAACTCTTGCCCCGGTTATTATTTCTTCGTTTATACCGGGTGAAATATATTTTCTTTCGGTCACAGATTCCATAATCAGAAAATGGCCACCTTTTAATAGTTTGTCCATTGCGATTTCAATACTATCGGATTCATCAGCTTTAATAGCCTTAAATGAATTTGTTGTATCCGGAGAAACAGTATCATTCCTGGAAAAATCATAAACAGATTTGTTATATGAGGTATATTTGAAGGATGAAATATTTTCAGGGTTATTTATTCTTTTATTCTGAATTACTTTTTTAATAATATTGTTTGCGGGATTTTCACCTGGTTTGACAACAACTTCCTGAAGGTTATATGCAGATTGAACCAGTTCTATTATCAGCAAGTTGTTTTGCTTTCTAATGGAGTCTAAACTAACTGTAAGATTTTCATAACCCAGGTAACTGCAACTAAAGGTTGTGATTTTTTGAGAATGGCTAAAATAAAATCTTCCGTCTATATCAGTTGTAGTTCCTAAATGCGGATTACTGTTAAATATAATATTCACAAATGCAAGCGGTTCTTTAGTCTTACTGTCTATAACTTTTCCCTTTATTGAAAACTGGCAAAATGAATAGCTGTAGGAAAAAATCACAAAAAGAAGAAGTATAAACCTGAAAATATTTCTCATTTACAGAATTAGCATTAACGGACATTTAAGTACAAAATAAACGTTATTCCACATGTTTTTCAATTAAATATTTCAATAGAATCCAGTAAATATTATTTTGTGTATTGAATTCATCTACAAAGTTAATTGCATCTTTAATCCTGGCCGGTTCTTATTTTTTTAATTTATGCATTTATTTCTGACCATATGCAATAAATATACTTATTTCAGCCCTGTCGTTACGATTCGATCCGGAACTTGCACAACAATTATCACCTACGCAATCTACCGCAATATTTGTTAGTCCGGCTGCCTCGTACCATTTCTTAATATTGTCTCTTTTAAATCCCAGCCACTTATCGTATTGTTCTGTTCGTAAAAACTCATTCGTATGCTCATCTAAATCGGTAATAAATAATTTCCCTCCTTTTTTTATAACCCTGGCCATTTCTTTAATTGATTTCCCGGGATCATCAACATGGTGTAAATACATATTGGCAAATGCATAATCTGCTTCTTCATCTTTTAATGGAAGATATTCAGAATCACCTAGCCGGTATTCGATTGTGTTAAATGTTGAAAATTTCTTTTGCATTTCCTTCAACATGGATGAAGACCTGTCAACCGCAATAACATAAACATCTTTTCCTGTCAGCCCTTCTGTAATATACCCTGTGCCAGCTCCGATGTCTGCAATAACATCGCCTTTTTTAATATTGGCTAAAGCGAACGCTTTATTTCTTGCTGAATCAGAAAAAAATGTTTGTTGCATGTTATTCCATTCTTTCGCGACTTTTTCAAAATAACCTTTAGATTCTTTCTGTTCCATTTCTTTTATAATTTGTGTTAATATTTCTGCCGAATCATTTACGAATTTCGGACATTTTATATTAAAAAGATTATTTTCCCTTAAATACGACATTCCTTCTTTTGTAGACACATCGGCTGTTAAAAGATCTTTACATAAGCAAGAGCCATGTATTTCCTTAAATCTTTTTATATGCTCCTTTGCTAATTGATAATAAACCTCATCCGATAATTCATTATATATTTCTCCGGAGCTATATTTTAATCCGTATATCATTAATGCGCCTGATACAGCTCCACAGTAATCGCCACGAAACAAAAAACCAAATCCTAAAAATTTCGATAATTTAAGCCCTGCATCTTTGTTTATTCCATAATCTTCACAAAATGCAACAAAAACTGATTGGGAGCACATATAACCCCGATTATACATCTCATTAGCTTTCAGAACTTCATTCATGATTATCTTATTGAATTTTTAATAGAACTGTTAAAAATGTGCAGTAATTTTTATTAATTAATTCCAGACCAAAATTGATATATCCCAAAAAGTGCCATAAAAATTGCAGAAACACCTATTAATATTCGACTTACCTTTGGGCCTAAATTTTTAGCAAAAGCAAAAAGTATCACTATTCCCATAGTACAGGTTACCATTGTACAATAAAATCCGCATATCAAGGCTATACCATTTGAAGGACTCTCGTGCCATGCTTTCAGTAACAACGGTCCCATAACCAAACTCCAACCAAGGTATGGTCCCGGATTTAAAAAATTCACCATTACTGCTTTAAACACGCTTTGCTGAACGGAGACTTCCTGTTCTTTTCGTTTATTGAATGACTGCCATGTTCTAAAAGCGCCATAAGCCAGATATAAAAGTAATACTCCGCCGGCACACTGAAGAATCTGCAAAAACTCTTCAGGTAGTTTTGTTAGCACAAATAATACAATAAATATTATTGGCCCATCACTTATCAATGGAGCAAATGCCAGGGGAATAGTTTTACGCCAGCCGTTTGTCAAACTTTGGGAAAGGAGAAAAGCCTGAAACGGACCGGGCTGCACAACACTTGCAAAAGCGAAACCTATTCCTATTATTAAGTAATCAACCATGAGGTTTTGCTATATTCAATCTTTTATAAAAGCCTATAAAATAAAATTTGTGCTATTTTGTATTTTTCCTTTTTGTGTTTTTCAATATGTAAACCGCAAAGCCAATAAGTATTAAAAAAATAAGACCACCTGTCGAAACAAATAAAATAAACAGAATTTTCTGTAAAATTACCGTTCCTGATGCAAAACCTACAGCCCGGATAAGAAAAGCCAATGAAAATATTAACGTACCAATAATATATAATTTCGTAAAAATTCTTACAGATTTTTCCCCTCCGTCATACGAATCTTTAAACACATAAAACGCTGCGCCAATGGCAGCTGCCCCTAACCAGCATAACTGGTCAAAATGCGAATGAAATAACATTACGTTACTCATAGCATCCGGATCAGCAAAAAACGTTTTAAAAGGACCAGATGATCGAATGAGTCCAAAAATAAAAACAAATAGAAATGAAATTAACGAAAATTTCATAAGTTGTTTTGAATTCTTAATCATATATATTTTTCTTTAAAATATTAAAACTGGGATTACAGTACTGTTAAATATCTTTCCAGTCAGATTTCATTTCATTCATGGTTATAGCATTTCCTCGCAGTAATACCCGGTTATTATCTGCAAGTTCACATTCCATCACTCCTGTTCTTTCTGATGCCTGAAAAGCCAGCATTTTTGATTTATTTAATTTCTTTGACCAGTAAGGCGCCAAATAACAATGAGCAGATCCAGTAACCGGATCTTCATTTACACCCACTCCCGGAGCAAAAAATCTTGAATAAAAATCAAATTTATCATTTGATTTTGCAGTTATTATAAATCCTCCCCTGTCAGATTTTTGTAATAACTGAAAATCAGGTTTTATTGCTTTCAGTTTTTCAACATTATCAATTTCTATTAAATACCGCTTATCATTTTTGCCAATAAATTCTGGTCTAATATCGAAAGATTTTTCTACAATATCATTAATTTCACATTCATTTACAAATAATTGCGGAAAATTTAATTCAATCATTTTATTACTGGTTCGTGCCGTAAGAATCCCGCTTTTAGTATTAAACTCTATTGATTTATCTGCCTGGTGTAGTCCTGTCTCAAACAAAATATGGGCTGTTGCTAAAGTGGCGTGGCCACAAAGGCTAATTTCAGTTCTTGGAGTAAACCATCGCAGGGAATATGTATTATCCTGTTTAAACAAGAATGCTGTCTCGGAATGGTTTATTTCGCGGGCTATCTTAATCATTAAATTTTCAGGTAATTCTTTATCTAAAATACAAACTCCGGCCGGGTTGCCAGAATAAGGTTTATCTGTGAAGGCATCTACAATAAATGTTCTCATGGTTGTTTTAATTTAGGTCTATAATTTAAATAGTTTTCTGAAATACATTCCTGCCAGGTAAACAAATGTATTATTAAATATTGAGATAAAAATAATCATTATCCATGAAATTGAATCTGTATTCTATTAGTAATTGTGCGATTTTCAGTCATTTCAGGGACGGAGTTTAAATTTCAAACTAAAACTTTATATGTTATGGAGTTAAATATACTATCAAAAATCTCAAAAAGAGTTAATTTATTATCTGAATTAAAACCTCTAACCATATCAACTAACAGAATAACCGCCTTTTCGAGATTATTATCATATGTATTAACCGAGTTAGCATTATTAAAGTTCTGGCTAATGTTAAAATAAGCTGCTTTTAACTCGGTAAAAATACCGGTTCCGCCAGAAACAATGTTATTTAGAGGAATTACACCTATTCCATATTTTATTGTATTCTTGAAAAATCCATTTGAATTTATCACAGTATTTTTCATAAAATAATGTTCAAGTTCTTTTGTAAATATTTCATCAAAATAGAACTCAAGCCTATGCTTAAACATTAATAATTCTTCGACATTATGTAGTATATTATTTGAATTGTTATCAAGAAGCGAAAAAACAGACTTATAATAAAGCTGATTATAATCATTAATAAACTCATTATTAAGAATAGGTTGTTTTAAATATAAAATGTCTTCGAAAGTTAATTTATCAATCAAATCAACAGGTATCTTTGGTTTATTCAACATTTCATATATAATCTCAATAAACAATTTCCAAAATATCTGTATACCAGATAAAAAAGTTTTGTTCTTTTTAAGATTCGGTAAACTATAATCAATAAAGTATTTATAATATCTTGAACTTTCACAGTTTAAACTACGAGCTCCTGACATATGGCTGAGTTGTTCGGAATAGTTATTTAAAGTCGGCGTTAAATTAACTGAAACATTCTTCGAGAAGTTATCTATTGTCTTTAAATCATGAACCTTATAATTTTCCAACTTAATTATTGACAAATCTGTTATTTCTTCTGACAAATCAGATATTCTGGCGTTTATAATTGATCCTTTATTTTTAACACTATTTAAAAACGATTCAAAAAACCAACCTGAATCGGATTTGACTTCACTTTTTATTGCAATGTTTGTATTTTCATTATAAAATGAAATCATTTCTTTCTTTAAATTTTGAGGTATTCTTACAGATGAAAATATATCGATGTAAGAATTTTTATCTGACTCAAAGGCAGGAATAACTAAGGATTGTCTTAATAAAACAGGATTATTTTTGAAAAAATTATAAGCAAATTCAGAGGTAAGGCTGGAAACAGGGCAAATAATATTATTCTTTGTTAATAAAAGAATCTTAAGTGAACGTTCAATGTTTTTCAAAAATCCCTGACCATTTCTATCAGTAGTCAAAATCCTATTTTCAAAATCTGTAAAATAGGTATTTGCACCAGTTAATTTTGAAGAATCAATTTTTATCATAACGATTTATTGGCAATAAAGTAAAAAATTAATGGTAACAAATGAATAATGATTCCTGTAAAGAATATAAAAGTTAATATGGTTGATATTTTAGACTTCACTTTTAGAAAAACAAATTGTTCAATTGTTCTTCCTACCCAGAAT
The DNA here is from genome assembly GCA_037441645.1 of Bacteroidota bacterium. Classification (GTDB taxonomy): domain Bacteria; phylum Bacteroidota; class Bacteroidia; order Bacteroidales; family GWA2-32-17; genus GWA2-32-17. The sequence continues at coordinate 15,306 of JBBIRU010000041.1, forward strand.
CCAAAAAATCCTATTAATAAGACTAATCCGATATCGGAAGTCATCATTTGGTCCTTACAGAAAAAATACAAAAAAGACATGAGCAGAAATATATATATTAATCTTACATTTAAAATCTGTATGATAGCCCGATTAGCAATACTGTTCCGTTGTAGATCTTCTTTCCATTTGAATATTTTCCAAAAACAAATATGAAAGATTGCAAAAAGGAGATTATATACTCCGCAAAGTGTTAGTATAACTGTTCTATCCATCTCAATTCATTATTTATTAATGAGTCTCACTTTATTAAATACAGGCCGCAACGTCAGTCCCATAAAAGACGACAAATAAATTCTAACAAAAATCTTAATTAAGATTTATTTTATTCAAATGTAATTTTGAAATATTTAATTTTCATTTACATTTGTTGATAAATGTGTCTTCTGTTTCTTTCCTGTTGATTTTCAAACAATATTAATAAAGAAGATGTTATTCATACATAAATTTAACAAATTACCGTTCGGAATTCTGTTCCGATAGTAATATGTTATATACCAATTGTATTTTCAATTTCTGATTTTTATAAATTTAGAATTGAATTGTTCATTGTTACATGTTTTAATAGCTATAAAATACGTACCTTCCTGAAAATCTTTTACTGAAAAAGTTATTGCATTTTCTACCTCTTTTAAAGAGAACTTCCTAACAATTTTTCCATGAATATCAATAATTAATAATTCTTCCGGGTTTGAATTAAAATAAATCGTTAAGTTATCTGTTACAGGATTAGGAAAAATTAATATATAGTCATCGGAAGAAGTAAAATTAACTGACACCATATCTGAATAATTATATCTGCCATCATAATCAGCCTGACGTAAACGATAATAAGATAAACCCTGCAACGGTTGATAATCGATAGCCGAATAATTCAATGTGGAATTACTGTTTCCTGCTCCTTTAACTTTTATTATTGATTCCCAATTCATAATATCAGCAGATCTTTCGACTGTAAAATAATCATTGTTTATTTCGCTAACAGTTGCCCAAATCAGGTTTACTTTACTTTCATCAGGAATTGCATCAAATACGAGTAATTCGACAGGAAGCGTCCAACAGGTTAAAGGATCACTATATAATAATCTGAAATCAGAGTACCCTTCACAGACTCCCCCGGAAAATGGATTTACATTTAAAGCAAAACAATTAACAGATGAGATTTCGGTATTTGATTGTCCATCGCCATTGCCTCCGGTAAACGGATTTGTAGACATAGCAGGGCAAATTGTATTGACAATTCCTGTCTTTGAATGGCCACTGCCGGCTCCACCTAAAAACTGACCACAGGAAAAAAAAACATTAGTTAAAAAAGAAACAAGTGCAAAAAATAATTTTAAAAAACTCATGTTAGTATTGTTATGGTTTTCTTACACCTCTTCCGCCGGTTCTTCTAACTCTTCCGGAATTCTCGGTAATATTAATAACATAAGTCCGGTCGGATACCTGCACTTTCTGAGACACATATTCCCAATTTCCACCTCTGACGATTACTGCACCAGTTGTCCCTATTGAAGGCCATGTTGCTACATTTGCATTTCCAAAAACATTTATAGATCCATCCCCATTACTGCCATTAAAAGTAATTGAAGCAGGTACTCTTGCCGGCCAGATAACAGATCCGCACGATACGGTTTGTTCCCACACATTTCCTCCCAAATCAAAGATTCCCCAATATGATGCGCCTGCAGTTAACCGAATGGTACTTGCTGAAGAAGCAAAACCGCAACGAAATGGACCAAGAGTAGTACTGGCCCCGGCGCCATAAGCGCAAAGTCCGACACCGGCCGATGCTGATAATTCATTTGACGCTCCTCCGTTTGTAATGGAAGAGGATATTGCCTGTAAAATGGTTGTGTTCCCCCATGGAAATTCTGTCAATACAGAGCCTATAGGTCCCCTGCATGCTTTTTCAAACTCAAGTTCCGTCATTGGGCGAAGCGCTGTCCAATCCAGGTAGGCTACCAGATCGTCCCAGGACAAATAATTACATGCAATATCTTTACCGTCGCCATAAGCGCCGTCAAGGTTCAGGTCATTATCATAAACAGCAGGCAATCCTGATATTGAAGGTATTCTTACTACAATCGAATTTCTGTTTTGATTACCCGGAGTTGTCATTGCCAGGGTTCCTGCAGGAGAACTGGGCGGTGCAAAGGTACGTGTACCTTGTTGTAATAATGAAAGATCATTTAAAAAAGTCATATATTGCTGCTGGGAAATTTCATATTTCATACAATAAAACGCATCGTATCCTTTTGGGAAAAATGCAGGTAACTGAGGATGCATTGTAATCAAATTATCGCCAGGTTTCGTATTCATCAACACATCCCAGTCCATCCAATTTTCGTCAGTAATTAAATATGGTGTTGAAGCACCCTCTGTTCCGAACGAAGCTACGGATTGTGTTGTATTATTCGTAGAGCCATCGCCTACTCTATAACTTCCCTGCGGGACCCAGACCATTTCGATACCAAATACATGAAAATTAGTGGTGGCAAAAGAAGGAATAGCTGATGCAAATGCTAAAGTAATTGTTCCTGATTGAGTTCCAAAGCCGTTGCTGTTTCTGCGAATAAACACTCCTTTGCCGTCAGTCACAGCCACTTCCACATATAAACCGGTACCTCCCGACACAGAATGATCGGCAGGAATGGCGCTTAAATTCACATGATCCCAGGTGGTCGTTCCTGCACAATTCTGGGCCTTAATAAATACCCAGACAGCATCCCAGTTGGATCCTGAAATGTACCAGCTATTTTCCCAGGAAATATCAAACCGGATATGATTGGCATCGGGTACCGATAGATTGGTAATATTAATGTTATTAGATTTAGTTATTTTAAAGAAAACAACTACCAGAAGAATAAACATTGAAAATTTTTGCATTATTTAAAAGAATTTTTCACTGTAACAATTTTTATAATAATTAACCTGTTCATTAATTATTTATTAAATAATTAATGACATGCGGCTTTTTCCATATTACATTGTATTCATTTCGACAGAAATTTGTATACGCATTCTGAATAGCTTATCATTATCAATAAATTGTAATTAAAAAAATCCAGTTATCAGCTTTATCACACAGATTCACACAACAACCTGATTGTTATGTAATAATTAAAAAAAACCGGATAAAAATTAATTACATTTTAAAAAATAACAGCAGTAACAAATGCAAACATATGCTCAATAAAAAGCAATTTCATCTACATTTGTTGATAAATGAGGCTCCATAACCCTAATCCTTTATGGGATTACAGACAGATATTTAGCAATATGTTTTTTCAGTATCTTATTGAAATAGAAATATATTTATTTTAAATTATTTTGAACATTATGTTTAATTCCTGATTTTTATCAATTTATACTTTAATTGTTTATTTAAACTTTTAACAGTTATAAAATATATACTTTCCTGGAGATTTATAACCGGAAAAGTTATTGAATTTTCGGTCTCTTTTAAAGAGAGTTTCTTAACAATGTTTCCCTGAATATCTGTAATTATTAATTCTTCCGGGTTTGAATTAAAATAAATCGTTAAGTTATCTGTTACAGGATTAGGAAAAATTAATATATAGTCATCGGAATAAGTAAAATTAACTGACACCATATCTGAATAATTATATCTGCCATCATAATCAGCCTGACGTAAACGATAATAAGATAAACCCTGCAACGGATTATAGTCAATTGCTGAATAATTCAACGTGGAGTTACTGTTTCCTGCACCATTAACATTTACTATTGATTCCCAATGTAAAATATCTTCTGATCTTTCTACAGTAAAATAAGCATTATTTATTTCAGTTGCCGTAATCCATTCCATAACAACATACTGCCCATTAACCCTTGCTGTAAGCGAAATTAGTTCAACAGGAAGAGGAACTTCAAGCACACTTCCGGCACAATTACAAGAAGATCCACTACCATTTCCTCCGTTAAAAACAGAGTTGTTTTGTGCATTTGATTTGATTGAAAAAACGACTATTATAAATATCAAAAAACTTTTAAACATGCATACATTTTTTTAATTTGTTACAATAATTGATAATAAAAGAATAATCCATCATTTTCAACTAGGGAATATTCCGTGCTCCTCTCCCACCGTACGACCCAAGCCTTCCTGCAGCAGGGCGTGATGCATGCCTACGGTCAGAAACTCTTAAATTGGAATAATCCCCATACCATTCATTTCCTCTGAATCCTCCTCCGTCTCCAAAGGTCGGCCAATCTGGCACATCTGCAAATCCAGACTCATCAAGATTACCATCGCCACATAAACCAGTAAAATTTCTACCGTTAACATTTCCTACCGAGACTGTTCTTTCCCAAAGATTTCCACTTAATTCCATTACTCCAAAATATGATCCTCCTGAATTTCGTCGATTGGTAAATTGAGCGAAACATCCTACCCTCATTGGCCCCTGTACACCAACTGCATCATTATAAACACAATTTGCACCTGCATTGCTCGCTTTTTCATTTGCTGCCCCGTTATTACTTATTCCTGTTGCACCTGTTATAGAAGTATTGCCCCATGCATATTCATCTGAAACCGGGACATTTCCTCCTCTACATGCTTTTTCGAATTCTAATTCTGTTAAAGGTCTTAAACCACTCCAATCAAGGTAAGCGACTAAATCATTCCAATTCAGATAATTACAAGCTACATTCTGTCCATCATTACTTTCCGAAAAAACATTGTTCCCATTTAGATCACAACCATAAATGGCCGGGGTAATAAAATTTCCAGGAGTAATTATTCGTATTCCATTTCTGAATGTATTACTTAATGCGTATGAGCCTATTGCAGAATTTGGCTGCACAGATGTTCTCCATACCTGTTGATCGTATGTTAATTTATTTAGAAATTGCACATATTGTTCCTGAGATATTTCATATTTCATAATATAAAAGGCATTATATCCTTTTGGAAAATTAGCTGGTAATATTTGTATGGTAGCATAGTTAAAGTCATCTACAGTAGACATATTTACTGAATTATGACTGTTTAGATTAGTAATTGCCACACCACCTAATGTAATTGGTGCTTCGGAAGTAATCTGGTATGGAGTTCCACTATTTCCAGCTTCAAAATGCCCTTCAATAAAACCTGAAGATCCATCTCCTATAAAAAAAGAGCAAGTTGGTATATATACCATTTCAATACCATATACGCACACTTCTAAACTATCATTATCATTAACTCCATTTATACCATAATCCCATTTAAGCAGAACATTTGTCCAGGACACATTTCCAATACCATCTGAATTTTTTCTTATAAAAACCCCGACTCTATCAAGGGGTGTTTCAATTATTGAACCAGCAGGAGCAAAATGTCCGGCACCAGATAATGTAACATGATTCCATAATAAAGCATGCTTCTTTCTGTATTTTACAAATACCCATGCAGCATCCCAATTACTTTCTAAAGTTGAAGTTCTCCAGGAATTCTCCCAACTAATATTAAATCTTATAAATGAATAATGCAGTAAAGTATTTTGTCCGGTTAATGTAACATTAGTTATTTGAATATTATTAGAATAAGCTGAACTGATAATAACTGTTTCTAAAAACATAAAAACAACAAACTTTCGCATCATTTAAAAATATTTTAATGACAATGAAGGATTAACTCCTAACATACTAGAATACACTTTACTAAAATGTGAAACATCTGAAAATCCCGCGATATTTGCAGCTCCGGTAAAATTTGCTCCATATTCCTTTACTTCCCATACAGCAGTTTTTAGTCTTTTCCAAAGAATATATTTTCTGATCGGAATTCCCAATTCTTGTTTAAAAAGATGTTCAAGCCGGCTTTCCGAAAGACAAACCAGCTTTGTTAGTTCTTCAATACGAAATTGCTTAAATTCAATGTTTTTATCAATATATTCGATAATGATCTGGATTCTTTTGTCGAATGGTTTTACATTTTGAATTATACTCTGAGGTAATAGAAAGTTTAACATTCTCAATAAAGTAATATAAACACTGTCTCCGTTATCTGAATTTGATATTTTTTTTGCCTTAATAAAGTATTCTATATAAGTACTGATCTCGCTTCTATTGAATAAATATATTTTCCTTTCTTTTAATTTATAATAATCAATTAAGCTACGTGAAATTGGAAGGTTGGCATCAATCAATATTGTAATTACTTCATCACTCCCGCAATTTTTATCTGTTAATATTTTGTGTTTATGATTAGGTAAAATAACACATGCATCAAACTCCATAGACTTGGAATTACTTTCAAATAATAATAAAGGAGATTTTGTTCCTATTGAAATCTCTAATGCATGATGCGAGTGAGGAATTCTATTAAGTAATTTAAAATAAACACTTATGTCGGTTTTACAAAATAACATATAAATAATATATTATTTTGTAATAATAAAGCTAATAACAGTTCCAATGTTTGTATGAATCTGCTATTTTAAAAGTTTATTCAAAAAAAATCATCACAGGCTTATAATTATTTTGAAATCACTTTGTATTAATTAGTAAGTCTATTTGAATTGATCTATAAAGAAAATACAGCTACAACTTAGGCAGTAAGTTGTTTTGACCCAGAGCATTCTCATTAGTTTTTAAATATTCCTTTCTTATTCTGCTCAATTGGGTAGGAGTAATTCCTAAAAAACTTGCAATATAATAATTTGGTATCCTATTAATCAAATCCGGATATTCCTTGAGAAAATACCGGTATTTCTTTAAAGCATTGTAGCTAATTAAAGAGATGTATCTTGAATGAATATCTGAATATATCCCTCCTAATGTTTCATTAAATATTTTGATTAGTTTTTCATCTTTTAATATCAGAGACATTACATATTTAAAATCTGCGACATAAACTGTACAATTCTCAATTGCCTGTATATTCTCAGCTGAAGGAATATTTGGAACAAGGTTTCCCGAAACAATATCATTCTCTTTATAAAATGTAAGATTTATATCATTTCCCTTTTCATCCATTATAAAACCTCTAAGAATTCCTTTCTTAACAAAGCCAAGTTTATTATTAATATTACCCTTTTTTATGAAATATTCATTCTTTTTTATTTCTATTGTAAAATTGCTTAAGTACTTAATAAATGAAGATGCGTTTTCAAAATAAAAACTTGATTTTAAAACATTCTCAGTATGTTCTAATTTGCCTTTAGCTTTATTTATACTGGGTGTAAAATTCATTCTCTAAAGCAAAATTCTTTTAAAACTAAAAGTTTCATATCAATATTTTTTTATGTTTTTCAATAATAAGTTATTAATCACATAAATATATTTTGTTTCTATTTGACAAAATTTTATTAAAAAGATTTAAAAGATCATTTCACATTGTTTACCAGCATATCTTCTATTGCATATATAACAAAGTAATCAGGAATATTAAATTCCAGATTAATTTTATCAATAAGTGCTTTTTCAGAAGTTAATATTTCCTCGGATAAATTGTTATTATTATATTTTATGTAGGTAAGATTATCAATAGTGTGAAAACTATTACCATCATACTTTGTTAGTAAAACAGAGTTCATAAAAGTAGCTTCTGACAGAAACGACTTTAATATTATTTCTGAAAATTCATTTATATTTCTTGGATTTGGGTTAATATTATATCCATGAAATATAACATCATTTTTGAAATAAATCAGACGTTGCCGTCCATAATTATCCTTTGGTTTTAGCACATATTTATTATTAATCACCTGAATAACAAAGTCCTCATTCCTGTCGCTAGGCAACGGTTTTAAGAATGGTGCAGCATAACCAACATCTACCAAATACTCCTTTCCTTTTAAATCTACTATTATTACAATGTGCACATCTGGCATTTTCATATCTGCGCCACATAACTTAACATCGAACCCTAAATATAACAGAAGCCTGTAAAAGAAATAGTTATTGGAATAACAGGTCCCGCCAAAATGAAATTGTTCGATTCCATTAAGGTATTGGCTTAAATTCATTAATTTATCTAAATTCCGGGTTTTTAAATAGTATAGTTTCGAAATATTTTCAAAGGGTATGTATATTAAATGAGACAATATTAATTCTTCTAAATATGTATAGCCCGGACAACGTTTAGAAACATGTAAAACTTCGAGATAATGTTCGAAATCTGATTTTGTAAACTCTGTTTTTGACATTGCAGTAAAAGAGGTTATTTTCAACTTTTATTATGAATTCAAGTGCAACAAATCTTTAATGTTTATTATAGCCTCGTTTGTATACTTGTTTAAGTCATCTTCTGAGACTTCGTTAATTCCAAAAAGAAACTTATTAAAGTTATAACATCTATCCACATAGATTACTTCTGGCTTTAAAGCAGGGATAACACCATTCATCATTCTTGAAGCACATTCAATAAAACAACTTTCAAGTGCAATAACACGCTTTGCTTTTCTAACCATATTACGTTGCCCGGTATCTTTTGTAAAGGCTCCGCCTAAACAGACACGTGCGGTCTGCTCTGGCGCAATTTTAAAACAGATTTCATTAGCAACTCTCCTGGATATCTCTCCTCTCAGGCATGCTCCCTCACAACTCATTATCGCAATCAGCTCATTTTTATTCAATTGCAAAGCAGAGAAATCTTCACACATGGTGCATACATTTTTGGTTTTAGCAATCTCAATTATTTCAGAATCATTTTTTGAAGTGAATTCCGATGAGTTACAATCTTTGTTATTTTCCATAATTTCTAAATAAACTGTTTAAAAAAATGCATCTTCTGTAATTTTAAATACTTGTATTTTTCTCTGACCGGTGACCATGCATCAATGGCTTTTACGGCCATTTTTTTAGTGCAGGCAGCATGCACCTGATTTGAAGGTATTGCTATTACTTCTCCTTTTTTTACTTCAATTACTTTATTATTTACTTCAACATACAAAACGCCTTCCAAAACCATCGTTATTTGCTCGCTTTCATGGCTATGTAACTTAAAATTACAGTTTGGTTCAATTTCAAAATAAGTAATCATGCTTCTTTTCAAAAAAACACTCCACATATTGGCCCCCTCAATAACCGGTTGCAGAAACAGAATATCACTAGGGAAATAAATTGCTTCTTCATCGGTTTTTCTGGACATACAAAATGCAGTATCAGGACATAATTCATTATACTGAGAAGTTTCACGAATCTGAACCGGGATTTTTTCTCTTATTAATTTATTAAAACCAAAGCATATAAAAAACTTGTCTGCATCTGTTGTAAATAAGAATAATTCTTTTATTTCCATTTGATATGAAAATGTAAATATTCTTTCAAGAAGTAATTTACCAATTCCCTTTAATCTGGCAGACGGCTCAACAGCTAATGAACGCAATAAACCAATATCATTGAAAATTTCAAGCCCGACCACACCAACAATTTTCGAATTTACCTTTGCCAGAATAAAATTTTTCAACTTTTCTGAATCAATATCATTGATATGTAATCGACACTTTAAAAGCAACTCCTTTATTTTATGCTCGTCTTCTGTAGTTGCAAAAACAAATATTAAATCATCCATAAATCAATTCTATTTTTTTAATACTTGGAAACTGTTTTGATTTTGAAAAATTCTGTTTTAAAATCATACCATGAATATTACATCAAAGGAAGAAGGATTGATGCAGACATAAAAATCACACAGGTGTTATTTTCGAAAACTGCACCTACAGGCAAGTTCAAACGTATTTCATTATTTTCTATTGAATTAGCTCAAAAAGCGCTTTATCGAAAACAAAAATATATCTTATTAAAAGAGGTTTCGTTTACATTTGTAAAAAAATGAAACGTATTAAAGTAGATAAAGTTGGAAATATTATTATTTCAGGAACATTTGAAAATCCTCAATTTATAGTTGGAAACGATATATTTATTTATCAGGACTGTATGGTAGTAGTTTAATAAATTTTAACGGAATAATAGTGAATAACAAAGGATCTGCTGATATTTTTTTATTGTGTATAAATCAAAATGGGAATGCGTTATGGACTAAAAGTGTTGGAGGTACTGATTTTGAAGAAAATACCCATTTAAATATTGATTCTGCTGGAAATATATTCGTATCAGGACTTTACACGAGTAAGGAAATTTTCTTTGGAGGTGATACATTATATGGTGGTGATACTATTTTAGTTTATACATCTCCTGTCGTCGAAAAAAAATATTTATATTAAAATATGATTCACTTGGAAATGAAATTCGGGCTGAAAATCCTGAAGGTTCTCATCAGTTTATTTCAAGTATTGCAATTGATTATAAAAGTGACATCTATTTAACTGGTGCATTTTTTGGAGGGTATCCCATTAGTTTTGGAAGCATTATTTTACAATCATCAAATTTAGCAGGTTATAGTGATGTGTTTTTTGCAAAATTAGGTTATCCTGAAAATATCAACAATAATTATTTACCTGAAAATTATTTCAACATTTATCCAAACCCATCAGACGGTAAATTCACTATTAAGATTAACGATTTTCAATATTCAAACTACCATCTGAATATCTATAATGTTCTTGGAAAGTTAATTATTCAAACCCGAATTTCATTCAACAATGTTCAAATGAAATTGACATTTCTGCATTTCCGAAAGGGATTTATTTTGTAAAAATCTGTAATGGAGAAAAAATATTTAATAAAAAAGTAATTATTCAATAATTTAATCTTGCTTTCAAGGGATAAGACTCAGTCGCTCCTACTCTTTGAAAAATAGTTTTTCATTATCGTTCAGTCAACTTTTGTAAAGTGTTCTATATCTTTTTTATTGTTTTTCATGGGGATTAGAAATTCTGATTTTTTATAATATACTGAATAATGAATCTGAAAATTCTTACTAACTTGTCCGAAAATATTTTTCATGAAAATCAAATTCATCGGCGCAGCAAGGGAAGTAACAGGAAGCAAACACCTGGTTACAACAAACAAAGGAAAAACCATTTTACTCGATTGTGGCATGTTCCAGGGCAAGGGGCTGGAAACCGACAAAATGAACCGTGATTTTGGCTTCGATCCTGCCAAACTCGATCATATCATTCTTACCCATGCACATATTGATCATTCCGGTCTGATCCCCTATTTTTACAAAGAAGGCTTTACCGGATCCATCATCTGCACCAATGCCACCCGCGATCTGTGTGCGCTGATGCTGGCCGATTCGGGTTTTATTCACGAACAGGATATCAAATGGTTTAATAAAAAAAGAGTCTCTAAACACCTGCCCCCGGTAGAACCTATTTATACCCGGAAGGATGCGATGGAAAGCATGAAGCTGTTTATCGGAGTGGCCTACGACCGTAAATTTAACATCGATGAAAACATTACCGTGAAATTTACTAACACCGGCCATATGCTGGGTAGCGCCGTAGTGAGTTTATCGATTAAAGAAGGAAGCGACATTACCAATATTGCCTACACGGGAGATATCGGCCGCCCTACAAACCGCATTCTGAAACACCCCAACCGCTTCCCTCAGGCAGATATCCTGATTACCGAATCAACCTATGGCGACCGCCTACACGATGACCACAAGGAATCGGAAGATGCACTGCTCAATATAATAACCGATACTTGTGTAAGAAAAGGCGGAAAACTTATTATTCCGTCATTCAGCGTAGGGCGGACACAGGAAATTGTTTTCTCGCTCGATAAGTTTTTTAACCAGGGCCGTTTACCCCGCGTGCCTATATTTGTTGACAGTCCCTTGTCCATGAATGTTACCGGCGTTTTCAGAATGCACCCCGAATGTTTCAATGAGGATATTCTTCACGAAATGATTAACGATCCGGATCCTTTTGGATTTAACAGCTTGCATTATATAGAATCAGTAGAAGAATCGAAAAGTCTTAATGCCATAAACTCACCTTGCGTTATCATTTCTGCCTCGGGTATGATGGAAGCCGGCAGGGTAAAACATCATATTGCCAACAGCATCAGCAATCCCAAAAACACTATCCTGGCGGTAGGTTATTGTGCACCCGCTACTTTAGGCGCAAGAATTCTGAGCGGTGTTAAAGAAGTTTCTATTCATGGAGAAATTCATAAAGTAAAAGCCGATATTAAAAAACTTGAATCATATAGCGGTCATGGCGATTACAAAGAAATGGCCCAGTATATCTCCTGTCAGGACAAAAAGAAGCTAAAAAAGGTAATTCTTGTTCACGGAGAATACGAAACCCAGCTTAAATATAAAGATTACCTCGAATCCCAGGGTTTTGGAAACATTGTTATTCCGGCCAGCGGTGAAGAAATAAATTGTTAATATTGTATAAAGTTATTGCCATTCTTTTGCACACACGCTCATAAACAATAATACTGGTTTGGTTTAAATGATGTGTACGCCATCTCCGTTGATGATATTTTATTGTAATAGCAGTTATATCATAGTAAATTATATAGTGGCCAATACAGAAATAATCATAACACCTAGTCACCCTGAAGCGGTTAATGTCATCCTAGGCAAAGTCGAAGGATGACTGGTAAACTCAATCTGCGTATTCTCCAGTATGCTCTTCTCCCTTGTCTTCGTCCCGATGGCTATCGGGATCGCTCAGACTGACGGGAGTGTACTGGTATAACTTCAAATGAAAAACCTGTTGATGACCTGGTTTTTCAAATTGAGAATAAAAACCGCCCGGCGCCAAGGAACCGGACGGCTATCAAAACAAAAAAGAAAACAAATTACCCCACAGCTATTTGCAATTAACTTCCGTTAATACCTGTTTCTTTTCCTGTATTTAGTATGTAATAAATGATGGGATTTTTCGCCCAGGGGAGTTTTCAGGAACTCGGAATAAATCTGGGCAATTTCCGGGTTCTCATGCGACATGCGGATAGGTTTACCCATATCTTCCTCGTATATTGCTTTTATACGTTTTAGCCTGACTTCCTTTGTTGTAGGAATGGGCTGCCCGCCACCGCCGATGCAACCGCCCGGACAGGCCATGATTTCTATAAAATGATAAGGTGAAGTACCCGCGACAATCTGGTCCATTATTATTCTTGCATTTGTCAAACCATGTGCAATAGCGACTTTTGCCTCTACTCCCTCAAGGAAGGAATATTCGGGCAGGCAGTTTTCAAATTTAATACTTGCAGATTTTATTCCTTCCAGCCCGCGAACAGGTTCAATATTTAAATTTGTAAAAGGAACATTTCTGCCGGTTACAAGAAAATATACGGTTCGTAACGCTGCCTCCATAACACCGCCGGTAGCACCGAAAATAACTGCAGCACCTGTGGATTCACCCATAATTTTATCAAAATTACTCTCTTCCAAGTCTTCAAAATTAAGCCCGGATTGTTTTATCATATGTCCTAATTCGCGCGTTGTTAAACCGGCATCCACATCCTGGTATCCGCTACTGTGCATGACAGGCCGGTTGGCTTCAAATTTTTTGGCGGCACAGGGCATTCCGGCTACGCTCACAATTTTTGAAGGATCTATTCCCTTTTTCTCTGCATAATAAGTTTTCACTAATGCCCCGAACATCTGCTGGGGTGATTTGCACGTTGAGAGATGTCCTAAATGTTCGGGATACATGTGTTCAATAAACTTTACCCAGCCCGGCGAGCAGGAAGTAATCATGGGCAACGACACCTCTTTTTTATGCACTAACGCATCTTTCAGCCTGGCAAGCAGCTCCGTGCCTTCTTCCATAATAGTTAAATCAGCGGTAAAATCGGTATCCAGTACAGAATCAAATCCCATTTTTTTCAGGGCGGTAACCATTTTCCCGGTTACTCTTGTACCGACAGGGAATCCGAGCATTTCGCCCAGGGCAACACGAACCGAGGGCGCTGTATTAATAACAACATGTCTTTCAGGGTTATCAATAGCCTCCCAGATTTCGTCATAGTATCTTCTTTCTGTTAACGCTCCTGTGGGACAATGAGTAATACACTGACCGCAGTTAGTGCAAACAATTTCATTCATGGGCAAATGCATGAATGTTGAAATAGTCATATCTTTTCCTCTTTCCGTAACAGCTAGCGCATTAACATGCTGAATTTCGGCACATGTCCTGACGCAACGCTGACAACGGATACATTTACTGTTATCTTTTTCTACAGACCATGAGGATCTGTCGATATCGCTGTCGTGCTTTTTCAGAATGCTCATGTAAATTGAGTTATCTACATTATATTCGGCAGATAAGGTCTGCAATTCACAATTATTACTCCGGTAACAGGTTGTACATTGTGTATTATGTTCCGAAACCAGGAGCGCCATTATATCTTTTCTTGCACGCCTGATTTTCGGTGAAGAAGTAAGAATCTCCATTCCGTTTTCGGCTGGCGTTGCACACGAGGCTGTCAGTGTTGGCTTTCCCACCTGTTCCACAACGCAGATCCTGCAATTTCCTGCCACACAAAGATCCTCGTGATGGCAAAGGGTCGGTATTTTCAGGCTTATTTTTTTTGCTGCATCAAGAATAGAGGTTCCCCTTTTTACGGTTACCTTATGTCCGTCTATTGTTAAAGTTATATTATTATCCATTTTTCTGTTTTTTATTTCTGTGTAATAAATCAGTATATCATTTCTTCCCTGAAATTTGTAACAATTGATGTGAAAGAATTTGTTACTGACTGTCCGAGACCGCACTTAGATGTCAATTTCATAGTCTCTGCCAGTTTCACCAACTGATCAAGGTATTCAACAGGTTTTTTACCTTTTTTAACTGCCTCAATTCCTTTCAGTAATTGCTGGCACCCGACCCTGCAAGGAGTACATTGCCCACACGATTCCTCCGCATAAAATTCAAGATAATTATGTAACACTCTGTACATCGAACGTGTGCTGTTAAATAACATAGTTGCACCGCCCGTTGTTTTACCCTGCCCGATAATGGAGGTTTTGAATTCTTTCCGGGGAATGCAAAAACCTGACACTCCGCCCACCTGGACTGCTTTTGTATCGCCATCTCCAAATTCATCAACAAAGGTTTTTACACTCATCCCCAGTTCCAGTTCCCATACTCCTTCTTTGGGAGAATCTCCTGAAATAGAAAACAATTTGGAACCATGCTGATCGTCGGTTCCGAGTTTAATATACCGGGATGCACCATACCTGCAAACCATTGATGCCGATGTAAATGTTTCAACATTATTTACCACTGTTGGCTTACCCAAGAAACCGCTTTGAATCGGGTAAGGGGGTTTATTCCTGGGCTCGCCTCTTTTTCCTTCCATGGATTCTATAAGAGCCGTTTCTTCACCACAGATATATGCACCTGCTCCCAGAAATATCTGGATATCGAAATTCAAACTGACTTCTTTTGCATGTTGCTTAAACACATCCAGTTCTTTCTGAAGATCTGCCACAAGATATTTATATTCTCTTCTTAAATAAATAAATCCTTGGGTAGCCCCGGTAACCCATGCACAAATGGCCATTCCTGAAATCACTTTCCTGGGAACTTCTACTAAAAGTTTCCTGTCTTTGAATGTTCCGGGTTCGCCTTCGTCTGCATTACAGATTACATATTTAATCTTGCTTTTTTGCTCGGCGGCATATTTCCATTTAAGTCCTAAAGGGAAACCGGCGCCCCCTCTCCCACGCAATCCTGAATTTATTAATTCTGTAATAATTTCTTCCTTTGAACGCTTCATAGTATCTTTCAATATCTGATAAGGCGCTACCGAATATGGGCTGAATATTATATCTACTCGTTTTGGTTCATGTAACATTTTACTTCCTCCTGAATTAATTAAATCTCGTTCCTGATATATTTTAACAACAATTCCCTGATTTTTTCGGGAGTCATTTTTACGAAATACTCATCGTTGATAAGCATTGCCGGGCCTTCGGCGCATAACCCGAGACAGTTTGTTTCAAGAAAAGAAAACTTCTTATCGGGTGAAGTTTCACCGATCTTAATTTTCAGCACATTTTCGATGGTTGAAATAACTTCTTCTTTTCCTTTCATGTCGCAGGTTATCGATTTGCATACCCGGATTACAAATTTTCCCCTTTCGCTTGTATCTAAAAACGAAAAGAAAGATGCCGTTCCGAATACTTCTGCAGCAGAAATATCAAGTACTCTTGCAACTTCAAGCATCGACTCTTTTGAAAGATAATGCTCTCTCTCAACAATACCCTGAAGTATAGGAAGCAAACTTCTACGCTCTGTCCCATATTTTGACACCAGGGTTTTGATTAGCTCATTTGTTGTATTCACAATATTAGAATTAATTGATTATAAAATATGTTGTTTTCTGAAACCAGGCAGGTTAATAAAATCATTGGCAAAATTAGATATAGCAAGGATTCTGCAGTATGATATTTGGCACTCTGTTTAATGTTTAATATCACAGATAAATATGATAATTGATACATAAAATTCATTTGGGAATGATTTTATTACGCGGAAATTTACAAAGATTCTGCGTTTTTTTCAGCACGCAATATATGTCTTTTTCCTGTAGGTCCCTCTATTCTATAAACATAAAAACCTGCTGAACGCATGGCCCGTTTCACATCTCCTTTGGCAGAATAGGTTGTTAAGATTCCATCTACATTTAAGCAGCTAAACATTTTAGAAAATATTTCAGCTGTCCATAAATCCGGTTGCACATTCGGACTGAAAGCGTCAAAATAAATCAAATCGTAAGTTTCCGAAGGCAGAAAATTTAATAAATCAACATTCATTTTTTTCAGAAAAACATCTTTAAAAATTTCTTTTTCAACCTCCCATTCAAGTTTTATAATTTTATCAAAGATTCCCGGGTCGATATTTAAATGTTGCGAATAATTAAGATTTGAAATCAAATCAGAAGTTAACGGAAATTTTTCTATGGAATGATAAGTAATTTTCTGATTACTCTGCTTATTTATAACAGTTAACAGGCAGTTTAAGCCCGTACCGAATCCAATTTCAAGAATTTTTATTTCTTTTTTATTTACTAATGCAACACCATTCTTTATAAAAACATGCATGGATTCTGCAACAGCGCCGAAAGTTGAATGAAAATTCTCTCCAAACTGCGAATCGAAAACAGTGGCAGAGCCATCAGAGGTATAAACAATCGAAAGATTTTCAGGGATCATGGATTAAACGGAAGTTCACTGAAATACTTCTTCTTTCTTAGAAAGAAATCGGCGACTATACTATTTTTATACATTGTGGAATACTCAGCAACTTTCATTTTTACCAGATTTTCTTTCCGCTTACCTTTGAATTTATGGAGAGTTAAATAAAATTGAATATGAGAACGAAATACGGCATAAAAATTACTGAATTCAAAACTTATTAAAAACTTTAAAGCAGCAACCCCGTCTAATAACATTCTGATAAAAACACGGGAGAAAGCCTGCCCTTCGGGAATATTTTTATATAATAAGTATAAATTATTACGAAAATTGAGGAAAGTCTTATGAGGATTGGTTTTACTTAATGTTGCACCTCCCAGGTGATAAACCACCGAACTGGGCACATATACAATTTTATGCCCCCGTGATAACAATCGCCAGCAAAGGTCAATTTCTTCCATATGTGCAAAAAAATCAGCATCCAGGCCTCCTGCATCAGAATATTCTTTTGATCTGATAAAGAGACATGCCCCGGTGGCCCAGAAAATTTCAGATTCACTATTGTACTGCCCTTTATCTGTTTCGTAAACATTAAACAATCTGCCGCGACAAAACGGGAAGCCGAATTTATCAATATATCCGCCGGCAGCCCCGGCATATTCGAATTGGTCCTTTTGGGTATAAGCCCTTATTTTCGGCTGGCAAGCTACCACTTCGCTACGCGAATCAAGAACTGAAATCAAAGGCTCTATCCAGCCTTCAGTAACTTCTACATCGCTGTTAAGCAAAACAAAATATTCAGCCTCGATATGTTTCAGACCTTTGTTGTATCCATCGGCAAAGCCGTAATTCTTATCAAGTATTACCAGTTTAGCTCCGGGAAAGCTTGATTTTATAAATTCCACGGAATTATCCGTACTTCCGTTATCTATTACATAAACAGCGATTCCCGGTCCTTTTGAATGAGTTACTACGGACGGTAAATACTTTTCGAGAAGTTCACGACCATTCCAGTTGAGTATCGCTACGGCTACTTTATCCACTCGTAATTTTTTAGCAAAGCTAATTTATTTTCTAAAATTTTCACCGGCATTCGACCCCCATTGTCCTTCACTCTCGGTCGCATCAGGATTGTACAGTGAATTGTTTCGTTTGCTTAACCGGCGCTCCCAGTTCTTATCGTATATTTCACCAAAAGCATCTGAATGAAGCAAAACAAAATCATCTCCGACTATTTCAGGACTGTAAAATACAAAACGTTTATTTCTCTGGTTCCCGAGCACATAATAATGCCAGATCTCATACGGATATGCAGCAGGTTCGTGCTGACTTTCAATTACATTATTAGGCGCACCGTACTGAAGATAAACCCTTCCCCTGTCTGATTCATAACCTTTTTTAATCTGGGACCCATACATTTTATTTACATAATCCACCTGTTTTTTATAATTATTCCATTCCTGTTCGGGTTGAGAATTGTTACGGGACTTCCAGAAACTGTAAAAATATTTTTGTAAATAATCCAGGCTTCCCGACTTTATTGCATTCATGGCATAAGTATGTTCATTGGCATCAGAAATCGGGTAAAGTTCGTTTATGTATAACTTTAACGAATCGATGGATGTATAATCTTCAACAAAAGTGTGTTCTACTACAACTTCCTCGATTTTTTCCCAGTTTACAACAGCTTTTGGGTTGCTCCGTTGGAAAAAAACTTTTGTAGTTGCAATTACTTTATTTTCTTTATCCCTGAGCTCAACAACAAAGTTGTAATTACCGGTTTCAAGTCCGTCAATGGAAAAATCACCTAGCAAAGGAATGACTTCCGTTGATTTTTGTTTTTTAGTTTTTATGTAATTTGGATTGGGTTCTTTCTGGCTGACATTCTCAATATAATACCTTAAAATAAAGTCCTGGTTTTCTCCAAGAACCGATCTGGTATTATAAATCTCAACATAAAAAGAAAAGTTTTTTATATTGGAAGGATAGTAATCAGCAACATAAGGCACCATATCGTACCCATTTCTCGAAAGCGGATTTTCAGTCTGGGTTGGATAATATTTCTCAAGAAATTCAATACCTGAAAATTCGATTTTGGACGGATCGTGCGCTATGGAAATAATATCATTATATATATAATCTTTTGTTGAGGCTAACTGTAAATCCTTAATTTTCATTTCAAAATTATATATTCCTTCCTTTAACGTTATTCTTTGCAAATCAATAAAGTTCGGCTTATTTAAGGTATCATCAACTTCAGGGCTCTTCAGGTTGTATTTTCTGAATTCTTTCACATTTCCTTCCTGATTAAACAGCATTGTAACTTCAATAACAGCCTGGTATTTACCTTTTTCATTTTTTTTAAATTCAAGTGAACTACCGATTACTGTCAGATAGGTTTCAATATAAGTACCTGCTTCTGAATTATAGTACGGAGAATAGTAATAATAAACCTGCAGATCGGATGACCTTGATTGCCAAGTAAAAGCAATCATAATCATAAATAAAAATATCTTTTTCATAACCCTGAATTTTAAGACATTAAATTACAAATAAAAACACAACAATCCAAAAAAAATATACGAATGCCCATTTTTACTTCATCACTGTTTTAATTTTCTCAAGGAATTCATCAAACACAACTGCGTTAGTTGCAATTATTTCTTTACCGAAAACATAATCATTTCCACCTTTAAAATCGCTTACTGTCCCCCCTGCCCTTTCCACAATAAGGGCGCCTGCGGCAACATCCCAGGGATGAAGACTGTATTCGTAAAATGCCTCGAACCGCCCGCAGGCCACGTACGCAAGATCGGTAGCTGCGCTTCCAAGCCTGCGTACACCATGGCTATGCTGAAAAAAATATTCAAGAGTTTTCATAAATGGCTGAATTCTCACATAATCGTAATAAGGAAAACCGGTAGCAATAAGACTGTCGGAAATTGTTCTCCTTTTCGAAACATGGATTTCTTTTCCGTTCAGATAGGCTTTTGAATCTTTCCACGCATAGTAACATTCATTGTTCGTGACTTCATGCACAACACCGAGTATAATTTCCGAATGATAAACCAGGGCTATACTGATGGCAAAGGGATCCAGTCCATGAATATAATTTGTTGTCCCGTCAAGGGGGTCTATTATCCAGGTATATTCATTTGTTTGCTCTGATACCGTTTTTTCTTCTGTTAAAAAACCGGCCCCGTCAACAAGCGCTCTCAACTCTTTAACAATTTTTATTTCACTGGTTTTATCAACATACGTCACAAAATCGTGTAATCCCTTATTTTCAATCAGTTCTGTAGTAATTTTCGATTTTTCTTCCATAATAAATTTCCCGGTTTCACGGGCAATTTCACAAACTGCATAACATATCTTTTCTAAGTTCATAATTATTCCGTTATTCTTCCTATAAGGCTCATATTGTCTTTGTCGAAATCAATGAGGGATACAGGAATTATGTTGTTAAAATATTTTTTTTGTAAAGGTGTTTCCACTTTGATATAATTTTCGGTAAAGCCCTGCATTTTATTTCCCTTTCCTTTGCTTTCGAACAATACTTTCTTCTCTGAACCTATAAAATTCCTGTAAAAAACCTCCTTCTTATAATCGGAAAGATCATGCAGAATCTTACTTCTTTCATTTTTCACCTGTTCCTTTACTTTATCGGCCAGTTTTACAGATGACGTATTTTCTCTTTCGGAATACGAAAAAACATGTAAATAAGCAATGTCCAGTTGTTGAAGAAACTGGAATGTTTCCCGGAATTCTTTTTCTCCCTCGCCCGGAAATCCTACAATAACATCGGTTCCGATTCCTGCTCCCGAAATAAGCGAAAGTATCTCTTTTACCTTATTCTGAAACAATAATGTATCGTATTTCCGGTTCATTTTCTTAAGAATAGTGTCGGAGCCTGACTGTAAAGGAATATGAAAATGAGGCATCAGCTTTTCTGAGCCTGCAACAAATTTCAGAATTTCCAAAGATAACAAATCAGGTTCAATTGATGATATACGATAACGCTTAATCTTTTTTACGGCTTCCAGCGCTTGCAACAATTTGTAAAAATTTTCACCTGTCGAGTGGCCGAAATCGCCGATATTTATACCGGTCAGTACTATTTCAAGAATTCCGTTCCGGGCAATATCATTTGCTTCATTCACCAGTTCGCTTACAGGTGCATTCCTGCTTCTGCCGCGGGCATACGGAATGGTACAATAGGAACAGAAATAATTACATCCATCCTGAACTTTTAAAAAGGAACGGGTCCTGTCGCCCATGGAATAAGCATGAAAAAATTCAGGCTTTAAAGGTTTATCCTGATAAACATTCTCAAACGGAGCATTGTTATTGATAGTAGAAAGATATTCTGCAAATTTTGCTTTTTCATTGTTTCCTATAATTAAACTTACTCCTTCAATTTCTTCAATCTCTTCGGGTTTTAACTCTGCAAAACAACCCGTAACAACGACTTTTCCCCGTGGATTCATTCGGATGGCCCTGCGAATGGCATTCCTGCATTTTTTATCGGTCTTTTCCGTAACAGTACAGGTATTTATCACATAAACATCAGCTATATTTTCAAACGGAACAATATCATAGCCTTTGTCTTCTGCTACCCTTCGGATAGTAGATGTTTCGGCAAAATTCAACTTACAGCCCAGGGTGTGAAAAGCAACTTTCATATTTGAAAATGCAAAAATAGATATAAAATAATCAATATGGAATGCTAATGGTCACTATAGTTTTAAAAAGCCAGAAACCATTATATTTAACACGGTTCAAAAACAGATTATTGATCAATTACAGTTATCCATCCGGGATTCACCCCAGTTGTATAAGTCTTTTTAAGCTGACCCGATGAAGAATATATCAACATATCCCCGGAGTTAATATAATTTTTTGCATCTGTAACAACAATTTCATTATTTGCCTGTACATTCAGTCCATAAAAATTTCTTCCATTTGAAGAAATAAAAGGAGTCGTTTGCAATGAGGCTTCGTTTATGGATTGCCTGCAGATACTTTTATTGATGTAAAAAAGAGTATCCTTTGTAGCATTCATACATAATCTGACAGGCGAATCCTGGATACCGGGAAAAACGAAGTGTTTTATTTCCGATAAATCAACCGGGGTTAAGCACCATAATGAAGGGTTTTCTTCGCCATATGTACTTCCGGCAAAACAACCATCGCACAACACCCAGATATTTCCATTTACATCGCTTACCATAGAGTTCGGTTGTTTTCCCACAGTAACCGAATCGGTTATATTTCCGGTAAGTGCATCAAAAGCAAAAACTTTATTATTGTACGACCAACTGGACACAATAATTTTTCCGTTTACCAATAACATACTTTCACTGGAGCATCCGATATTAATATAGCCTGTTACAGATTGCGTAAACGGGTTTATTTTAACAATTCTCGTATTGTATAAATCGGAAACATAAGCTAAACTGTCATTCACAACCAGCATCTGGCGGGGAGAAACAAGCCCTGTTATCTTACCGGAATATTTCATGTCCGATAAATTAACAATGTAAATTAATCCTGAATTATTAACTACAATGTACCCTTTGTTTTTGTACACCGTCATTGAATATGCTACGTCGCCAAGGGGTATTCCGTTTGCCTCGGCAAAAATATCGGGATGAAATGTTTCACCTGATTTATCGAAAAATGAAAGAGAAGAATTAGCCCATGTGAAATTTCCTTCATTCACAACAAAGATACCCTTTGCGCCCACATCTACAGGATCAGGCGTTTCATTTTTCTTCCGGCAGGAAAAAAACACAAGTAATACCAGTATACTGACAAAATACTTCATATTCTGAACGATATTACAACCGATCCGTTTCTTCCGGGAACCGGTCTCCAGCTTATCAATTGATACGATTCATTAAAAATATTATTCAAACGGAGTTCTATCGAAAGGTCTGATTTTCTGATACTGAATTTATATTGCAGGCTTGCATTGGTTATAAAATAGGGATCCAGATCGTTAAAATATCCGTAATTGGAAGACACTACCCGTTTTCCCTGGATTATCTGCTCTGCATAGAATTCAAATTTTCTGACATTTAACCGCAAACTAACAAAGCCTGAATGAACTGGCAGGTATGGCAGCTGACTGTTTATTTTCTGATCGTCAACAGAAGATGCCATATTATATGTGTACCCTCCTGTAAAAAACACATTATTTTCATGTATAGGTATTTTACAGGATAATTTCACCTGTGCACCTTTTGAAACCACACGCTTTACATTCTCCGGGGTCCAATAACCGTATTGTGTAGGTTGCCACAATATCCAGTTATTAATGTCCGAGTAAAACAACCCTGTTTCGCTATACAGTGCAGATTTTCCAATACGACCAGAATATATGGTTGTAATATCAGACTGATAACCTGTTTCGGGTTTTAAAGAAGGGTTTCCTCCCGGAACAAAGTACATATCATTAAGTGTCGGGAAATTGGAATTCTTCGAAAAGGCAGTTTTAAAACTCAGTTTCTTTCCCTGCCTGAATGAAAAATACAAAGCAGGCGAAACCGCTGCCGGGAAATTATCCTGCTTATATACTCTTGCCAGTCCCGAAACATTAACCCATTTTAAAAGATAACTTTCCGCATCTATCATGGCATTTAAAGTACCATTTGTTTTGGAATATCCCTGGCTCGATTTTTCTTCGGAAATATTTACTGACGAAGAAAGGTAATCAACGGTAGAATTAACAATAAACCTGGGTGAAAAACAGTATCTCATACCCGCACCTGAGAAATTCGAAAATTCATAGCTTCTGGAATGAATATAAGTCACCAGGAAATTATCGGAATAATGTTCAAGATTATAATAAAGCGAGCTGTATGAAATTCCTTCTCTCAGGTAAAATTTAAAGCAGTCGTTGGAATAGTTCCATGTGGTAATAAAACGTGATGATGCATCGGATTGGGTTTCCACATTCCTGGCCGAAAAAACATTTGTCATTAACGGAGGAATTTCGCGATCGGCATTGGTTTGCCAGTAATGTACAGAAAGTTCACTCTTTTTAAGTTTAACAAATAATTCTTCCATCACATTTATCCTTTCAAAACGGGCATCAGATTGTGTCATTCTTTCATTCGGAATAACAGATGTATTCATGTAAGGATAATTATTCTCTGACGTATGGTACGATAACCGTGTAAACGATTTCCATTTTTTATTACCGAATACCAATCCCCCGTATTCATTAAAAAGACCGAAACTTCCCCATTCTGACTTTAATTCTATACCATTTGTTAAATTACTTATTCCTGCTGAATTTAACCTGATGGTTCCGCCCAGTGAACCCTGGCTGAATGCCATGCTGTTCGCTCCATAAAACAAATCGATATGATCGGAAGGACAGGCAGGAATAAGTGAAAAATCCACCTGCCCGTTCATAACTGAATTTACAGGCAGTCCGTTCCAGTCAACTTTGGTGTGCGATGCATCGGCTCCCCTGAACGAAACAGTTGCCAGTCCCCCGTCGCCATATCTTTTTATCATTAATCCGGGCTCATACGACAAAACATCCGAAAGGCTTGCACTTACGCTTTTCATCAACCGCATTGTATCGGCATTGTTTTTATTCACACCCGGAAAAACCGGGAACTGTTCTTTCACTTCCACTTCCTTCAGGTGAATTGTATCTTTCTGGGCATACGACCCGGTTGCAAAAAAAAGGAAAAAAAATAATATATAACAGACCGGCAACCTCATTGAACAATTATTTTTTCAAATCCTGAATTAATATCGTTATGGATTTTCAATATATATATACCAGGTATTATACCTGTAACATCTATCCGGGTATTTTCTTTCATTTTAGTTTTTATTATAGTATTCCCGGAAACATCAAAAAGTTCCATATCTGCTTCTGCAGGAAAACTCACAAATAAATCAGAACGACAGGGGTTTGGAAATACTTTAATTATATCCGATGTTTTTTGTAAAATACCCTGGGGTCTTTCGTGAATAACGCCAACTGCATCAAGATCGAAGCCACCCGTTGCAAAAGGAGTCGGGTAAGGGTCGTTAATTTTATTTCCCTGCGAATCATAACTTGAATGCTCCGGTGAAATACTCCCGATGACATCGATTATTCTCACATACGAAACTGAATCAATATTGAGATAGGGTTTTCCGTTTAGCTCCTGCAGATCGAAAGGAGTACCATAAAACGCCCGGTATTTTCCCGCCAGGTTATTTATTTTAGCCGGATCGAGTAATCCAAAGCCCGGAACCTGGACAGTATCCTGTGTTAAGGAAACCGCATCGAACCTGTACCAATGAAGGCTGTCGCTGCTTACCTCAACAAAAGCCAGTTCGAGAAATTGTCCGTCAAAGGAATTTTCAAAAACTGCAAAGTCAGGACCTTGCTCATCGGAAACCGGTGGTGAAAAAGTAAGAATGGCCATACCGCTGTCTCCAAGGCTGATGGTTGAGGCATCTGCTTTTCCCAATGCATCGTTCTCGGTTCCGTTACTCACAATACTGTCGGCAGGATAAGCAATATCATAGTAACCCCTTTTCACGCTACAGCTTTTTGCCCAGTTCATAAAAACCGAACTATCAGCATGTATGGCAGTACTCCCCGGTTGTCCCACAGCAGGTGGGTATTGAGCAAGAGCATGTATAATAACAATGCTCAGAATTAACAGCATTGAAAAACGTCTCATTCCTTCAATAATTTCTGATACGTTTCTTTTCCTTCTGAAATCATTTTAACTATATAGACTCCGGACGGAAACTGGGAGATGTTCATATTTTTAAAATTTCCCGATGTAGTGAAAACCTCTTTTCCGTCCACCGAAAAAACTATCAGCTCAGAAATATTCTTTTCACAATAAACTTCTCCGTTTGTCGGGTTGGGATAAAGCAATGAACTGTTGTAAGAAATGTTATTTTCAATATTTACAAAGAAATTAGGATCCAGGTTATCAAAACAGAAAAAAGCAGGAGTATTCATTCCATAGGCTCCAGTATCGCTCGAACTCAATAAAAACTGAATTTTAGTAACCTGTCCCAGGGGAGTTAAATCAATATCAGTCCAGTTTTTAATTATATAATCCTGTAAATTATCCGAAAAACGATAATCGGCCAGGTAAAAATGAACAGTATCCGTAACAACAGTATCATTTATTCCTATGATATCAAGTTTAAACCAATCGGGATCATCACCCGAAACTCCGCCAAACTTCTTGCTGAACATATCCCCGTTCTTAATGGTCAGTGCCGTATAAGCGGAATTTGTTACAGAAATAGCCTGGGGTACCGCCGGTACCTGAAATGTTATTTCTGTAGGTAATGTTTCATAGGTTGAAAAATTCATCGGGTTGTATGAAACGGCAAATACGGTTGAACCGGAAAGCTGCTGTCCCGCATAACAACTATACATATTTCCGTAATCCTGAAGCGAATCATTGGTTTTGTTTGAATACGAAAAACCATCCCAATAGGTATAGCCACCGCCATAATCGATAAAATAATTTGGAAAATGAGTATAGGGACCCGAATTAAAACCATTACTGAGATCGGAGCCATTCCAGAAGGAATCGGGTTGCAGCGTCAGATCTTCAAAATTAATTACCTGGGCTTTTGTAAAGCCAATCGAACAAATTGCAAATGCAACACCCAAAAAGATTTTTTTTAACATAACACAAGTTTTAAAAAGTTAATAATCCGTTAACCTCAAAACTTCCGTATTCTGATTTGGTGAGATTTTGCTGATTCCCGCCAAGCCTTTATCCCGAAAGCTTTGAAAATGGCTCTAGGCAGGTCTTCTGGCTTGCTCCCTTACCGGAGGCCTTCCCATCTCCTAATCGAGACAGTGGCTATGGATTCCGGTAAGCTCTGTGAAGCTTACAGCAGCGGGTACTGCTCACGATTTACACGTGATTCCCTTGCAATCTTTTTACAATAAAAGATTTACCTTTTACCGATGCAAATATATGATTAGAATTGTAAAATAAAAAGAAGTGTTCAGAAAAAATTATAAGTTTTCGAAATACTTCCACAAGGTTTCATTTGGAACAGGCGCTGTGATAACTGTATTTTCTTTAGTAACCGGGTGAATAAATTCAATTTTTCTGGAATGAAGACTTATACTTCCATCGGGATTCGAACGGGGCGAACCATACTTTAAATCACCTTTAATGGAACATCCAATGGCAGAAAGCTGTGCCCTGATCTGATGATGTCTGCCTGTAATCAGTTCAATTTCTATGAGATTATACCTGTCGGACTGGCCTATTATTGAATAATTTAATTCAGCCCGTTTACTTCCATTCACTTCTTTATCAAAAGCTTTTGACATATTTTTCTGTTCATTCCTGAGGATGAAATGAACCAGTTTTCCCGACTTCTCAGGTGGTATATTTGCCGTAATTGCCCAATAATGTTTCTTAATCATATGATCCTGCAACATCTGGTTTATCCGCGACAGTGCTTTTGAACTTTTTGCCATCAGTACAAGTCCGCTGACCGGCCTGTCAATACGGTGTGTTATACCTAAAAAAATATTTCCTTCTTTATGGTATTTTTCTTTGATATACTGTTTTATTGTCTCTTCGAGGGATATACTTCCGGATTTATCGGGCTGAACCAGTTCACCTGATTTTTTATTCACTGCTATCAGATGATTGTCTTCGAACAAAATTTCAGGTTTCTGATTCATGATTTGCAACTAATTTAAATATGGTTTGTGGTTTATAGTTCATTGTTTATAGTTTATGACTCATAGTTAGTTATTAGTTAACAAAGAACTACAAACCGCAAACTTTTTAAACCATCTTCAATATTGTTCTCTCTCGTTGGGAAACTCGCGCTTTTTAACATCGTGAATATAATGAGAAACCGAAGATTTAATTTCTTCAAATAAGTTATGATATCTCCGTAAAAAACGGGGAGAAAATTCATTGGTAATTCCCAGCATATCATGCAAAACCAAAACCTGACCATCAACCTCACGACCAGCTCCTATTCCAATCACAGGAATTTTCACTTCTTTACTCACCTGTCCCGCCAGCAATGCCGGAATCTTTTCCAGTACAATTGAAAAACAACCCACCTCTTCAAGAATACGGGCATCCTCGATCAGTTTTTTTGCTTCATCTTCTTTTCTTGCACGAACCACATAGGTTCCGAATTTATTTATGCTTTGCGGTGTCAGTCCAAGGTGTCCCATTACCGGGATACCGGCCGAAAGAATTCGCTGAACAGATTCTTTTACTTCTTCGCCTCCCTCAAGTTTTACAGCCGAAGCGCCGGTTTCTTTCATAATCCGGATAGCTGAATTCAAAGCTTCTTTTGAATTTCCCTGGTATGTACCAAAAGGCATATCAACAATTACAAGTGCTCTTTTAGTTCCGCGAACCACAGCCGAAGCAAAATAAATCATTTCGTTAAGAGTAATCGGCAGGGTTGTGTCGTATCCGGCCATTACATTGGATGCAGAATCGCCCACCAGGATAACATCAATTCCTGCTTCATCTAAAATTTTTGCCATAGAAAAATCATAGGCTGTCAGCATGGAAATTTTCTCACCCCGTAGCTTCATTTCAGCCAGCACGTGAGTTGTAACTTTTCGAACAGGAGGATGAACCGACATATTTTTTTTCCTGATAATAATTAGTATTTTTGCAAAACTCAATACAAAGTTGAATAAAAATATTGAATTATAATTATTCCCATGAAATTTCGCTTTATCCTTTTCATCTCGCTAACCCTTTTGCTTAGTCATTGTAAAAATGATTTCAAGGTAAATGAAGACTGGAAAGACTATACTATTGTTTATGGTATCCTCAATCAGTATGACAGCGTAAATTATGTAAGAGTAACCAAATCTTTCCTGGGAAATCAGGATGCTTATGCCATGGCTCAGATCAGCGATTCGCTGTACTATAAAAACATAAACGTTAAGATAGAAGAATGGCTGAATTCCAGCCTTAACAAAACAATTGATCTTGTAAAAGACTCATTTCCCCGCGAAAACGGAATTTTTGCAATTAAAAATTATGTATTTAAAACGAATGAAGTATTAAATCCTCTTGCTAGATATAAACTTATTGTAAATGTAAACGGAAAAGAAGTTACTTCAGAGACATCCTTATTAGAAGATTTTACCATAGAGCTTCCGGGACAAATAGCATTGCATTCTGAATATACAACTTTAAAAATTACATGTGTCTCAAAACCTGACCAAAGAATTTTTGAACCTACACTGCGATTCTGGTATTATGAAATAACATCACAGGGCGATACTACAAAAAAGTATCTTGATCTTACACTTGCTGCCCAGATATCACCTACCATTAACGGCGGAGAAAAAATAATCTCCGAATTAAAAGGCGACCAGTTTTTATCCTTTGTTGGAAATAATCTCCAGAACGACCCCAATGTCATCAAACGGGTGGTTGCACACGGAAGTTTTGATATATTAGTCGATGTAGGATCTGACGACATGTATACCTATATGCAGGTAAATGCACCGGCCACCGGAATCGTATCTGAGAAACCTATTTTCAGCAACATTACAAACGGGTTAGGACTTTTCACATCACGCATAAAAGGTTCCAAGACTGGAAAAATAATGGCATACACTACTCTCGACTCATTGGCCAAAGGTCAATTTACAAAAAATCTGAAGTTTTTAACCCAACTGGAAACAGTTCCTTATTGGTCGAACTACCCCTGATCTTCTACAGAACACTGCCTTTTTGACTTTAATTTGACGGAATGACCGTGTGACAGTTTGTCATTCTGCCAGGTTTGTCATGTTTTATTCTATTATTTCTAATGGAATAAAAATTGAAATGTGCTTAATCAAATTTAAAATATTAAATACATTATATTATGGGAAAAATAATCGGAATCGACTTAGGAACAACCAACTCATGTGTGGCAGTAATGGAAGGCAGCGAACCTGTTGTTATAGCCAACAGTGAAGGGAAGCGCACCACACCCTCTATCGTTGGATTTCTGGATAATGCTGAAAGAAAAGTGGGCGACCCCGCAAAACGCCAGGCTGTAACAAATCCTAAGAAAACTATATATTCCATTAAACGTTTTATAGGAAGCCGTTTCGACGATGTAACCGTTGACATTAAGCGGGTTCCTTATGAAGTAATTAAAGGTGATAACAATACTCCGCGTGTTAAAATTGACGACCGGAACTATTCCCCCCAGGAAATCTCGGCGATTATTCTTCAGAAAATGAAAAAAACAGCAGAAGATTACCTGGGACAGGAAGTAACTGAAGCTGTAATTACAGTTCCTGCCTATTTTAACGACTCGCAACGCCAGGCCACAAAAGAAGCAGGTGAAATTGCAGGCCTTACTGTAAAAAGAATCATCAACGAACCTACTGCTGCTGCGTTAGCATATGGCCTCGATAAACGCGGAAAAGATATCAAGATTGCCGTTTACGACTTAGGTGGCGGGACTTTCGATATTTCCATTCTTGAAATGGGTGATGGTGTATTTGAAGTGAAAAGCACCAATGGCGATACCCACTTAGGCGGAGATGATTTTGACCAGACTGTTATTGACTGGTTAGCTGACGAATTTAAAAAAGACGAAGGCCTTGACCTGAGAAAAGATCCAATGGCGCTCCAGCGTTTAAAGGAAGCTGCCGAAAAAGCTAAGATTGAACTTTCCAGTTCTACACAAACCGAGATAAATCTTCCGTATATTATGCCTGTTGACGGAGTTCCAAAACACCTTGTTAAAACGTTAACCCGTGCCAAATTCGAACAACTGATAGATAAAAGATCGGAAGAGCCTATTGAGCCTTGCAGAAAAGCAATCCAGGATGCCGGTGTTTCGGTAAAAGATATTGATGAAATAATTCTTGTTGGCGGCTCAACCCGTGTTCCCATTATTCAGAAAGTAGTAGAAGACTTCTTTGGCAAGACTCCTTCCAAAGGTGTTAACCCCGATGAAGTAGTGGCAATTGGTGCTGCTATCCAGGGTGGTGTTTTAACCGGTGAGGTGAAAGATGTTTTATTGCTCGATGTTACTCCTCTTTCACTTGGAATTGAAACTCTCGGAGGAGTTACCACACACCTGATTGAATCGAATACAACTATTCCAACACGCAAAACCGAAACTTTTACCACAGCTGCCGACAACCAGTCGTCCGTTGAAATTCATATTCTGCAGGGAGAACGTTCCATGGCACGCGACAACAAAACTATCGGGCGTTTCCACCTGGATGGAATTCCTCCTTCCCCACGCGGTATTCCACAGATTGAGGTTACCTTCGATATTGATGCCAACGGAATTCTTAATGTTTCGGCTAAAGATAAAGCTACCGGGAAACAACAGAGCATTCGTATTGAAGCTTCTTCCGGATTGACCGATGCCGAAATCAAAAAAATGAAAGCCGAAGCCGAAGCTTATGCCGAAGCCGACAAAACGGCCAAGGAAAAAATTGATAAATTAAATCATGCAGACAGCCTGATTTTCCAGACAGAAAAACAACTCAAAGAATTTGGCGATAAGATACCTGCCGATAAAAGAGCGCCTATCGACAGCGCCCTGCAAAAACTGAAAGATGCTCATAAAAACCAGGACATAGCAGGTATTGATGCAGCTACCGAAGAACTGAATAAAGTTTTCCAGGCAGCTTCTGAAGACATGTACAAAGCCAGCCAGGCTTCCGGTAATCAGGGACCACAGGCAGAGCAACAACAGGCTAATCCCAATGCAAATAATAATGCCAAGAGTGATGCCGAAGTTACCGATGTGGACTTTGAAGAAGTGAAGTAATTTAATATCTGGTTAACAAGTTAATAACAATAAAAACAAAAAAGCAGAGATACTCCGCTTTTTTGTTTTTATACAAATCCAACAAGTATTGTATTAAGAGTCAATTGTTGCCATGCTTCGACTTCGTTCAGCATGACAGAACCCCTGATCCAAGGCGACTAAATCACACCATTTAAAGAGATATAACTATTAACTCAACCGATTTTCTTGCCTGCATTTTTACCAGGCTTTAAGGAATGTATTTCTTCGATGTGGATAATTATTACTGCATAAGGCGGAGGAAAATTCATTTTTTGCGACATCTCAGCTGCTTTATCGTAAAGTTCTCCTTCTTTCACTATTTCGGGCTTTCCGATAAAACGATAACCATCAACACTATCCCTGTTAACAACTGCCACAGAAACTTTTGAGCCATTCTTAATATTTTCATACGTGGCCCCGCCTGTACCTTCGGTAAAAATAAGAGAGGTATCATTCAGAACCCGTGTAGAGCGTTTAGGCGCTACGTTGGGATTTCCCTTTTTATCGGTTGTTCCGATAAAACATTGCTGCGAAGCAATCATGTCTTTCATTTCCTGGGTTAAAGTTGTCATAATTTTTTGTTTTAAATTTTACTCGTTGTTACATTTGTTAAATCACGTATATCTGCCCGTTGTATTGCAGATGGTATCCTTTGCATATGATTCATTTTATTTAATAATTTCAGCATTACGAAGGTTTTGTCTTTCTTTTGAGATATATATAGATATATGATAAACGTGGTGAGAAAACCGCATTAAAATGCTTTCCCCCGCTTTGAGTAGTCTTTATATTTGTAACGTAATTAAACCTTTGAGTATTCATTAAGCCATATTGATAGCTCAAAATTAGTTCAAATTTTCTATATTGGTCTTCTTTTTAGGAAGTTTAACAGCTGCGAATAAATCGACAGAAGCAACCGAAGAAAAGTTTTTAGAAATAAAGCTGTCGTATAATAAAGTGTCGCCGGATAAACCCGAACCTGAATCTAAATTTACGTTATATTTATATGGTCATTGCAGTTGTTGAATTTAATACAAAATCAGGTCCGATTAAAAAACCCACATCATATTTCTCATTTAAATGCCTGACATTATATGTGATAAGAAAAGGAACTTCGAGTGCAAATATTTTTGGAATAAATTTTAAAGAACCTGTTACGTCGGGCATATCAAATTTGTCCTGAACAAATGTATAAGATTTGGGCTGCAAAACAATACCCGTTGTTAATGCAAGTTTTTCAGACACATCGTGAACAAAGTAAAAACTTATACCTAAATTCCTTCGCGGTTTTGTCTTATAATAATTTCTGTCAAGCTGTGTGCTACCGGTCGAATGAAAGAATGTATTTGCAACTCCGATACCAAGCCCGAATTGATTTTTCTGAGCTGAAAGTGTCAAACTGCTACAAATTGTCAGTAGGGCTATAATTATTAATTTATTCATAGGTGTCAAGGTGAACTGCATTTTCAAAGTTTTCATAACTGTCAAAATGTGCCCGACGCCCTTTTAGTCTTGAACGGTGTTAGAGTCCGTGCTATTTGCTTATTTTCATTATATATACAGTCCCTTTATTTTTTCCAATGGAATCAATAATATTTTCAGATTTCAAATATTGAAGGTCTTTTTTTATTGTATTTGCAGATATTTCCTCAAAATTATTAGATATATCATTTAATTTGACAGGTTGATTCTTTTTTATATAATTCCTAATCATTTTTTGGCGTTCATTAAGATATCCTCCCTTAGATTTAAAAATATCATATTTTTTTTCAAGACGCTCTATTAATATTGTCATGCACGTTAAAAAGAATAAAATCCATTTATCAACAATTTCTGTTTCTTTATTTCTATGTTTCTGTCCATCAATCAATGCCTGATAATAATCCTTTTTCTTTGATTCTATAATATTCTCAAAGGATACATATTGTACAAATTGATAATCGTATCTGAGCAAAAGAAGGGTAGTTAATAATCTTGACAGACGGCCATTCCCGTCTTGAAAAGGATGGATTGATAAAAACTCATATATGAAAATTCCAATAATTATTAAAGGATGAATCTCATTCTTTTTTAATTCTGATTTTGTCCATTTTACTAAAGCATTCATCTGGACTCCAATCAAATGTGGTTCAGTAGTATTGAATATTACTCTTTGTGTTCCATCAGGATAATTTGCAACAACTTTATTTGATAAGTTTTTATATGTCCCTCGATGTCTACCATCTTTATCACTATGTTTTAATAAAGTTCCATGAAGTTGTTTTATATGATTTTCCGTCAGGTCTATTTCGGAGAAATTATCTATTATTGTTTCAAGTGCGTCATAATATCCTATTACTTCTTGTTCATCTCTTGTCTTAAATTTTGTAATTTTAATATTGGCTAGTAATTTTTTAACTTCTTCATCAGTTAAGGTTGAACCTTCTATCCTTGTTGAAGAACCAATACTTTCAATTGTTGCAATTTTTCGTAATTCTTTTAAATATTTATTATCTTTCTTCTCAATAATATTCCATTTCCCTTTAAATAAATCAACCTGGCTAATTATTTTAAGGATTGTCTGATTTGTTTTAAAATCAAAATTCATTTTTTTTAATATATCCATAACGTATCTATATTTTATCTATAATTCTTATGCAAATATAATAAAATATCCATATCGTATCTATATTTTATCCATATATTTTTTGATTGCATGGGCTCTAACGGTTTGCGCTTGGAATAGCTGGGCATTTAGCCGCAGTTGGTGTTCAAACCGCTAAAATGTTTGATTATTGATATAAATGTCAAGTTGCACATTACTGCTCGTTGTTTTTCGTAGGTGGTGTTATGCGTTCGTGCTTTTTAAAAATCAATTAAGGATTGCATATTACTTCTTTCCGTAATTATATCTTGTTCCGTTTTCTCAATTAAAGATTTTATACCATCAATGATTGTTATTATAGTCTCACCTAGACCTACATAATTAATAAATTCATAAACATCATTGCACCATTTGTCTGTATAGTTTATATAATAACCTTCCTTTAAAAGATCTGATTTTGTTGATTTTCTAGCATATCCGAGTTCAATGATTTTATCTATTTGCTGACTAGCTTTTTCTTTATAACTATCGAGACTTAGTACTCTAAAATTTTGAATAGCTAAATAATTTAGCATCTCACTTATATTGCTAGAATAAGAATATGAACGATACTCATATTCTTTTGTTGATTTGTTTTTAGCAAATCCTTGAGCAAAATTAATTAATTTAAAAAATGAAAATATTTTCGTTTCATGACTTGATAAGTCGAAATTATTATAAATATTTTTAAGATTGTATAAAATAAAAAACTCTGAAAATGCTAATTTGTCAATTTCATAACAAAGATTATAAAAGTTCTGATTACCACCATGTGTAAATCGTTGCAAATAATTAAACTTATCGGTATATACCTTTTTCTTTTGCTCAATTGATAAGTCTTTAATTAATATTGCTGCAAAATACTCTTGTAATGATTTGTGAGGAAAAGTGTAATCTATTCCATCAATAATGATAATTGATATTGAAACAGTCAAATCGTGTATTAAATCTGTTAGAACACATTCTAATTTTAATTTATTTTTTATTTCAATTAAAGTCTCAGTGTAAGTACCCCCTTTTTCCTACAGAGCTAAATTAAACATTTTTCATATTTCGTATTCATAAATTCAATAGGACTTTTATTTCCTAAACTATCATGTGGGTGATTATTGTTATAATCATC
>JBBIRU010000042.1:0-49940 GCA_037441645.1 Bacteroidota bacterium
GTCCAGAACATTCTTGCCAGCCTCATACTCTTTAAGAGCATTCGTTATCTGGCTCTCGGTAAATCTCGTCTTTTTCATTTTCTACAGATTTATTAAAATTAAACATTTTTGTCCAATTTTAAACTGTAGGAATTTTAGGGATACTTACAAAAACATTCCAATAAAATCTACTTTTAGACCTAGGTAATTCAGGATATGCATTAAAAGTAAAAATAAACATTGATAATAATAAAGGACTAGATAAATATGCTCTGTAGTCTTTATTTTCAGGTTTATCAATAACTGTAAAGATTCTTTGAGCTGCTTCAGTATTTTCTGCAACCTTAAGTTGTAGCTGTATAAAATCTTTAATCTTTTTTGGCAATAATGGTTCGACTTGAAAATTGTCGAATCGTTGAAATGATTCAACGTTTGCACCTGGTCGGGAAGTGATTATAAAATAATTTTTCGAGTATACATCTACAAATTCTTCTATGTCTGAACTTATTTTATTTTTTTGATTTGAATATATTTCGTCATAACCATCCAATAAAAATAAAAAGTTACCTGTTGAAAGTAACCTTTCCAAAATGTTTTTATTAGGAGCAAGCTTATTTTTAAAAATACTTTTATAAATGTAATCTGTGATTGTACCATTAAAGTCATTAAGGTTTCTTAATTCAATAATTAATGGAATTTTAAATAGCTCTTTTATTGAGGATAGAAATATGTGTTTTAAAAGCATACTCTTACCAGAACCAGCATTTCCAATAATTGAAATAAATTGCCTTTCAATAAATAATTCTTCAATTTGCTTAAAATCTTCAAAACGTTTCTTGTTACTTTTTATAGATATTGGAAAATAAATATCATAAAAATTTACTTTTTCTTCACGAAATAGAAATGTCTTTGTTTTAGAAAATTTGTTTTTATAATTATCAACATATTCAGGAAGTCCGTCATCCAAAAAATGTTTAATTTCTGCTTTCAGGTCTCCTAATAATTTAAAAATAGGATATTTAAATGTTTCAATTAATGATGCTGTTTGTTCTGAAATCATGATAGTATAATTTAGGTTGTTATTTTAAGCATGACGCATAACGCCTGAGGCTATGTGCAGTAAGGGATTGCGGGCTAATTTCTTGTCAACCTACAATGAAGTTTGAGCGAGGCAGAATGCTTGAAATACCTCTGAATCCCTTATTGCATATAGCCTTTGTTAGCGTTTCGTTTTTTTCTTTAATTGAATCTTTATAAATATTTCAGTTATACAAATTAATTCATTCTATATCGTTTGTAAAAAGGTGTTCCATAATTCCTTCCCTTTTTGTAATTTCCATCAAAAAGTTTAACACTTTTAGAATTAATAGAGGTGTTTTTTCTTTAAAGATTTCAATATTAATCAGTACAATTTTGGGTGAGTTTTCACTTTTAATAATTTCACTAAAATCACGAATAAACATTTCTACATCTACTTTAATTGAATCATGGAATTTTTTTACTCTTTCAGAAAAATCGGATTCGAACAGATAAGAGTATTGCTCATATATTTTATTAAGGATGTCAAGTAAATTTTTATATGAAATAACGATATTTATTTTATCCTGTTGTTTTTCGTCATCAGTTTGCGCTTCAATCATAATTATTTGTTGTAAATACCAAATACAAGTTATCAATTTATTTATATGAGGAATAAAATTTAATTTTTCGTATGAAGTTGCTATTCTTCTATAATAATTCAGTACATCAGTTTTTATTAAATCCCAAGATTGTTTAGAAATGATATTCTTCGTGTTTATTGGAATAGAAATTGTTTTGCTTTGTGATCTTATATATTCTAAAGGATCTCTATTTTCCCATGTTTCACTAATCCAATTATAATAGCCAGTATCATGTTTTTCATCATAAAGTATTAATAATACAGGGATTAATCTACTACTCCAATATTTAATACTTGATAATTTTATTCCTTCAAGTTTTATAAAATTGTCGTTTATCAACCATTCTTTACTTGTCTTAATTTGTACATCAAACTCTAAGCCTGATAGATGTTTATTTGAATCAATTATTATTACTCGACCGTCAATTCCCACATCTACATTTGGTTGTTGAAAAATCCATTCCTTTGGTAATACATATTGAAACCATCTTTCTCCTAATCGTCCTGTACTTTGTCCGGCATTTAATTTCATCATGTTTAATAATTAAATATCAACTATGTGTGTTTTTAAAAATGAACGCTAACAAGTCGCTACTCCCAACTTTAAATATTTACAACCGGTTAAAATAGGTATAATCGCTTATAAATATTTTTTCAAATATAAATAATAACCGTTTTAAAAACAAAACCATGAGGAATAAAATTGTTTATTGCCACCATGTGTCAGCACTGTAATTATTTTTGAACTTCCGTTTCAATAAAATTGTCAATTATTAACTTATCTCCCATTTCCACTTTGCTAAAAATCAGTATTAAGTCTGTACGTTCTTTTGGTTTAAAAATCACAATACAATTTTTTGCCTTAAAAGTCGAGGGCATATATTCACGAATACAATTTTTCTCGCTGTAATAATTTTTGTACCATAACAATGCCATGGGGTGTGTTGCTTTATTGTCACTTTTGTGCACGATGCTAATATTTTCGTATTTACTTTTCAGAAAAAATGTCGAGTCAATATCCGATGTAAATGTCAGCCAAATCGCTGTCTGGCCGAGTGGAGTATAGCTTTCACATGATTTAAAATCCCAGGTACAATCTTCAGCAGCCCAGTTTTTAGGAACGTTTAATGAGTCAGGGAAATTGCAAAAATCAGAAGTCTGCCAAATTCTGCACTTTGTATTTATTTTCTTTTGTCCAAAAACATGTAAAGTCAAAGAAAATACGATGAGAACAATACTGATTGTTTTCATATGATTGCTATTTTATTATTATGGTGGATATTGGTTGGAGCTTAACATAGCCGGTGTTAGCAATAGTTGTTATTTGTTAATTGTCAAGTCGTCGGGATTTTGTCTGCAGTCCCAAACACTGTGAACAATTATTTTATCGGAATAAATTTCGTAGAACAGAATAAATTCATCTACAATTAGTCCACGAACTGAGTCTAAGTCAGTTTTAATTCCTATTTCAGGTTGCTCCTTAAGAATTGATAATTCTTTGTTGAATTTAGAGTATAATTTCTTTGAGTAGGTTTTACTCTTGTTTCTTTCTATATAAAATTCAAGAATTTGAAAAAGCTTTATTTTTGCTCTGTTTGACCAGGTTATCTTGCGTTTAGCCATTTTCCTACTTCTTTGTCAAGTTCTAATTGGTCAATATAAAACCCCTTTTCAATTTCTTTCTTTGATTCAATTATTTCAAAACGTTGCTCTTCGGTTAAAGAAATGACTTTGTTTTGAGTTTTTGAGTCAAGAATTGTCCTAATAGCATTTAAAAATGAAACATCATTTATTTCTGCTATTCTGTGTATCAGCAACTTCTTTAATTCTAACGATGTCATGGCTAATTTGATTTTATTATGTAAATATACGAAATATTTAATTAAAATGTTCCAGTGTAAGTCTTTAACAATTATTGCTAACATCTTTATATGCGAAACAGTTGCGGGTATATTCTATTTTCCATAAATTATAAAAAATGAATATATAAAGTATGCTGAGTAAAATTAATTGTAATTCTATTAAAGTAAAGCAGTAAGTAGGGTTCTTCGGGAAATCTTATTTCTCAAGCTCGGCCCATACCATAGCGGCGGCGCCCAATACGGCAGCATTTTTATCAAGAAGCTCCGATTTCAAAACTTTTACTTTGTTGCGGAAAACAGGTAATAAATGTTCTTCCATCGATTTTTTGGTTGGCCTGATAATATAATCTCCAGCCCTGCACACGCCACCGAACAGGAAAATTGCTTCGGGAGAAGTTAATGCAACTGCATCGGCCAGTTTCATTCCTAAAATTCTACCGGTAAAGTCAAAAGCTTCGATGGCTATTTTATCTTTCCGGAGCGCAGCCTCATATACCATATACGCTGTTATTTCACCGGGGGGAATATCTCTTAACCTGCTTTTATGCCGTGAGAAGTTCAGCATTTCGCCAATGGTCTTTCCCAAACCACCGGCCGACACATAGGTTTCGAGGCAACCAAAACGCCCGCAACCGCACAGCCTTCCCTGGGGATACACGATGGTATGCCCGAGTTCACCAGCAAACCCATCATGCCCGTATACAATCTGCCCGTTACAGACGATACCGCTTCCCAGCCCGGTTCCTATAGTTATAACAATGAAATCTCTCATGTTACGTGCACCGCCGAAAATCATTTCGCCAAGGGCAGCAGCGTTGGCATCGTTGGTGAGAAAAACAGGCAAACGGAATTTCTTTCTGAACATTTCTGCCAGCGGAACACTGCCTTTCCATTTCAGGTTGGGAGCCTGTTCAATGCAGCCGCTGTAATAATTCCCGTTAGGAGCGCCAACTCCAATACCCGTCATTTTATCGTTCTTAGCCAGTTTTGTTTTCATTTCCTTAAACTTCGCGAACACCGCATCTACCATATTCCCGGCCCTGGGAAAATCAGCCGTGATGAACGAATCCTCCACCAGGATATTTCCCTGCCTGTCAACCACGCCACACACAATGTTGGTTCCGCCAATATCTATCCCTAATGCATATTCTTTCATACTTACAAATATTTTACGGATTTACCAGGTAATTGAATTTAACTTCCGGCAGATCACTTTTAATCAGTTTCTTATTACAATGCAAAGGATACGTTTCGCCTGGTAACATATCATAGTAATTGTCTTCAAATTCCATATTTTCCCCTTTAAAATTTACGCTGATATTTTTCACCAGGTATTCCGATTTCAGTAAAAGAACAGATCCTTCTTTACTTTCTTCAATATTGGCGCTTATTTCAACAGGTTTTAATTTCAACTCTTTATTTTTTACGAAATAATGAGTTTTTATGTAGCTTTTCGGTTCATCGGAAAACCCTGCAGCAAATAAAATACTGCTTTTATCACTTTTTTTAATAATTTCTTTGACAGATACTTTATACACATCTGATACCGACCAGGGTTTTACTTCAACCGGAATCTCTTTATCCCACAACAATTTACCATCAAATGTCATAAGTTTCATCTTTATCTTTTTCTGAATCGTTTTAGCTTCGTCTGAAACCACACAAATTAATAAAGTATCCTGAACTTCGTCAATAGTTATAATTATGTTTTTAAACTCTTTTTTAACAAAGTATTGAACAGCCTTCCGGCGACCATAAAAATCGATACCCGACCATGATATTCCGGGCCAGCAATCGTTCAATTGCCAGTACATAGTCCCCATACAATAAGGCCGCGCTTTGCGATGGGCTTCAATAGCAGTTGTAATGCCACCGGCCTGGAGAAGCTGGCTTTTATAAATAAAATCGGAAAAATCGGCGGGAGGCGAATAATCGTTTTGTAAATATTTGTAAATTATTTCGAAACCTGCAGGATGTTTCTGGTGATTTTTCACTTCCTCATCGCTCATCTCAGGTTTAAGGGTTCCGGCCATCGTTTGCACAGATTTATAAGAAGGCAAGCCCTGGAAACCATATTCCGACATAAATCTTCCGATCTTCGATTTATAGGCTTCAAAGGGTTCGTTTCCCCACCACACGCCCCAGTAATGACTATCGCCCGACAAGAGACTTTCTTTTCTTCCCCAGCCGACAGAAGGCGATGATGGCCAGTAAAAACGGGCACTGTCATATCGGTTCACCATCTGAGGAATTATTTTTTCAAAAAGATCCTGATAATCGTTCCATATTTTAAGTGAATCTGTTAAAGAATATTTATATTGTTTCTGCCATTCCCAGTTATGCCATCCTTCGGAAACTTCGTTATTGCCACACCAGAGAGCGATACAAGGGTGATTACGCAAACGTGTAATATTATCTTTCAACTCTGCTTTAACATTATTCACAAAAACAGAATCGCCGGGATACACGGTTCCCGCAAACATAAAATCCTGCCACACAAGAATACCGTTGCGGTCGCATAATTCATAGAAAATATCCTTTTCGTAAATGCCCCCACCCCACACCCGGAGCATGTTCATGTTGCAATCAACAACTGTTTTAATCAATCGTTTATATGCTGAACTATCGGCCTTAGCCGGAAAAACATGCAGGGGAACCACGTTGGATCCTTTGACAAATACCGGAACTCCGTTCAGTTTCAGATAGAAACTTTTACCCAGCGAATCCGGTTCCTGTACCCACTCTGTTTTTCTAATGCCAACGCTTACGGGATAAACTTCCGAATGCAGGTAACGATCGGAAACTTTAATTTCGAAATCGTACATTTCCGGTTTACCCATCCCGTTGCACCACCACAGGCGGGGATTTTCAACAACAAAATCTATCTTACAATGATTCGTTCCTTTTACCAGTTTACGGACCGATGACATCATCTGCTTACCTGTATCTTTGTCAATAATGACAATACTTACATCATTTGTTACATCTGATTTTATTTCAATATCCGCTGTAAAAGAGGCTGCTTTTTCTGACAAATTGTTCTGAATCATGTACACATCCTGAACCTTTAAACCATTCCATGCGGTAATCTTTACCGGTTTCCAGATGCCGCAACCCAGAAAGCGGGGAGCAAAATCCCAACCAAACTGAAACTGGGGTTTACGCACAAAAGACCTGTCGCCGCCTGGCAAAGGGTATTTTAATTTATCCACTTCACTTTTTGCCTTTTTCGAAACCGGCTCAAATTTAATTTTTATCTCATTGATCCCCGGCCTAAGAAGTTTTTTAATCTCGGTTTTCCATGTCCTGAAAGCATTATTGGCAACAAATATCAGGGAATCGTTTATACTGACTTCCGAATACGTATCCAGTCCCTCAAACTCAAGTTCGATATGCTGATTCAGCAACAGT
Organism: Bacteroidota bacterium; assembly: GCA_037441645.1. Taxonomy (GTDB): domain Bacteria; phylum Bacteroidota; class Bacteroidia; order Bacteroidales; family GWA2-32-17; genus GWA2-32-17. The sequence continues at coordinate 6,913 of JBBIRU010000042.1, forward strand.
CTTTCTTCAACCACAAGAGTATATTTATAATACCATACCGAATCGGAAATCCATTGCAAAGCCTGTTCGTGGTTTCCGGTAAAAGGATCGCTGATCAGTTCATTTCCGAGCAGATCATTATAAATACTTCCGGGAACTGTGGCATTACAGGATTTTTGTTCTTTATTAAGAGAAAAAGTCCAGCCATGAGTCAGGGCAAAAGTCGTGTCTTTCTGTGCGAAAACAGAAAACGGCAGGAAAAACAATATTGAATAAATAAATATTTTCAACATTTAACTTTATTCATTGACAAATAATTAAATCACAAAAATCCATTTTAAAATTACAAACAATTTTCAATAACCAGAACCAGATATTTAAATCACAACGGAATTGGCTTTTTTAACAAATTTACTGATAATATTTTCATCGGTACTCAATATTCCGGATGAGGCAGTTCCTTCGGAGATAAAACCCGGATTCGAAAACTTCATTCCGCTTTTCATAAAACATCTTGCAGATGTATGAAATTCACGAGCCTTTGTTTTGAAAATAAGTTCCTCGATATTTTCTTCCCTGACACCTCCTCCCGGCATTACAGAAATTCTTTCGCCTGCCTGTCTTACCAGTTGAGTCAATAAATCAATACCTTCCATTGCTGTACTTCTTTGCCCTGATGTAAGCACTCTTTGAAAACCACATTGTATTAATTGTTCCAGGGCAATAAAAGGATCCGATACCCTGTCGAAAGCCCTGTGAAAATTTACGGTCATGGGCTTTGCCAGATCTGAAAGTATTCTGCAACGGTCAATATCAATATTTCCGTCCGGCAACAACGTTCCAAATACAACGCCGTCAACGCCAAGTTTTTTACATTGAAGAATATCGCTTTTCATGATTTCATATTCATCATCGGAATACAGGAAATCGCCACCCCTGGGGCGAATCATCACATGTAAATCAATATCCAGTTTTTTTCTGGTTAATTCAATTGTACCATACGATGGTGTTGTTCCGCCTTCGGCATTATTTTCGCATAATTCAACACGAAAAGCACCACCCCGCTGAGCTGCCAGAGCACCTGCCACAGAAAAAACCACAACTTCTATTTTCATTCTATTCTCCCATCAGGTTATTTTAACGATTTAACAAGCTGTTCGCCCACCCCGATTTTATATCCCTTTGAAAAGTAAAAAAGATTTCCGTCTTTATCTCCCGAGACAATTACAGGCAGGTCATCAGCTATTGTCTTGTTTTTCAAGGTCTCTATCTGTTTTAAAAATTTCCCGTTATTATCCACAACAAAGATACACCGGGAAGGCAGGTCAGGATACAAACCGGGATTAAAAACTGCATTCGCTTTACCAGGTTGAAGAATAAAAAGAACTGTTCCTCCCCATTTATCAAAAAGATTCTTTACCGGTTGCAGATCTGCCATAACATGCTTTGTTGGTTCTTTATCAGGATCTATAAAAATTGCAACAAAAGGAAGATTTCCGGCTAATTCTGCCAATGTCTGTGTCTTTGAAGATTTGTATACTGTAGCGTTAAATTCATCAAGATTAATTTTAGTCCACGATTTTTCTTCCTGTTTCTTTTCTCTGATTATTATTTCAACATCCTTTTTCTCACCCGCTTTTATTTCAAAAAATTCAACGTGACTCAACACTGAACCATCCGGCATTCTTGACCCGGTAACAAGCATATAATTACCGGCAGGAACTTCAACCGAAGGGCCAAAAGAAGGCAATGTTTTTTCTTCTTCAAATTCGAGAGTTCGATAAACCCCATCCTGTAACAATGCAAGTGTAAAATTCAGATAATACTTCGGTTCTGCAGCCGACTTGTTAATAAAATGAACAAATGCTTTTTCTGTTTTCCTGGTCTGTACAGAATCAAAAATAACATCCATCCAGTTATTGTCTTTCCAGTACTGCGGAATCCGTGTTTCAGGCTGTAAACGGGCAGCATAACCATAAGCCCTGCACATTGCCACAAATAAAATATCCCTCGATTTCGAATCGGCTGCTTTTAAATTAAAGGCGCCGGCCGGAGTGAGAGGTGCGCGTGACAGTGCATTGGATGCATTATTGATGGTTATTTTTTCGGAAATCATTTTTTTTAATCCTTCGGGGTTAGATTCAGGTTTATCCTCTTTTTCTGCAGAGATAATATCAGGATTATAAAGGTCTTTTGCAGTAGCCATCATTTCGCCTGAAACACGTCCGTTCAACACATATTTAGCCCAGATATCATAATGGTCTTTGTATCCGGGAAGATATTTCAGAGCATTATTCAGGTAACTTGTCAGAACAGCTGCTTTGGTATCGCGTAAATCTTTTTCGCTTATTACTGATAATAAAGACAACGCATAAGAGCGGTTAGCCGGAATTGTTTGCTGAATAAAAGAAATAATCTCTTTCCAGTTTCCATAACTTTTTATAATATATTGTACAGTACTATCCGCATTCATTTTCATTTCTTTTGCAAAACCGGCCGCCCAAAGTGAATCCTTAAAGGAACTCATATAATGTGCTCGAACAGAATCTTCCTGCTGTAATCTCCTGTCGTTTTCTTTCCTGCCTGCATCACTTACTTTTACAGGCTCCCGTTCCACAGGGGGAATAAGATCGTAATCAAAAGATTTTCCATTGGGAATACTACCTGCAATTTTAATAATACACGTATCTGTTGTTGCCAGGCTTACCTTTTTAAATCCGAATTCATTTTTTCTGTTTGCCCACATTATTATATCTCCCAAACCCATATCAATGGAAGTAAATCCGTTTGAGTCAGTATAATTTTTTGCAATGGGGAAAAACTCGGAATAATTGTACAACTGGTACTCAACTTTCGCACTATCGACAGATGCAGAGCTTTCATCAACTACTCTAACAGTCAGTTTTTTTGAGGGGGCATAATTGGAAATCAGGTTAAGTTCAGAAAAATTTTCTTCTCTTGTAACAACTTGTTCATTTCCATTATACCAACCGAATGCCCGTGTATGGACAAGCATAGTACGTAAGGCAGGGACAGCAAACCAGCCCATATTCAAACCGGGTTCGGGCTCACAGGCTCCCAGAAAATACCATTTCCCGTCGACCCAAACCTCAACCCAGGCATGGTTATCGTCGGAATGTGCCCAGCGGGGTGTGTATACCTGTCGCGCAGGAATACCGGCAGTTCTCATAGCTGAAACAGCAAAGGTCGATTCTTCGCCACAACGTCCAAAAGAATAACGGATAGAACTTAACGGTGAACTGGTTCTTTCGTCGGATGCTTTATAGGTAACCTTTTCGTGACACCAGTGATTAATCTCCAGAACTGCCTGCTTGATATTCATCCCGGAAATTCTCGACTTAATTTCATTATACATTACCATCCTGAAAGAATCGAGATTTTCGTTATTCACCCTGACGGGTAATACAAAATGAAGAAATACATCTTCGGGCAACAATTTTCCCCAGGGCATATCCGATTTTGCTTTCAATGACATACGGACATTGTCGAGGAAAAACTGCCCGTTGTAATCGGCAAGGTCGCTGAGTGGCATATAAGCAAATAAAAATTTCAGCGCCATGTTTTCGTCGGATGTTAAATTCTGATCAAAAACCGAAAATAATTTATCTTTCCTTGCACTAGCCAGTGATTTCTGTAATTCAAACTGTTTATTTATATGAAAAAACTGCAGCGAATCTTTAATCAGTTGTCCATCTGCATTGATGAAAAATGCAGAAAATAATGCAAAAAACACTATTTTAATTTTCAGATTCATCGTACTTGTATTTCATCAATAAACAACCATGCTTTATTTCCTGCGCCTGGTAAACCATCAGGAATAATACCACGATTGGCAACTCTTACTTTCACGTACCGGGCGACTGTTTTATCAAATGTTAAATTTACTGATCTTGCTGCTTTCTCTATTTCCTTTATATCCGCTTTTCTGACAGATTTAAAATTGATATTATCATCCGAAACAGAAACTTCTATTGATCCGGGAAGATAAATCCAGCTGCTTTGGGCATCCAGAACATCGACTATAACATTGCATATTGAATCTGTTTTTTCAAGATCAATGGAAATTTCCACTTCATCATTTAAAAAACCCAGCCATTCTTTTCCATACCAGGGTATTTTACCCAGAATTCCATCAATCAGGGTAAAAGCCCCCCCGGTATTATAACTTTTATTTGGCTGAACCGACAATATAACATTTTTCCCTGTAGCTTTCGAAAATGAAAAAGATTGCTGATACAACGGGCTTCTCCTCATTCCTTTTTCAAAAGCGGCAGCTTTAATAGTTCCATCGGAACCCAGCAAAATCTCCTTATTATACAGCATCGATTTTTCAGCAGGTTCAGAACCATCCATGGTATAGCATATTTTCTCAACAGGAACGACAGAAGAAAGTTTAACTGACAGTCCATTTTCTATTGATTTTACCTCGGCTTTTATTTCATAAACAGATTTTGCATAATTAATTTTCTGCATATCAAGAAAACTGAAATGCCTCACAAGCCTGTTCCTGAAATCATCCCAGTTTCTTGATCTGCTCCCGCTCCATAAAACTTCAGAGAGCGCACAGATTCTCGGAAATATCATGTATTCGATGTGTGTAAAACAGGGCATGTATTCTGTCCACACATTTCCCTGCGCTCCCAGGATATATTTTTGTTCACCGGCTGAAAGTTCGCCTGGAACAGGTTCATATGAATATACCTTTTCAACGGTTGTATATCCGCCAATAGCCAGGGGTTCCGAGGTAGGTGTTCCCTGGTAATGATCGAAATAACAGTGCGAACCGGGCGACATTACTACATAATGTTTTTGCCTGGCAGCATCAATTCCTCCCTGCGTACCTCTCCACGACATAACGGCTGCATTGGGTGGCAATCCGCCTTCCAAAATTTCATCCCAGCCAATTAATTTCTTACCTCCTGCTTCAATAATTTTCTCAATTCTTTTGATAAAATAGCTTTGTAGTTCGCTTTCATCTTTCAGACTTTCCCTTTTAATAATTTCCTGGCATCCGGGACATACTTTCCACCTGGTCTTGGGGCATTCATCGCCGCCAATATGAATATATTCACCGGGAAACAAGTCCATAACTTCATTCAGAACATCGGTCAGAAAATTAAATGTTGAATCTTTGGCACAATAAACATCGTCAAAAACACCCCAGGCATTGGCAACTTCAAACGGGCCACCTGTACAGGAATATTCAGGATAAGCAGCCAATGCCGCAAGAGAATGCCCGGGCATTTCTATTTCGGGCAGAATTGTAACAAATCGTTTTTTTGCATATTCTACAACTTCTTTAATTTGTTCCTGAGTATAAAATCCACCATACCGGAGGGAATCAAATGTATGAGGATATACCGAATATGAACCAATCAAAGTTCCGTTTCTGAAGCCACCCACCTGGGTAAGTTTCGGATATTTCTTTATTTCGATTCTCCAGCCCTGATCATCGGTTAAATGCCAGTGAAAACGATTCATTTTGTACATGGAAATATAATCAATGTACTTCTTAACTGAGTCCACAGTAACAAAGTGACGGGAAACATCCAGGTGCATCCCCCTCCATCTGAACCGGGGATAATCGGTAATTTCCGTGCAATTAACCGAAGCCATGCTCTTTCCTGCAGGAACCAGCATCTGTTTAAGAGTTTGAAATGCATAAAATATTCCTTCTTCACCGCCCGAGATCTCAATTTCATCAGAATTCATCTTAATCTGATAATATCCGGGAACGGAATCTTTTATTAATTCAATATAAATTTTACCCTGAACCGGATTCCGGTCTTTTGTAACAATTAATTTAAATCCATAATATTGAGATAAAAAATCGTTGAATTGATTTACTGACTCCAGGGATGTTTCAGAATTCACAAAAACCTGGGTTGAGGAACTAAACAAAAAGTCACCTTTTAATTGTTGCTGAAATACCGGTAAAGGAATAATTTTCTGAGAAAAAACCATTAATACATTAAAAAGCAAAAACAATACTATAATCGATTTCTTCACCATTTTGACTGGAAATTAATGATTGGAAGAAGATTGCTGACTATATTCTATTCCTTGTTTTTTTAATATTCCGGAGACTTTAAATGCATAAAAAGCAAGATATGCAAAACATGCCACGCCTACCAGATAGCTCCACTGGATTCCAAGCAGATAATCTGCAGAAAGAAAGCCTTGTAACAAACTTACAAATCCTCCGCCCATTATCATCATTACAAGAAAACCGGATCCTGTATTTGTATGTTTTCCCAGGCCGGCAATGGCAAGAGTAAAGATACATGGCCATAAAGTACTGCAAAATAAGCCCACACTCATAAAAGCATAAGCGCTAACCATTCCATTCGACAACATCCCGACAAACAACGCGGTGATTCCGATCAGTGAGAAAAGCAACAACTGGCGGGCAGGATTTCCTTTACTTAATATATCAGCCAGAACCAGAACAATTATCACGAACACATAATAGTAGAAAGGTGTTATGTCGTGATTCATAATTTTATTCACTAACATAAAAACCCCGAAAGCCAGATATGGCATTATGAAATTCATAACAGCCTTTATTCCTCCTTTTAAATTAAAAGCGCCTACTGAAGAAGTCCACCGGCCAATCATTAAACTTGCCCAGAACAAAGAAACAAAAGGAGCCACTTTATCGGTTGAAATACCCACATGCTGACGTAAAAACTCGGGCAAATTACTTGCTGTAGATACTTCCACTCCTACATAGACAAAAATGCCAATCATACCCATCCATAACTGGGGATAATTCAATGCCATTTTCCTGTCTTTATTCATTCCTTTTTCTGATTTAATTTCGGGTTCTGTTGCTATTTTATTGGGAATAGATGAAAATTTAAAAACAACGGCCACTAAAATAAAAGCCAATCCTAATATCAGATAAGGAGTTTTTATACTTTCAATGCTTGCTATACCTGTACTTGCAACTGATACTGAACCAAAAATTGCGAAACTTACTAACAATGGTCCGATAGTAGTACCCACATTATTTATTCCGCCGGCAAGACTTAGTCGCTGGGAACCTTTTTTCGGGTCGCCTAAATTAATAGCTAACGGGTTGGCAGCAATTTGCTGAAGTGAGAATCCCAATCCCACGATAAACAATCCTGAAATCATTAACAAAAAGGAGGAAGTCTGTGCGGCAGGGTAAAACAATAAAGTACCCAATGCTGAAATAAGCAAACCCACAGAAATTCCGTTCTTGTATCCTATTCTGTTTAAAATATCTCCTTTTGACGATTGTGAAAACAGGAAATAAATCAGCGATCCGACAGTATATGCCACATAAAAGGCAAAAGATACCATTTGCGACTGCCATTGCTCGAGGTGGAGTTTTTCTTTAAAAACAGGAATAAGAATATCGTTACTTGCTGCAACAAAGCCCCAGAAAAAGAAAACAGAGATCAATGTTATTAAAGTCGAGTTTTTGGTCTTATAAGTATTCATAAATTAAATTTTAGTTATAAAGAAATAAGGATATAGGGAATAAATAAGTATTTACCCTATTTCCCTTATATACTTATACCTTAATTTTCCTTCCCATTTTTAAATTAGTTGTTATAATTTTTTTTCCCTTCGGGATATAGCTGTACCAGTAAAATTCCTGCTAAAATAAGAAAACATCCGAGAATCGCTTTCATTTCCATTTTTTCACTTAAAATCAACCATCCGCCAATGGCTGCAAAAAGTGATTCGGAAGAAAGTATTATAGAAGCAGTAGCCGCATGAGCATTTTTTTGCGCAACAACTTGCAATGTATAAGCTATACCAACCGACAAAATACCACCATAAAGCAAGGGCCATATGGCAGACATAATTCCACTGAAAACAACGTCTTCCATAAAAAATGCCGTTATTAAACTCAGGATTCCACATACCAAAAACTGCTGAAATGCCAGAAATACCGGTTCCATCTTTTTTGAATACGAACCAATTAAAAGTACATGAACTGCCCAGATTACAGCACTTAATGAAACCCACGCATCACCTTTGGAAATTGTAAAACCGTCTTTTATGCCAAGAAGATATAATCCGGAAACTGCAAGTAATGCTGCCGGCCATATTACTTTGGGAATAGAATGTTTTAAAATGACACCAAAAACAGGAACAAATATCACATACAAACCAGTGATAAAACCGGCATTCCCCGATGTCGTTGTAACCATTCCTATCTGCTGTGCCGATGCGCCAAAAAACAAAACTATACCCAGGATAATTCCTCTATATTCAACGCTGCTAAATAAAATCTTTTTTTTCAAAACCAGGTTAATAACAAATGGTAGCAAAACAAGGCTTCCAAGAATAAAGCGGATACCATTAAAGAGGAACGGCCCCATAAATTCCATTCCCATTCTCTGTGCAACAAAAGCAAATCCCCAGATAATAGCTGCAAGAAGAAGCAGGAGCGATGAAGAATTCTGTTTATTTAACATATTTACTCACCCGCCTTTAATATCTTTTCGATAAACATTCCTTTGGATGAGTCCACTCTTAAAAAATAGATCCCTTCCGGCAATGAACTTACATCAAAAGTTAAAACTGATTTTCCAGATACCGGTTGAATAGTATTTATTTGAATCATAGAGCCGTCTACCCGGTCGAGTTCCACAAAATAAGTAGCTTTCCTGTCCTGTGGAAATTCAACATTCAATACTTTGCTTACCGGGTTAGGATAAACTTTCAGTTCATCCATCAGAATATCATTGTACATACCGGTTGTCAGAACTTCTATTGTCTGAATAAGGGTATCTGTTTCACAACCATCACTTACAATTTGTGTTACAAAATAATATCCCGGTAATGAATATGTATGATGGGGATTAAGTAGTGTATCGGCTGTACCATCTCCGAACATCCACTGGCAGATTGTTGTATTCAACGATTCGTTGATAAACTGAATTCCTGTACCATCGTTAAACCAGCTGAACTGGGCATGGGGCTCATACACGCCAATATTCCAGGTTGTCAGGCTGTCAAAGACAGTACTGTCAGCAATTTGTTGTAAAAACAAAGCTGTGGCAGGGTTTAATGATGAAATATAGGTTGATCCTGCGGAAGGCTTTTTGAATATTGTTGTATAAAAAACACATGCTGTTAAATATGTACCGGCCACAGCCGGATGGCTGTAATCGGATTGCCATAGTTCAATTGTTGAGTCAAGTTCCCGGCTTCTTTTCCAGGCCATTCCTACCGGGGCAACCGGGCATTCAAACATATCGCCCATTTCGAGATAACTCTGGCGAAGCCTTGCTCCCATCCCTTCAAATGTACATACGGGAGGATACGAACCACAGTAAGATACATCTCCGTACTTTCTTCCCCATGTCATATAAAAAACCGTTTTTGTACAAGAGTCGTTTTTATGAATAAGACTATCGAGAAAATGAGCATAAGGGTATACATTCACCTGTACCTGGCCGGGAGAAAGAGAAGGCAACTGGCTTTGTTCCTGTAACACCACATAATCCCATGGCTGAGAATTTATTTTCGAAAGTGAAGTTGTATTGGTTGAATGAAGTTGAAATGTATACCCCCCGGGAGTATTTGAATCATATACAATAGTATCCTGATTAGACAATGCCAGGTTATACAATGTTCCGGGCAGATCGTTTACCTGGGTATAACTATTACCAAGAAAAAGGATTTTTTTCTCCTGGGCGAAAGAACAAAGCGCAAAAATAATAACATATAATAAAATTCCGGCCTTTTTCATTACTTTATTCTGCTCTATGTTTCAAACAAAGAAATTTTGGTGCAATAATACTCTGAACTCCTTTTTCCTCAATTTTCTCATCAAATACAACCTTTTGTTTAGATGTCACCATTCTCAGGTTGCTTAAATGGCAGGATTTGATTTCTTCCACCATGGGACAGGTAAAAAGAAGGCAACTGATTTTAGTCTCTGATATAACATTATTCATATTATTATATTTTAATTAAAAAAGACCTCATCGATAAAGAAATAGGAGGGATAACCGGCTCCGGGATGCCATTCGGGAATAAGGCCGGGATTATGCACTATAACTTTAATGTACCTGGCATTTTTTGGTTTAATTTCTGATTTGAATTCTTTTTTCATTGCTCCCCATTTGTTTCTTGGAACATTGTTCATAACACTGGCAACAGAAACAAAAGATTTTCCGTCGACTGAAAGATAAAAATCAACCTGTGACGGAAAAAATATCCATGGGTTAATATCTTGCAAAAAACTTGCGCCTACTTCAGAAATCTTTTGATTTCTCCCAATATCAATAATTGCAGTTAAATCAACCCCCTGGTAACCCTGGTATTCACCCGTTCTGAAATCCATTCCACCTCTTATTCCGTCAATCAGTGCTTCATCACCACCACCGGAATACTGTGGGCTGTATTTCGATAATATTTTCACTTTTACACCTTCACGAATTTTACTCAGTTCACTCACCATGACCTTGCTTGTATTGCCATTCTGATCAACAGCAACGGCTTTAATGGTTGTCGGATTATAAACTTTAAACGGCTTTTCGTATTTTAATGAAAGTAATGAAGGTTCAGTATTATCAAGAGTATAAAAAATGTTACAGTTACTTAAAACATCATGAAGTTCAATTTCGAAAGATCCTGAGAAAGCACGTTTCCCATTGACGATAAAAGGAACTGGAACTATTAAATTATCTTTTATTTCTGACATCGGAATATTTTCCCCGGCAACACCCCATGTATCTGAGGGTTTATCTGACATTTCAAAAACAAGTTCACCTCCGTTCAATAAATCTGAATGAGTAAAATAACATTTATTATAATGTTTTCCATTAAGTGTAGCAGATTTTATATAAAAACTTTTATCTGAAAGGTTATTTGCTTTTACGGTAAATACCTTACCATTATTAAGTTTAATTTCTGTTTTTGAAAACAAAGGCGTTCCGATAATATAATTATCAGAACCCGGTGTTACAGGATAAAATCCCATGGAAGAAAAAACATACCAGGCTGACATCTGTCCGCAATCTTCGTTTCCACACAATCCATTTGTAGAATCTGTATATAACCCCGTCTGGATTTCATGAATTACTTCCTGGGTCTTCCATGGTTGTCCTGCAAAATTGTACAGATAAGCCATGTGATGACTGGGTTCATTACCATGGGCATATTGTCCGATCATACCGGTAATGTCTGATTGTTCACGGCCGGTTGTCTGAGAACTTGTGTTGAACATGGAGTCCAGCTTTGCTGCAAATTTTTCTTTCCCTCCCATTAAGGTCATTAAACCGTTAATATCCTGCGGAACATAAAAAGAATATTGCCAAGCATTGGCTTCCGTATAATTAAAATTCACATCCGTAGGAAGAAATGGAGAGAACCATGTACCATTCAACCGCGCCCGCATAAATCCTGTAGAATCATCAAAAACATTTTTATAAAACTGTGCACGTTGTATATAATTCTTATAATCCTCAGCAGAATTCAGAGATTTTGCCATTCGAGCAATGCACCAGTCATCATAAGAATATTCCAGTGTTTTTGACACACTTTCGCCCTCTTCATTAGCTAGCAAACATCCGTTTTTAACATAATTATCTGCCCAGTTATTTTTAACACCTGCACTTGCCTTCATTGCTTCCAGCGCTAAATTGCCATCAAAACCCTGAATGCCTTTTGCCCACGCGTCGTATATAACTGAAACAGAATGATAGGCTATCATGCAATTTGTTTCATTCGCCGAAAGTTCCCAAACAGGTAATAAACCACCTTGTTCGTATTGAGCCAGAAATGTTTTAATAAAGTCATTTGTTTTTTCCGGTTCCAGAATCGTCATCAGTGGATGAAGAGCACGATATGTATCCCATAACGAAAAAACAGTATAATAAGTAAAATTATCTGCAGAATGAATTTTATTGTCTCTGCTCCTGTAAGAACCATCCACATCAGAATATGTATTCGGACATATATAGCTATGATAAAGGGAGGTATAAAAAATATTTTTATTCTTCACAGGTCCTTCCACTTTAATTTTTCCCAGCACCTCATCCCAAGCCATTGCTGCATTTGCCTTATATTCTTCAAAATTCCATGATTTCGCTTCTGCCTCCAGGTTTATTCTGGCGCCTTCAATGCTCACTCCCGATATTCCTACTTTAATAATAACAGGTTCATCGGATGCTGTGTTAAAATTCAAAAATGCTTTCAGATTTTTTCCTTTTGCTTCCGACTGGCCATCCACATTAATCTCATCTACAATTATTCCTTTGTTGATAAAAGATTTTGAAAACCGGGCAACAAAGTACACACGCTGATCGGTAGCCCATGCCTGTGAATACCTGTAACCTTCAACTTCATTGTCACCATTAAATTTAATGTAAGAATCCAGCACTTTATCGCGGTGTGTAAGGTCAATAATTATATTTGACTGGGTCGAAGCCGGAAAAGTATATTTATGAATTCCAACCCTGGTTGTAGTTGTCAGTTCTGCCTTAACGCCGTAATCTTTTAACAAAACAGAATAATATCCTGCACTTGCTTTTTCATCGGAATGCAGAAAACGCGAACAGTAACCTTCATCGGGATTTTCGGGAGTTCCGTTAAACACCTGGACTTTTCCAACGGTAGGCATAAATAATATATCACCGTAATCGGAACAACCTGTACCACTCAAATGTGTATGTGTAAAACCATATATTATGCTATCCGAATAATGATAACCGGAACACCCATCCCAACCCTCCAGACGTGTATCGGGACTGAGTTGTACCATTCCAAAAGGGAGTGTTGCTCCGGGAAAAGTATGACCATGACCACCGGTTCCTATAAACGGGTTTACATATTGAGAAAAGCCCGGTTTGTAAGGCTTATCACAGGAATGAAACAGGCATAGCTGGAATAATCCAAAAAGAAAAAACAATGTCCTGTATCGAAAAATCTGCATTTTATGCAAGCTTTAAAACGGAATTCCTGATAACAATGTTAGCCTGAAGAAGTTTATGTTTTTTAGTAACAGTTTCAGCCGTTTCTCTTGATTTAATCTCACCTAAAAGTATTTCAACTGCATTTCTTGCAATAGAGTTTATCGGCTGAATAATAGATGTTACCGGGGGAGAATACAACCTGAAAAGGTCAATATCATCAAAACTGACTATAGAAATATCACGGGGTATGGAAAGACCATTGTCGCGTAACGCTTCCAGGCACCCAATGGCTATCTGATTATTAGAAACAAATAAAGCTGTTGGCATCATCCTGTCATTTTTCCATTCCACAATAACCTGGCAGATATTTTTATAAATATCTTCACGTTGTATTACCTTCTGATAGTATTCATTAATAGGAATCTGGTAGCTTTTTAAAGCTTCCTTATAACCTTCCAGTCGTTCAATCTGGGTACTTATATGTGCCGGTGAAATTATCAATGCGGCTATTTTCTTATGGCCATTCTGAATAATGTGTTCAACCGCTTCTTTCGCACCTGAACGATTATCAACTACAACAGTATGAGTTTCGTAATTTTCATACGTTCTGTCAATTAATACAAACGGAAAATTTTCATTTTGTAAACTTTCAATATGATCGGTACTTTCAAGAGTTGAAGAAAGAATAATACCATCTACCTGCTTGTTAAGAAGCATTTCAAGTAGTTTCATTTCTTTTTCTTCGCTTTCATCGGAACTGCAAATCATAAGATTAAATCCCGCTTCACTAACGGCATCTTCTACGTACCGGGCTAACTTGGAATAAAACGGATTGGAAATATCTGATACAAGCAAACCTATTGTATTCGAACGACCGATTCTTAACCCCCGGGCAAACTGATTTGGCTTATAATTTAACTCATTTGCGAGTTCCATTACACGATCCTGGGTTTTTTTACTGATTCCGTTCTCGTCGCCTTTTCCATTCAAAACCATTGACACTAAAGTTTTCGAAACTCCCAGATTTTGAGCAATATCAGCCAATGACACTTTCTTACTTTTCATTTTTTAAATCAATTATTTTTGTCAAATATATTAAAAAACTCTAAACCGATTTAGAATTTTACTAAAAATTTTAGATTTTTTTATTAACAAAGAAATACACATATACAATTATCTCAATAACTGCATTTCCGCGTGTATTCTACACATTTAGAATAATATTAAAAAAGAATCATTAATTTATTTGTTTTCAGGCAACCATTAGTTTATTTTTACGTTATTAGTGTTACTAATAAAGTTACAACTATGAAAAAAATCTACTTATTCTCATTTATTCTGGCCCTTTTTGTTTCAATAAACTCATTCGGGCAATCATTAAACAATTTATGCCAGACTTCTTTTCCTTTTTGCACCGGTATAACATATAATAATCCTGCAGGAGTTAATTCTCCTTCAGCACAAACAGGACCGAATTATATGTGTTTGGGTTCTGAGCCCAATCCTGCCTGGTATTATTTACAGATAGAACAAGCCGGAGAGATTTCAATTGATATACATACGGTTCCTCAACATGATGTTGATTTTATTTGTTGGGGACCTTTTCTTTCAAACACTTCGCCTTGTATATCGGAACTTACAGGTATAGGAAGTCCAGGCTCGCACCATGTTGCAGGAGCTGGCGGCGGCTATCCGGCAGGAAATACTATCGACTGTAGTTATGATGCCTCATGGCAGGAATGGTGTTTTATTCCCAATGCACAGCCTGGCGAATATTATATTTTTATGATAACAAATTATTCTAATCTGCCCTGCAATATTGTTTTCAACCAGATCAACGCCGGACAAACTGGTGCTGGCGCTACTTTATGCGGCCCGGTTGCAAGCGTAAGCGGTAATTTCTTTTTTGATGCAAACAATAACGGAATCAAAGACACAACTGAAAGCGGACTTTTCGAAGGATTAGTATATGCTCCTTCATGTGGCTATTATACTCAATCTGACAGTACCGGGAATTACAATGGTTATATCTGCGCTGCACCTGATACTATCTGGTCATTTTACAATAATAATTTTCCATACGTGAATGTTTCACCTGGCTTCTATCAATTATCAACCAACACTACCAATGCAGATTTTGCAGTTTCTGTACCACCAAATATTTTTGACATTTCAACAACACTTACTAATTATCATCCGGCCCGACCTGGTTTTGATTTTCCATGTATATTAACTCTTTCAAATATGGGAACAGAACTTAGTTGTGGAACTTTAACCCTAACTTATGATACTATTTTCGATTATATTTCTTCTACTCCTCCTGCAGATATAATCTCCGGAAATACACTTACCTGGAACAATGAATGTCTTTCTTTATTCCAAAATAAGAATTTCAATATTATATTTAACCTTGATACATCAGTAGCTATTTCTACACCCTATATGCTTACTGCAAACTTCAACTTAACACAAAACGATACAAACATTACAAATAACAGCGACTCCATTATTGGAATTGTTGTTGGTTCATATGATCCAAATGATAAACAGGCAAGCCCGGAAGGTTTAATTGAAAACAGCGCTGCTTTTGCAGAACAGGAAATTGAATATACCATCCGTTTCCAGAATACCGGAACCTATCAAGCCACAAATATCAGACTTTTAGATACACTCAGTGGCTGGTTGCAAATTCCTTCATTTACTTTATTGTCTTCATCACACCCATGTACTTTCAATATTAGTGAAAATGGTATTGTACAGTTTTTCTTCGATAACATTAATTTACCCGATATTAATACCAATGAGACGGGAAGTCATGGTTTTGTGAAATTCAAAGTAAAGTGCAGACCGGAACTTGGTTACGGAGGTAATGTATATAATACTGCCCGTATTTATTTTGACTTTAATCAACCCATTGTTACTAACACAGCATTAACATACACTAAATTATATACAAGTATTCCTACGGTAAAGAAACCCGTTTCAAGTCATATCTCGGTTAACCCAAATCCAGCTAAAAACAATATAACCGTTACTGTTGATTATAACGGTAAAGAAAATCTGAATCTTGAAATAACCGATGCCCAGGGAAAGATTGTTATGAAACAAACAAATCCATCATCAAAGAAAATTTTAAACCTTGGTATTTCTTCTTTGAGCACAGGAACCTATTTGATTAAAATCAGTTCCAAAGATTTCTCTTCTGTTCAACCTTTGATCATATATTAATCTACCGGATTTAATAAAAAAAGCTATCTCAGAATTGAGATAGCTTTTTTTATTAACAAATTTCCCTGTATTTTATCAAAAGTTCTTCCGGGCTATAGTTTTTTATTTCATTTAAATATTTTTCCATAAAAGCTGAAGCAACTTCTGCCACTGGTTTTAAGTGATAAAATTTTTCGTGACTATAATTCATATATTTCAACACCTTAAATGCATTAAACCATCGAAAAAAACGGTTTGAAAAAGACTGAACAGTCGTTGCATTCTGTTTTATTTCACTTATCTGGTTCATAAAATCGTTTTCAAGTAAAAATGAATGTAACGGTTGTGCTAATTGTTTATGAAAGTCGTTTAATTGCTTTTCATCCCAGGCAAACATATTTTCGACATTCTTAATAATCAAAGCAATGTCGTCAAAGGCATTGAGATCATAGGTTTGATAATGAAAATTACCTGTCATTTTCATTTTTTGAATGGCTGCACCGGTTCCAAAAGGAACCCGCTGGGATGTGCGGGGAGACGGGAAAACTTTTGCCGTATTAAGCTCTGAATAATTTCCCAAAGGAATAACCTTTTGCAGAAAATAAAAGTCTTCTCCTGCTTTGCGTTTATTCATCCCTCCCTGACTGCAATATACTTTAGCCCTGACAGCAAAAGCAGAGCCAATGGTCTGGTATGCAAAAGGATGTTTTGAAAACCGGAGAGACTGTATATAATATCGTAAATACAATTCGTATTGAGTTACAGCATTATAAATAAATTCATCATATTCACTCCCTTCCAGTGGATGTTCAAACTGTATTGAACACGCATTTACCTTAGAATTTTCTTTAAACAGTTTTTCAATTTCACATAAGTAATTCTCAGAACAGGTACAATCGGCATCAAAACCCACAATCACTCCTTCCGGACGATTAAGTACAGCAAATCTTTTTACTGCCTCATCCATTCCGATTTTACGGGCTAATCCCACTCCGGCATCTTTAACAGGCAAATCATTCTTAACAATCGTATAAAAAGCCAGCCTATCGTCAATGTGATTTGAACTCCATTCTGTAAAGGACTTATAAGCCATACGATTCTGAGCTATTGCCAATGAATCAGAATTTTCGGAAGCATTAATAACTACTATGACTTCAAGAGCGCATACCGGTCTGGTACAATTCCAAAGACTGTTTAATGTCCGGATAATATCGGGTTCATCGAAACAGGGAATAACAACAGAAATAAATAGTTCCGGATGGGGTTGTTCAGAAATAAAAGCAGGAAACAGGGCATGTTTTTCAAGATAATGCCCGGCAAAATTCATTATTATTCGGTTTTTTCGGGACTAACAGCTTCGTATCTCAGGTTAAGCATCGAAGCTATTGTATCTGTAATATCCAATGCTTCATTCCCGTACAAAAATCCGGCAGAATTTAATATATACCTGTAGTTCTGTTCTTTATTGTATTCTTTAAGAAAATTCGTCACTGTATCCAGTAATTGTTTTTCAAGATCTGAACTGGCCTTCATTAATTCATTCGATAAATCATCTCTTAGTTTATACAGGTTTTGCTGTTTTTCCATCAATTCCTCCTGTTGCCTTTGTGCACTCTCCTGGCTTAAAAAACTATTATTCTGAACTTTTCTCTGGAATTCATTAGCTTCTTTTTCAAAAGCAGCCATTTTCTTATTTAAATCTGCTTCCAGGCTTTTCTGTTTTTCAAGGAGTTTACTCTCCAGGAAATCATAATATTTATAATTCCGAAGAAGAGAATCTACATTAATAAATGCGATATCATCATTTACAGAAGCCCTGAGGCTGTCATTTTTTGAATTACCGGAATTACCGCCATTTTTAGAACAAGAACTTTTACAGGTAAAATGCATGACAAATAATACCCCTACAGCAACAAATAATACAGCATTTAAAATGAGAGATATGTTTTTCATTTTTCAGAGTTTAAATTTTAAGCAAAGCAAAGCATTTTTTTGCAACCTAGAAAATCTTTACGAAATTTTAACCAGGCAATAGTATAAGGATTATCTTTATAGTGTAAAATTCAGATAGCTATGAAAAATATTTTAACGCTTATCGCTATTGTAATTATTTCTTTTTCGGGCATTTACAATGCCAGCTCGCAAAATACTAAAAAATATTCAAAAGCAAAAGTCTATTTGAATTCAGGCGATCTTAACCGTCTTGCTTCTTTGGGAGTAGCCATTGATAATGGCGAAGTAAAAAAAGACAAGTATATAATCTCCGAATTTTCAGAAAGAGAAATCGGAATTATCCGGGAAAACGGATTTCAATATGAAATTCTTATTGATGATGTTTCAAAATTTTATGCCGACCGGAATAAAAGCATCCAGGACAGCTTAAATGCTCCCAAAAAAAAAAGTGTAAATGCTGTAAGTTGTTCTGCCGATAAATATCCCACTCCAAGTTATTTTTCACTGGGTTCGGTAGGTGGCTTCTATTCTTATGAAGAAATCATGGCCGAACTCGACAGTATGCACCAGCGGTTTCCGAACCTGGTCTCTGCACGCCAGGAAGTAGGTTCGTCTACCACCATTGAAGGCAGAAAACTCTGGTATGTCAAAATTTCCGATAATCCGGGAACCAATGAAGCCGAACCCCAGGTATTGTACAGCGCTCTCACTCATGCACGCGAACCGCAAGGTATGCAACAATTGTTCTTTTTCATGTATTATCTTTTGGAAAACTATAATTCTAATTCTACTATTAAATATGTTTTAGATAACACGGAATTATATTTTGTGCCCTGTGTTAACCCTGATGGTTATAAATTAAACCAGATAACGAATCCCAACGGTGGAGGAATGCACCGAAAAAACTGCAGAAATACAGGTGGTAATCCAAAAGGGATAGATTTAAACAGAAATTATGGATATCAATGGGGATATGATGATATTGGTTCGTCACCTAACGTTAATGATGAAACTTACCGGGGAACAGGTGCCTTTTCTGAAGCCGAAACACAGTTAATGAAAAGCTTTGCTGAAAACCATTCTTTTAAATTATGTATCGATTATCATACATACAGCAACGTACTTTTATATCCCTGGGGATATATAGATCAGATCACCTCTGATTCATCTATTTTTATACAATATGCAAAATTAATGACTAAAACTAATGGTTTTATATATGGAACTCCGTTTCAGGGAATCGGTTATAATGCTAACGGCGGATCATTTGACTGGTTTTACGGTGAACAAACTTCGAAAAATAAAATCATTGCCTTTTCTCCCGAAGCAGGTGATGCAAATGATGGTTTCTGGCCGGCCATGAACCGTATCGAACCCATCTCAAAATCGTTTGCAGATATGAATATGTATCTTGCTCTTTTTGCAGGAAAATATGCTGCTTTTACTGAAAATAATTCAAAGTTTGTTGGCAATCCCGGGTACATGGCATTTAACCTGCAGAGTCTCGGACTTGACACACCTGCAACTTTCCTGGTAACCATGATACCGGTAAATTCCGCTATGTCGGGAACAGGAAGCCCGGTTAACCTTTCCGGCATGCACCTGGGAGAAAGTCGTACCGATTCTGTCTCATTCACATTATCTCCGGGTATAACTCCCGGCCAGCAAATAAAATTTATATTTAAAATCGAAAGCTCTTATGGATTTTACTATTCCGATACCATTACAAAAATTTACGGTACTCCTGCCGATATTTTTTCAGACGCAGCTAATGCTATGACAAACTGGACTTCCACTTCGTGGAATACAACTACTCTCTCATATCATTCAGCCTCAAAAAGTTTCACCGACTCCCCATCCGGAAATTATAACAGTAATGCAAACACAACTATCACCACAACTAATTATATCAGCTTAAACAATGTTCTTTATGCAGAATTAACCTTCTGGGCAAAATGGGACATAGAAGCCGGTTATGATTATGTTGAAGTCCTGGCTTCAACAAATGGTACAACCTGGACTCCTTTATGCGGAAGGCTAAACCATCCCGGAAATTCAAACCAGGACGTAGATAAACCATTGTACGATGGAACCCAAACCACATGGGTAAAGGAACAGGTTGACCTTTCCGATTACCTGGGTCAGAACATAAAACTGCGCTTTAAACTAAGGTCTGACCAGTTTTCGGAATTTGACGGCTTTTACTTCGACGATATAAAAGTCACAGTAATTAATAATACTACAGGAATAAGTAAAAATGAATCAACCCAGAAACATTTTTTTACATGCTGGCCAAACCCCTGTACTGAAGAATTAAATTTCAGAACAGATCATAATTCGAATGTAACTTCTCTTGAAATTTTCAATTCCCTGGGAATGAAATGTAAAAGCATTGAAAACAAAGATTTAGCTCATGAATTCAATATCAATATTACCGATTTACCAGCAGGCATTTATCTTGTAAAAACGAACAACGGGTTGATAACAAAGTTTATTAAAGAATAATTTGAAAATTTACTTAAAAGTTCTGGGTTTCCTGAAATAAATAAGCAGGAAAACAGGATATCCACAGGTAAATACAAAACCAAATATTCCGCCGATGATAAACATTACAGCCATAAAAATTCCGCTCCCTGCAAAGAATTCGAAATAGGGCGATAAAGTTAAATATGCATAGGCCATATAAACAAAGTACCATACAATAATAGTCCATGAACTTATTTTTGTAAAACGTATCCCGGCTTCATCCTTTTTCACAATTTTAATCCCGCCAAGAAGAAGCATTCCATATATAATTAACGAAACCGGCAGGTTTATTAACATCATATTGAAAATATCTGACATATATGAACCCATATCGAATGGCATGAAGTCGTTATAAGACAGGTTAGCCATCGAACTGAAAACTACCTTTTCGATGTAAATAATCAAGGTGCCAATCAGGTTCATTACAATATACAAACCACCTAATACAATGTTTATGATTCCTATTGCTTTCATAATTATTTCTTTTCGCAAAGGTATAGTAAAAATTATTTAATAATTATCAACAAAGTACGATTTATATCAGAATCAAAATGAGTACTTTTGAGTTTGTGATTCATTTCAGATGCAGTATTTGAAAAAACTTTGGAATAAAAATCCTATCCTTCTGATTATGTTTGCAGGAATCGTTTTCAGGTTACTGGCAGTAATCTTTTCGAAGGGTTATGCAATGATGGATGACCATTATCTTGTAATAGAACAAGCCCAGCAATGGGTTGATAATTTCGATGATAACAAATGGCTACCTGCTTATGGCGCCAAAACTCCTTCAGGTCATAGTTTGTTTTATGTAGGAATTCATTACGTATTATTGAAGTGCCTGGAATTTTTCGGAATATTTGATCCCCAGGTGAAAATGTATTTTGTGCGATTCTTTCTCGCAGCGTACTCGTTGTTAATTATTTGGTTCGGCTATAAAATCACTTTTCATTTGAGTGAAATAAAATCTGCTAAACTTGTAGCTCTGCTTCTTGCAATCCTATGGGTCTTTCCATTCCTGAGCGTACGAAACCTGGTAGAATATTCATGCATTCCTTTTTTTTTATGGGGATTATGGCTCGTAATCAAATCGTTAGATGCTGATAAAAACCGGATGATAATGTTTATTGCAGGTTTTGTCAGCGGATTAAGTGTATCTATCCGGTTTCAGGCAGTCCTTTTAGTTGCCGGGCTGGTGTTAGCTTTACTTTTCAAGAAAAAATGGGCTTCTGCAATTTTATATTCCACGGGAGCTGCCTTTTCTTTTGTTCTGATTCAGGGCTTCATAGACAGTGTTATTTGGGGAAGACCTTTTGCAGAATTTACCGAATATTTAAGATATAATATAGAAAACCGTTTTAATTATTTTACCGGCAACTGGTTCAATTATATCTTACTAATCCTTGGTTTACTGATTCCTCCTGTAAGTTTTTTTCTGTTTTTCGGATGGTTACGCTTATGGAAAAAATATCTTATTGTTTTTTTACCGGCATTTTTATTTTTATTTTTTCACATGTATTTTCCCAACCGACAGGAGCGCTTTATTCTGCCCGTTATTCCACTAATAATTATTACAGGGGTTATTGGATGGAACGAATATGTTGCTGACTCAGACTTCTGGCAAAAACGAAGAAAACTTTTTAACGCTTCATGGATATTCTTCTGGATTATCAATTCAATCTTGCTTCTGGTATTGTCAGTCACATACACCAAACGTTCTTATGTTGAGGCCATGACCTATCTGAAAAACAGAAATGTTACTTACCTGGTAGTTGACGACATGAATCATAATTCCAATCCTATTATGCCTCGTTTTTATCTCGACAACTGGAATTCTATCTATTATTCTTCGGGTAATCACCCTTATTCTGAACTTGCACAAACAAAAAAATACTTTATTGAGAATAGCAAATCCTTACCAAATTACTTTGTATTTTTAGAAACAGAAAACCTGCAGCAAAGAGTTGATTCGTTAAATATTCTGTTTCCTCATCTTGTTAAAGACACTATTATTGAACCAGGATTCATTGATAAAGTGATGCACTTTTTAAATAAACACAATAAAAATCAACATATCGTAATATATCACCGAAATGATTAGAACAATTAAAATATTTCTTCTGGCTGTTTTTCTTTATGCTTTTCAATCTGTAACATCCGGGCAAAACAGTTCGGTTCGGATTGCTCTTTTAAAATACAACGGGGGTGGCGACTGGTATGCCAATCCCACATCCCTTCCGAATCTTATTAAATTCTGTAATTCCAATATCGGAACCGATATAAACCCCGACCCGGCTACTGTTGAAGTAGGAAGTCCGGATATATTCAACTATCCTTTTATTCATATGACCGGACATGGTAATGTTGTATTTACCCCGGTAGAAGTACAAAACCTGAGAAGTTATTTAATTGCCGGGGGTTTTCTTCATATTGACGATAATTACGGAATAAATGAATTTATCAGGCGTGAAATGAAAAAAGTTTTTCCCGAAGCTGATTTTGTTGAACTTCCTTTTTCACAGGCTATTTACCATCAGAAGTTCGATTTCCCGAACGGACTCCCGAAGATTCACGAACACGATGGTAAACCTGCCCAGGGCTTTGGTATTTTTTACGAAGGCAGGCTGGTGTGTTTTTATTCCTATGAATGCGACCTGGGAGACGGCTGGGAGGATCCTGAAGTACATAAAGATTCGGAAGAAAAAAGAACACAGGCCCTGAAAATGGGCGCAAATATTATTTCTTATATTTTTCAGAATTAAAGCTTGTTTTTTTTGCACATAAGCATTCTTAGTTAAACGCTAACAAGCCTTTACATTGTTTATCAAATTTTCTGAAAAAATATTTGACAAATTTAAATAAAGTTATAAATTTGCTCAATCTGAATTGTTTAACCTAAAATACTAAGTTTATGAAAAGAATTATCGGAGCCCTTATTATTCTCATTACATTTTTCGGATTGGTATTGGTCGATTCGGGATGTAAAAAGAAAGAACCCGCCCCTGATTTCCCTCCCTCAACCACCATGGCCTTTAATAAAGCCATCTTTGACACAACCGGAGTAGGCAAATCTACTTATGTTAATTTCATTCACAGTGCAGTAAATGTCGGAGTATGGAATTTTTTACTCACCATTACTTTAGCTGTTCCGGTTGTTTCTTATGCGATAGCTTTAGACCAGGAAGCTGATTACGATAATCATGATAAAACATGGACATGGGATTATAATTTTAATTCCTGGGGTGTTCACCATGCTGTATTAACTGCCAAACTGGATGGAGACACGGTTGTATGGAAAATGAAAATCGATAATTTCGATTGGTATTATGGCCATTCAAATACCAATGGTTCCGGTGGATATTGGATGCTGAACGAAAGCCCTTCACAACCGACCAATCTGCTTCGTATAGACTGGGCATTAAACTCATCCGGAGTATCTTCAATTAAATATACTAATGTTGCTCCATCATCTTCTGCTACACATTACAAAAACAACGGAGAATATATCCAGTATGGAACCGTTTCAAGTGGTGAATTTGACAGATTCTATGATATTTATATGAAAAATGATACGAATACTTCACTTACTAATCTTACTGAAATTGAATGGAATTTTGCCGACAAACACGGTCATGTGAAAGACCCTAATAAATTCGGCGATCAGCTTTGGCATTGCTGGAACACATCATATATTGATGTAGTTTGCCCTTAATCATTAAATTACAGAATAAAAAAGAGCGAAAATTTCGCTCTTTTTTATTTGCATACCTGATCCTTTTGCATATCAAGACATTCCTTTAATATATCCACTGAAACATCTTTCTTTATTATATGCTTTGTTTTATCCAGGAGAAAAACCCTTGGAGTCATATATAACTTATATGTCTGAACAAATTCATTTTTCTGCGTTGGGTCATACACATTAATCCAGTTTAACTGATTGTTTTGTACAAAAGAATTCCATAATTCCGGTTTATCTCCTGCCAAAACAGCATATACCTGGAGAAAATCTTCTTTATAATTCATTTTTAGTTTTTTCAGATCAGAGATATATTCTGCACAATGCTCGCATTCCGGGTTCCAGAAAACAACAATGGTATTGCAGGAGGTTAAATCAGTTAATGAAATTATCTTTTTTTCTCTGGTCATCAATTTCAGTTCAGGGGCCAGACTACCTATTAATGTTGGTTCTAATTCCTTTACATGATCTTTCAGTTTTGAAAGAAACAACTGGTTAGCCCAGGGTGTAAGGTCATTTAAATAATAATTCCGGGCTAAATACACAAATGCTTCGTCGTTTGAAAGATCACCGGAAAGATCAAAAAGACTCATCATCAGGTCGGAAAGATATTTATACACCTGTATGTTCTGCATACTCTTTAAAAGAATATGATCAATCGCCGCATTAACACTGTCAGGTTCCGAAACCACCATCTCTCCAAAAAACGTAGTCACCTTTTTATATAAAACCGGGGAATAAAGGAGTCTTTCATCAGTAAAATCATAATTATCGAAATAATGATGAGATAAAAAATCGATTCGTTTCTGAACATTTGACTGATCGTTATTCATTTCAAACTCAGCAGGAATTTCCGGGTCGGACATCGCCTTTAACAAATGAGCAAAAAAAGTGGAAGGATATGATTTAATAATCCTTTCCCTTTCATTCATTAAATCCTGCTGAAGCTTTTCAATCCTGGCGCTATAGAAATCTGCTGAATCAGGTCTTTGCCTGCTGCGATTCATCAATAACGAAATTTCTCTGCGCTTTCCGGAAGTAAAAATCTGGTATTTCACATAAATCCCGTTTTGTTCATTACCCTTTATTTCCAGTTTATTTACAAGGTCGAGAGTATCATTCTTAACAGAAAAGGTTTGTCCCCCGGCAATCAGAATATCAAAATAAGTCATATTGGGAAGAACAATCATATAAACCCCTTCAGGCAATGATTTTTTTCCGGACAATATACCTTTTCCGTTTTTATCGAAATGACAGGTGTCTATAACAAATTGCTCATTGCCATAATGGTAGCCGAGGTAAATATTGGTCTCCGACAATGGGGATATCTGGATTTCAATCCTGTATTGGGCAACTAACGGAGTCCGAAAAAGAAATAAAACGAAAGCTAAAACAAGTAAGGATTTTAGCATTATTTCTTTTCCTTATTTCTTTCAAATTCAATAAACTTCTCTATCTGTTCAACCCCGATTCGTTTAGCTATAATCTTTTTGTTTTTGTCGAGAATGTAAATTACAGGTGTGCTATAAATATCGTAGAGATTGCGGAAGTTGGTAAAACGGTATTTATCGTAAACATTTATCCAGTCGAGGTTATGTTCATCAATAAATTTTTTCCATTCAACCTCATCATTCTGTGTATATACCGCAAAAACTTCAATTCCTTTATCACGAATAGTTTTGTAATATTCATACAATTTGGGAATCTCCTTTTTGCAATGGCCACAACTGGGTTCCCAGAAAACAAGAATAGTAAAATCGGCTTTTACAAACCGTAGCTGTTGCCATTGACCGTTTACATCTTCCATTTTCAGATCGGGCGCTATATTTCCAAGTAAATTCGGTTTTAGTTTTGTAACCCTGTCGCCGATTTTTGAAATTAAGGTAGAATCGGCCCACCAGCATTGATTAGATAAATAATATTTTTCAGCCAGGTCGACAAAAACCCTGTCCATTCCCATAATCTGGGAAGTTTCAAAATAATTGGTGGTAAAAATTACAGTGTACTGAAAGAAATATTTGTTCTTCCTGGCCAATTCGCATAGCTTGGCTGCCTCTTTTGTCAGCGAATCGGGTTGAGTAAGAACAATATTTTTAAAAAAATCTTTCATTTTCTGTTCTATAAAAGGAGTACGGAGCAGCCGGTCATCGCTGAAATCTACATTATCCCAGTAATGGTCTTTGTTATATACGTATTTAAACAAGCGAACAAGTGAATCGCGTTTCTCTATATTCTGGGGAAAGTTGGGTTCGGGAATTTCAACAGGGGTTAATACGTTTAATATTTTAGTCAGTAAAGAAGTTGGATTCTCTTTTTTAATTTTATCCCAGGTCGCTTTTCTTTCGTTGTCAATAGCCATCGCTTTATCCTGCCACACTTTAGCAGAATCCTGCATTTTTTTATCGGTAAACTCTTTCATTTTTTCCTGTGCTTTTCTCATATTTTTCTCTAAAGAGGCCATGGAACGCTGCCATTCGAAAAATTTCTTATTTTCATCGGAGCCGCTTGCTTTTATATTTGCAATAAAATCGGCGGTATCTGTCTCTATTAAAAATTGCTGGTTGTTATCTATCAAAAACTCGAAATATTGTTTGCGTAATGCCGGAACAATTACAACATAAATACCTCCATCGAGCTTATCTTTTTTTGAGAAAGTTCCCGCTCCGTTTTTATCTACAAGACAAGTATCGTCGGCATACAATTTATCGGCAAAACGATGGGCTAAAAACAACG
Source organism: Bacteroidota bacterium (assembly GCA_037441645.1). Taxonomy (GTDB): domain Bacteria; phylum Bacteroidota; class Bacteroidia; order Bacteroidales; family GWA2-32-17; genus GWA2-32-17. The sequence goes on from JBBIRU010000042.1 coordinate 33,973, forward strand.
TATCTTTTTCGCTCAGGTTCTTTATTTTAACTTTAATCTTATATTCCTGACCAAAAGCCGTATTTAAAGATATTAGAACTAAAATTATCAGAGAAAATAATCGGTTTGTTTTCATACTCACATTTTTTTTACAAAAATACAGTTCACTATTGAATTCTAAAACCGAAGACAAATATTGTGCTGTTTCCGTTGCCTTGTTTAACATTAATTAACTACATAACTTTTGTTCAAAGATATGTATTGCAATTATTATATTTGCAATCTGAATTTATTATTCTCACGACTGGCTAACCACTTGTGGAATCTGAAAATCATCCTGCGGGAACCTCCGATGGCCTTACTGTCACTCTGAGGGCCTCGAAGAGTGACAGTAATAAATTCTTATAATAAATTAATGATTTCCCATCTATAAGAAAAGTAATGACCATTGAAAAACAAATAACAGAAAAATTTTGTAAAGCAATAGAAACCCTTTACTCGCAGGCTATAGACATTAATACCGTTCAAATCAGTAAGACCCGGAAAGATATCAGGGGCGATTTCACCATCAATGTTTTCCCTTACCTGAAAATAAGTCGCAAATCGCCCGAACAGACTGCCATTGAAATCGGAAAACAACTTACAGATTCTTTGCCCGAAATAGATTCTTTTGATGTAATCAAAGGATTTCTGAATCTTGTTCTTTCCGATTCTTTCTGGGTTCAACAGTTAAATAACAAAAATGAACCCATACCATCAAGGAAAAATGCCCTTATTGAGTTTTCTTCACCCAACACCAATAAACCCCTTCACCTGGGTCATATCCGCAACAACCTTATCGGTCATAGTATTTCCGAAATTTTAAAAGCCAATGGGCAAACTGTTACAAAGGTTAACCTGGTTAACGACCGGGGAATCCATATCTGCAAATCCATGCTTGCCTGGCAGAAATGGGGAAATGGTGAAAGTCCGGAAACTTCAGGAATGAAAGGCGACCATCTTGTTGGAAAACATTATGTAGAATTTGATAAAAAATCAAAGGCAAATGTTGCTTATTTATTTAATTTATTTAAGGAATATAAAAAACTTCCAGCAAGTTTTACCAAAGAACAAATTGCTGCCCAGATTGGCATGTTTGAAACTGCTGAAAGAATATCAAATGAACTAAATTATCCAACTGTAAAAAGAATAATCAACTCATTAAAAATAATACAATCAAAACAAATAAACACTAATCAAGAAATTGATTTCATTGAACAAGTAGTTTCAGCACTTATAGAATCTCCACTATATAGTGCACAAGAGATGCTTTTAAAATGGGAAGAAGGCGACAAAGACATTATTAATCTATGGAACAAAATGAATGGTTGGGTTTATGAAGGTTTTGATATAACATATAAAGAACTTGGAATTTCATTTGATAAAACCTACTACGAATCTCAAACTTACGGACTTGGTAAAGATGAAGTATTGAAAGGTGTTACTGCAGGTGCTTTAATTAAAAAAGAAGATAATTCTGTATGGGCAGATTTAACCGACGAAGGGCTGGACGAAAAACTTCTGCTTCGCAGCGATGGCACTTCTGTTTATATGACACAGGATATAGGAACAGCTATTATGCGAAAAAATGAATTCAATGCCGACGAAATGATTTATGTTGTTGGCAATGAACAAAATTATCATTTCCAGGTATTTAGACTGGTTTTAAAAAAACTCGGCTACGAGTGGTACGATAAAATCTTCCATCTCTCCTATGGCATGGTTGAATTACCCGAGGGCAAAATGAAATCACGCGAAGGCACGGTGGTTGATGCCGACGATTTAATAGAAGAAATGTATGCTACTGCAAAATCCATTTCACAGGAACTCGGAAAACTTGAAGGGCATTCGGAATCCGAAATTCAAAAAACAATAAAAATGGTTGGAATGGGAGCCTTAAAATATTTTATATTAAAGGTCGATCCTAAAAAAAACATGGTCTTTAATCCCAAAGAATCCATTGATTTCGACGGCAATACAGGCCCTTTTATTCAATACACGCATGCACGGATATGTTCCATTATACGAAAAGCAAAAGAAGCAGGAATTGTGATTCCCGGAAAAGCCGATGATAAAACAACTATTACTGAAACTGAAAAAAGTCTTTTAAAAATAATTTCCGATTTCGACAACATCGTTGTTGAAGCCGGGGAAGAACTAAATCCGGCCATTATAGCCAATTATGTATATGCACTTGTTAAAGAATACAATTTATTCTATCACAACTTACCTATCCTGAAAGAATCAGATAAAACAAAGCAGGATTTCCGGCTTTTATTAAGCTTTGTTGCTTCTGAAAAAATAAAATATTCTATGCACTTACTGGGAATTGAAGTTCCGGAAAGAATGTAACCAGTTCAGAGTTATTAGTTCGTAGTAAAATAGTCATTTGCCAGAAGTCTTTCATCATCCTAATGTTCTGTAACATTCTAAAACATTAAGAATCACTCATCTTAAAGATAAAAAAACCTCTTCCGTTTCCGAAAGAGGATGCCTGACCTGCCAGAGACGACTACTACTTGCTGAAAACGAACCTGTAAACAAATGATTTTCCGACAAGATCCGACATTTTTTTAAGAACTAATTTCTCAAGCTTTTCCTTTACATGCGAAGTAAAAGTTGGGTTACCGTTAATTTCATTAACAATAACATGACCATCCTCAGCCACATTAAAATTAACTGTAACAATATTCATTCGATCACTCTGATCAATCAAACAACAGGGAAAATCAACAGCAGCAGAGACTATTCTCTTCATTTTTGATTCTTTAGAATTAATTTCGGTAGGATCAGAGGATGCAAAACCCGGTAGTGTAATCATTACTATAATGACAGTTACCAAACTTTTTAAGATATTAATTGTTTTCATAACTCAGCGAATTTTAGTTTTTAATTTATTTTCGTGAATATGACGGCTTAATATTTTTAAAAGTTACAGTTTGGAAAATAATTATTTAATTTTCAGAAAAAACTTTAAAAAGATATTTTATAAAAACGTGATCTGACAATGAATTGAATTACAAAGAAAAAATTCAAAATTTTCACATTTTTTTCTAAAAGTATACCTGATATTTTATATTAATTTGTAATATTGTTTATTGATTATGATCTAAACCATAAATTATGAGTGAAACCATCCTGAAAGCATTGATGCGCCTTTTTGCCATCATTGCTGACGTAGAAATAGGCGAAAACGGTGAAATAAATAATCCGGGACGAGATATTGTTGCTTCTTATCTGAAACAACAACTAAATCAGGAACTGGTAGACGAATATTTAAAACTATTCGATGAATATATTGCCCAGCACCATAGTAAAAAAGGAAAAAAACGACTGGCGGCAAACAGCGTAAAAGTTCTTGCAATTTGTTCACAGGTTAATGATGAATTACGCCAGGAGCAAAAAATGCTGGTATTATTAAAATTGTTTGAGTTTATTAATTATGATGGAGAGGCTACTTCCGATGAACTTGAATTTGTAAAGACAGTAGCAGATACATTTAATATAAACGAATACGAATACGAAAACTGTAAAGCATTAGTTCTTGAAAAACCCGATAAAATACCACACAAGCAAAATCTTCTTCTGATTGATAATCAAAAAGATTTTAACAATTCTGAAGTTAAACACATATACTCCGAACACATTATTGGTCAATTGGTAATATTATTTATCGAAAGCACCAACATGTATGCATTCGGTTATATCGGCGAAGAAACATTTTACTTAAACAGCCAGGTAATTCATCCAAAACGGGTTTATATCTTAATTAAAGGATCTTCGATAAGAAGTCGAAAAACCAGTCCAATATACTATAGTGATATAGTTGGAGCCTTTCTTAGCCAGTCAACCAAAGTTAAAATTGCATTTACGGCAAAAAATATTGAGTTTCGTTTTAAAAATTCAGACAATGGACTTCATGCTTTTAACTTTAGCGAAGAAACAGGTCAACTTATTGGAGTTATGGGAGGAAGTGGCGCAGGAAAATCTACCCTCCTTAATATATTAAATGGTAATATTAAACCCCAGCAGGGCGAAATATTAATAAATGGACACAATATCCATGAAGACAAAGAAGTAATCAAAGGAGTTGTGGGCTTTGTTCCCCAGGATGATTTATTAATTGAAGAACTTACCGTATACCAGAACCTGTATTATAACTCTAAACTTTGTTTCAGTAACTTTACCGAAACACAAATCGACGAAGCCGTAAATAAAGTCCTTCAGGATCTCGATCTTTATGAAATCCGGGGGTTAAAAGTAGGTGGACCATTAAATAAATTCATCAGTGGTGGTCAGCGTAAAAGGCTTAACATTGCCCTGGAACTTATCCGCGAACCCGACATCATGTTTGTTGATGAACCGACCTCCGGGCTTTCTTCTATGGACTCGGAAATGGTAATGGACCTTTTGAAAGAAATTACCTTAAAGGGGAAACTTGCTATTATTAATATCCATCAGCCTTCATCGGATATTTTTAAACTTTTTGATAAAATTTTGTTATTAGACAAAGGTGGTTATCCGATTTATTTTGGAAATCCTACCGAATCGGTAGTTTACTTCAAAAAAGCCACCAATCACATTAATGCAAACGAAAGCGAGTGCTCCACCTGTGGTAACGTTAATCCCGAACAGGTACTCCAGATTATCGAATCGAAAGTGGTTGACGAGTATGGCCGGTTAACCAAAAGCAGAAAGGTTTCGGCAAAGGAATGGAATAAACATTATATGGAAACCATTAATGTTGACTTTAAAGAAAAATCATTCACCAGCGAAATCCCAAAGAACAACTTTAAAATTCCGAGCAGAATCAACCAGTTCAGAATATTTACTGTGCGCGATGTATTATCCAAACTTACCAACCGCCAGTATATTCTTATGAATTTTTTTGAAGCTCCTCTCCTTGCCTTTATTCTTGGATATTTCACAAAATATGTAGCAGGCGAACAATATCTTTTCAGTGAAAATGAGAACCTGTATGCATATTTATTTATGTCTATTGTTGTTTCGCTGTTCCTCGGATTAACCGTTAGCGCCGAAGAAATCATCCGCGACAGGAAAATATTACAGAGAGAACGATTCCTGAGTTTAAGCCGGTTTAGCTATATCAATTCAAAGGTAATGATTATGTTTGTTCTGTCAGCCATTCAAATGCTGACATTTGTACTGATCGGAAATTTTATTTTAGGGATTCATGGTCTAACCCTTAATTATTTTCTTGTCTTATATAGCACATCCTGCTTTGCCAATATGCTTGGCCTTAATATCTCTTCTGCTTTAAACTCAGTTGTTACAATTTATATATTAATTCCTTTTATTCTCGTCCCACAGCTTTTATTGAGCGGGGTAATTGTAAAATTCGACAAACTTCACAAAACATTTGCTTCTCATAAATTTGTACCCGTTGTTGGCGACCTTATGACTTCCCGCTGGGCTTTTGAGGCCCTTGCTGTTACACAGTTTAAAGACAATGAATGGGAAAAAAACTTTTTTGAGGTTGAACGAAAAAAGAGTTATGCCGAGTTCCGGTTCAATTATTTAATCCCGGAACTTATCAATAAGCTGGATGGATGTGAAAGATATCTTCAGCAACCTACCACTGAAGTTGATATGGATAAAAATCTTTTAATTCTCTATAATGAAATATCGATCCTCGAAAAAAGCTTTTCGAAACGGACATTTAAAAAACTGAATAACCTGAATAAAAAATCATTTAACACTGAAATGGTTGAATATACACGAAACTACCTGGAAGCAAAAAAGAAATATTTTCTGAAAAAATATAATGAATCAACCACTGATGGCGATAAACAATTTACAGCACTTTCTGCAAAATATAAGAACAAAGATGATTTAATCAAACTAAAGGAAGATTATTTTAACATCAATCTTTCTGATATGGTTACCAATAAAAACAGTTTTCAAACTATATTCGAAACCGACGACCGTTTGATTCAAATGACAAAACCTATTTTTAAAGACCCTGAATCGAATTATGGCCGTGCTCATTTTTATGCACCCTACAAAAATCTTTTCGGACATAAAATTGATACTTTATGGTTTAATATTGGCTTCATCTGGTTTACTACCATTACCTTATATATAGCACTTATTTTTGACTGGCTGAAAAAACTCATGGGATTAAGTGATAAAATCAAGTTAGGAAAGAAAAAAGACAAGGATTAAGCCATGACCATCAGTGGATTCACAATGGTGAGAAATGCCACCCGTTTTTATTTTCCGATAAAAGAATCTATTCAAAGTATTTTACCCATTGTTGATGAATTTGTTGTTGCTTTGGGCAGAGGATATCCCGGCGATAAAACGGAAGAAGACATTTTATCAATAAATTCCCCTAAAATAAAAATCATTCACAGGATTTGGGATGAAAATAAATTTAAAAACGGAAGCATCTTCAGAGAAGAAACAAATGTAGCATTATCCTATTGTAAGGGCGATTGGTGCTTCTATCTGCAGGCCGATGAAGTAATTCATGAAGATGATTTTAAAATAATAAATGATGCCTGCCGCAGATTTCTTGATAAAAAAGAAATCGAAGGTATGTTGTTTCAATATAATCATTTCTGGGGCGATTATGACCATTGTTTGCGCTACCACGGTATCTGCAATAAAGAAATCAGAATAATAAGAAATCACACTGGAATTCAATCTTACAACGATGCAAATTCATTCCGGAAAAATAAGCAGAAGCTAAATGTGGTAGAATTGCCTGCCAGGATATTCCATTACGGATGGGCACGGCCACCGGAAACAATGCAACAAAAAAAACAGGAACAGGATGCTCTTCACCACGAACGTAACTATTCAGAAAACAAACTGAATGATTCATCACTTAGATTTGATTATGGCCCCCTCGGCACTTTCCCGGTTTTTAAAGAAACCCATCCGGCGGTTATGAGAGATATGATTTTAAAAATGAATTGGAAAAACCAATTGAATTATTCTAAAAAACAATCCGTTAAAAGAAAAAAGTACAAACATGAGAAATTAAAATACAGAATAATCTCCTGGTTTGAAAACAATATTTTTAACGGACAACAGATTTTTGGCTGGACTAACTGGAAAATTTCAGAAAAATATTGAATTTTACAACCTGATATATATTCATATAATACTTGGATAACAAAGTATCAATAAGCGGTTTTACGATGGTGCGAAATGCTACCCGGTTTTATTTCCCGGTAAAAGAATCCATTCTAAGCATTTTGCCTATTGTAGACGAGTTTATTGTAGCATTAGGGAAAGGCGATGAAGATGATAAAACCGAAGAAGAGATTTTGTCAATAGGTTCACCAAAAATTAAAATTATTCATAGGATTTGGGATGAAAGCAGGTTTTTAAATTCGGCTATTTTTCGTGATGAAACAAATGAAGCCCTTCGGCACTGTAAGGGCGACTGGTGTTTTTATCTGCAGGCAGATGAAGTAGTTCATGAGAACGATTTACACGAAATAAAAGATTCCTGTAGAAAGTATATAAATGATAAAAACATAGATGGATTATTATTTTCATATTATCATTTCTGGGGTGATTATCAGCATTATCTACCTCTTTATGGATGGTATAAAAAGGAAATCAGAATCATCAGAAACCACATTGGAATTGAATCGGTAAAAGACGCTCAATCTTTCCGTTTTTCTGATAATACCAAATTAAAGGTTGCAAACATCAACGCACATATATTTCATTATGGTTGGGTAAGGCCGCCTGACAGGATGAAAAGCAAGAAAAAGGAACATGATGCCATTCACCGGGGAAAGCCAAATGACAAAACAACAAATCAGGTTATTGATATTTTTGAATATGGACCACTTGGAAGGATTCCGGTATTTAAAGAAACTCATCCGGCTGTTATGAATAAAAGAATACTTGAATTTTTCTGGGCCGATCAACTCAATTATGGCAATACTTTTCCGGATAATTATAAATTATTAAAGCACGATAAGATTAAATCAAAAATTATTACCTGGATAGAAAATAATTTATTTAACGGCAGGCAATTATTTGGATATAAAAACTGGAAAATAATAAAGTAAAAAAGAGGTTTTCACCTCTTTTTTTATTCTTTTTGTCTCGGTTTTAAAGTACAGGAAGCATCGCCTTTTTCGTAGAAAGAAGTTCCTACGCCATTATCATTACTAACAACAGAATTATCAATTCTACGCTCCATTACAATCTTCTTATTTCTTAATTCACGCAATACCCAAATTTGTGCATTTTCGCCATTTGCATAAGTATTTGCATGACTTTCGGTAGAATAATCGTATGAATTACTGACGAGTACGCCATCCTGATCAAGTACTCTTTGAGTAGTTACAACATCTGTCTTCGTTTGAAAATTCTCAAAAACCAAAGAAAGTCTTTCTTTATTTTTATATTTTTCAACAGCATTTTTTTCTACATTGCTTAAGAAGTTCCACGATCCTGAAGCTTCTTCTTTAATAGTAGTCACAACTTTATCATACGTAGTCCAGTTTGTATTCTCATCAGTTACCGTTTTTTCCCAGGTTAACTGGTAATGAAATAAATATTTCATTTTACTGTTTTTGTCAAAGTTGTAATATGCTTCCTTAATAATTCCATTTAATGTTTTGGAAGTATCATGAGGTGTATTGATAGAATCTGTTTTAATAGAAATGTTATCTCCGCTCAGCTTAAAAGTAATAACAGCCTGGTAATCAGGGTCGGAAAAATATTGAGTGACTTTGCTATCCAAAGTTTCAAAAGCCCAATCGCCGGTTACCCTGGCTTTACGGCTTCGGAATGAAAAAAACGGGTCGTCATCGCCTCTCTTACATCCATCAAATACAAGAATACTGCTTAATACGAGAACCAATAATGCGTATCCGGTTAATTTTCTCATAGTCTAATTCTTTAAATAATAGACATTTACATGTTCAGGTTAACAATCTTTTGAAAAACGTAAAATTATTCTATTTCTGTAATAATACAAAAAAAATGAAATATTTTTCAACAAATAATTAACCATTTATTCACAATCAGGTAGTTTAACATGGCAAATATATAGATTAATTTATTATCAATATGACTTTTATAAAAAATAAATTCTATTAATTTTTTTTCCAATTTAATACCTGCAATTTTTCTGATTTAACACCTACTGGTATTTCTGCAAAATTTTTTAAAATGAGAAATTGATTTTCAACATTTTTCTTTACTGAAAATTGAACTTAAATTTGTGCAGAATATTTATTCATACATTCAAAATTATGATTATTGATAATAAAGATGCTTATGATCGTATAAGAGGAAAGCTTGCTTTAACTACTATTTTTTTTTCCGGATTAATTGCTCTTGCTGTTTTATATGATTTTATGCCGAAGTATCTTATTCCAATGAGTCAATTATCTTATGCCCTTACATTTGCCGGTTTTTTTATAGTATATTTAATTTTCAGGGCAAATCTCAGGTATCATTTTATTATTTATAATGATGAAGGAGAAAAAATCATTCTGCGAAATTATCCGCTTTCTTCATTTAAATCGAGATATATTTCCATTGAAATCCCTTTCAATGCGTTATATAAAATTGAAATTCAAAAGAAATTTTTCAATTTCAGGGAAGAACTTATTATTTACCAGACAGTAAAAGAAGGAGTTGCAAAATACAAACCCATCCCGCTTACAGCATTAACAAAAAAAGAAAAAGAACAATTGCTACAATCATTGAACAAATTTGCCCGAGTTAAAATGCAATGAATTCATCCCCCGAACTTTTAAAAATAGCGATTAAACTTATTCCGCTGGTAGGTGATATTGTTGCTAAACGACTTATTGCCTATTGCGGAAGCCTGGAAGCTGTATTTAAAGAAAATAAAAAAACACTCTCGAAAATCCCGGGAATCGGAAGCCAGGCTGCAGCTTCTATTGCCAATTCCATAAAATCGGAAGAAATATTTAAACGTGCCGAAAAAGAAGTTAAGTTTAATCAGAAATTTGGTGTTAAAACATATTTTTTTCTCGATCAGGATTATCCGAAACGTCTCATTCATTGCGAAGACTCCCCGGTAACTTTCTTCTCCCTGGGTAATTTCGATTTTAACTCATCAAAAATCATCAGTATTGTTGGCACGCGCAAAGCTTCAGGTTACGGAAAAGAAATTTGCAGGAATTTAGTTACTGACTTTAAAAAAACAGGTGTTGATGTTGTAATAGTCAGCGGACTGGCATTCGGCATCAATATTGCCGCCCACAAAGCAGCCCTCGACGAAGGCATCCCAACATTAGGAGTCCTGGCTCATGGCCTTGATAAAATATATCCTGCTTCCCATAGAAAATATGCCAAACAAATGATTTCGAACGGTGGTTTATGTACAGACTTTTTAACTGAAACAAATCCCGACCGGCAGAATTTTGTAAAACGAAACAGGATAGTTGCCGGTCTTGCCGATGCAACTATTGTTGTTGAATCTGACAAAAAAGGAGGTGCTTTAATTACAGCTGATATTGCAAATTCCTATAACCGCGATGTATTTGCTATCCCGGGACGGATAAACGATAAATTATCTTCCGGCACGAATCAAATAATAAAAACAAATCGCGCAATTCTTGCTGAATCAGCAACAGATATCGCAACCTTCCTGGGCTGGGAAACTCACTCATCAGGCGTCCCATTACAATCCTCTTTTTTCGTTGACTTTGAACCAGATGAATTACTACTTGCCAATTTGTTAGAAAAAGAAGGAAATCTTCCCATCGACATGCTTGCATTATTAGGAAAAATGCCCGTAAGTAAAGTTTCAGCCACATTATTAAATATGGAATTTAAAGGTATTATTAAATGCCTGCCCGGAAAAATATTCAAGCTATGTACAACCCTTCCCAAATCATGATTTTTCTCTTTGCTTCTTTATTTTTATGTTTGCGCTCCGATTATTTATGCTTATAGATACTCACACCCACCTTTATTCCGAGCAATTTGATTCCGACCGAAAGGAATCAGTTTCGGAGGCTATTAAAAACAATGTTGAAATATTTTTACTCCCGGCCATCGACAAAAGTTATTATAATCGCTTATTACAATGTGTTAAAGATTTTCCTGACAACTGTTTTCCTATGATTGGACTTCATCCCACGTCAGTAAAAGAAAATTATACTGAAGAACTTGAATTCATTCATTCTGAAATCCATCAAACAAAATTTTATGCTATCGGCGAATGCGGGCTCGATTATTACTGGGATAAAACATATATTAAAGAACAGGAAATTGCTCTGAGAGCCCAGATAGATCTTTCTATAAAATATAAACTCCCCCTGGTTATTCATTCCAGGAAATCATTAAATGAATTAATCCAGATCATAAACGATTATAAAAAATATAGCCTAACCGGTGTTTTTCATTGTTTCCCTGGAAATATTCCGGAAGCAGAAAAAGTAATAAAATTGGGATTTATGTTAGGAATCGGAGGAGTGGTTACATACAAGAACTCGGGCATGGCCGAGGTTGTTAAAGAAATTTCTCTCGACCACATTATTCTTGAAACAGATGCTCCGTATCTGACTCCTGTACCGCACCGTGGAAAAAGAAATGAAAGCTCCCTTATCAGAATAATTGCAAATAAAATTGCAGAAATAAAGAATATTTCTTTTGAAGAAGTTGAAGAAAAAACAACTTCTAATGCTATTAAACTTTTTAATTTATCTCGTTGATATGAGCAAAAAGCCTTCTATTCTGGTTATTTATACGGGCGGTACTATAGGAATGGTAAAAGATCATGAGACAGAATTGTTACGGCCTTTCGATTTTTCAGGAATAGAAACACAGGTACCGGAAATAAAAAAGTTTGATTTAAATCTGCATACTATATCCCTTAATAAACTGATTGATTCATCAAACATTAATCCCGAATTCTGGGCTAAAATAGCGAAAATTATTAAACTCAATTACGAAAAATTTGATGGATTCGTAATACTTCATGGAACAGATACAATGGCATATACAGCATCTGCGCTCAGTTTCATGTTCGAAAACCTTGAAAAGCCCATAATATTAACCGGTTCTCAATTACCCATCGGAACTTTACGCACTGATGGTAAAGAAAATTTCATAACAGCAATTGAAATTGCAGCAGCTAAAATTAACAGTTCTCCGGCAGTACCGGAAGTCTGCATATATTTTGAAAACAAATTATTCAGAGGAAACCGTTCAACAAAGTACAGTGCAAAACATTTTAATGCATTTATTTCAGACAATTACCCACCCCTCGCCCATGCAGGAATAGGTATCGATTATAATTTAAGTGCAATTTATTATCCGACAACCAAAAGAAAATTAAAACTCCATACAAATTTATCGAAAGATGTTATCATTTTAAAGCTATTTCCGGGATTAACTGAACAGGCCATTTCACACGTTCTGAACATTCCCGATCTAAAAGGAATAGTACTTGAAACCTATGGTTCCGGAAATGCACCTACCAGCAAAACTTTTTTGTCAGTCATCCGGAAAGCAATTAAAAAAAATATTATCGTAATGAATATCACTCAGTGCAGTGCGGGTGGAATTAATATGGATTTATACGAAACAGGACGAAAACTATTGGCAATGGGTGTAATAAGCGGAACGGATATGACAACAGAAGCCGCCATTACCAAAATGATGTTTCTTTTAGGCCAATCTTTACCTTATAATGAAATAAGAGAAGAATTGCAACGCTCACTTAGAGGCGAGATGAGCAATTAAATCTTATTTTTTTCACAACATATTTTTAAAATCGTAGTTTTTAAACCTAAAGTATTATTTTTGTAACTTCTTAGAAAAAAATGTCCAATTTTTGGAGAGGTGTCCGAGTGGCCGAAGGAGCACGCCTGGAAAGTGTGTATACCTCAAAAGGGTATCGCGGGTTCGAATCCCGCTCTCTCCGCAAAATCATACCTAAACAATGTAACCGGTGCGGATTACTTTTTCCAAAATAATGATGTACTTTGGCTTAGCAATGATAATGTTATATATTGTAGCTGGATTTATTCTTATTTTTGGGCATGTATTTACTTATGCACCTAAAGAATTCAGGGTTATATTTGGCATTTTTTTTGTCCTTTACGGCATATTCCGCTTTGTCAGAATCTATCCTAAACTAATACACCAAAACGATGATGAAAACCCTGAATAAATTAAGCTACCTCATATTAGTTCTGTTTTTCATCTCCTGCGGCCAGCAACCAGGTCAGGTTTTAGACGAAACACCAACCCGTGGTAACATTAAAATAGCTTGTGACGAGTCTTTTAAACTCCTTTTTGACACCGAAATTTTTACTTTCCAGAGCTTATATAAATATGCTAAAATAAATCCTGTATACGCTCCTGAAAACGACATCTTCGATCTCTTTTTTAAAGATTCCATCAGAACTATCGTAACAACTAGAGAACTCTCAAAAGCAGAGGAAGATGGTTTAAAAGGAAACAATATCATTCCAAAAACAACAACCATTGCATACGACGCTCTTGCCTTTATAATTAACAATTCAAATACAGATACAACTATATTATATAGTGATATCAAAAAAATATTTACAGGTGAAATTAAAACCTGGAAAGAAATCAATCCAAAATCACCGTTGGGAGATATTGCCATGGTTTTTGACAATGATAAATCGGGTAATGTCAGATACATTAATGAAAAATTTGAACTAAAGCAGGGCTTTCCGTCAACCTGTTTTGCTGTAAATTCTAACGAGGAAGTTATTTCCTATGTAGAAAAAAATAAAAATGCGATTGGTTTAATAAGTGTAAACTATGTTAGCGATCGTCATGATTCTTTAACTATCAACTTCCTGAATCGCATTAAAGTTATGGCTGTCAGTTCTGAAATTGACGATGGTAGTTCAGGATATTATTATCGTCCCTATCAGGCATATATTGCCGATCTGTCATATCCTTTTATCCGTAAAGTTCATATCATAACCCGGGAAACTTTTAATGGATTGGGAACAGGTTTTAAGCAATTTGTTGCCGGAGAAGTAGGTCAAAGAATAATATTAAAATCAGGGTTGGTTCCTTATACAATGCCTATCCGTTTAATACAATTATCCACAGAATAATGTTATTATCTATGTCAAGGAAGAATTTAATTTTCATCGGTTTAGTTAATCTACTAACTATTTGCAGTTTTAATGTTCAATCACAAACATTAAACAATGCAATAGGCCTAATGCAGAGCGAACAGTTCGATGTTGCAAAAAAAGTATTTACCAATGTCATCACAAAGGAACCAAGAAATGGTGATGCTTATTTCTATTTTGGACAATGTTATTTATACTCATACATTGTTGATTCTTTATCATACTCACTAAGTGATGTAGCCGATTCTGCTTTCTTTTATTATAAAAAAGGAACTGCATCCGATCCTTTAAATCCGCTTAACTATACCGGACTGGGGAAGATTGAAATATTAAAAAAGAATAAAGCAGAGGCTAAGATTCAGTTTGATAAAGCACTCTCACTACTACCAAGTAAAACCAATAAGGACAGCGAAGTTCCAAAAGCAAAACAAGCTTTAACCTATGCAAAAATTGCAGAAGCATATGCTCAAGTTAATCCTCCCGACATGAAAGAAGCATATGCCAATCTTCAGCTGGCACAAGGTTTTGCCATCCAGGACCCGGCTTTATTTATTATTTACGGCGACGTATATCTTGAGGATGGAGATGCCACCAATGCCATTTTAAATTATAAAAAAGCCCAGGAGCTTGCCCCACAATCTCCGCTGGCAAAAATTAAAATCGGAAATATTTATGTTCGCGGAAGAAATTTAAAAGCAGCTATTCCCTATTTTGAAGAAGCACAGGGCATCGATCCTAATTTTGCCCCGGTATATCGTGAAATGGGAGAATTATACATTAAATCCGGAAACTACGAAAAAGCAAAAGAAAACTTCTCTAAATTCCTTGAATTATCAAATAAAAACATTGCTGCAAGAATTAAATATATTTATGCTCTCTTCCTTTGCAAAGACTATAGTAACGTTCTTACACAAATTAAAGAAGTTTTTGCTACCGACTCCTCTTCTATTATTTTACACAGACTGGAAGGATATTCCTATTATGAAACAAATAAATATCCCGAAGCATTAAAGTCTATGGAAGTATTTTTCAGTAAAGTTAAAAAAGATCGAATTATCAGTAGTGACTATTCTTATCTAGGTCGTATTTACAGCAAAAGTGGTAACGACTCAATGGCAGTTCAGTATTTCTATAAAGGTATTGCAAAAGATACCACTAATTCCGATTTACTTACAGAAACCGGAAACTTGTTAGCTAAGATGAAAAAGAACACCGAAGCAGCTACATTATTTCAGAAAAAAATTGATGCAGGTAAGGCTACTTCACTCGATTACTATTACCTCTCAAAGATTTATTACAGCATGTATCAGACATTAACAACTATACCAGATTACCCGAAAACTGATAGTTTAGTAAAGAAGGGAATCGTTTACCTTACTAAAGCAGATACTCTATGCGGATCTTTTTTAGCTGAACAACCAACCTCAATGCAGGGACTTCAGAGAAGATCACAGATCAATGCAGCTTTAGACCCTGATTTTAAAACGGGTCTGGCAAAACCTTTCTATGAAAAAGTGATGATTAAAGCACAATCAGATTCTGTTAAATATTCAAAAGAACTAATTGAATCCTACGACTATCTGGCATGGTATCACTATACCTCATCACAAAATTACCCACTTTCTAAAATGTATTATAACAGAATCTTAGCTATTGATCCAAAAAATGGTAAAGCTAAAAAAGCATTGGAACTCCCAAAGCTGAAATAAGTATTAAGAAACTGTTTTGAATTTATTTAAAGATTTTACTGGTTAATGATTTTCAACCTGCCTGACGGATAGGCAGGCATTTACCTCACCCTAAAGGGCAATGTTATTAAGTTATGCAATAATACCATATACATTTTAT
>JBBIRU010000043.1:0-46295 GCA_037441645.1 Bacteroidota bacterium
GTGAATTTAAGCGGAACAGTAAGTGCAGGAGCCTCAACAGGAATATGGTCAACAAGTGGCAGCGGAACATTTAGTCCTGACAATACAAATTTAAGCGCGGTATATAATTCAACACCATCCGACACCGTATCAGGAAGTATTAATATAGTATTAACCTCGACCGGAAACGGGACATGTTTAGCAGTGACTGATACTTTAATTGTTACATATACAACTTCGCCTGTGGTTAGTGCTGGTATTAATTTATTTTTGTGTAAGGATGATTCAGCCAGTTTAAATGGAATAATTTCAGGAGGAGCGGTATCAGGTATCTGGACAACAGGTGGTAGTGGAACATTTATTCCTGATAATACAGTATTAAACGCAATTTATGCTCCGAGTCCTGCCGATACATTAGCCGGAAATGTCCTTTTAACTTTAACTTCTACCAGTAATGGAAATTGTCAGGCTGTTACTGATAATTTATGGATAACATTTACCGACCGTCCTTTAGTTGATGCAGGATCTGATATAACAATATGTGCAGGTACGTCGGCAAATATTTCCGGTACCGTTTCCGGGAGTTCAACTACCGGAGTGTGGGTAACAAATGGGTCGGGAACTTTTACTCCCAATGATTCATCGTTAACAGCAACCTATATTCCTTCCTTATCTGATGAAAGCAATGGACAGGTTACCCTGACTTTAGTTTCATCATTCTCATGCCCGATATCTGACCAGTTACTAGTAAACATTACCCCTGTACCTGTTGTTAATATCGGTATTGATGTCGCTATATGCGAAATTCAATCATCTGCTAATTTGAACGGAACAGTTTCAGGAGCTACTACAACCGGAATGTGGACTACAACTGGTACCGGAACATTTGTGCCTGATAATACTACGTTAAATGCAACTTATCAGATTAGTCAGAATGATAGTATAACCGGATATGTTAACCTGATACTTACTTCTACCAATAATGGAGTATGTAATGCAGTTGATGATACAATGACAATTACCCTGAACAGACAGGCAATAGTTAATGCAGGGTCTGATATTGTAATATGCAGTAATGTTTTTTCAGTGCCGGTTAACGGAAGCATAACAGGGGGAACAACCACAGGGATTTGGTCAGGTAATGGAACCGGTACCTTTAATCCTGATAATCAAACCCTGAATGCAACTTATTTGCCAAGTTCTGCTGATACATCAAATGGTTCGGTAATATTAACTTTAACTTCGACAAATAATGGTTCCTGCCCGGTTGTGACAGATAATTTATTGCTTACTTTAACCCCGGCGCCTTATGTTGATGCCGGATTACCCGATACGGTATGTGCAAATAATGCGGTTATTCATTTAAATGGCGTAGTGAGCGCCGGAACAACTACCGGAATATGGACAACAACGGGCACGGGCAGTTTTGTTCCCTCGGCAGATGTGCTGGTTACCGATTATATACCTTCAGCAACAGATACATCAGCAGGATACGTTGATTTTATTTTAACCTCTACCAATAATGGTGATTGTGTGCCTGTGTCCGATTCAGTTTTCTACACAATAATTCCAGCGCCAAAAGTTATAGCCGGTCCCGATAAATTTGTATGTAAGGGGAATAATGTTTCCTTGAATGGCCAGGTGTTTTCACAACCAGGTACAGTTCAGTGGACAACCACAGGTAACGGCTCCTTTGTTCCAAATAATACAAACCTGAATGTTACTTATATTCCGGGAACAAATGATACGACTTTAGGCTATACAAACATTGTTTTGACTTCAACCAATAATGGTTTATGCAATGCTGAAACCGATACTTTAGTTCTTACATTTACCAATAAACCCATAGTTAATGCCGGTATCGACCAGTTAGTCTGCAGTAATTCGTCAGTTATTTTGCAGGGATCAGTTTCCGGTACCTCAACTACCGGAGTGTGGAGCGGAGGAGGAGGAGCGTATTTGCCTGATAGTACTGCTTTAAATGGTACATATATACCAAGTTCAGTTGATACTTCGAGTGGAATAATTACATTAATCCTGAGTTCTACAAATGCCTGTTTAGTTCAGGATTCGTTAGTGATAACCTTCCAGCCTGTGCCAGTTGTTAATGCAGGACAGGATATGATAATTTGTACAAGCCAGAATCAGGTAAACCTTAATGGAAGTATTACAGGTTCCACCAGTACAGGTGTATGGTTAACTTTAGGTACCGGAACATTTGTACCTGATAATACTACTTTAAATGCAACCTATCAGATAAGCACATCTGATAGTATTGCAGGGTTGGCAGAGTTGATTTTAACATCAACAAACAATGGCGTTTGCCAGGCTCAGGCCGATACGATGACAATTTTAATCACTCCTGTTCCTTCTGTAAATGCCGGGACAGATATTATTGCCTGCGCCAACACATCAATTAATTTATCCGGAATAATAAACGGAATTCCGGGTACAGGCTATTGGACTACAACCGGTTCAGGAACATTCCTGCCTGATAGTACATCATTATCGGCTATATATAATTTCAGTTCGGCCGATACAAGCATTGGCAATGTTACTTTAACATTACATGCTTCCGGCGCTTGTTCGCCTGTGAGCGACGACTTACTTGTAACCATAACCCCGGCGCCTTATGTTGATGCCGGATTACCCGATACGGTATGTGCAAATAATGCGGTTATTCATTTAAATGGTGTAGTGAGCGCCGGAGCAACCACCGGGATATGGACAACAACGGGTACGGGCAGTTTTGTTCCCTCGGCAGATGTCTTGGTTACCGATTATATGCCTTCAGCAACAGATACATCAGCAGGATACGTTGATTTTATTTTAACCTCTGCCAATAATGGTGATTGTGTGCCTGTGTCCGATTCAGTTTTCTATGCAATAATTCCAGCGCCAAAAGTTATAGCCGGCCCCGATAAATTTGTATGTAAGGGGAATAATGTTTCCTTGAATGGTCAGGTATTTTCACAACCAGGTACAGTTCAGTGGACAACAACAGGCGATGGCTCCTTTGTTCCAAATAATACAAACCTGAATGTTACTTATATTCCTGGAACAAACGATACGACTTTAGGCAATACAAACATTGTTTTAACTTCAACCAATAATGGTTTATGCAATGCCGAAAGCGATACTTTAGTTCTTACCTATACCAATAAACCCATAGTTAATGCCGGTATCGACCAGTTAGTCTGCAGTAATTCAACAGTTATTTTACAAGGCTCTGTTACCGGAAGTTCAACAACAGGCGTCTGGAGTGGTGGAGGTGGAGCATTTGTTCCTGACAGCGCTTCATTAAACTGCACGTATATGCCAAGCTCATCTGATACTTCGAGTGGAATGATTACACTAACCCTGAGTTCGACAAATGCCTGCTTAGTCCAGGATTCGATAGTGGTAACCTTCCAGCCTGTGCCGGTAGTTGATGCAGGGCAAAATGTTATAATATGCTTAAGTCAGAACCAGGTAAACCTTAATGGAAGTATTACAGGCTCCACCAGTACAGGTGTATGGTCAACTTTAGGTTCCGGAACATTTGTACCTGATAATACTACGTTAAATGCAACATACCAGGTTAGCCAGGCTGATAGTACTGCCGGTATGGTAAATTTAATTTTAACCTCTACAAACAATGGTATCTGTCAGGCTCAGGCCGATACGATGACAATTTTAATCACTCCTGTTCCTTCTGTAAATGCCGGGGCAGATATTATTGCCTGCGCCAACACATCAATTAATTTATCCGGAATAATAAGCGGGATTCCGGGTACCGGGTATTGGACAACAACCGGTTCAGGAACATTTTTACCTGACAGCACATCACTTACAGCCATATATAATTTTAGTTCCGCTGATACAAGTTCGGGTAATTTAACTTTAACGCTACATGCTTCAGCAGCCTGCATACCTGTTAGCGATGATTTACTTGTAACAATAACTCCATCACCCTGGGTTGATGCCGGAAATAATGTTTCGGTATGTGCAAATAATGCAAATGTCAGCTTGCAGGGTTATATTTCAGCCGGGGCTTCTACCGGAATATGGACTACAACCGGAAGCGGAATCTTTGTGCCGGATGCTAACACTTTAAATGCGACATATATACCCGGTGATTCAGATACGTTAAACGGAACGGTAGTCTTAACTTTAACTTCAACAAATTATGGTAATTGTAACCCTGTCAGCGATAGTATTGTGGTTACAATAACTTCCCAGCCCTATGTGTTTGCAGGAAACAATATGTATGTCTGTAACGATAATAATGTGATTTTAAATGGAACTGTATTAAATGGAAGCGGAACAGGAATCTGGACAACAAATGGTACGGGAGCTTTTACTCCGTCAGATACCTCTTTGAATGCTACATATTTGCCAAGCTCAAACGATACCACAACCGGAGCCATAATAATGATTCTTTCCTCTACCAATAATGGAGGCTGTTTGCCTGTAAGTGATTCATTAATTGTAACCTTTACGCCAAGACCGTTAGTTAATGCAGGTAATGATTTAACTATCTGCAGTAACGATTCTGCTTTATTGGCTGGAAGTGTATCGGGCAGTTCAACTTCAGGGTACTGGAGCACAAACGGTGGCGGTTATTTTTATCCGGACAGCAGTAGCCTGAATGCTTATTATGTTCCGGATTCAGCTGATATTACTAACGGTTCGGCATCCCTTGTTTTAACATCTACAAACGCCTGCCCGGTAAAAGATTCAGTTGTAATATCATTTGTTTTGCCTCCGGTTGTTAATGCCGGGAATAATGTTAATATTTGTGCAGGACAGATGACTGTAAATTTATCTGGTACTGTTTCCGGTACAACCAGTACAGGGATCTGGTCAACAAATGGTACGGGAACGTTTATTCCGGATAATACAACGTTAAATGCAACTTACCAGCTAAGCTCATCGGACAGCGCCAATGGCGGAGTTATGTTAATTTTAACTTCAATAAACGCGGTTAGTTGCACTAATGTTTCTGATACAATGCTGATTAATGTTGTATATCCTCCATCGTTTGATACCGGTTCCGACATTATTGCCTGTGCCAATAATAACCCTGTTTTACAAGGCGTGGTAAGTTCCGGAACTTCATATTGGACAACCGGCGGGGATGGCAGTTTTGCCCCGGATAGCTCTGATCTGAATGCTACCTATATCTTTGGAAATAACGATACGATTTCTGCATCTGTAACAATTTACTTGAATATAAGTAATGCCTGCGGAATATACAATGACAGCTTACACATTACCGTTACGCCGGCACCATTTGTAAATGCAGGGCCGGATATTACTTCCTGCTCATCTGCTTTGCAAATTCAGTTGAGTGGATTTATCAGCGCAGGCTCAAATTCCGGTATATGGACAACAAACGGAAATGGTACTTTTATTCCGTCAGATACGATTCTGAACGCGGCATATATACCAACTCCAACAGATACATTAAATGGAATCATTGTTATTTATTTGACTTCAACAAATAATGGAAATTGTGTCCAGGTAAATGATTCTTTGATTATTACATTTACCCCAACTCCAATATTAAGCGCCGGTTCAAATCAAACAATTTGCAATAATAACTTTGCAACGTTAAGCGGTACGGTAAGTAACGGCAGTACTACAGTTCAATGGATTTCACTGGGTACCGGTACCTTTGTTCCCAATGATACTTCGTTGAATGTCACATATTCTGCAAGTCCTGAAGATATTAATAATGGAGTTGTTCAGATTATTTTAATTCCTACTTCAGCTATTGTATGTAATTCCCTTGCCGACACAATTACATTGAGTTTTATCAATTCAAATTCAGGTGTTGAAGTAGGTGCTGATAAATCAATATGTTCCGGAAATGATATTTTGGTAACACCGGTAATCCTGGGAGATACCGGGGTCTTTGACTGGTATTCATCCGGAAGTGGAACATTTGCTCCAAACGACTCGGTATCAGTTGTAACTTATATACCTTCGGTTTCTGATATTGATTCAGGAAGTATCTACATCTATTTACAGTACAATTATACCTGCGGTAATATCCTGGATTCATTGCGATTGTCTATAAATCCATTGCCAACAGCAAATTATACTTATGTTATGGATTGTAATAGTATGACAGCTAACTTTGTTGACAATTCAACAGTTAGTTCGGGTAGCATCAGTAATTACAACTGGTCGTTCGACGATGGTTTAGCTTCTTCGCAACAATCACCGGTTCATACATATTCTAATATGGGCAGTTACAATGTTCAGTTAATTGTTCAATCCGATTCAGGTTGTATTGATACCACATTACAACAAATTACAGTTTATCAGCCTGTAGTTGCCCGGTTTAGTGTTTCCGACAGTACTATCTCAACAGGTAATAATGTAATGTTTACCGACCAGTCCATAGGAGCAACCGGGTGGTTATGGAATTTTGGAACTCCATCTGATACTTCATCCATTCAGAACCCGAACTACACATTTAATAATGTTGGTGAATATATCGTTTGGCTTTATGTAAGTGGAAGCGGTGGTTGTACTGATAGTATCAGTCATAACATATCAGTTGAAAATCACGGTTATGCGATTCCAACAGGTTTTTCACCTAACGGGGATAATTTAAATGATGTATTCTTTGTCAGGGGCGGGCCATTTACTGAATACTCGTTAAGAGTTTTTGATTCCTGGGGTAAAGAGATATTCAAATCCGAAAATCAGAGTGCCGGATGGGATGGCACATTTAAAGGCACAGAGCAACCGGAAAGCGTTTACATCTATATCTTTAAAGGAATTCTGTACGATGGTGGTAAAGTTGAAACAATTGGTGAAATAACATTAGTAAGATAAAAATTTTATTATGAATAAAATGAAAAATAAAATAATTATAAAGCTGGCAATACTTATTTGCCTCTTTGCAGGATACCCTGCCTATAGCCAGGACCATCATTTTTCGCAATATGACATGAGTTTGCAATATTTAAATCCGGCGCTAACCGGAATGACATGGGAAGAACCATTTAGCTGGCGTGCAAATACTATATATCGTTCTCAATGGCGAAGTATTGCAGCTAAACCTTTCACTAATCAGTTGATTGCATTTGATATGCCTTATAAAAAAACAATCGGACTGGGCGGTTATATTCTTAACAACAGGGCAGGAGCCGGGCAATTAAATACATTAAATGTAATGATTGGAGGCGCTTATGAGATAACAATAGACCCGTCTAACAGGCATAACCTTTTTGGCGGTTTGCAATTGGGAATTTTTCACCGTTCCTTAAATTCTTCCGATTTGCTTTTCGATAGTCAGTATTCATATTCAACGAATACTTACGACCCTTCGATTAGTAGTGGTGAAGTTATTGGCGATAAGGCAATTGTAAGATTTGACGCAAATCTTGGCTTTTATTATAAATATATAGATAAATCTAAAAAAGTAAGCCCGCACGCAGGTTTATCACTATTCCGGGTTGCGATGCCTAACGAATCGCTTACAGGAGAAATAAACAGGCTTCCGATAAGATGGATATTTACAGGTGGTTGTGATTATAAAGTAAATGACAAATTTACTTTTAGTCCGAACCTGTTTTTTATGACACAGGCTAAAGTTTCAGACATAGTTTTATCTACATTATTCGATTATAAATTTGATAATTCAAAATATTCTGCACTTTGTGGTTTAGCTTATCGGTATAAAGATGCTATCATAGTCAGAGGCGGGTTGAAATACGGCAGAAGTATTTTTAGTGTCAGTTACGATCTGAATGTCTCATATTTACAGCCATACACACATATGAGAGGCGGGCTCGAAATAGGTATTATTTACATTAATGAAAAGCCTAAGAATGTGTCAAGAATGAAAATCTAAAAGTAATTTTTCAGGGAGATTAAATCCCTGAAATTTTTACTTTGTATTCTTTTTCTTCAAGTAACAACTTTACTTTCTGGCGAAAATCACCTTGTATAATTATTTCAGAATCCTTTACAGTTCCGCCAACTCCGCATTTGGTTTTCAGATATTTTCCGAGCTCATTTAAATCTTCGTCTTTTCCAATAAATCCTTTTATCAGGGTAACTGCTTTTCCTGCCCTGGCTTTTTTATCTAAAAGAACAATCAGGTTCTGTTGTTTGGGAGGTAAGGTACTTAATTCATCTTCCGGATCATTATCTTTAAAGTGATAATCAGGATTTGTAGAATATACAATGTTTCCAGTGTGCTTTTTTTTACTGCTCATAATTATCAGGAATCAGATTTTTAAACCTAACACAGTTATATCATCCGTTTGAATATTCTGACCTTTCCATTGCTCAAAAGTGTTTTCTAATTTTCTTTTCTGTTCATTCATTGGTTTTTCTGAAATTTTTATCAAAAGTTCTTTAAATTGTTTATACATAAATTTCTTGCTTTTTGGCCCGCCAAATTGGTCAGCAAAACCATCGCTGAAAAGATAAATGCTATCTCCCTTGGAAATTTCTAATTGATGATTTGTAAAGTCGTTCATGAGAGGATGAATAGCAATGGGCATTTTGTCCGGTTGTTTCTCAATTAATTCTCCTTTTCTAATAATGTAAACAGGATTATAAGCCCCGGCATATTCAAGAACGTTGTTGGAAAAATCAAGAATCATTAATGCGATATCCATCCCGTCCTTTGTTTCACTGTTCTGGGAAGACTGACGAAGAGATATTTTTATTTGTTCTCTCAGTTCGTTCAGTATATCGCTTGCATGAAAATCATTATTGCTTTTAATAATTTGGTTAAGGGCAGAAATGCCAAGCATACTCATCAATGCTCCGGGAACACCGTGCCCGGTACAATCGGCTACCGCTACTATGGTTTTATTATCTGACCGGGAAAGCCAGTAATAATCGCCACTGACAATATCCTTTGGTTTATATAAAATGAAGTATTCGGGTAATATGGAATCTATATATTCGTGTGGTGGTAAAAGGGCATTCTGTATGCGCTGCGCATATGTTATACTATCGGTAATTTCTTTCTTTTGTATTGAAATTTCATCTTTTTGTTTGCTTACAATATCATGTTGGGTAATAAGTTCGCCTAATCTTTGATCATATAAATCAACAACAAAGTTTCGCCAGCAATCATATTTCTCCATCCATTCATCTGCTTTTTCACCGGAAACAGCAAAGATTGCAGAAGGTTCATTGGTAAATGCTATACCCGGCATAAGGGAATCGCGCATGGCAGCGGTGATTGATAAAATACACGATTCAAGTTTTGTAATATTATATAACAATATTTCATTATTTGAAGCATCAAATTTCACAACTCTTATAGATCCCTTGATAACAATAGGGAAGAATTTAACTTTATCATTTTCCCTTCCCAATTTAAGTTTAGCAGGAAACTCAATGATAGGGAACTGGATAATTTCTCTGGATAATTCTTTTGAAAATTTCTGCTCAAGTAATGGCAAAAAATCTTCTTTGTTAATGTTTCCTGGATTCATATGATATATTTTATTTAATTTTAAAACCTATTAAAGTAACATCATCGGTTTGCTCGTTTTGCCCTTTCCAGTTTTCAAATGATTTATCCATATACACAAATTGTTCGGCCATTGGCAAATGATTAACAGACAACAGTTCTTCTTTTAATTTTTTAGATTTGAATTTTTTATCATCTTTTCCTCCGAACTGATCTTCAAAACCATCACTCATCAAAAATAAACAATCTCCTTTTTGTAATTGCAATTCTTTTATTGAAAAGGCATCCATATGTTCGTGAATAGCAATTGGCATTTTGTCGCCTTTAATTTCGGATAGTTCGCCATTCCTGAGAAAATAAAGCGAATTGTTTGCGCCTGAAAACTGTGTTTCAAGAGTACCCGTGTTAATAGATATGAGAGCCATATCCATACCATCTTTTTGTTCGCCGCTTACTCCTTTTTGTTTTAATATAAAAACAATTTCTTTTCTTAATCGCTTAAGAATTATTGATGGATTTGTAATATATTCTTTTACTACAATTTCCCGTAACAATGATGTGCCAAGCATGCTCATGAAAGCCCCCGGAACACCGTGTCCTGTACAATCTGCAACGGTTATAATTAAGTTATTCTCAACAATAGTCCACCAGTAAAAATCGCCACTAACCTTATCTTTAGGCTTGTACAAAATAAAACTTTCTGAAATATATTTATTTAATATCTCAGGATCTGGCAGAATGGCCGATTGTAAGCGGGTTGCATAGTTAATGCTGTCTGTAACTTCTTTATGGATTTCTTCTATATGTTCCTTTTGTTCTGTAACGACATTCTTTTGTATTTCTATTTCATCTCTTTGAGCTTCTATTTCTTCTTTTTGTTGTAATACTTCTTCATTTCTGATGGTCAATAAGTCCCGCTGAGCTTCAATCTCCTCTTTTTGCTGTAATATTTCAGCGTTTTTTTGTTCGAGTAAAATATTTGCTTTCTTTTTCTGAATAAATAGCCTGTAGAGGAGGGCTGAAAAAATAAGTATGAGTAATAAACCGGCAATTATTGTGAAAATAATTACCTGTTGTCTTTGGTTTTCGGCCTTCTGACGCTCGATGGTCTCTTTTTGAAGTATTTTATCTTTTTCTAATTTATCAATTTCCATTTGTTTTTTTTCAGTCTGGTATTTAGCTTCCATTTCCTTAACCTGCTTGCTGCTTTCTTCGTTAAAAATACTGTCAGTAATTAATTTAAATTCTTTGTGAAATTTAAGTGAGTTTCTGAAGTCTCCGGTTATTTCATAAACTTCGGATAATATTCGTAATGCACTTTTTTGTTCTGATAAAAGATTGAGTTTCCTGGATAATTCAAGGCTCTTGTAAGAATATGATAATGACTTTTTATAATCGGCTTTTACTTTATATACTTTGCTGATATTATTCAGAATATTTGCAATAAGAAGTTTTGCATCAATTTCTTCACTGATTTTAAGCGCCTCTTGGAAATTTGACATTGCTTCATCAACCTGATTGTTGTCAAGCATTTCAAGAGCCATATTGTTCATTGCAATTGCCTGCCCGGATAAATTTCCGGTTTTTTTGTACATCTCCAATACCTTTTTATAATAAAAAATAGCTGAATCGCTTTTATTTATCGAAGAAAGTATATTTCCCATGGTTGTGTAAGAGTTCGCAAGTCCGGTATAGTCTTTTATTTCATTCCTGTTCGAGATCGACTTTTTGCAGTAATCTAAAGCAAGTTCATTGTTATTCTCGTTATAATATAATATACTGATATTATTATAACATTGTCCAAGTAGTTTTTTATCATTTAATTCAGTGTATACTTTAACTGCTTCGAGTAAATTGTTAAGAGCCAATGGATAGTTGCCAAGGTCAGTATAAATTATTCCTAAATTACTTTTGCAGCCTGCAATTCCATCTTTTGATTTAATGTTAGTGTATAATTTTTCCGATTTTACTATATACATAATTGCTTCGTCATAATTACCAATACTTTTATACATTATTCCGAGGTTAGAATAAATATTGGCTATTCCATTCTTGTCATCAATTCTTTCGACAATTTTCAGAATATCATTAAGTATTTCAATTGCTTTAGGAATATTATCTCTGTAATAATATACATAAGCAATTCCCTGCAAGGCTTTAGCTTTAATATGAGATATGCGTGTTTTTGCTGTTTCAGAGTATTTCTTTGCATCCATTCGCTCTGTCAGTTCCAACGCTTTATTATTCCAGAATAAAACAGAATCAATATTGAATGATTGATAATAATTAGCTATTTCTATGTACGTCTTACACATGGAAGTATCGGCAATTTTACTTTTTAACAAACAAAAAAGACTATCTTTTTTATTGTCTTCAGCATTAAGATATGATGGGAAAATAATCGTCAGTTGAAATAGAAAAAAAAGGTAAAATAAATTTACATGCTTCATTTTTTTAAATTTTAAATCCTAATAAAGTTACATCATCTGTTTGTTCATAATCTCCAATCCAATCTTCAAAAGTATTATTTAAGCTATTAAATTGTTCGGTAAGAGGCAATGAATTAACAGCTAATAATTTTTCTTTCAGTTTTTTTGATTTAAATTTCTTATTATTTATTCCCCCGAACTGATCTTCAAAACCATCACTCATTAAGTAAAAACAATCTCCTTTTTGTAATTGAAATTCTTTAATCGAAAAAGCTTCCATGTGTTCATGAATGGCAATCGGCATTTTGTCACCCTTGAGTTCATAAAGTTCAGAAGTTTTTAGAGTCTCAAAGTTAGCTTCATTCAACTTTTCGTTTTCCACTTTCTTGCTTTCCGGCTTTATAAGCTTTCTGACTATATATACCGGGTTATTGGCTCCTGCAAATTGCATATTCAGAGTTTCTGTATCAATGCTTACAAGTGCCATATCCATTCCATCCTTTACACTGAGCGAAACCGAAGCATCACCTTCAACTCCTTTTTGTTGTAATGCATTTATAATTTCTTTTCGCATTCTTTTCAGTATTAATGCAGGATGGGTTATATATTCCTTTATGACAATTTCTTTTAAAATAGACATTCCCAGCATGCTCATGAAAGCGCCCGGTACGCCATGCCCGGTGCAATCGGCAACAGTAATTATTAATTGTTTTTCTACTTCTGCTACCCAGTAAAAATCGCCGCTGACAATGTCTCTTGGTTTGAAAATCAGGAAATATTCGGAAATATGGTTTTTTAGTAAATCCAGTTTAGGGAGCGTGGCTCTTTGAATTCGTTTGGCATAGTTAATACTGTCAGTAACTTCTTTATGGATTTTTTCAATTTTATCTTTCTGAATAGTTACTAAATTATGCTGCTTTGTTATTTCATCGCGCTGGGCCTCTATCTCATCGCGCTGGGCAGTAATTTCCTCATTTTTCTGAAGAATTTCTTCATTTTGGTTAGCCAGCATGAAATTCATTTTCTTTTTCTGGGAATAAAGCCTGAAAAGAAAAAATGTAAAAATTAATACAATAACCAAGCCCCCAATGGCGCTGATTATAATAAATCGTTGTCTTTTTACCTGTTCCCCCTTTTTTTCAATTTCTGCTTTCTGAAGCGCTTTGTCTTTATTTAACAGTTGAATTTCTTTCTCCTTTTTTACACTCTGATATTTTGTATCCATTTCTGTTAACTGACGATTCTTTTCTGCATTAAATAAAGTATCTTTTATATCCATATGTTTTTGCAGGTACATAAAGGCATTTTTATATTCTCCCATGAAAGAATAGGCTGTAGCCAGACCTTTGTATGCATCTTTTAATTCAGGCTTATCGCCGGTGGAATCGGCCAGGGACGCTGTCTGGAGAAAATGTGTAACTGCCGCTTTGTAATTTTTTAGACGCAATTCAATATCTCCGATATTGTTATATATATTTAACTGAAGTTTTATTATTCCGGTTTCTTTAATGATTCTCAAAGCATCCAGTGAATATTTTCTGGCTTCTGTTAGTTTGTTCTGATTAATATAACATGTTGAAATGTTTAGAAGTATGCTTGCAATCCCTTGCTTGTCGCCTAGTTCTTCATCTATTTTCAGTGCCTTATTATTAGCCTCAAGTGCTTCATCATATTTTTTTTCCGCTTCAAAAATTACACCTTTCAAAAGATAAGAGTATGCAATTCCGTATGGGTTTTTTATTTCTTCACGAAGTTTAAGAGATTGGTCACAATATTCCATGGCTTTATCGTAACTGCCTTTATAAAAATGCAATGCTCCCATATTATAAAGAACAGAAGACAGGTTGTTTTTAGCTCCGATTTTTTCGTAAAATTCAATTGCTTTAAGAAAATTCTCCATAGCTTTATCATAATTGCCCATTAAATTATACGAATTACCAACGTTGTTATAAATATTTGCAGCCTGGGAAGAGTCCTTGGTTTCCAAGTAGTTTATAAGTAACTTCTGGTAAATATTGATGGCCGTTTTATAATCGCTTTTATCATTATATACAACGGCTATATTTTGAAGACACCTGGAAACTCTTTTTTTATTCCCAGCTTTTTGAAAAGCTATTTTTGCTTTCTGATAATAAATAAGAGCAGAATCAAGGCTTTTAACATAATAATGGAGCGCCCCGATATTATTATAAGCTGCCCCTTCTTCCAGTAATAAATGGTGTTTGCCTGCCAGCGAAAGGGCTTTCTTTGCATATATCCAGGCTTTTTTTGAATCAATTGCCGAATAGTTCCATGCAAGTATATTTAATATCCTGGCTTTTGCAGTATCTGTTTTGGTATTTGTAAGAACGTTTTCGAGGCTGTCATTTACATTAGCGCTATATGCACCGGAATGGTATGATATAAGAGTAATAAAGGTTAGTATTAAGATTATGGTCTGTGTTTTCATTTCAGAGTAATTAATAAACAAATATACTAAAGTCTATATTTTTACCCCTACAATTGTAATGTCATCAGTCTGGTCATTTTTTCCTTTCCATTCATTAAGCTTATGCTCAAGAACCTCTTTTTGTTTATACATTTCTAAAGAACTGATTTCGGACAGTATGTTTTTAAGTTGTTTTTTTAATATTTTTTTATTTTCGGGACCTCCGAACTGGTCTGCATATCCGTCTGAAGTTAAGTAAAATATATCACCTTTCTGGAGATTTATTTCATGGTTTACATAGTCCGACATCCGTTCGTAAATGGCAATTGGCATTTTATCCCCCTTGAGTTCATAAAGCTCAGAAGTTTTTAAAGTCTCAAAGTTAGCTTCATTCCATTTCCCACTTTCCACTGTCTCACTTTCTGACTTTATAAACTTTCTGACTATATAAACAGGATTATTGGCTCCCGAAAACTGCATATGATAATTTTCCAGGTTAATGACTACTAAGCTGATGTCCATTCCATCTTTTATACCCGAAGTTGCCTGATCGTAGTTGTTAGTTTTATCATTTTCGGTTAAAAACTGTTTCTTATGAGAGTTTTGTTTCAAGGATTTAATGATGAGTTCTCTGAGATTTTCAAGTATTTGATTTGCTTTTATGGTTTCGTTCCGGGCAATAATTTCGTTGAGAAGAGAAATTCCCAGCATGCTCATAAAAGCGCCTGGTACTCCATGTCCGGTACAATCTGCAACGGCAATATAAAGCCATTCTTTTTTTATCATCGTCCAGTAAAAGTCGCCGCTGACAATGTCGCGGGGTTTGAAAAGGATAAAATGATTTGCCAGCAGCATTTTCGACATTTCTTCGGTTGGCAGCATGGCATGCTGAATACGTTCTGCGTAGCGGATACTGGAAGTTACTTTTTCATGGATTTCTTCAATTTCATTTTTTTGTTGTGTTACCAGGTCTCTTTGTGCCATGATTTCATCGCGTTGCGACTCTATTTCATCTCTCTGGGCAGAAATCTCTTCGTTCTTCTGCTGAATTTCTATGTTCTTTTTTTCTAATTTAAAATAGGCTGTTTTCTTTGCCTGGAATTGCTTGTATAACAATAAGGAGAATGTAATTATAATAATAAAACCCAGGATAAAGGCATAGATAATTATTTTTTGTTTCTGCACTTCCTGGGATTTTTTTAATAAATCCGCATCACGAATAATTTTGTCCTGATTCAGCAATAAAATCTCTTTTTCCTTTTTTTCGGTTTCAAATTTAGTCTGCATCTCTGCAATTTGTTTTTGATTCTGTTCATTAAGAATAGTGTCTCTTAATTTGCTGTAATCAAGCCTGTATATGGCAGATTGTTTATAATTGCCTGTTTTAAAATATGTTTCAGCAATGTTTTTATAAGCCTCAGCCAGCAGATCCAATGCTCCTAATTCTTTACAAATGATTGATGCAGAAATTAGCGAGTCTAAGGCCGCATTATATAATTTTTTTGAAAATAGTATTGTTCCCAGGTTATTGTTACAATAAGCAATGCCCAGCTTGTGGTTTAATTCTTTATAGATAAAGTATGCCCTTTTAAAATAAATTAATGCGCTATCAGATAATTGTTTGTTGAAATAAACATCCCCGATATTTAATAAGTTTTCTGCTGTACCGATTTTGTCGTTTAATTTTTTTCTTAGTAACAACGAGTTTTGATAAAAAGTAAGTGCAGTATCTAATCGGTTCATTAGCCTGTATGTTGCGCCTAAATTATTGAGTGCCTGTGCTTGGGAAGTTATGTCGTTAATTTGCTTAGTTATGTTCAGACTTAGATTAAAATGATTTATGGCAATCTGGTAATCTCTTTTTTGCATATAAATATTGCCAATGTTTAATTCGGCATCGCTTATTCCTTTTTTATTGCCAATTTTTTCTGAGATACTTTCACACAGAAGAAGGTAATTAAGCGCCTTTTCATAATCGCTTTTTAGCTGGTACAGATTTCCAAGATTATTGTAACATTTTGCTGTTTCATTCTCCCGTTTTAATTGTTTAAAAAGATCTACTGCCTCTAAATAGTTTTTTTCAGCATTTACATAATCACCTTTAATATGGTAAATTGTTCCGTAATTTAGTTTTGATAAAGCTATACCTGTTTTGTAATTTAATTTCTGGGATAACTGCAAAGATTCTTTGATTAGTTCTTCTGCACGGTTGATATCGGAATATCGTATAAGCGACACTAACTTAATAGCCGAATTAATGTAGATGGTGTCTTTCTTTTGAGTTTTAATAATTTGCTCAAGAGAGTCTATAGCATTGGAATTCAGGGCAAAAATATTCCCGATTCTCAATGCTAATAGTAGAATTATAAAAATGTTTTTTTTCATATACTGATTTTCATTCCAAAAAGTGTAATATCGTCAGTTTGGTTATTTATCTTTCCATTGCTGGCTATCCATTGAGTTATAGTATCATTGTATACTTCACTTTGTTTTTCCATCGACTCAGTATGATTTTTAAGAATCAGATCTTTTAATTTTTTACGCATAAATTTTTTCCCTTCGGGACCGCCAAACTGATCGGCAAACCCATCAGAAAAAAGATAAATGCGACTACTATTTGTTAATTGAACTACGGTATTTGTAAAGGGAACTATATCGGGATATATTGCAATGGGCATTTTATCGGCCTTTAGTTCAATAAAATCCGGTTGACCAGGAGTGGGGTTGATTATCCAGCAAGGATTGTTTGCTCCGGCATACTGAAGGTAATAATCTTCCAGGTTAATGGCAATAAGGCTGATGTCCATTCCATCGTTAACATTCTGCATTGAATTTTCTGTAATTGTTATATCAGATTTCGAATAATTGCCTGTCATACTTTTTTGTTTAAGAGACAAAATAACCTGTTCTCTTAATTTATCAAGAATATGGGAAGCTGAAACGAATTCATTATGGGCAATAATTTCATTCAGGAAAGAAATTCCCAACATGCTCATAAAAGCGCCGGGAACACCATGTCCTGTACAGTCGGCAACGGCAATATATATCCAGTTTTTCTTTATCATGGTCCAGTAAAAATCTCCGCTTACAATGTCACGGGGTTTAAATAAAATAAAATGTTCGGGAAGTAACATATTGGTAATATCATATCCGGGTAATACAGCAGTTTGTATTCTCTTTGCATAACGGATACTGGAAGTGACTTTTTCGTGAATATCGGTAATTTTTTCTTTTTGCTTTACTACAATATCGCGCTGGCTTTCGATTTCATCTCTTTGAGCTGAGATTTCTTCATTTTTTTGTTGTATTTCCTGGTGCTGGATATTAAGCAGGTGATTGGTCTTTTTCTTTTCAATATATTGCCGGAAGGTAAGGATAGAGAATATTATAATAACAAATAAACCAAATATAATAAAGTAAATAAGATATCTTTGTTTTTGGGAAACTTCTCTTTTATTAGCAATTTCTGATTCTCTTAAGGCTTTGTCTTTATTAAGATTATCAATCTCCAGTTGCTTTTTTTCGGACTGGTATTTAGCTTCCATTTGTTTAACCTGTTTGCTGCTTTCCTGGTTATATATACTATCATTAATAAACTTGTAAAGTTTATGATATATATATGCATTTTTATAATCATTCAGGCTTTCATAAGCGCTTGACAGGTGCTGATAACATTCAAGCTCTATCGGAAGCGCACCTATTTCTTTTGAAATATCCAGCGCCTTCTGCGCCATGCCTATAGCTTCGTTATATTTACCTTCAATCACTTTTATCGATGAGATATTCCCAAGACAAATAGCCATATTTTTTTTATTGTCAAGCTCTTCATCTATCTTTAGAGATTTGTTGTAATATTGTATGGATTCAGAATATTTTTTTTCATAAAAGGCAAGATTCCCGAGATTATTGTAGCAGTCGCCTATACGATTTATGTCATTAATTTCAATATTTAGCTGTAAGGCAATTAAATAATTTTCTTTAGCTTCTTTATATTTTTTTTGCATGAATTGTACCCCTGCTATATTGTGATGACAATTTGCAATACCGCTTTTATTGCCAAGTTCTTTATAAATAATTAATGCATTATAGTAATATTTTAAAGCCTGGTCGTAACTTAACATATCCTTATGCACTAGACCTATGTTAATATAACTTATTGCAACGGAGAGCTTATTTCCTGTTTTTTCTTTTAGTTTTAAAGATCTGAGATGGTAATCAAGAGATTTGGAATAATTACCCAGGTTCCAGTAAATCATTCCTATATTATTATAATCACCGGCAACGGAAAGAGTGTCTTTCAATTCAATATCAATTTTCAGGGCTTTATTAAAATAATCGATGGCATCATTATATTCGCTTTGTTCTTCTTTTAACAGTCCAATATTATTATAACATGCGGCTAAGCCTTGTTTGTCGTTGATTTTTCCGGCATACTCGATAGATTTGTTGTAGTTTTCCAGTGCTGATTTATAATTAGCAAGCCTGCTATAAGAATAGCCTATGGAATAATAACAATTTGCCAGTCCTTTTAAATAATTGATTTTTGCCGACAGATCCAGTCCTTTCTTACTGTAAAAAATACATGAATCGGAATTATTGCGCTTGAATTGCTTACTTAATGCGATATATGCTTCTACTTTATTGGTATCTTCTTTTGAAATGAAAATGACTTTCTTAAGGCTATCTATCTTCTGCTGATTCTGGGCAAAGCAATTGCCCGGAACCAGGATGAACAGCAGAACAATAATATTTGATAGCCTTAATATCATTCCTTTAAATTTTTATTCCGATTACTGTAACATCATCAATTTGTTCACCTTTCCCAATCCATTCTGAAAGTTCTTTTTCAATTATTTCTTTTTGTTTACTCATTGGATTTGTATTGATAGAAAGAAATAATTCCTTTAATCTTTTATACATGAATTTTTTTCCGTCAGGGCCTCCAAACTGGTCGGCGAATCCGTCGGAAAACATGTAAATGGTATCGCCTCTTTTTAATTTATATTCCTGTAAAGAAAACTCATCCATCCTGACATGAATGGCAATAGGCATCTTGTCGCCCTTGAGTTCGTCAAGCTGAAAGCTGTTTTCTACAGTTTTTTCACTTTCTACTTTCTCACTTTCCGGTTTTATAAACTTTTTAACTATATAAACAGGATTATTGGCTCCCGAAAACTGCATATGATAATTTTCCAGGTCTATCGCGACCAATGAAATATCCATACCATCTTTCATATTTACCTGGTTTTGGGAAACGGATGGAAAGCTATGTTCGTATTCAATTCCTTTCTGGTGAAGAGATTTTATAATATAACTGCGTAATTTTCCGAGCACTTCAGATGTTGAAGTAAAATCAGACTGGGCAAATATCTCATTCAGATAGGATGTGCCCAGCATACTCATAAAAGCGCCGGGAACTCCATGCCCGGTACAGTCGGCCACGGCCACCAGTAACCAGTTCTTTTTAATGATAGTCCAGTAAAAGTCACCGCTGACAATGTCCCTTGGTTTATAAAATATAAAATGATTTGCAAGAAACATTTTAGCCAGGTCATCACTGGGAAGAATAGCATGTTGAATCCGTTCAGCATAGCGGATACTGGAAGTTAATTCATTATGTATTTCTTCAATCTCATTTTTTTGTGTCAGAACCAAATCCCGTTGAGCTTCAATCTCGTCGCGCTGGGATTCGATTTCTTCATTCTTCATTTGAATTTCAATGTTTTGTTTTGCAAGCAGGGTGTTGGCTTTCTTTTTTGCCTTGGACTGGCGGTATAGAATAACGGAATAAATAACAACTATTACAAATCCAAGAAGAAATGAGAAGATAATTATACTTTGTTTTTCTACTTCATTTTGTTGTCTTTCGAGTTCAATATCCTTAAGGGCTTTACTCTTGGTTAGATTATCAATTTCAAGCTGCTTTTTTTCCGACTGGTACTGGGCTTCCATTTCTTTAATCTGCCGGCTGCTGGTTTCGTTAAAAAGGCTATCATTTGTCTCTTTAAAAAGTTTGTGAAATTTGAGGGCATTTTTATAGTCTCCTAAGCTGTCATAAGTATTGAATAAATACCCATAGGAATAATATTTTGTGAGATTTGCATTAATTTCAATAGCATATTTTAATGCTTGATTGGCATAGAAAATGGCATTGTTATAGTCATTTGTTAAAATGAGCAGGGAAGATAAATTATTGTTGTTTATAGCAATACCTAATTTATCGCCGAGTTTTGTATCAAGTTCGAGAGACTTTCTGTAAAATTTTATTGCTTTTTTATAATCTTTTGTTTGTTTATAATTTGAGCCTATATTATTATAGCAAGAACTCATTTCTCTTAAATTATTATCTTCTTCAGCTTTCTTCAATGATTTCAAATAATAAATATTGCTTTTGTCGAACTTTTTTAATTTTGAATAAACAAGGCCAATATTGATATAATTATCTTTTAGCCCGGTTGAATCATTTAATTCGGAATCAATTTTTTCGGATTTTAGAAAATATTCAAGGGCAAGATCATATTTAAATAAATTTGTATAAACCAGACCAATATTTGTATAGCATTTACTTAATCCATTTTTACCAATCTTTTTTAATGAATTATCTTTTGAAGATTCCAGTTCCTCATATTTTTTTAAGGATTTATGATAATATTCAAGAGCTTTTGAATTATTTCCTATATAATAGAGAGAAACGCCCATATCACTTAAACATGTGGCAATACCTTTTTGTGATTTGTTGACTATTTCAATGTTCTTTTCTTTTTCAAGTGACTGATATATTTCAATTGCTTTTTGAGAATAATTACTTCCTGCATTGAAATCACTTTTATAATACCCGTAACACCATCCAAGCTGTTGAAGCGCATATGCCTTTGAAAGTAAAATATGAATTAAATTATTGTTTGCCCTGAGCAAAGAATCACATTGCGTGACTGTAATTTTATAGTAACAAATAGCACTGTCAGGATGGGTTGCTTCTGATTGATCGGCTTTTGAAATATACTCCTGAATTTTATCTGTGATATTAGATGTTTCTTGGGAAAAAGTATGGTAAGAATACAAAATAAGCAGGGCAAAAATAAAATGGAAGACTTGAGTTTTTGAAACTAATTTCATGAATTAAACCAGGTAAGTTCTAGTTGTTTATTAAATGAATAATGTTTTTGAAATAGTTGCTTTTAGTTTCTTTAATTTTAAATGTTCTGCATTCGAAAAATGAACCTGCATCAAAATCCGAGTTGATTATTATTCCTCCAACCTGAATAATATATTCGCAGGGATAATCTGTTTTCGTAATCAACTCATTTATCCTGTTCTCAATAGCTTCAAAAAGAACTTCTGTTGCTTCGAAAAGGTGATTATGAGACGATTTAATGCGTTTTTCGTTTTTTAAAAGAATTTGTTCAATAATATTCTGTTGATAATCCAGTTCAGTAATTTCATTTTCTATTATGTTGCCTTCCATAAGCTTTTGAAGAGCTACAATGGCAGCTCCGCAGCAGGAAGTATGCTTGTGTTGGCCTACCCGTAAAATTTGACCTAATTCGCCGTTTTTGCTAAGTCCGATATGAGGTCCGTAATAAATTAAAACTGCACCATCCTCAGGCACATGGTGGGCAAATGCTCCTATTCCTGTAACTCCGGCAAAAGGGAAACCACATAACCCGCCCAGATTAAAAGGGCCTAACATTAAACGGGCATGTTTAGGGTATTCTATATTATTTACATCATCGCTGCAGATACTGTCGGCATGAATAATTTGTTTAGGGTGCATGCCCAGTTCTGATTCGTAAATTTCAAAAAGTTTATCGGTAAGCACATCCAGGTTCATTGCATGGGGATAATGTTTTTGAATAACCGGGAGGGTGTGGATAGATTTATTACTGATATGTACCGGCTTCATAACCTGATTTTAAATTTTTATTCCAACAACTGTAATATCATCAGTTTGTTCGTATAGGCAGGAAAACTTACTTTTCCAGTCTTCAATGGCCTGGTTAAGCATAATTCCCTGTTCCTGCATACTTTTAACGGAATTTTCTAAAATCAGTTTCTCAAATTGTGAATATTTGAATTTTTTTCCTCTAGGTCCGCCGAATTGATCTGCATATCCGTCAGAAAACATGTATATTATATCGCCCTTTTGTAATTGAATTTCATGTTCTGTGAATTTATCCATTCGTTCGTAGATGGCTATGGGCATTTTATCCGCTTTAAGTTCGGTTAAGTTAGTCGTCATGCTGAGCTGCTTGTCCTGAGCCTGACGAAGGAGAGTCGAAGCATGACTTTCTCCCTTGTCTTCGTCCCGATAGCTGTCGGGAGTGTTCTGACTAACAGGAGGTTTAACGATATAAGCCGAATTGTTCGCGCCGGCAAATTGTAATTGCAGGGTCTTTGTATCAATACTTATTAAAGTCATATCCATTCCATCCTTTTGTTCGCCGAAATCACCTTTTTGTTTAAGAGTCTTGATAATTTCTTTACGTAGTTTTCTTAAAATGACCGCCGGACTGGTAATATATTCCTTAATAATTATCTCACGAAGAAAAGATATTCCCAGCATACTCATAAAAGCGCCGGGAACTCCGTGACCAGTGCAATCGGCAACAGAAATTATTATTTTTCCTTCGATTTCTGCCCACCAGTAAAAATCACCGCTGACTTTGTCTTTTGGTTTAAATATAACAAAGTGTTCAATGTTATTTTCCTTTAGGATTGCAGGGTCAGCTAAAATAGCTGACTGAAGCCGGGTTGCATAATCTATACTTTGTGATACTTCACGATGTATCTCTTCAATGTGATCTCTTTGTTTTATTACAAGGTCGCGCTGGGCTTCAATTTCTTCGTTGGCCTGGTGAAGCATCTCATTATGTTCTGCCAGTTGGTTTCGTTGTGCTTCAATTTCGTCCCTTTGTGCCGTGATTTCTTCATTTTGTTGAGTAATCTGGTGATTCTTGGATTCCAATAACAGGTTTGCTTTCCGTTTCTGGTTATAATTATTGACTAATACCAGGGAAAGAATAACAAGTAATACGAAACCCAGAATAATAATATTCCGGGTGGTCTTTATTTCGCCTAAGAAATCCGACTCCGGTACGATTACTCCAATATGTAAAAGTGATTTGTTATTTAGCTGAAAAGGCTGGAAACACGCTATCCAGTCATCATTTTCAGAAGAAAAGGAGAATGATTCTTTGGTACGGTTTAATATTTGCCATTCTTTATAAACATCGTTCAACGTCCGGATATTTAAACTGTCGATCTTCTTCAGAACGGATTTCTTAATTGAGTCTTCGGATTGAAAACCAGGATAGCCTGGCAATCCAAGAACCTGGTCTTTATCTGTAATAATAAAAACTTTTCCATGAGGACTGATATTTAATCTGGTGGTAAAATTTGATATGTCGCATAATTTTAAGTCATAGGCAATTACATAAACGGAAGTGTCGCTGCTTTGTTTAAAACGAACGGAGACAGTGATTCCCGGATCCTTTGTGGTTGCAAAAATGTAAGGATTTGTCCATACAGGGATACTCTCATTTGAAGATTGAATTGCCAGTTGAAACCAGGGACGTTTTCTCGGGTCGTAATCCTTTTTTTCTGTCCATTCGTTCTCTGATAATTTAAGTAAGTTGTTATTATTGTAATTCCAACGGACTTTTAGTACTTTTTTTTGATCTTTGATATTTTGTGTTGAACGGTTAATCCATA
This sequence comes from Bacteroidota bacterium, assembly GCA_037441645.1. Lineage (GTDB taxonomy): Bacteria > Bacteroidota > Bacteroidia > Bacteroidales > GWA2-32-17 > GWA2-32-17. The sequence goes on from JBBIRU010000043.1 coordinate 23,984, forward strand.
TACTGTCATTATTCAGCATCATATATTCACTGCCATCGGAACGTCCTATAAGCATTGAAGTTATCTGAGGAAAATTTTTCAGTACCGGGATAAACCGCTGATTCATGTTCTGCAAATCAAAAATGTTGAGTTGTTCAGTAATTCCCCATTCGCGGGCAAGATTTATGTTTTTTGTAACCGGATTAAAAAAGTTAGTAAGTTCAATAGTCGTTCTTTCAGTTGTTTTATCGATGGTCGATTTAGCCATGGTTTCAAGAGTACCAGATAATCTCAGAAGCATGAGTGTTAAGATGATTCCTGAAAAGATCAGAACATAAAAAATCCAGTTCTTCCAGAAGGGAAGACTATTAAGTTTATCAGAATGTTTATGGTAGCTCATTTATATAAAATCTTTGCAAAATAGATAAAAATACTATCAACTTCAAATACTTTTAAGTAGCATTACTTATATGTTTTTTTATTATTTTTGAAGGTGAAACAAAGTGTGAAAGAGCATTTTCTTGAGCTGTTACAAACTGACAGTTCCCGCGCTATTGCCGATATAATTAAAGGTGAAGTAGGAGACAACCAGGAATATTTTAATCTTTTGTATTCACTTTGTTTTTCTCATCCATATCCTGTTTCCATGAGGGCTGCAAGGGCACTGCAATTTTGCTGTGAGGAAAATTCCGGACTGATTAAACCATTTGTTAATGATCTTGTTGAAAAACTGATTGCTTCAAAAGTGGAAGGGGTAAGGAGAGGCTTCCTGAAAATTCTTGCTGAAAATATTGATTCATATGAAATTAATAATTCAGGTTTGTTGATCGATAAATGTTTTGAATGGGCTCTTTCCGAAAGCGAAAAACCTGCCATCCGGTATTATGCACTTGATATACTGGCCCGGATATGTGAAAAAGAACCTTTATTAAAACCTGAGTTATTGTCGGTAATAGATATTATTTCGAACGACCAGTCAGCTGCTGTGAGATCTAAAGCACAGAAGGTTCTTCGCTTTGTTTCATAGAGTCAAGTTCATCTTTTATGAGCAATAAGTTATGTTTAACTGATTGAAGTTTTTTAACGATTTCATAGGAATCAATAATATCCTGCTTGTTGTTTATTAATTTGAGTTTGGCTCCTTTTAATGTCATTCCCCTTTCTTTTACCAGGTGATAAATAAGCCTCAGGTTATCAATGTCCTGTTGCTTAAATAAACGGTTTCCTTTTTTGTTCTTCTGGGGCTTTAATATGTCGAACTCTTTTTCCCAGAATCGGATCAGTGATTGGCTTACTCCCAGCATCTCGGCAACTTCGCTGATCGGGTAAAAGATTTTTTCAATTTTTGGTTCTTTATAAGGCACCATTTTTATTTAAGATTTAGGATTTTTGATTTAGGATGTGGAACTTGGAATTTGGTATTTGAAACTTGGTATTTGAAACTTTAATCCTGTGCAACTCCTCCTTCCTGTGCAGAAAGAATAATCATATTATCGTATTCAGCTGGTGATAAATCCAGATAGAAGAAGTTAATAGGATTTAAAGGAACATTGTTTTTCCTTACTTCATAATGCAAATGAGGGCCAGTTGATTTTCCTGTACTTCCAAGTTTTCCAATAACTTCTCCGCGTTTAACTTTCTGGCCTGGACTAACGAGTATTTTACTTAAGTGTGCATAACGTGTTGTGTATCCGAATCCGTGATCGACTACTATTTCATTTCCATAGCCTCCCCTGGAGAAATCAGCATCTTTTATAACTCCGTCTCCCGATGCCCTGATATCTGTACCTACTGCACCGGCTAAATCAATTCCTTCATGCATTTTCATGGTGTTTTTATATACCGGGTCGTATCTGACTCCAAAATGGGAAAGATACTTATAGTGATCTTTATTCAGGATGGGAACTATGGCAGGCATGCAGGCCAGCCATTTTTCTTTACTTTTGGATAAACTTACAATCTCGTCAAAAGATTTTGATTGAATATACATCTTCTTCATTAATTTATCCAAACGCTTGGCCGTGTTAATTACTAATTCAGAATTATCGTATCCTTCCAGTTCTTCGTAGCGATTGGCACCACCAAAACCTGCTTCGCGCATCGATTCCGGAATAGGTTCTGCTTCGAAAATGCTCCGGTAAATATTATCATCCCGGTACTGAAGATCGGATAATACACCCTCCATTTGTTCCACTTTTTTTGAAAGAATTTCATATTGAATCTCCAGTTGCTTGTTTTCCCGTTTTAGTTGACGTTCTTTTGGCGAATCGAACGAATAAGAATAAATGACAACACCGGCAAGAGCAAAAACGATGGCAGAAATAAAGGAGGGGATTAGTTTAATTAATTTTTTTCGAAGACTGACTTCGATTTTGTGGTAACTGAGGGTTTCGGGGTTAAACCGGTATTTGATTTTTGACATGAGTAAGCTTGTTTTTCTATATAAAAATCAAGGATGAACGCAAATTTACCGAAATAATCTAAATTTGCAACCAACAAGAATTGTTAACTTTTATTAATTCAGATTGATGAACTCTAAAGAAATACGTAAATCATTTATCGATTTTTTTCATTCCAAAGAACATACGTTTGTTCCTTCCGCTCCTATGGTAGTGAAGAATGATCCTACATTAATGTTTACCAACGCCGGAATGAACCAGTTTAAGGATATATTCCTGGGGAATTTGCCTTCAAAATATCCGCGTGTTGCCAATTCTCAGAAATGTTTAAGAGTTTCGGGCAAACACAACGACCTTGAAGAAGTGGGCCACGATACCTATCATCACACAATGTTCGAAATGTTGGGGAACTGGTCGTTTGGAAATTATTTTAAAAAAGAAGCCATAGAATGGGCATGGGAATATTTAACTGATGTTTTGAAAATCGATAAAAAATTTCTTTATGCTACGGTTTTTGAAGGAAGCTCCGGGGAAGGTATTGAGGCCGATAAAGAAGCTCTTGATTACTGGAAAAAATATTTACCTGAAGATCATATCATATTTGGTAATAAAAAAGATAATTTTTGGGAAATGGGCGATACCGGACCTTGCGGACCATGTTCTGAAATTCATATTGATTTACGTGATGAAGCGGAAAGAAAAAAGCTGGATGGGGCTGCTCTTGTTAATAAAAGTAACCCTTTGGTAATCGAGATATGGAACCTGGTTTTTATCCAGTTCAATCGTAAAAGCGATGGAAAACTGGAACAGCTTCCGGCAAAACATGTAGATACAGGTATGGGCTTCGAACGGCTGAACATGGTTGTGCAGGGGAAAAAATCGAATTATGATACGGATGTGTTTCAGCCTGTTATAAATGAAATAGCAAAATTGTCCGGAATTTCTTACGGACAAAAACAAGAAACGGATATTGCTATGCGCGTTGTTGCAGACCACCTGAGAGCGGTTTCATTTTCCATAGCTGACGGACAATTACCAACAAATACCGGGGCAGGTTATGTGATTCGGAGAATCCTTCGCAGGGCCATTCGTTATGGTTATACTTTCCTTGGATTTAACGAACCGTTTATAAATAAACTGGTAGCAATTCTTTCTGCTAATATGGGCGATTATTTTACCGAACTAAAAAAACAGGAATCTTTTATAAGTAAAGTGATTTTTGAAGAAGAGCAATCTTTCCTGCGTACTCTCGAAACCGGGATTCAAAAATTTGAAACCTATATTAAAAAGGAAAAATCAATTCTTAATAAAAAACCGGAATTGCCCGGAAAATTTGTTTTTGAATTATACGATACTTTTGGCTTTCCTCTTGATCTTACCCAGGTTCTTGCCCGCGAAAACAACCTGACAGTGAATATTGGAGAATTTGAAGAATGTTTAAAAGAACAGAAAGACCGTTCCAGGAATGCCTCTGCTATTGAAACAGAAGATTGGATTGAGTTAAAACCCATCGGGCAAATTGAGTTTGTTGGCTATGATACAACCTCTGTAAAGACGGAGATAATTAAATTCAGAAAATCCAGCCAGAAAGGAAAAACCTTTTACCAGGTAGTATTGAATAAAACTCCATTTTATGCCGAAAGTGGAGGGCAGGTAGGAGATACGGGCATGATAGAATGGAATAATAATAAAATTATAGTAATTGATACAAAGAAGGAAAATAACCTTATCGTTCACATTGTTGAGAATCTGCCTGATGGATTTAAAGGTGAATGTACAGCGGTTGTTGATGTTGAAAAGCGTAAATCAACCGAAGAAAATCATTCCGCAACACACCTGCTTCATTTTGCATTAAGAAAAGTACTTGGAACTCATGTGGAACAAAAGGGTTCATTGGTAAGCCCCGAACACCTTCGCTTCGATTTTCTCCATGTTCAGAAAATGACTGCCGAAGAAATTGAAAAAGTTGAGAGTATTGTTAATGATTTAATCAGGAAAGGAATTCAACTGAACGAACAAAGAAGTATTTCTATCGAAGAAGCAAAAAAAATGGGAGCCATGGCTTTGTTCAGCGAAAAATATGAAGATAAGGTAAGGGTCATTGGTTTTGGAGATTCGGTTGAACTATGCGGAGGAACCCATGTGAACAATACCGCTCGTATTGGTTTATTTAAAATTGTTTCGGAATCAGCTATTGCAGCTGGCATAAGGCGTATAGAAGCCATCACAGGAATTCATGCCCTTGAGTATTTCAGGGAACAGGAAAAGCAACTGACTGCAATAAAAGCATTATTCAATAACTCCAAAGATATTCTTAAATCAGTTCAGGCGCATTTTGCCGGTTTTGATTTACTCAATAAAAAACTCGAAGAGTTTGCCAAAGAGAAAGCGGGAAATGTTAAGGATCAAATTGTAAAATCTATAACAAATAAAAATGGAACTAACTCTGCTTTCTGTAAAATAGAAATATCAGATGCAGGAATGTTGCGCGATATTGCTTTCCTGGTAAAAGCTCAGGTTGAAAATCTATTCCTTGTAATGGGAACTGAAATTAATGGAAAAGCTCACCTCGCTGTGATGGTTTCTGATAATCTTGTAAAAGAAAAGAACCTCCATGCCGGGAATATTGTTAAGGAAATCGCCAAGGAAATAAACGGTGGAGGTGGCGGACAGCCTTTTTATGCTACAGCTGGTGGAACCAGGCCAGAGGGTATACAAGAAGCACTTAAAAAGGCGGAGAGCTATATTTTGTGATTCTGTTAAATGCTTGTTAGTAAATAGATGCCAGCCGGCAATTGTTTATAAAAACGACTTGTTACAAATAAAAAAAATAGATAAAAATGTTTTATTTGCATTGTTATATATATGGTGTTTATATGTGCCAGTAAATACATAAAATACTGAAGATGTTAATGCAAAAATAGCTACAGATACAATCTTGAATATGATTTTTCCCGGTTTGGGAGGAAAAAATGTTAATTATTACTGGATTCAGCAGGTTAGCGTTGAGGATTTATTAAAAACGGATAGACTGTTCAGACAATACTTATAAGGTAACGTCATTTGTATTTAGTCAAAATGTAAAGGGTTATCGTCTGGATGTTAATAATATGTCTGGCACATTTAGTCAGGAATTAATTACATTCATTAATCAAAATTCAAAACCCGGGTGCAAAATCTATTTTGAAAATGTTATGCTGGAATCGTTGAAATAGGATCAACTCGTATGGTGGTTAAGTGAATATTATATTCATAGGTTTGTGTGTTAATATAGAAAACCGAATAACCACAGCGGAATGTGGTTTCCAAAACCGGTTTCTAAATTATCAGAAGCAACAAAGGAATTTTTAGTGTTCTTGACTTGTTTACCTGTTTTATTGGAACCGCCAATCTCAAAAGTATATTTTTTGTCCACCAGAAAATCGCCTGTTCCTGAGTAATGTAACAGGTGGCCATTACTTAGCTGATTCATAAAAAAAGTTTCTCTGATGGCTCCGGTATTTGGGGCGTTCTCGCTTAGGGCATGAAAAAGGGATGGATTACTCAGGTAAATTTTTTCGGGCTTTGTGAGATATCCCGTAGGAAGAGTATTTTGTCTTAACAGGGAAATCAGGCCGGCATCAGACAATAACTTTAGATATTTTAGTAATTGATCACGACTGGTACCAACTTTCTGACTTAGGTCCATAATATTTGGCTTAAAAGGTACACTGGTGCTGATTAGCATCAGTAATTTTTTAAGCTTGATTAATGTTTCATATGTTAATTTTTCAATAGAAGGTAAATCAATTTCAATAGCTTGATTTGCTGTCCATCGTATTTTATTGTGATAATTGTTTTTTCCTTCAGTAATAAAGGGATAACTTCCAAGTTGAAGATATTCGTGGAATAACTTGATAGGAATAATTTTTTCTGCAATGCCCGAAGCAATCGCAACATGGTTTTCTAAAATTTCTTTAAGGGTAAAAGTATTAAAGTTGATTTTATGAATAAGTGAAAGATATTCCCTGAACGAAAGTTCGTGTAAAGTATATTTTACAGCTCTCCGGCTTAAGTCGGCTTCTCCGCTATCGATATGTAATGCAGATGAAGATGAAAAAACAATCTTCAGTTTCGGGTAGTAATCATAAAGGTTTTTAATTTCAACTGACCATCCCGGGTATTTGTGAACTTCATCCAGAAACATGTAACGGCCTCCCATTCTCATGAAATTCTCTGCCATATCTATTAATTTATGGTTGGTAAAGTATAAATCATCAAGACTTACATACATTGAATTATCTAAACGATTTTTTTTAAGATATTGTAATAACAGGATTGTTTTACCTGTACCTCTAGCTCCACGAACTGCAATCAGACGTTCGTTCCAGTCGATTTTATCGATAAGATAACGACTGAATGTCATATTTGTTGCTTTTAAAAGCTGGTTCGAACGGACTAATAAGTTTTCCATAAATAGTGTTCTTAGTAATCAACAAAAATAATAAAAATAGTTATATATAATCAACAAAACAATAAATATATGTTTTATCAAAAAAACATATAATATAAATAATGTAGTATATAACCAACAAAAAAAATATTAAATGTAGGTTACAACCTACAATATAATAAATTAAAAAAGAACATGAAAGATGTTTAAACGAATATTAATTTTGATTTCTCGTATTAAATTTTTCATTTTGCAGAAAAATTAAAATTTCTTAAATGCTCGTTAAATAAATGGTTTCACTCGATAATATATCACTCTCATTTGGAGGTTTCGACCTGTTTAAAGGTATTTCCTTTCTTGTAAACCAGAAAGATCGCATAGGACTGGTAGGCAGAAACGGGGCTGGAAAATCAACGTTATTAAAATTAATTGTTAACGAAATGCAGCCCTCAGAAGGCGCAATAAGTAAGCCGTCTAATTTAACCATTGGTTATTTACCGCAGCAGCTGGCATGTCCTGATAAAACAACTGTATGGGAAGAAACTATTTCTGCTTTTGGAGAAATTATTAAGATCAAAAACAGGATTGAAGAAATAAATGAGTTATTACATCATAGTCATGACCATGATAGATTATTGAGCCTTGCCGGTGAACTCTCTGAATTGAATGAACGATTTAACTATCTTGAAGGTGGAAATATTGAAGAGAAAACGGAAAGAGTATTAATGGGTCTTGGTTTTTTAAGAAATGATTTTCCACGACCTACTAAAGAATTCAGTGGTGGCTGGCGCATGCGTATTGAACTGGCCAAAATATTACTCAAATCTCCGGAGCTTTTTCTTCTCGACGAACCCACAAATCACTTGGATATTGAAGCAATTCAATGGCTCGAAGATTTTTTAAAAGATTATCGTGGTGCAGTGGTTCTTATTTCCCATGACCGTGCATTTCTCGATAGAGTAACACAGCGCACAGTTGAAATTTCTATGGGTAAGGCTTTTGATTATAAAGTACCCTATTCACAGTATGTTTTTTTACGGGATGAACGCAGGCAGCAACAATTGGCAGCGTACAGGAACCAACAGAAAATGATTGAAGATACCGAAAAATTCGTAGAACGTTTCAGGTATAAAGCAACCAAGGCGGTACAGGTACAATCGAGACTAAAACAACTCGATAAAATTGAGAGAATAGAAGTGGATGAAGAAGATATTTCGGGAATGAACCTGCGTTTTCCCCCGTCGCCGCGTTCAGGATCTGTAGTTTTTGAATTAAAGGAAGCAACCAAACGATATTCGGAACATGTTGTTTTGAATAAAATAGACATGGTTATCGAACGGGGAGATAAAATTGCTCTTGTCGGAAAAAATGGAGAAGGAAAAACTACCCTTGCCAAAATGTTATTAAACGAAATTGAGTACGAAGGTGAAGTAAATATAGGATACCAGGTGAAAATCGGGTATTATGCACAGAACCAGGACGAAATTCTGAACAAAGAGAAAACCGTTCTTCAAACCATAGATGATGTTGCAAAAGGAGAGATCCGTACCAAAATCAGGAGTATCCTGGGAGCCTTTTTATTCAGTGGCGAGGATGTGGATAAAAAAGTGAGTGTGCTTTCGGGCGGGGAATGTAGCCGGTTATCATTAGCTAAATTGTTATTGGAACCGGTGAACTTTCTGATTCTTGACGAACCTACCAATCACCTCGATATGCGTTCCAAAGAGATTCTGAAAGAAGCTCTTAAGAAGTACGATGGCACTTTACTGGTAGTTTCTCACGACAGGGATTTTCTGGATGGATTGGTAAATCGTATCATTGAAGTAAAGAATCAGAAGATTAAAGAATATTCTGGAAATATCTGGCACTTCCTCGAGAAAAAGAAGATTGAAAATTTCTCGGAATTAGAAAAGAAGCAGGTTGAGCATAAACAATCGAAATCTGTTCAAATAAATCAAAACAATAAGCAGAAATTTCTTGAGAAAAAAGAGTTCGATAAACAGGTTCGAAAAGTGGAAAATAAAATATCACAATGCGAGAAAGAAATACTGACTTTAGAAACAGAACTTCAAAAAATGGATGAGATATTAATCAATCCGGATGAATTTAAAAAAGTAGCATCTGATCCCAAGGTATTTGAGCGATACACAGAAATAAAAAATAACCTGGACAGGAAAATGGAAGAATGGGAAAAGTTACAAACAGAACTGACAGAATTGACAAATAAATAAAAGATGAGTAATAAATTCAAATTTAAGGAATTTGAAACATCCAGACTTAAGATATGTTGTTATAAACCGGATTTTCTCAATGATGCATTCGAAATTTATAACGATGCCGAAACCATGAGAATGGCCGGACCTGGTATGCATTCAAATATTAATGAAACGGATGAATTCATTTCTTCAGCAATTAAAACTTCTCAGGACGGTAGCTTTTTGTTTTGGGCAATAGTCGATAAACAAACTGGAAAAATGATAGGAGACATTTCTCTTCATCCTGATTACAAACATAAATATGCTTCGATGGGGAGTATATTAAATAAATTATTTTTTCAAAAAGGATTAATGACGGAAGTGTCGTGGCCGGTGTTAACATACGCTTTTTCAGAATTGGGTTTAAACAGGGTGGAAGCCCAGATTTGTACCGAACATATTGCTTCCATAAAATATGTGGAAAAACTTGGCTTTAAGAACGAAGGCAGGCTCAGGCAGAATTTTTTTATAGATGGAATTTTCTATGATTCATATATGTATGCACTAATAAAAGAGAATTTTTTAAAACATTAATTAAGTAAATCCGTTATTGGCTGTATATTTGTGTATTGTCAAATAAAAATCTCTATGCGTAGCTTTTTAGCTTTTCTGTTTCTGATAAATTGTTTCGTATGCGTCTCGCAGGAAGATGACAGCCTTCGGGTAAAAATTAGCAGTACCGTATTGGAACCTGATCTGATTAACCCAAACACAAGAATTGAAACATATATAGATATTAATGACAGCCTCGATTTATTTATTGATAATATTCAGAAAAGATTTGGGGAAGTGGAAGAAGTGGATGGAATATTTGAATGGAAAGGAATTTCGATTGACAGCATAAAGGGTAAAATTAGGGTTGTTATGGCCAATGGATTCTGGTTCGATAAAAATGGTTTGCCAGTATTTCAGGTAAGCCCTGTCGATAAAACTTTGAAACTAAGAAAAAATGAAAAAAGGGGACTTCGAATGCGTTTCTTTTTGTCAGACGGAAAAGACGCATTACTTTCCCGTAAAAATCAACTCATTATTGTAAGTCTTCTTGAGACCGCTCTGAATGCTGTAAAAGAAGAAGAAACTACGGAATAAATTTCATTTTTGGAATTTTATACTCATCACCTTAATTGAATGGCGCTCAATTCGTAATTTTCATAATATCAGATCAATATCTCTTATATTGTTAATGAATATTAAAATATGATTATTTTTACATAATACATGTTACAACGTATAATGTTTATACATATATTTGTATTATAAATTTAAAATTAAATAATTATGAAAACTACAAGTTTAATAATAGCAGGAATCTTAATGATTCTTTCAGTAAATGCTCAGACTACAAAATGGGAAATCGATAAAGCCCATACAAAAATTACATTTACTGTTACTCATATGATGATTAACGATGTAATGGGAACATTTGAAAAATATTCAGGTTCCTTTTTATCAGACAAACCTGATTTCTCGGATGCGAAAATCAGTTTTACTATTGATGCGAGTAGCATAAATACAGATGAGCCGACAAGGGATAAACATTTGAAATCACCCGACTTTTTTAATGTTGAAAAATATCCTGAAATAACTTTTGTTGGTACTTCTTTTAAAAGTACAGGAAATAGCATGTATAAACTGACAGGAGATTTTACAATGAACGGTGTTGCAAACTCTATTACTCTGGATGTTAAAAATGCCGGAACCATTAAAGACCCTTATGGCAATACGAGAACCGGTTTTAAATTAACAGGAACTATTGACAGAACATTATGGGGTTTAAAATATAATTCCGTAATGGATTCCGGCGGATTAATGATTGGAAATGACGTAGCAATTATATGTTATGTTGAATTAATAAAACAAAAGTAATTTGACATATAATTCATTTTACACAATTTAATAAAATGTAAGCAAGTTAAAATTAAATAAAATGGAAACAACAAAATGGTTAATTGACCCGGCTCACAGCGAGATTCGGTTCAAGGTAAAGCATATGATGATTACAACGGTAACAGGTAGTTTTAAAGAGTTTAGTGCCGAAGCAGAAACTCAGGGCGAAGATTTTTCGAATGGAAGATTTTCATTTAATGCAGCCTCAAAATCAATTTATACTAATAACGAACAAAGAGATAATCATTTAAAAAGTGCAGATTTCTTTGATGTTGAGAAATTTTCTTCTTTAAGTTTTCAGTCTACTGCATTCGAGAAAGTTGATGAAGATAATTTCCTGCTTTCAGGCAATTTAACAATTAAGAATATTACAAAACCAATAAAGTTAAATGTCGAGTTTGGTGGTATTGGAAAAGATCCCTGGGGAAATGTGAAGGTTGGTTTTAGTCTGAACGGAAAAATAAACAGGAAAGAATGGAATTTAAACTGGAATGCTGCTCTTGAAGGAGGCGGATGGTTGGTCAGCGATGAAGTTCGTATTTCCTGCGAAGTTCAATTTGTAAAGCAGATATAATCGCAAAATTTATAAATTTGTTGAGTTATCCTGAAGGATAACTCAACATTAATATCAAAAAAATGAAAATTGAAGACGAATTAAAAGGCTGGTTCAGAAATGATTACCATAAAGGACTGATCAATCTTGTGTATACTTCAAACTTTGTGCATTATGAGTTTCTTCAATTTGTTAAGAGCCATGGCCTGACCTCGCAGCAATATAATGTTTTGAGGATATTAAGAGGATTTAAAGATGAACCTCGCTCCATTGATTTTTTAAGAGAAAGAATGCTCGATAAAAATTCTGATGTAAGCCGTATAGTCGATAAATTATTTATAAAAAAACTTATCGACCGCACAGAAAGTAAAACTGATCGTCGGCAGAAAGATCTTGCCATTACTGAAAAAGGTTTGGACTTGTTAAAGAAAATGGATGAATGCGAAAGAAAAGTGGATACCCTTCTCAGAAATTTATCTCCCGACGAAGTAGCTGCTTTAAATGATTTGTTGGATAAAATCAGGGAAAAGTAATAGTAAAAATACTGTGCGTTGAATAAAACTTAGAAACTGTTTTGAATTTGAAAAAATCTTTTTGTATTGTATTAAATATCATTTCTGCCTTTGTAAAAGGGTCATTCTTCGAGATCCTCAGAATGACCCTTTTACAACATTCAATAAATGCTTAATTATTAAAATTCAAAACAGTTTCTAAATATTTCGTTGGTATAAAGTATGGATGGATAGGAGGATAACTTTTTATACCCTGTACTTTTTTTAATACAAATTAATCAAAATATCAGTATATCTTGAATTGTTTTTTTTGTTTTAATATTTGTTAAATAATTTACATGTAACTTCTGGATTGTATTTTCGTCTTACATTTGTTTGATGAAAAAGATTTTTGCCATATTTTCTTTTTCCTTAATTATTCTTGGCGTAAATGCCCAGACTTCAACGCCATTTACTAAAGTAGCAGGAAAAGTCGCGTCATGCAAAGCCGATATTTCCCTTTCTTATTCTCATATTATCAATGAAACTTCAAAATTTAATACCTTGGCTGATGTATATGGAAATTATTCCATATACGTTAAGCCCGGAGATATTCTGCGGTTTTCCTTTTTAGGGTTTAAAACCCGTTTTGTTGAATACCAGCCCGGAAAATTTAATTCGGATATTTGCCTGCTTCAGGATACCATTCTTTTAAAAGAGGTGGTTGCGCTTCCTTATGCCAATTATACTGAATTTAAAAAGAAATTCCTGGCTCTTAAAACAGAAGAGAAAGAATATGCAATCCCGGGTATTACTTTAAAAGAAAGAACAACTTTACATTTACTCGATAATGAAAAGTATCTCTCAAGTTTTTATGTTGCCAGACATAGTCCGATTACATTTTTATATTATAAATTTAATCGCCATGCTAAGAGTGTTTTACGTTACTATGAGATGGAGAATGATAAATGGAACCAGATAGATATTGATAAAAAATATAACCGTGAAATTGTTGCCACCTTAACCGGATTAAAAGAAGAAAAATTAACCCGGTTTATGGTATGGTGTAATTTTAATAAAGATTACCTCATTGCAGCTACCGATTTTGAAATTGCTTTGAAAGTGAAAGAAAAATATTTGTTGTATTGCGAAAAGTCTGAAAATGATAAAGATTCAATTTAGCATGCAACTTTTAAAATTAAAATGAAGTCATTAAACAGAGAATATTAATATATTTACCCAATTAAAATTTTAATGCTATGAAAATCTTAAATCTTTTATTTGTGATTGCAGTAGTGGTTTTAGTTTCCTGCAAAAAAAATGATGAAACAACAACAACTAAACCCGACACTTTTAATTCTGCAGACAATGTAAATGCGGCTACTGATAATGCTATTGCCAATGTGATGTTTGACGATGTTTATAAACAGGTCGATTACTCATCAACAAAAATGAAGGACTCCTGCGGAGGAAAAAAATCAATGAACGACTATTATACCTGTGCAACTATTAGTCTCGGCGCAGGTGAATTTGACCTTACAACCTGGCCCAAACATGTTACCGTTGACTTTGGTACGGGATGCACAGGTACAGACGGAAGAACAAGAAAAGGGAAAGTAATTTATACAGCATCCAACTGGATGCATGAAGCAGGTTCCGTTTGTACGGTAACAACTAATAATTACTATGTTGATGGATATAAAATTGAAGGAACAAAAACAATAACCAATCAGGGAATAAATTCAAACCAGCATTTATCTTATCATGTAGTTGTTGCTAATGGTGTTATTACTCATCCAACCGGAGAGCATCATACATGGTCTACTGACCGGGTTACAGAATGGATAAGCGGTGAGAGTACATTATTGAACCCTTGGGACGATAAGTTTTCAACAACCGGTTCGGCAAACGGTGTAACTACCACCAATGTAAACTATACTATTACAATTGATAATGCAAATCCATTGATTACAGAATGGATTTGTCGTTATATCGAACAGGGAAAACTTACTATTACTGTTGGTACTCAACCCTCCATTCTTGTTGATTATGGTAATACCGGATGTGATGCGAATGCCAGTTTTACAATTTATGGCTATACATATAATGTAACCATGCCATAAATAATTTCAAGAAATAATATAAGGAAGCTCTGCGTGGCAGGGCTTTTTTATTGCTTAAAATATTTTTGTTTAATTAGCAAAGCGGCATTAACAAGTGCAATCATGACAGGTACTTCAACCAACGGGCCAATGACTGCTGTAAAAGCTTCACCTGAGTTCATTCCGAAAATGGCAATGGCAACGGCAATGGCAAGTTCAAAATTATTACTGGCAGCAGTAAAAGAAAGCGTAACAGATTGGCCATATGTAGCACCAATTTTTTTACTCATAAAAAAGGAACCGATAAACATTGTTACAAAATAAATCAATAATGGAATTGCAATAAGAATCACATCCAACGGAATGCTGACGATTATTTTTCCTTTTAGCGAAAACATTACAACAATTGTAAATAACAGGGCGATTAAGGTTAGCGGACTGATTTTAGGAACAAATTTAGTGTGATACCATTCTTTGCTCTTTACCCGGATTAATATGAAACGAGTTAAAAATCCTGCGATAAAAGGAATCCCAAGGTAAATAAATACACTTTCAGCAATCTGGACAATTGTTATTTTTTCAACGGCATCACTTGTTGGTACACCAAACCATCCAGGCAATATTGCTATAAAAACATATGCGTATAATGAAAAGAATAATACCTGGAAAATACTGTTGAATGCTACCAGCCCCGCTGCATATTCTGTATCGCCTTTGGCCAGGTCGTTCCATACAATTACCATGGCAATGCAACGGGCAAGTCCGATCATTATAATGCCATACATATAAGGAAGGTTGGAATTGTTTTCACCGGGAAATAATTTGAAGAAGACAATAGCGAGTGCAAACATCAGAATTGGTCCGATAATCCAGTTTTGAATCAGTGAAAGAGATAAAACCTTCCAGTTGCGGAAAACATCTCCCAATTCTTCGTATTTAACTTTAGCCAACGGGGGATACATCATTAAAATAAGGCCAATGGCTATAGGAATGTTAGTTGTGCTTTCCGGTGACGATTTTAATGAATTCCAGAATGTTGCAACGGAAGGAAAAAGATATCCGCTCAGAACTCCAATTCCCATAGCAAGAAATATCCAGACTGTTAAAAATCTGTCTAGAAATTTTAGTCTGGCCTTCATTTATTGAACATTGTTATATTTTCAAACTCAATTTTAATCCTGTCGCGTGTTTTCCGGTAAACCATTAGTTTTTCTTTATCGGTACCTGTTGCATCAGCCGGATCTTCAAAACCAATGTGCATCCTTTTGTTTACTGTTCCTGTAAAAACAGGACAGGCTTCTTTTGCATTATCACAAACTGTTAGTACTAAATCAAAAGCACTATCTGTAAACTGGCATACGTTTTTTGGAAAATGTTTGGAAATGTCTATTCCGATTTCCTTCATTGCTTTTACTGCAAACGGGTTTACCTGTTTTTCGGGTTTTGTGCCGGCCGAAAACACTTCCCAGTCAGGATGCATATTTTTTAATATTCCTTCTGCCATCTGGCTCCTGCAGGAATTCCCTGTACATAAAATCAGTACTTTCATGATGTCATTATTTTACCTTCGTTAAGATTTATTTTTTTATTTCCATAATGAGTTGCAAAAGGGCTATGTGTTACCATTAAAATAGTAATACCTTTTTCCTGGTTTATTTTATGCAGAAAATCAAGAATTTCTTTTGCCAAAGTGGGGTCAAGGTTTCCGGTAGGTTCATCAGCAAGGATAAGGCTGGGATTATTTACCAATGCCCTGGCAATGGCCACTCTTTGTTGCTGACCGGCCGATAGTTCCTTTGGAAGGTGATTTTTTCTGTTTAATAATCCGGTCAGTTCAAGTACATCTACGGCTTTTTTTATTTGTTCTTTTTTTGGCACATTGTTTAATGTTAATGGGATCATTACATTTTGAATGGCAGTTAAGTATGGTACCAGGGCAAAATTTTGCATAACAAATCCCATGTGAGCTTTTCTGAAAAGCGCCAGGACTTTATCACTGGAATTATCCATACGTGAATTTTTGAAGAATATTTTTCCCGATGAAATTCTGATTAAACCTGCTAAGGTTAGGAGTAGTGTAGTTTTTCCCGAGCCCGAAGGGCCCGTAATTGTGACAAAGTCTTTTTCTTCAATGGTAAGATTAATATCTTTTATGGCATCAATTAATCTGTCTTTATGTATATATTGTTTGCAAATATTTTCAGTAGTTAATATAGCCATATTTATACCTCCTGCATATTAGAATAAGGCTCGATTCTGGCTGCAAGAATTGCAGGTAAAATAGCCCCGGTTACAGAAATAAATATTGAAAGCATAAGAGAATAAAGGATATACTCGTAAACAGGCTGAACCTGTATTCCTGCAATCTCAGGCCCCAGGTAGCGGGCGGTAACAGTACCCAGTACATATCCAAGGATACCCCCGGTAATTCCGAGGAAAACGGATTTTATTAACAAAAGTAAATAAATATATCCTTTTGATGCACCTATCATTCTCAATGTTCCGATTTCTTTTCTGCGTTCGTTTACGTTTGCCCACATATAATTTCCAATTGATATGGAGCCAACGAATAAAATGATAACAAGGAAAATTAATGAAATTTTGTCCATCATTTTATTGGTTTCAATTTGAGTCGAAACAATTTGCCCAATAGTTGTGATCCTGGTGTCGGGAAGTATATTTCTTAGTTTGCTTAATAAGCCCTCGGAAATGGCATTGCAACACCCCATAATTTCAATAGCGCTGATTTGTCCCTGGATATTCAGAATATTCTGTGCGGTTTTTAAATGTGTAAAGATTCTGTCATCATCGATAGTACCTGTTTCCGGTAATATTTTTCTGATTTTTAATTCATTTCCTGAAATAGTAATAGTCTCGTTTTCTTTTACTTTCAGTTTTCCTGCTGCTAAAAATCCGACCAGGCAATCATTTGTGTTAAGTGTATCAATTGCTTTTCTTTGAAGTTTTTCATCTTCATATCCGTGAGATTTGTTTTCTGTGTTAGATGGGGCACAAGAGGTACTGAGTTCTTTGCTGAAAAGTCCTGCATTCTGCCATAATGGTTTCGAAGCTATTTCACTTTTGGGAAGGATTCCGGTTAGTACAAATTTTTGTTTATTTATTTCGACCCTCCGGGATAGTTTGGGCGAGAGGTTGTCTACTCCATCAAGAGTTGAAGTGAGAATTTTCTCAATGTATTCTTCGGGAATGGTTGGCGCATCTATGTCGGCACTGTAATAGTCCTCTATCCCTGTTCCCTGAGGCAGAACCAGGATATTAGCTCCCAGGTTGTCTAATTTTATGGCAATGGCTTTTTCTGAGTAAACAGAAATGGTCTTTATTCCTGTAATAACGGCGATACCTATTGTAATAGCTACAAGTGCCGAAATTAGCTGGGATTTACGATGCCATAATTCAAGCAGAATAATTTTAAAGAGACTCATCCCTGATTATTTTTTTTCGCAGCCACTATTGCTCTTTGGTTTTCCGCATCCGCTGCTGCTACCGCCCGGACAACAACCTCCTCCCATTTTTTTATTAATGGCTTTAACAATATCTTCTGATTTTGCATTTGCATCTAAAGTAGAGGTGTATTGTCCTTTTCCATTAAAAACAAGTACCGTAGTCTTTGTTAAATCGGGTTTGATTAAATCAATAAAGTTTTTTTCATCTTTATTTTCCAAATCAACAATAACTTTCAATGCTTTATTATCCAAGGCTTTTATAGCTTTATCGCTTTCCGTGGAGAGTGTTTCTTTATCTTTTAAACTCTTTTTGGAACAAATAATGAGCGCTGCTTTTCCGTTTTCGAAACCCAATAATACTTCGGACTGTTTGGGAGTGGGAAGATAAGCCAGGAGTTTTTCAACAGATGCCTCCTGTTTTGAAAGACTACCCGAAACAACACCATTGGAAGCTAATACAAGAACCACAGGAAGAGGAACGCCGGCTAGCCTGTATTTTGTAATTAAAGATTCATTGGCTTTATCATCGCGATCAATTTTAATGATGGTTGTTTTTTTAGCTGATTTTTGGGCACTTTCAGCAAGCTTTACCAGTTCATCAGTTCCTTTTGCATTTTTATCGGTAACTACCAGATAAATGCACTTGCCGGATTTTTTTGCACTCTCAATTTCTTTATTTGTATCAGCGAAGGAATTGAATGAAATGGATAGAAGGAATGTTAATGCATTAAGAATCATTGTTGTTTTCATAATATTATGGAATTAGTTTAACAATTACATTTAAAATCTGAGATAGCATTACCGAAGAATTTGTTCAACTCTTCCTGAATTTCAGATAATTTTTTCATATCGAGGCAATAGTGAATTGTAAGACCGTCAATCTTTCCTTTAATTATTCCGGTTTTCTTAAGAGCTTTAAGATGCTGTGTTACAGTTGTCCGGCTGATGGGCAGGGAAAGGGAAATATTTCCGGTTCTTATTTCTTTTTTTTCTGCCAGCAATTGAATAATTGCAATACGGGCCGGATGAGATAAGGCTTTTGCAATATTTGATATTTCCTGTTGTTTAGATAGAAATTCTTCAGATTTATTATTGGTCATTCCTCAAATGTTTAATGACGTAAACATACGACATTATTTATTATAAAAACAAAGAGTTTCATCATTTTTTCATAATACCGCCCAGGCCTTTACCGATCTTCTGAATCGTTTTGATTCCTCGTGTAAGTGGTTCGGCATTTACATCTTTGTATTCCAGGAATTTATTGTCTGATTGATTTTGCTGGGAGTAAACCAGGATTTTTAAATTAACAGGAAAATGTTTTTCCAGTTTCATCGAAAGATTATCCATATAACTGTGATATGAAGCAGCATCTTTTCTGGCGGAAATAAAAACCAGTAAATCATTTTCTGAAATATTCCGCGATAATACAAGAAAATCATTCCATTCACCGAAATTATTAAACTGAATGGAAACAGGTTTGGTTTTCTTTATGAAATTATCCATGGCAATCCTGGTTTTTCTATTACAAAAGCAGGTAATTCCTATACTAAGTTCCTGGGAAAGGTTTATTATTTTATACAACCATAATTCAAATCCCATTTCAAGCTCGCAGAAAGGAGGAGCCAGAATAATCATTTTTTTGCAGGTAATTAAAGGTTTGTCAATAAAACAGACAAAAATATTTTTATCGGTATCCTGGATAATATTATCCGTTTTTTCACCAATAAATTTATCGACAAACTTCGACTTATGAGGCCATCCGAGCAGGATAATATCCGCCATAATTTCTTTTGAGGTACGGACAATCCCGCTACCGATGTTATGATCAATGGTTGCAATAACGTTCACATGGGCTTCGGAAGAGGAGGCGAGTTTAACAATAGAATCAAGATTTTTTCTGGCTTTCTGAAGATTTTTTTCGGCTTCTTTATCGTTGGGTACTACTGAAAGAATAGTTATCGGGTTATTTGATTTTTTGTCCTTTAGTAATGCTGCAAATTCGAATAATATTTCCAGGTTCGAGAAATTGGCCAGGGGAATAAGGATATGTTCGTAGTTCTTTTTATTTATGTAAGGTGTTATATCTTCATCGTTCTTTTTAAGAAGGAGTAATTTTTTTGCCGTTCTTTCAGCAACAAATGAAGCCACAATGCAGGTGATCAGAATGATGACAATGGTGCTGTTAAGGATTCTTTCATCGATAATATGAGAGTTAAAACCTACCAGTGCAACAGCAAGAATGGCAGCTGCATGTGAACTGCTTAAACTGAAAATTAACTGGCGTTGAAGAGAAGAATACCTGAAAATCACCTGCGTAGTCAGTGCGGCTAACCATTTGGAGGTTAGAGCAGCTGTTGTTAAAAGAACTGCAATTAAAATGGAAAACCAGTCGCCGAAAAAAACTCTCAGGTTTACAATCATTCCGACACTTATCAGGAAGAAAGGAATAAAAATGGAGTTTCCTATGAATTCAATCCTGCTCATTAATGTAGATGACTGTGGGATTAACCTGTTAAGAGCAAGACCAGCAGCAAAGGCACCAATTATTGGGTCTAAACCTGCTACTCTGGCAAGAAAAGCAGCAAGAAATACTACAGAAAGAATATAAATATAATGAGATGTTTTTTCACTTTCCAGCTTGGTTAAAAACCATTTAGAAACTTTTGGAATAACAATAAACATTATTGCCATAAAAAGAACAAGAGATATTCCCAGTCTCAGCCAGAACTGGTTATTGAGATGTCCTTGTGAAGAACTCAGATTGATGGCTAAAATAATCAGTACAGTTGTATCAGTTAAAATGGTGCCTCCAACAGTAATGACAACCGCTTCATTTTTTATTAAACCATACTTGCTTATAATAGGATAAGCCACCATCGTATGAGTTGCAAAAAGAATAGCGATAAGTAAACTTGCATCGAAGTTATAGCCAAGTATATAGTATCCTATAGGAAACCCCATTGAAAATGGGATGGCGAAAGAAAGAAATCCAAAAGCAATACTTTTATGTTTTGATTTTCTGAAATTGTTCATGTCGAGTTCCAGTCCCGCAATAAACATAATATATAAAAGACCGATGGTGGAAAAAAGATCAACAGCAGAATTTTTCTCGAGGAGATTAATTCCATAAGGTCCAAATATCATCCCTGAAATTATTAATCCAATTATTCCAGGAACCTTAAACCGTTTAAGAATTAGAGGAGAGAATAAAATAATCATCAGGATCAACGCAAATACCAAAACCGGATCGTGTAAGGGACGATGGAATTCTTTAAGAATATTTTCGAAATAGCTAAAATCCATGATAAATATTAGTTCGCCTTTCAAAAGACAAAAGTAATGTAAAAAGGAATTCTTTTTTCTTTCTGACTAATTTAGAAAACAGAAGGTTTTATTCCTATTTTTGTAAATAAAAAATATTGAATTATGTTTTCAGGAATAGTAGAAGAAGCTGCGCCTGTTGTTGCACTACAACAAGAAGCTACTAACCTTCATATCACCATGAAGTGTTCTTTTGTGAAAAGTTTAAAGATCGATCAGAGTATTGCTCATAACGGGGTATGTCTGACTGTTGTAAAAACAACTGACGATACTTATACTGTAACAGCTATTCAGGAAACACTGGAGAAGTCTAACCTGGGAAAACTTGAAGTTGGTAGTAAAGTAAATCTTGAACGCAGCATGACAGTAGATAAACTTCTCGACGGCCACCTGGTTCAGGGACATGTTGACCAGACAGCTGTCTGTACTGAAATAAAAGAAGTGGATGGAAGTTGGTATTTTACTTTTCAGTACGATCCGACCAAAGGAAATATTACCGTTGAAAAAGGCTCTGTGTCGGTTAATGGTGTCAGCCTTACTGTGGTAAATTCAAAAAAAGATCAGTTCTCTGTGGCTATTATTCCCTTCACATATGATGTTACAAACTTTCATCAATTTAAAGTTGGTACAATTGTTAACCTTGAGTTTGATGTTATTGGAAAATATATTCAAAAAATTCTGATGGCTCAGCTGGAAAACTGGAAAAGCCAGATTTAATATGGGAAATAAAGCCCGGTTAATTTGCCGGGCTTTATTTCTTTATTCAAGAACGAATTTAATATCTATACGTTTTAGCACTTTTACCGGTTCACCATTGTGTTTTCCGGGTATCCAGAGGGGTAATTCCGATACAACTTTAATAGCTTCTTCATCCAGGTATGGGTCAAGACCTCTCAAGATTTTAACATCAGTTACTTTACCATCTTTATCTACAATAAAACTCAGGTAAACTTTTCCTGTTATTCCTTCTTTTTTTGGAATTTCATGATAGACAGTATGCTCTTTAATCCATTTTTGTAGTGCTTCATCACCTCCTGGGAATACCGGTTCTTCTTCAATAATAAAACCTTCATATACGTTATCATCAACAATAATTGCCGGTGGTTCTACAAAAGGGTCTTTTGAGATATCATGATTATCAATATCAATTGTTTGTCTGTTTGGAATGTTTTCATTGGATGGCAATTCAACAACTTCGTTTACATTTTCAGCAACCTTAGGTACTAAAAATTTTGATTCCTGTTCGTCTTGTACTTTCTCCGATTTTTGTGACGGTGGCGGAGTAATTATTTCGGGTTTTTCATATTTGTCCAGTTTAATCGGACCTCCATCATAAACTATAATTTTGTCATCAACGTCTTTAAATGACATTAATAGTGTTACCCAGGTAGAAAAGATAAAAACTGATAAAACAATAACCAGTGAG
>JBBIRU010000044.1:0-45868 GCA_037441645.1 Bacteroidota bacterium
TTTGAAAGCTATAGAAGACTCAGTAAAGATTTTGAATATCTAACTGACACAAGCGAAACTATGATCAGACTTGCTATGATTAAATTAATGCTTAATCGTATTGAAAAATAAATTCAAAACAGTTTCTTATCACTACTGAAAAATATTATTTTGACATTAATGAAACGGACAGAATAAAAAATGGCAAAAAATTATTAGCATATTATTACTGTGGTATGTTTCCTAAATATGAAAATTGCGATAAATATTCTTATTTTAATATAATGGTTGCGGGAGACGCAATCTGGCATGGACTAAGACTAAAAATATTTGTTCATAATTTGCTAATTGACACTAGACAAATATTTCGATATGGACTTAAGAGAAAAAAAGGTGATTGTAAATAAAATGTCAAAACGTAAAAATAAACAACAGCTAACACCACCTAAACCCAAGCAGGCAGTAGTAACAATATGACAAGAAAGTACAAATTTCAACATTCTAGCGGTTTGACTGGCAAGTGCAAGCAAAATGCCTGCTATGGGTCTAGCTTCAACCGATATCTATTTGTAAAAAAAAACATTAAAATATTTGAAAATTTAAAATAAATATAATTACTTTGTAATTACAATACATTTTATTATGGACATTTCAGTAATATCAATTGGAAACTCAAAGGGAATTAGGCTAAGTAAAACCCTTTTAGAGAAATACAATATCATGGACACAGTCGAATTGATATTGGAAAAAGGTTATATCATAATCAGACCTAAAAAATCACCAAGAAAAGGTTGGGAGAAATCTTTTAAAAATATGCATGAAAAAGGTGACGACAAGCAATTAATGGTAGACATATTTGAAGACGAAAATTTTGAAGAATGGAAATAACACAATATCAAATTGTTTTAGTCAATCTTGACCCGACAATTGGAAGTGAAATAAAAAAAACACGGCCTTGTGTAATAATTTCTCCGGACGAAATGAATAAATACTTGCAGACCGTCACTATTGCACCTATGGCAAGCCAATCAAAAAATTATCCAACACGAATTGAAGTAAAACATAACAGTAAAAAAGGTTGGGTTGTATTAGATCAGATACGAACAATTGACAAACAGAGAATCTTTAAAGTGTTGGATAAATTAACTTCTAAGGAAATTGTGAAGATAAAGCTGACGATAAAAGAAACTTTCGTCGACTAAAAAACAAACAGTGAGTAACACTACCTTAACATAACTGGGCGGGCAGTGGTTTCTTGACAGCAGTAACAAAATACAAATACTTCAGTGGCTTGAACTGTGACGAACGAACAAAGAAAAAACAACGGCTTAACACGCGGTTAGCATTTAGTGAACAAATTAAAAGAGCTTCACGTCCCCGTATTTGCTGTCAACGCTTACTTTGGCATTTGCATTTCCCTTGCAGCCTATAAAACCGTTAATGGATGTTCCTATGGAACTGACATGCCTGTCGATATTGGCTTTGGGAGAGTATTTCAGAGTCCCGTAATCCACGTTGGCGCTGATCTGGTAACATGATCCGTCGGCAATAGGAGCAATCACATCTGTATATTTGCTCACAATCTGTACGTTTTCGAATTCAATGGATATTTGTTTAATGTTACAATTTCCGTAAGTTAAATCCAACTGTAAATCATAAATAATTTTATCGGAATTAATATTTGAATACTTGCTGTTAATATTCATCCTGTTACAACTGGAAATTTTATAAACATCGTATTCAGAAGTGGCTATTAACGAAAAAATGTTGGTAATCAATACATTTGAGTATTTACTTGTTACCAGAGAGGCTGTCGATTTCTGAATATCCAGGGTTGAATAGTTCAGATGGAATTCACACCAGCTTATTTTGTCAATGACAGCTTTCCCGTAATCGACATCAATGATACTAACCGGGCTGGTATCGTCAAAAGCAAGATTTTTTGCAGTGAGTACGCCATATTTAAGATGAATATTTGTTTTACCGCTTACCTCGTTAAAATTAATGTTTCCATACTTGTTGTTAATATTCATTTTAAGATAAACAGGGTGATTAATTACATAATCAATCTGGTATTTGCTTTTGGAATGTTTAAATGATTTATCCAGTTTATTGTCGTCAATAACTGAAGTAAATGAAATACCGCCAGTTGAGTCATTCGTAACTTTTACATCAAATGCGTCCATATATTGCCGGGCTTTTTCATCCGTCTGTGCCCATACCGAAATGATTACATCGACAGAGATTTCATTTTTTTCCCAGTTATTACAGGTAATATTCCCGAATATATTATTTACATCAAGGACAGTATTGGCATTTGAAACAAAATCCTTATGAAGACTCTTTTCAAATTTAGCATCCTGGCCGGAAGCCTGCAAAATAAATGTTATTCCAAAAAACAGGGTTGAAAGAATAACAGGAAATATTTTTTTCATAATCGGTTTTTTTAGGTGCAATACTTTATCAAAAATTATCCCAAAAATCACTTTTTCAATTTATTATTTTCTTCGGAGTTTTTACTATTAAGAACTTCAAAAGAAATAGTTAATGATTCCCCGTCTTCGTCTGTCAAAGTTAAAATATGTTTACCGGGAGAAGGGTTAAGGGCAGTATGATGAAAACCTTTGGTCTGGCAGATAAATTTATTGTCGATATGCCAGAAGATAGTGGTTCCGGGTTTCCGGTGTGCTACCTCAAAAACCGCACTGCCGGGTTTTCCGTCCAGTTCTTTGGGAATATAAACCTGAGTCAGGTTTTTCGGATAAATTATTTCCATCACTTTGTTCGGATTGAAAATCATTTTTTCTTTACAATCATCCCGGAAAGGAGGGAGAGAAACATAAAAATTATTTTTGCTTTTATAATAGAATTCCATAGTCGGGGGGAGTACGAACCAAGGCTTATGGATTATTCTGTATGGGTCTTCGCAATCGGTATTGACCTGATATTTTCCGCTCTGGTCAAGGTGTACAAGCTTATGATAGGGACATTTTTTAAAATTTACCCCGTTTTTTGGAACCATTTCGAAATTTGTCTCGCTACAGATTTCCGAAGCCAAGAATCCGCTTCGTTGACAAACATTAGTTTTTACCATATCAGAGTACGGGGTTTCAAACCATTCATTGGAATTGGGCAATAAACTGAAAATATCAAAAAGAACAGGGGCAGCGGTTTTAATTCCCGTTAATTCCGGCCGTCCCTCGCCATCTGCATTTCCAACCCACACACCAACAGCATACCTGGGAGTAACTCCAATAGCCCATCCATCGCGAAAACCAAAACTGGTTCCTGTTTTCCAGGCAATTTTTCTGCCTGATGAGAACATTTGCCAGTTGCTTTCTTCGGTGGGACGATCAACATCCAGCATAGCCTGGAAAGTAAACCAGATGGAAGAAGCATTTAACCAGGAATTATTTTCATTCAAAGCAGGGCTGATATTTTTATTATTTTGTATCAATAGCGGGGGATGGAAATCGTTTTTGGAATATTTCCGGGTTTTTAAATAATGGTTTAACGTTCTTGCCATGGATGCGTAAGCGCCTGCGACTTCAAAGAGTTTTGCCTCGCATCCGCCTAAAATCAAAGAAAGCCCATAATCGTCTGCCGAACGGTTGATGGTAGTTAATCCAAGCTTTCTGAGCATGTCAATGAAACGTTGTATTCCGTATGCCTGGAGCATTTTTACAGCAGGAACATTCAGCGATTTTGCCAGGGCCCGGTTAGCCGGAACAGCGCCATCGTACCCTTTGTTGAAATTTTTTGGGGAGTAACTTCCAATCTGAATCGGAATATCGGGAACCAGCGAATTTGGTAAAATATCTCCCGAATTTAACATGGAAGCATAAAGAAAAGGTTTTAAAATACTTCCTGTACTTCTTTGTGAATTAAGTATATCAACCTGGCACCCGTTTTTATTATCCTCCGGAGAATTGTAATTGCCAATGTAAGCTAGAACATTTCCCGTTTCAACCTCTATAATGATTGCCGCAGAATTGTGAATATTGTTTCCTTCCAAAGTCATTTTATACCGGTTGAGAATCAATGCAGTTTCGTGTTGCAGTTTTTCTGAAAGGGTAGTTTTAATAAAATGCGGATCATTTACTGTATTGTGTTTTATTTCCTGCATTAAGCGTGCGAGCAGGTGAGGAGCCTCCTGAGGAAAATCGACAGGCTGGTCGGGGATAGGTTCTTCTTTGGAGATAGCGCAGGTTTCAGAATCAATAATATGAGATTTATAAAGTTTGTCCAGTAAAGAATCTCTTTTTTTCTTTAAGATAGCCCTGTTTTTTCCGGGATGAACAAGCGAAGGACTGTTTGGGAGTACCGCCAGCATACAATTTTCCGCCCATGAAAGATCATCGGGGGTACGGCCGAAATATCTCCATGCAGCAGCCTGAATGCCCACAACATTGCCTCCGAAGGGAGCGTTGGAAGCATAAAGCGATAATATTTCCTTTTTCGAATATTGATGTTCAATAAGCCAGGCGAGGTATATTTCGTATAATTTCTGAAAAACAGTTCTTTGTTTATTTTTTTCGGATAACCTGGCCACCTGCATGGTAATGGTGCTTCCCCCGCTGATTATTTTTTTGTTTTTAATATTCAGGTATAAAGCACGAATAAGCGCAACAGCATCGATGCCATTATGAAAATAAAACCTTCGGTCTTCAAAAGTAGTAATAGCCAATGCGAATTTCTTATTTACTTTTTTTAACCGGGGAAATCTCCATTGGCCATCTTCGGCAATTTTAGCTCCCAATAATGTTCCGTCTTTATCATAAATCACAAAACTTAAAGGGTTTGTAAATAATGGATCGGGTAATGATGTTTTAATAAAAACAGCAATGGTTGTCAGAATAATAAAAAAACAGAACCGGAAATTTCTATATAACAGGCTATAGGATGATTTTTTAGCACTCATATTTTACCCCGGAGAAGCATATTCACAATGAATCGCAAGATATTAATTTATTGAAAGATTTTTTCGGTTAATATTGAGTTTTTGTGACTTTACAGTGTTAAAAATTATACCGGACTAATCACAGTATAGTTTCATTATTTCAATAATTTAGAGAGACAATCTTAAAGTTAATTAATTTTTGACAACATCTTACGAAAATATTTTCTTCTGACTGATTTCCTTTTTATATTTGAAGTAAAGAAAACAAAGTTTAATTAGAATTATTAAATAATCTGATTAACTCCAAACAAACACATTCATGAAAATAATTTTTATAATATCTGTATGTTTATTTCTCCCTTGGATAACCTATTGCCAGGATGTAAGCCTCGATCAACTGGAGGAAAGAGATAATAATACATATTATCTGACATCAACCGGTGAGCAATATTCAGGTCCCTGTGTGGGCAAATATCCAAATGGCCAGAAAAAGTATGAAGGCACTTTTAAGAAAGGTATTCATGAAGGGAAATGGCTTGAATATGATGAAGACGGACTGAAGATTTTTCAGGCTGAATACAAAGGAGGTCAGCTGAACGGAGAAGGAACATATTATTATGCCTATGGTCAGGTTAAGGAACAGGGAATGTTTAAAGCTGACCGGAGAGTCGGTAAATGGGTTGAATGGGATGCTTATGGAAAAACCAGTAAAGAAGTTAATTACGAAACAGTAACAGAATGGTATACAAAAACTTCAAAGAAGATCGAGTACACAAAAAAGAACGGTAAGAAACAGGATAAATGGATTGAATATTTTGAATCCGGCCTTTCTAAACATCTGATTAATTATTATCAGGACTTAAAAAATGGCCGGGATATTTCCTGGTATGATAACGGGAAAAAGGAATCTGTAAAAAACTGGTCAAATGATACCCTGCAGGGATTGTGGATTGAATATTTTGATAATGGCCAACTGAAACTACAGGGAAACTATGTGAACGGATTCCGGGATGGAACCTGGACTGAATATGATAATACAGGTAAGAAAATAAAAGAAACAGAATATAAAACAATTTGCAAATATTTTCCGAATGGTGAAAAACAAGAGCTTACATCCACAGTTGACAATAAAAAAAGCGGTGAATGGAAATGGTGGTACGACAACGGCCAGTTAAAATACCAGGAAACGTACAACCAGGGTATTGCCGAGGGCTTATGGACCAGCTGGTATGAGAATGGGGAGAAAAGCAGTGAAGGAAATATGAAGAACGGCAAAAAGGAAGGCGCATGGTTCGAAGCATATCCCAATGGAAAAAAATCAATTGAAGCAAATTATGTGAATGGTGAGCTTGAAGGGAAGTACACTACCTATTTTGAAAACGGAAATAAAAAAATGGAGATACAATATGAAGCCGGGAAAAAGGTAGGAAATCAGCTTGAATGGTATAAAGAAGGGCAAAAATACTTTGAAGGCGTTTGTAAAGACGGAAAATTAAACGGGCCTGCAACCCTGTATTATGCAAATGGCAATAAAATGCAGCAAGGCAGTTATATCGATGACCGGAGAGACGGGAACTGGAAAACATGGGATATGAATGGCGCAGTAACAAAAGATATAGTATATAAAACTACCATAGAAAAATACCCAAATGGAAAAACAAGCCTGGAAGGAACCGTATGTGGCGATAAAAAAGACGGGCTTTGGATCTGGTGGTTCGAAAATGGCCAGTTAAAAGCGCAGGAGAGTTACGAAAACGGAAAATTAAACGGCGAAAGCAAATCATGGTATGAGGATGGGCGTTTAGCCTATTCCGGTAATTTTATCAACGGGAAAAAAGATGGCGTCATTCAAAGCTGGTATAAAAACCGTCAGAAGATGGCCGTTGAAAAATGGAATAACGGAATTCAGAACGGGGAATATAAAGAATGGTACGAAGACGGAAGAATCAAAACCGAAGCTTTTTTTATCGACGGGAAACAGGATGGCTTATATAAAAGTTTGTACCAGAGCGGTCAGAAAAAGATGGAACTGAATTATAACAAAGGAAAGGAAGACGGTACTTTTACAGAATGGTTCGAAAATGGCCAGAAAAAATCAGAAGGGACCTATAAAATGGGTAAAAAAGAAGGCTCGTGGACAGTATGGTACGACAATCAGCAGAAGAAATCGGAAGGAAACTATACCGACGATAAAAAAGAAGGAAAATGGTCATCCTGGTTTGAAGATGGAAAAATGCGTTCCGAAGAATTATATAAAGATGGAAATAAAAACGGGAAAAGTATTTTCTGGTTTGCCAATGGAAAGAAAGAATCCGAAGAACAAAGTGTAAATGGCGCTAAAACAGGCTCCTGTCTTCAATGGTACGAAAACGGAAACAGGAAATCGGAAGAAAACTATTCGGGGGGCAAATTAAATGGCACGTTTACCTATTATGACGAAAACGGGAAAGTACAAGCTACAGGTTCTTATGTCGATGGAAAAGAAGATGGCCGCTGGACTGAATTTTTTCCAAGCGGAAAAAAATCTTCGGAAGGAGGTTATGTGAAAGGAGATAAAACAGGAACCTGGGTTGAATACTATGAAACAGGATCAAAAGCGTGCGAGGGGGGGTATAAAGCCGGGAAGAAACAGGGTATGTGGACATGTTTCCACGAAAATGGCGCTAAACAGATTGAAGGAAAATATAACCTCGACCAGAAAGATGGTCCCTGGATGGAATTTGATGACGGAGGTAATAAAGTAAACCAGATAAATTACAAGAATGGCGTTGAAGTTGGCCAGTAATTTTATTTTTGCTTAAAGTAAATTTCCCTGAAATCCATATTTGAAAGGTAATTCAGGTACGCTGTATCTTTAGATTTTAAATTATCTGCACTTTGTTTGTATTTTTGTTTGATATTGGAATATGAATAGGCTTTCTCATAAGCTTTCGCAATAGCGTTCTCTGCTTCATTAAACGACATGAACAATGGCCTGTGAACTAAATTGGCCCAATCGTAATGTTCCCAGTCCTTTGGAAAATTGTTATATATTAAACGCCCTTCTTTTTGTATTCTGTCAAAAAAACGTGTACCCGGTAAAGGTGTAACAACTGATAAAAAATACGAATCAATTTCGCTTTCTAAAACAAAATCAATCCTTCGTTCAATAGATTCGGGAGTATCGTTATCAAAACCAAGCATAATACCTGCCAGAATTGAAATACCATATTTATGTAACAAACTGATTACTTTCCCATAGGAATTGATCTGCCTGGCATTTTTGTTCATACTTCTGAGCGACTCTATATCTTCTGATTCAAATCCGATATATATTAATTTACATCCCGATTCGGCAGCCAGTTCAAGTGCTTCTTCATCCAGCAACGAATTTACATGGGCGAAACACATCCAGTTTTTTTTGATTTCGAGTTTTCCGAGCTCTTTAAATAATTCTTTTGCCCATGCTTTTGCAGTTTTTGAATATCCGAAAAGGTTATCATCGGCAAACCAAATAAATTTGTTTTCTATCGTTTGCCATTCTTTAATAATATGAGAAACAGGACGCAACCGGACTTTTCCGCCGTTTATCAGGGTTACTGAACAATAGTGACAATTAAACGGACAGCCTCTCGAAGCCTGTATGGTACTTAAATTATACCCATTACTGATGATGGAATGTTTTGCGGGTGATATTTGATCGGCCTCACAAAAGCCAGTCTTATATACAGGTTTTAATTGATTGTTGGTAAAATCTTTAATAACTGAACTCCACGATCCCTCAGCTTCGCCTATTATTACGGAATCTACATATTGGGAAGCTTCCTTTGGTAATAAAGTGGCATGTATTCCACCCATCACTACAGGAATATTTTTTAATCTGAAATGTTCTGCAACCTGGTATGCATGGTAAGCTGTGGATGTATATGCAGTAACTCCTACTAAATCTGCTTTTTTATTTGTATAATCTTCATAGGAAGAATTAATAACCTCAATTTCCCAATCATCAGGTGTTAGTGTAGCAACTATTCCTAAACCGATGGGTGGATATTTTGATTGAGTACTTATAAGACCCTTTCTTAATCCATTTCCCGATTGTATAAGTAAAAGTTTTTTTGACAATGATTTAATAAGTTTTTAGTTGTTTAGTAAGCTAAAATACAACTAAAAAGAAAACATCAAAATTTTTTTGTCAAATAAAAATCATGTAAATCTTTAAATGTTAAAGTAATATACATGTAACATATTAAATATTTGCATATTATAATATTTATATGAATAAATACTGAACCTGATTTAAATGTGATAATATTAAAGTTTGGTTTGAATCCTGTGAATTATCCTCTGAGTTTTCTCATAAAAAACCAGGGCAATTGTCTTAAACCCGCAACCAGATAAGTTAAATTTAACCGGTAAATAAACTTCGAAATGGGGGATGATTTCTTTTGGTTTATGCCATATTCATTCATAAGAATCCCATAAGTTGAATTTGGTCTGAACATTTCTTTATTAATGTGATTTCTTCTCCACTCTTCGTTGACCCAGTGTAACACATACCATTCTTCAGGTAGGAGATTTTTTTTAATTAAAAATATTCGAATTAGTCTCCAACTGTCAGGGTTTGAAAGTTCCATTATAAAATTTTCAAGATGCTGGTTCTTTACTTCATCAACAAGAATTTGTATAGGTTTATTCCAGTCTTTGTTATCAGCATTGATTTCAAGAATGGCTCTTTCGTAACATGTTTTCATTAATGTTGAATTTTTAGGACATTTCATCAGGTTTCCTACCAATTTCAGTTCATGATGAGTTCTGAAAACATACTGATGGTTAAAATTCAACGGTTTTAAACATGTTATATCCATGTCTGTCCACCAGCCGCCATATTCATATAACAGTCTGTATCTGAAAATATCCGAAAAACCACCCAGGCTTCCTTTACCATGCCCGAACTGGTTTTTATTTTTATACCTGAAAATTTTGTTTTCGGGTATAATCATATTTGCGTCCTTACAAACAATTTCCTTTGGCAGAGGATGAATTAATGGTTGGTAAATCCATAGGTAAAATACATGGCCATTCTTTATAAATGAATTGATAGTGAGTAGCTCCAATAGCGAAAGGGAATGCCCGATCCATAAACTATGTACAATCTTATTTTCCGGAATAAGTTCTGTCATTTGTTAATGAATTGAGTTTGTTTTTTTTATTTCTTCAACCTTATCCCAGATTTCCCAGCCTTTATGGCCAAATTCATGAAAAATGTGAATAAAGGCAGGGTTAACAATTGTTTCAAAATTATCCGAAGTAAATCCTTTTTCTTTTGAATAACTATAGTTCGGATTATTAAAATCGGCTATAAAATTAAATTTTACTGGTATCCTTTTATGATCCTGTAAGTTGTATTTCCAGACAGTTGAAATTAATGTTCCCTGATCCCGTATAGCCCAGTTTTTGTCTTTAAATATCTCATTTGTGTATGTATGCCAGGTTTCCATAAAATTGTCGGAAGATTCATTAAAAAGAAAAACGCCACCATTCCAATGCCGCCAATTTTTTTGATTTATGGATATTTTAAATTTATCTGATATCATTTCTGTTAAATGGTTACATTCAGGCGTATATACATTTTTGTTGTTTTCATTTACCCATGTTGTTTTATAAAGTTTAAACCTGAATTTACTTTCTTTTTCTATCTTTTTATAATAATTTAATACATGATAAAGTATAGGCCTGTTTTGTTTATCAATCCAGAGTTTACTCGATTTATCATATTTGATATTCTGGCTTAAATGAAATATCCTTTTTTTACCGGGTATTATATATACAAGAAAAATAAATTGCAGGATTTTAAAAATGTTTTTGAAAGGATGTTTTTTCAGATTATTGACAAATCTGTATAAGTCCCTGGCTGACATGTTATTCATTAAATTTTCGTCAACAGCATATGGGTTATGTTTGTTGATAAGTTGCTGTAATTCTTCTCTGTTTTTTCTAGTTCTCTCAAGACAGTTACAATTTACAGCATAAGGGCTAAACTGGTTTACCGGGCAATGATCCGATGCAAAGGTGATGGGAGCCAGATACTCCTTAAATACATTATCGCATTCGTTACTTAATGCCATTATATCCGAGTCAAGATAGCAATATAACGGGCCTTTGGGAAGAATTTTATGTAATGAAGTTTTTAGCCAGATACTGGCCTGATGGTGATTGAAATTTTCAGGAGTTTTAACATCGATAATATGGTCGTGTTTAATTTCTGAATCGTTTCTGAAACTGTCAGTAACAACGATGATTTGATATTTAGAAAAATGCTTTAAAAATTTTATCGAAAAATTAAGAGTGTTTATATGCTTTTCTGTACCGCAAACAACGAATACGTATCTGTACATCAGGTTTATTCTTTTTTGTTTATAAAAGAAAGAATTGAAAATATATCTTCTTCAGATGCGTTTTTAAAGTCATCAAATAATATTTCTTTTGGAAGATTATTAATGATAAAAAATAATTTATCAAAATTATAATTTTCCGGAAGCTGATTAAAACAATTTTGAATCTTATTTGTAATCGTTTTTATTTCATTTTTGTCGCCAGCTTTAATGCAACCATAATACTTTGTTAAGTATTCAATAAAGTTATCTTTGGAATTGATATTACTGTTTTTTATGCAGGGAATATTAGAATTTAATGTACTAGACAATAGGTTAATTCTTGAATTCTCATAAAAGAAATATTGTTTTTTTAATCTATTTGCCATTGATAATGAGTCAGGCAGGTTAAAATTGTTGATTTGTAAGTTGCCTATATTTGTACCCTTAATTATTAATGAGTTTTCTGAATGAATTTCTGAAAATGCGGGATTCATCAGGTATATTAGTTCTATAGTGTCTGTATGTTCACCAATGGAGATTTCATCTATAAATGTATAATAAGAGGAAATTATTTTAGTTAAATTCGAATCATTTACCATATATTCAATATTGTCAATCCTGATTTTTCCGTTTCCAATAATATCGCATAATATTAGAGTGTTATACACAGTTCCAGTCCATGCCGGAGGAATTTTTATACGACAGTTTGCATAATAAGGTACAGAAGTGTTTTCTAAGGTTTTTACTTTTTTGCTGAAAATACCGGGAAATTCAAAAGTCAACGTGGGTGGCAGAACAATTTTAAAATCTGTGATGTCTTCAGTAACAAAGTCTTTATAACTTATTTTATCCGCATCTAATGAAGTAATGAAATTCTTGTATGCTTTTGAATATCTTAAGAAATAATATACATCATTTTTAAGTTTTACTTTTGGATTAGTAATCAATGTTGGTTTGTCGTTTAATTCTTTAACTCCTGCTATTTCATTGCTGTCATTTAAAAAATATACTCTGAATGCCGGGTCAAGCATATGCCAGCTTTTTTTATAAAAAACTTCCGGTACAATATGGTCGTTTAACCCCCAGATTCTTGTTTCATACCCTAAGTTTTTCCATATATTTTCGAGAAAAACTGCTTGTTTTCCACATAACCCAAAACCTAAAGAATTGATATAAAGAATGGGAGATGTAATCCAGTTTCTCTTTGTTAATGATGCGTAAGAATAAGAGCTGTTACAGACAAATTTCCAGGCATAATAAAACAAGCTATCCTTATTTTGATTTGACATAGCGTATATTTTATCATTAATATCCCTAAGAGATGTGTAAAATTTATTATTCAATGAAAATGAAAACCTTAAAAGAGAATCAGAGTTGTTTTTTATGGAGATACATAAATTCTCAGGATTTGTTGTTGAAATGTTTTTTGTAATTATTTTCTCCTGCGCATAATTCCGATTAGCATAAAAAAGAAAAAACAGTATGCTTAAAAGTTTTATAACAATGTTTATAAATCTAGTCATAATAGGATATGAATTTTGTGAATGTGGGTAGTTTTCTGGAGTTTTCAAATATCATTTTTATATCAGAAGCATTATCTAAATTTATGGAAAGTGATTTATTTGGAAATAAAGTGCAAAGCAATTTAGTTAACAAAGGAATTTTTTCCAGAAGTGATATTTTTCGTAAATGTTTTTGGTGTTTTTCGTAAAGGAATTGCCCGGTTTTGCCAAATACACTTAAAATTCTGTGGAATGAACATGAGATCTTCAGTTGCCAGTATAATTCTGACTTTGTTAAAGATTTATTTACCTTTTGCGGAATATATTCGAAATGAGTGATATTTAAAAATTCTTCGATATTTTTAATAAATAACAGATCATCTTTTTCTAACAGCTCAAAAGGTAAAACATGTACATTATTTTCTCCAAAAATGGTATAACATTCTTTAATAAGAGCATCATAATCAAAAAAACGAACTAAATAATCTTTATACTGTTCAATCATTTTATCAGGAGTAAGAAAGCCACCTTCTTTTATATATTGACTGTATGCCGATCTTAAAAAATCATTTTTATTTCTTAAAATTAATAGAACTTTGGGTGTATTAAATAAATCTTTTAAAATATTTAAAGCATTCGATCTTAGGATTTTAAAATTAATTTCTGAATCCAGATGAAAATTCTCAAAACTTAAAGAGGTGAACCCGGCATCCCTGATAACAAAATATTCAATATTTTTAAGTTTTGAAGATTGTGCAAATTTTAGTATTTCGAATGTAGATCTAAATCCAGCTATTGATCTTTGCCTGGTTTGCATATATGGATTCTTATCGAACCAGTCGGCTAAGAAACTAGAACCGGTTTTATGAAGACCTATATGTATAAGCGTTTTAATCATTTCTCTTTGTTGGGCAATATAAATTTAAGTATTTTTTATAAACAGTTAAATTTTGAAATATTTCTGAAGATATTTTATAAGAATTAACTAACTCTTCTGAAAGAATGATATTTTCTTTTTTATAACCAAATATACTCGAAAGTATTTTAATGAGAATGAAGAGTTTTCTTTTTTGTGAATTTCTTTTTTCAAGCCATTTACAATACGAATAGTATAATTTTTTTCCGATTTTACCAAAAGGTCTGGAAAATAAATAAAAAATTTTAGATATTTTTAAAAGCCAATAAGAGTCATTAGGTGATAATGAGGGATTTAATGATGTTGAAGTAACCGGAACGTGCTTAATATTCATCGACTGTTCAAGGTAATTAATAAATGATTCAGGGTTATCTGCTAACAATTCATAAGGTAAGACGATTACATTATCAAGGCCGAACTTTCTGTAATATAGGTTAATAGTAAAATTATAATCTAAAATAGCTTCAAAATAAGAATGTGTTTCAGGCAATAATGATAATTCATTAAAAGTTAAATGCCCACCGTTTTTTATCGATTCATTATATTCAGATAAGATAGCTGATTTAGGAGCCCTGGTAATAATTAATATTTTAGCATTTGGGAATAATGAATAAAGTAAATCACAGGATTGCTTCTGGTAATTTTGGATATTTAATTTAGTTTTTTCAGGTTTTTCTCCTCTGAACAGAGTAAAGTTATCGCTTAAAATATAGTATTGAATATCGGCAGGATTATTATTGCCGATAAAGCTTAATAAAGCTGTTGTTTTTGAAAATCCGGCTATTTTTCTGTTTTCATAATGTAATTGCGGATGATTTGTAAACCAATTTTTAATAAAAGTTGATGCTGCTTTTCTATAACCGATATGTATTAATACTTTGGCCATTAATCAATAAAATATTCTTTTTTATATAATTGAAAATCAGGAAGGTCTTTTAAGCTATTGCTATAACCATAAAACCTGTCCCGGATTTCCCGGATAGATTCAATTTCTAATGGTTTTTTCTTAACTGACTTTGATAATGTTATAAAAATAAAATTATTCCACGATTTTGTTTTTATGGCATCTAATATTTTAATATGGATTTTATAAACAAAGGGCTGTAAAGGACCGAAAATATAAAAAAGATAATATATAGTGGTGTTAACTCTTCTGATAAACTCCATTCCCTGTGGCGATAAAGAGGGGTTAGAAACGTTTTGCGGGAATTTTAAATGGGTAATCTCTAAAAATTTTTCAATTTTATATAAAAAGGTATCCTGGTTAGTTTTAAGTAATTCAAAGGGTAAAACCAATACGTTATCTTTTCCAAATAAATTTTTGTACGATTCAATTATAAAGCTATAATTAAAGGGTAGCCAACGGCTATTCTTATGTTTTTGAATTAATTCAGAGAATTTAATAATTCCTCCTTCTTTAACATACTGCGAGTAGTTGGCTTTGATTGCCGACTCAAATCCACGGGTAATAATTAGTACTTTTGCATTTGGAAAGAGGGAATACAATGTCAGGGCAATTCGTTGCTGTATAGTTTCAATGTTGTTAAATTTCTTGTATTCTTCAGAATGTGGTGTTGTAAATTTTGTGTCTCTGATTACAAATATCTTATCCGAATAATCTTTTTGTGAAACAGATGCATCCATTAATTGTTGAGTGTTATAAAACCCGCCAATTGAAAAGTCCTGAAAAATAATATCCGGGTGTTTGTGAAACCAGTTTCCCAGAAAACTAGAACCTGCTTTTGGATAACCAATATGTAACAGGATTTTACCCATGTATTAATAATGCAATGAACAAATATAATTCTTTATTAGAAGTAATTGGCAATATAATAATTGATATATTCCGGATCATTCGATAACACAATATCAAGGCTTTCTGGGACAGGTATCGATAAAAGAAACAAAAAAATATCTTTTAATTGTATCTCATTTTTATTTAACATAATCCTGTTTATCTTTAGATTTATATTCTCTATATCTACACTTGTTAATGATTGGCTCTTAATATATTGTGTTACTTGTAAGAGATATGTGTTTTTAAGTCCTTCTGAACTTAATTTAGTAAATGGTTCAATGTTTTTTTCTCTCTGAACTGCGGCAATTTCCCAGACACGTATCTGGTTTAATAAATCGTTAAAACGTTTGGCATTTAAACTCTTTCCTAGAATGATGTTTTCCTGGTAAAAGGTTCTGATGGATTTCAGGTCTTCCGGTTTCTGATACCATAATGATAAACTGTGTGGCATAGTTACCGTATTGAAATAAACAGGAATGTTTCTTTTTTCAAAGTATTTTACAAAATCAGGTATTTCATATGCATTTTGTTTTATCGGGCAAACCCATACGCTAAAATATGATTTCTTTGTTTTACAATAACTGTGAAAATAATTCAGATTCTCGAAAGTAGTTTCAAAACTGGCATTTTTGCGTATTTTTTCATACGTTTCTTTAATTATTGAATCGATGGAAATACCTATGTCAAATTGGCCCCTGGAAAGTAATTCTTTTAGATTATTATTTAAAATGGTTCCATTTGTGCTTATGTTAAATATTATATGGGGGTTAATGCTTAACATTTTCTCGATTATTGAATAATAAAGGGAAATTAAAAAGGGTTCGCCACCAATAAAATTTGCATGAGTTAAATGAGGTATAAATTCCTCTATTTCATTAAGTAATGACAGGTCGTAGGGGGAGCCTGAAATGTTATTTAAATGACAGTTTTTTAAAATAGCCGACGAAGTATGGGGATTGCACATAATGCATTCCAGGTTACAGTTATTATCCAGTTCGAATTCTATTAATGAAGGGTAACCATTCTTATTTATTGTTAAGTGATTATATAAACGCGCTTTTACTGATGAAAATGCATTCATCTCAATTTGTGAATTACATTCAGCGCAGCCAAGAGACAGGTCTTTGTCAGCAATACATTTTCTTAGTTGGCTGATTTTTTTACCAAACCATGCATCTTTAATGCTTATCTCAGGATATTTTCCCAGCAGGAATTCTTTATTTACACAGCAAACCTGAATATTACCATTTAAACATAATCTTAAAGAAGTATAAGGAGCTTTACAAAGTATCTTTTTCCTGTAAAAGGGGAGAGTGGCTAAATATTTATTGATTTGTTTAGACATCTTTTAATTGAAATGTTCCGATTCTATTACTATTTGCAATATAAAGAATATTTAAGTACCAATAACTGGTTAATAACGGTTTCTTTACTTTCATTTATAAAAACAGAAAGAACCAAATCATCAGGCATTATAAATAATTTATCTATTAATTCTTTTGTAAAAAAATTGCATTGAGCGCTATATACAGCTTCGGTAATTTTATCTTCAAGTCCGATGTATTTAGTTGAATTTATATAATTTGAATAATGATTAATGAGTATTTCAGCAATTTGTTCTTTATTTAAACCTATAATATTTTGTTGAGAGTTTTCATTTGTTTCAGACAAATTATACCAGTATTTTAGTTTTTTTAAATAAATCTCAAATTGCTCATTGTTAATTGCCTCGTTTCTGGTCATTGTTGGAAATTTAAAACCAGATAAGTAGTCTATAATTTTCTCGATTTCAGTTGAATTTAAGGTCCAGATAACGTGATTTTCCGGTTGAATAACATCGCAGAAGTAAATGGAACAACCAATCTTGTTGCAAAAGTTTATCATGTCCGGTACTTCTTTCCAGTTTTCTCTTATAATACACATATTAATGCTAAGACTGGTCTTTTTTAATTTAGCATACTCACTAATTTCCAGTATATTATTAAATACTTTTTCAAACGACGCATTTTTACGGATTTTTTCGAATACCTCTTTTTTCAGTGAATCCAGTGATATGTTAAAAGAAAAATTGCCATTATTCAGTATATTCTTAATTTTTTCGTTTAAAATGGTAGCATTAGTAGTAATAAAAATTGATATTTCAGGATTCATTTTTGCCATTAAATCCCATATCTCGTAATACATTTTTATTAGAAATGGCTCACCGCCAATAAAATTTGCAACTTTTAAGTGAGGAATAAATTCAACAAGCTGTTGCACAAAAGTATTGTCGTAAGGACTCTTTAAAGCTGGAATACAATCGCGGTTACTCCTTATTGAAGATGAAAGTTCGCCATTACACATAACACATTCAAGGTTACAGGTGTTTTCGCAAACAAATTCCATGTATGAGGGGTAGGCATTTTTATTAATGGTATAATGATCAAACTTTGTTGCCTTTACATTATTAAAATTTTTATCTGAAAGAGATTTTTTGCAAATGCCACAAATTAACGATAACTCATTTTTACTGAAATTTTCTCGTAATTTTTTAAATTTGTCACCATTCCAGATTTCTTTAAGAGATTTGTCAGGATAATACTCATAGTCACCTGTTATATCCCAGCAGGGTTTAACTCTTCCTTTCGGATCAAAAAACATTGCATTAAAAGGCGCCAGGCAAAACAGTTTTTGCGGGCCTAAAGGACGGTTTTTATTGAATTTATATAACAGTTTTAAATCTTTATTCTTAGCGTTAGAAAATTTATTGTTTAAGCAGAAAATGGAATATTCGCTTATTCGTTTAATCTTATTAATACTATTTGAAGTTCTTTTTTTCATTGTTACAGAGAAAGTAAATTCTTTTTTATTTCAAGAATACTTATTCTTTCTATTTCGCCGGCCAAAATATAAACAGGGGTATTTTGCAGTTTTATTAATTTAGATTTTAATAAACTTTTATCTGTAATACTATCACAAGCATTATTCAGTTTTTCTGAAAATAATTTAATCTTTCTTTCTTTTATTTTTATTTCCATCCAGCTTAAATTATCAATGAATAATTTCAATTTGTTATTTATATTATTGATTAGTTCAGATATTGACATGTTTATGAATTTTTCCGATTCTTTTTCTCTTTCAACGGAAGTATTATACCATTCTGATATTTGAAAAACTAAACTCTTAAACGTTTTAATGTTTAAAATACTTGTCTGATTATTAGTAACTTTGAATTTAAATTCAGATAATGATTTATGAATTTCATATAGTTTTTCTTTTTCAAGGTTCCATAATGAAACATTAAACGGCTGAACAACTGTATGAAAATTAACGGGTATTTCCAAATTGTTAAAATATTCCACTAAATGAGGTATTTCACTCCAATTATCTCTTATCGGGCAAACTGCAATGCCAAAAAAGTTGTTTTTTTGTTTTGAGTATTGGTGAAAGTAATTTATGTTTGAAAGAACTTTCTGAAGATCTGAATTTACTCTGACTTTGTTATATGTTTCCTGGTTAACTGATTCTACAGATACGCCAATATTGAAGTTGCCTTTATTTAATATAGTTTTAATTTTTTCATTCAGAATGGTGCCATTTGTCTGAATGTAAAATTTGCAATTAGGATTTTTACTTATTATATATTTCCAAATATCAAAATATTGTTCAATAATAAAGGGTTCTCCGCCATAAAATTTTGCTTCTTTTAAATAAGGTAAAAATGGATCCAATTGTTCTAAATCTATTTGATAATTCAATAAACTTTCTTGGTATTCATTATACCGTTTTGCAATTTGATTTGACAAAAGCGGAGAGCACATTATACATTCCAGGTTGCACTTATTTGATAGTTCAAATTCAATAGATTTCGGATAATCAGATGCTTTGAATGATTTGTTAAATAATGGATAATTCTTCCTGTCAGGTTGTTTTAAGGTGCAATTTGCACAACTTTGTTCATTACTGTTTTTATAAAGGAGCTGTGCAAATTTTTTTCTTTTATCTGAATTCCAAATTTCTAAAAGTGTATTTATTTTAAGATTCCCTATTTCGAAATAATTATTATGACAACAAATTTTTACCCAACCTTCTCTTGAGATGTACATATTATTTTGTGGTTCGGAACAAGAAAATTTGTTTTTCATTATCTGTTTTTTTATTACAAATTACTGTTACCTTTTCCATGAACGGGTTCGTGCAATAGCTTCCCTGTCGTCATCATATTTATTATTTCCAAACAGTTTCAGCATATTTTTAATGGAGAAATAAAAATACGCATCTAATGGAAGTTTATACCAGTTAAATTTAAGCCTTAAATATGAAGATGGAAAGAAAATAATATTGGCAAAGAAAGCAGGGATGGCAATAATTCCATTTTTATTCCTAAAATGTTTAATATTAGAATATTTGAAATAAAATCTTAAAAAAATATATAGTTCTTTCCGGTAATTCTTTTTCCACCATGGAGCTGTAAAATCTTTCTGAATAAATTCAACAATTCCATCAAAGGATGTATATGGCAGATAATTATAATTTAAACATTCCGGATATAAAGGTGTTTTAGGAAGTGGTGCAAAGAAGTTAATGCCGGCATCAAGCGAAGAGTCAATTAATTTAGCTTTTCCTACCATGTTAAGAGTTTTTTTAAAATCTTTGTCTGGGTTCCAGGGAAAAGCTACCATGATGTAAAGAACAGATTTTATTTTATGTTCTTTTAATTTTTTTACAACCTGAAGTGTGACTTCCGGTTTCATGGGCTTGTTTATTTTTTTCAGCACTTCTTCGTCTCCGGATTCTGAGCCAAAACGGATAATTCTACATCCGGCTTTACATAAAGTCTCAATATCATTGTCGGTATAAAGTTTTAAAAAAGTTTCAGGATGAGCACTTCCTTCCCATAAAAAGTTCAGATTATTT
Organism: Bacteroidota bacterium; assembly: GCA_037441645.1. Lineage (GTDB taxonomy): Bacteria > Bacteroidota > Bacteroidia > Bacteroidales > GWA2-32-17 > GWA2-32-17. The sequence continues at coordinate 20,345 of JBBIRU010000044.1, forward strand.
TTTATTACCTGTTCGCAAAACTCTAAAACCATACGCTTATTACCGAAAAAATTATCGTCATCGAAAGCAATTTTATTAACTTTAATTTCATTAACAAAATACTTTATATCCTGAATAATTACCGGAATATCTTTAGTGTAAAACTTTCTTCCCCAAACAGATGCTAAACAACAAAAGCTGCAATTATGCGGACATCCCAGGGAGGCAATATAATTTATGCTTCTATGTGGTTCACTGATAATTCCATTAATATTTACAATGGCATTAATGTCTAATCTTTTGTAATCAACCAGTGGAAATTGTTTTTCATCGGTTATTTCTGCGCAATTATTGATAACAATTTTACCGTCTGATTTATATCCCAGCCCATCAATGTTGTAGATTGGTTTATTTTCTATTAATGACAGAACCAGTTTCCGAAAAGAAATTTCTCCCTGCCCACAAATAACAAAATCTACAAAGCTTTCTTTAAGTAAAATCTCAGTAAAAGAAGTAGCAAACCATCCACCCCAGATTATGGGTACACCGGAAATCCCTTTAACTCTTTCAGAAAATGCCCGGCCCGAGATTATTTGATATCCAATCATAGCACTAACTCCAACTAATAAAAGCCTGTGCCTGTTTTTTTCTATTATCTGAAAGAAATTTTCATTTATTCTTTCATCTATAAGTATTGTTTCTATATCCAGATCTCTTACCATTCTTTCCAGATACAGAATAGAAAAAGAAATGTTTGAGATTTTCTTTTTCTCAGCGTCTTTAGGGTAAAAAAGAATGATAAGCTTTTGCTCCATTTTTTTTAGTATTACTGCTTACATATATTCAAGATACAAAATATCTGTACCATGCTTCAAAGTCTATAAATTTATTTAATAAATCAGGGTTTTGTTGAATATTTCTGATCAATGAATTTTTGTTGTAAATATTTTTATCCCAGGTCAGATTATCGTTAATTATTTGTTCGTTAATCTTTCTATAATTAAACTTTCTTTCATTCAGGGGATCTTTACCGGAATTATAGAAAGCAATACAATTACCTGGAACTAGACCAAACTTTGAGGTAGTGGAAATATGAATAAGTTCGGGGTAATGATTTTTATACAACATATTATAAATCCGGAAATTATTATCTGCTAAATATTCAAAGGGAATGCTTAGTAGATACAAAAGAAGTTTCTTGTCAGAAAAAGGTGTAACAATGTTAGTTAATAAATCATGAGTGTGGTGCCATTTATTCCTGGTACCTGAATGAAAGTAGGTGAAAAAACCACGGGTAATATGTTCTATGGCAAATTGATAGTATTTATTTTCACAGCTCTGGTTATTGATTTCCAGTTCAAGATGACTGGTTGAATAATCAATTTGTTTTAAAAACTGATCTGAGAAAATCGCAGATAAATCCGATGTTTCATCCCGCTTCTTTTTAAAGATATTTTTAAAAGAAAGAGTTTTTTTTCTGGCTACTATCTGATTTCTGATAATTTCCGACATCATATTATACCAGCCTCCATTCATTAATTCTGTACCATAAACCCCGGTAATTCCACGTTTTTCTGCTTTTTCGCGCCAAGTGTTAAAAAATGAAACGTCAAATTCTTTATCATACTGTATATGCCAGCTGGGAAAAAAGTCAACAGAATGATTGAGTTTTAACTCATCGGCTATTCGTTTGGCAATTAGTATATCCTTGTCTTCATCCTGAGAAAGATAGGGAGTAGAAATAGTGATAAATTCAAGTTTTTTTCTGAAATCAGGTGAAATATTGCTCAGCACTAAACGGGTATCTAATCCGCCGGTTAATGTACATAATAGCTTCTCCGGACTGTGTATGATGTTTGTGACAGATGGTTTTAGAATAGAAGCAATATCTTTTGCCATATTCTCTGGTTTGGCAGAATGTTGAATATTTACTTTATAGTTTCCGTATTTTATTTTAATAATGTTATTATTTTCGAATTGAAGAATTGTGCCGGGTTCTAAATTTTTAATGTTACTAAAGAAAGTATTATTACCTAAAGAAAAGCCTAAAGTAAAGTATTCTGATATTGCCTGGTTATCCAGTTTTTTGTTGAACTCTTTGAATTTAACAATAGGCTCGTATTCATTGCAAAAAACGAAATATTTTCCAAAATCACAAACAAAAAGAGGATACAGGCCAAAAAAGTCATTTGCCAACAGAAGTTTATTGCTGTTATTGTTGTAAATGACAATTGAAAATTCACCTGAAAGATATTTGAAAATGTTTAACTCTGACTTTAAATACGAATCATAAATTACTTTTAAATAATCGTTTTTTTGTATATGTTGATTTGTGGCAGAAGTTTCTATGGTATGAATATCGCCTGATAGCCATATGTAGATGCCATTATTTTCGTAATAACTATTTTCTTTTTTTGACCATAATTGAGAAAAATCAAGTCGGAATTTATTTTGTTTAAAACTTTCTATTTTACGTTTATTTAAATGTGTAAAATTATCAAAACCATCTTTTAAAATAGTTTCATCAAGATTACCATCTTTGAAATATGTGCCGAGTAATAGTGACATGCAAATTGTTAAGTTTCGGTTAATTCCATTTTTTATACCATTTTTCAAAAACCACTATTTTCCATAATCGCCAATAATCTCCGGAATTTAAAGAACTTTCGATAAAATGCTTATTGAGAATTCCATTTCTAACAAGAAGTGAATTTTTTAATTCATTTTTATACCAGTTGCTGTTCTGATAATATTTATCGGGTCCGGTAAATCCCTGTTTTTTACGGTTAATTATTTCAGATGGTACCTTTGGTCGTAGTATTTCCTGAAGTATTGCCTTTTGTTTTCCTTTTTGAAAGTATGTCTTTTCGTCCAGATTAAACATGAATTCAACCAATTCACGATCAAGAAAAGGTACCCGTGCTTCAAGAGAATTAGCCATGCTGGCCCGGTCAACCTTTTGCAGAACCAATTCTGCCATAAACGTTTTGATATCCAGGTATTGAAATGCCTTAAGGGGGGATAGGTCTTTCCTGAAATGTTGATTATAGAACCAGAACGGATTCTCAGGAATGTGGGAATGAAATTCGGGAGTGAATAATTCTTTTAGTTTTTTACCAGAAAACAAACCCATAGCCATGGCATTTGAATAGCCTTCAATTCCATGTAACTTATTTCCATGTAAATAATTATAGATGTATTCTTTTTTTAAGAAATTATTCCTGTTCATTAAATTATGATGCCATGTATATCCGCCAAAAATTTCATCTGCTCCTTCGCCGGAGAGTACAACTTTTACATATTTAGAGGCGAGCCGGCTTACTTTAAATGTAGGAATTGTACTTATATCACCATTGGGTTCATCATAATTCCATGCTAAAGAACCAAGCAATTCCAGGCTGTTTTCTCCGATAACTTCATTGTAATGCTCTGTTTTGAATTGTTTTGCAATTATATCAGCATATTGATGTTCGCTTTTATTCCAGTTACTAAAACCAATAGTGAAAGTTTTTTGCTTGTATTTTAATTCATCCTGAAACAAAACCAAAGCAGATGAATCGTAGCCACCGCTTAGAAATGTTCCTACTGCCACATCACTGAGCAAGTGCTTTTTTACTGATTTTAACAAAAGTTCATGAGCCTGGTTTACCGCATCGTTAAAAGTTAAAGTTATGTTGTTAAAATTTAATCTCCAATATTCATTAATTGTTGATTTTCCATGATTATCAATCAGGATAGAATGAGCAGGAGGGAGTTTGCTGACTTTGTCCCAGATTGTTTTGGGACTTGGAATGTAACGATATGTAAAATAATCACAGGCAGAAGACCAGTCAATCTTTTTTTGAAATTCAGAATTTGATACGATGGCTTTTAGTTCAGATGAAAAAGTGAAATGGATATTTGATAAGTGATAGTAAAAAGGTTTTATACCAAACCGGTCACGGGCGGCAAAAAAAACTTTCTTTTTTTCGTCATATATGGCAAAAGCAAACATCCCTTCAAGTCTGGAAGGCAGTTCTGTATTCCATTCTTCCCAGCCATGAACGATTACTTCGCTGTCTGAATTTGATTTAAAACGGTGACCTGCTTTTTCTAATATTATTCTTAATTCTTTATAATTATAGATTTCCCCATTAGCAACTATATGAACATTGTTGGTTTCATTGTGAAGCGGTTGATTTGCTCTGACATCCAAATCTATAATAGCTAACCTGGTTTGTGCGATGCCAATAGACAAGTTTTCAGATATCCACGAATTTGCAGAATCCGGTCCCCGGTGAGTTAAGGTGTCACGCTGAACATTAAAAATTTCGGTATTTAATGGTTTATTGTTAATGTTCCATTGTCCAAAAATTCCGCACATTATTTATTCCCTGTAAATAGCTGTTTGTAATATTGAATTTTATAATAAATACCTTCCCATAACAATAGTAAAGATAAATGCCATAAGTATTTTGCCATGTATTTAAAAATAATCCTGTTACTTGTGTTGTTTTTTATTATACATTCATATTCTTTTGCTATACTTTGATGGAGAGTATTTTTAAATCTCCTGTAAAATTTCTCTTTTTTAAAGAATTTTAATATAGATATATTGTTTAAGGTAAATTTCTCAGCAGGTATTTTTTTACTAAGACCTTCGCTATGGTCAAGGTATACCGACCAGCAACGATTGAAGTATTTAAAATTCCCGTTACTTATTATGTGAAGCTGAAATGCCCAACTGAAAGAATAGATATGAAGATTGTATTTGTTGAAAAATGCTGTAAAATCTGAATTTCTGAATACTAACGAGGCAGTAGGTATTATGTTACGTCTTATAAGTAAGTATGGGGTAAATTCTTCTTCATAATGATTAAACTGGCTATAATTACGATATTTATGAAGTGACTGGAGCCTGGTTTGTTCATTCCGGGTTGAATGAATATGATTTTCTGTTTTAATCAGGGCATCGTGAAAACAACCTGAATATTGCGGGTTGGCTTCTAAAAAATTTAATTGTATTTGTAATTTTGAATGATATGTCCAGTAATCATCGGCATCAAGCCATGTAATATATTTTCCTTTAGAGTTTTCGTAAATCTGTTTTGCTCTGTAAACCGGACCTTTAGACTCCGGAAAGCAGAATAGTTTTATATGATCCGGATGTTCATTATAGAATTTCTTATAAATATTCTGGGTTTCATCTGAGCTTCCATCGTCAAATAAAAGTAATTCGTAGCTATAAGTTAGTTTCTGTGATAGTACACCCAGTATTGCCTTTTCAATAGTTTTGGCATGATTATGAGCTAAAATAGCGATGGTAATATCAATGGTACTTTTATCAGGCATAAAGAATATTATTTTTTATCATATTCTAATTTGCTTAAAACAAGCAAGTCAAGATCATGAGTAATGGATATATCCATCTTATTCTTTTTGCCAATAAGGTAAGGTATTCCTTCATAGTTATGTTCCAGTCTCCAGTTATTCTGATGAAGATAGTTTGTTAAAGAATAATTCAGGGCACATGAAGAATCAGAAATATTATGCTGAAAAAAAATATTATCAGTATATTTTAATGCATCAAAATTATTTGATGCAAAAGTATATACAAAATCTTCTTTTGTTTCCGATTGAAAATAATAGCTCTTATTTTGAAAAACAGCTTCCCCTGAGTAGATTCTATCTTTCAAAGAATAATATTCTGCAATAACAATATTTTTTGGAACAAAAGCTTCTCTGTATCCTTCCTTACATAGTATTTTATATATACTTTCTTTAATTGTCCAGGCGATTATCAGTTTGTTTTGCAAAATTTCCGGGGAAACTGATTTCAATTCGTTTTCTGTTAAGATTTTTTCAGCAACACCTTTACGATTAAATGTGTCAACATTGTTCACATAGCACATAATATCGTTGCCGGTAAATATCATCTTTTTTTATGATTTTAACTTTTCAGATATAATGTTCATGGCATCTTTTACTGAAATAATTCTTTCCAGGCTTTTGTCGTCAATTTCTATATTGTATTTTTCTTCTATATCGAGAACAATGTCCACAATTCTGGCAGAATTAATTCTTAAATCGGCAATTATTCTTGAATTTTCTTTAGCTTTATCAACTAACGTTTTATCGAAAGCATATTTGCGAATTATTTCTTTTACCTCCCCGAATAAATTATTCATAGCTTATATTTTTTAAGAATTAAACATGCATTTACATCGCCAAATCCGAAACTTGCTTTAGCTATGCAATTTATGAAAATATTTTGAATAGTGCGTTGGGGGATGCAACTTTTGTCAATTATTTCCAGGATATTAGGATGCAAATCTTCGCAATTAATAGATGGATGCAGAAAATTATTTTTCATCTGAAGAATTGCTGCAATACTCTCAATGGTTCCTGCAGCGCCAATAGTATGTCCTATCAGCGACTTGGTTGAGTTTATTTTAGGAAATTCTTTTCCTTTTCTGTCAAGCGCTTTGCTCCAGTTGCCGATTTCAAGCGGGTCGGCCATGGTAGAACTTAAATGTCCGGATATATAGTCGATTTCCTGGGCGCTGACTTCACTTTCTTTTAATGCTCCGTGGATGCAACGAATAACACCTTCTGATGAAGGTGCAGTCATGCTTCCACCGTTACGCTGACCACCTGAATTTATATATCCGCCTTTAATTTCGGCGTAAACAGGTGCGTTGCGTTTTATTGCTGATTCCAGTTCTTCCAGTATTAGAATTCCGGCTCCGGCAGCAGGAACAAAGCCGCTTGCCGACTCGCTCATAGCCCTGCTTCCTTTTTCCGGTTCCCCGTTATGTTTGCGAGTTGTTACTCTTAACGAATCAAAAGGCGACCAATGCCAGGGAGAATATGGTTCAGATGCGCCAGCCAGCATACGAACAGCTTTCCCGGTTTTTATCCTTTCAAAAGCCTGAACTATTGCTTCGGTCCCCGTACTGCAGGCAGAAGAATTAAAACTAAGCTGATTACCCAGTCCAAGAATCGAACTCAAAGTCGCTGAGCTGCTGCTTAACATACTGTGTTCGACAATGGTACTTCGTAGTTTTTTTACGTTTTTCTGATTTGTTAACGGGAAAATGCGTTCACCATAAATATCAATGGTGCCTATACCGCTTCCGATAACAGCGCCGGTAGTATAATCTACTTCGTTAGCGTCCCGGGGAGGAATGGACAGACCTGCATCAACCCATGCTTCGAGTCCGGCCAACACAGCGTATTTTATCATGGAACTGGCTGTCTGTAGTCCGAATAACTCAATATATGAATTAAAAGTGTTATTTGTTGTATCGGGAATTCCTCCAATCTGGCAGCCAAATTCCAGTTCTGCCAGTCCGGGAATATGTTTAATGCCGCTTTTACCCGAAACAAGTGCATCAGTAAATTCCTGTTTCCCTGAACCGTTAGGAGCGACTACACCCATTCCGGTAATGACTACTCTTTTCATTTTGTTTCAACTAAAGTTAAAATGGCAGTAGTTTTTGCAACTTCTTCACCTAGTGAATCTATCATTGAAATATTACATTTCAGAATATTATTCCGGAAGTATACTTTTTTTGAAATGACAGTTACTTTTTTACCGGGGTAAACCGATTTCATAAACTCGGATTCAACAACTGATAACATGGGTCTGAAATTGAAATCCGGGCAGGTCAGCGCCAAAGCAAAACCAACAAGCCCGATTTGTCCCATGCATTCTACTAAAATCAAACCGGGCGTGACAGGATTGTTAACGAAATGTCCTTTATAAAAAAACTCATCGTTAGAAAAAGTATATTCGCCAATGATTTCATTCTCAGTATATGATACTATGTTATCGACAAACAGGAATGGTTTGGAGTAGGGGAGATGATCAAGAATATATTTTCTTATATTTTCGTCCATTTTACAACCCGATTATTTGTTCTCCGCCATCCACACGGATAATTTCACCGGTAATCCAGGCAGCATTTTCTGATAATAAAAATTCCGCCACTTTAGCTACATCTTCAGGTGTGGTTAGTCTGCCTGAAGGATTGCGGACTTTTGCTTTTTTTACAAATTCAGCCACACTGGGGAATATTTTAATGGCCGGAGTTTCGATAACGCCCGGGTTTAAAAGGTTTACGGTTATTCTCCTGGGGGCAAGTTCAATGGCTAAATAGCGGCAGGCTGCTTCGAGTGTTGCTTTTGCCATACCTACAGCGCCGTATTGTTCCAGCACTTTCTGGCTTCCTTCGCTGGTAAAGCTGAGAATACGTCCGTTATCTGGTAAAAGATTATTCTTCAGTAAAAGCTGAGTCCAGGTTACCAATGAAGACCCCATCGAATTAATTGTTCTTATAATTCCGTATTCATCGGTTTTTCTTTCTGTATCTAATGTAAAACTTCCTATATTACCATCGGCGATGGAATGCACTAGAGCATTTATAGAGTTAAATTCCTGTATTTTTGATTTTATTTCTGCAATTATTTCTTCCTGGCCTTTGGTATCGCAGGCATTATTGTTAATTGTTAACAGAGTGGCTCCATAACTTTTGATTTCTTCGAAATGTGGTTCAATGGCAGGCATATTTCCGCGCCTGTCGCGATGGACAATGATAATATTCCAGTTATTTCTGGCTAAAATTTTAGCTGTTGCCAGTCCGATTCCACTTGAAGCACCAAGAATGAGAGCCGTTTTTTTCATTTTCGAATTATTTTAATCAAACCTACAAAAAAAATATTTATCTTCAAACATTAAGAATTTGTCTTTATGAACCCGATGTTTCATACATTATATTTTGAAGCAACCCGTGCATGTAATTTTGCCTGCCAGAATTGTTCCAGCGGTTCGCAGCATAAAGATAATATTGAGGAAGATTTACCTTTTGATGTAATTGTAAACAGAATTTTAATTCCTGCCCGAAAGCTGGGGACAAAAAATATTGATTTCTCGGGAGGTGAGTTTTTACTTCGTAAAGATGCTTTCGAAATACTGGAAAAAGCGAATGATTTAGGTTTTTCGATAGGAATTCTTTCCAATGGAAGTACACTTTCAGAAAATACTCTGAAAAAAATCACAGAAGTTTTAGGACAGAATGTAATTATTTCGTTAGGAATTAATTCGTTTGATGAAAATAATGTAGAAACCCGTGACAGTTCAAAGGAATATTTTTTGAAAATACTGAACAGGCTCGAAAGCCATCATTTCAGGGTAAATGTGTCTGTAACAATGGGTAGTTTTAATAAACACTCTTTCTGTCATACCCTTGATAAGATTAATGAACTTCATTTACCGTTTAACAGGGTTCCTTATTCTCCCAGGAACAGTAATAACCGTGAATGGATGTTTGATAAAAATATAATGAAAAAATATCTGCATCCGGCACTCAGAAAGCATTATAAAGGTTATGTGAGTTATGTGCCGTTATTCCTTTCTACCGAAAATTATAAAAAATACAGTCATCAGAAAGATAACTTAAATCATGTTCCAACCAATCCTTCTGTAGGTTGTTGGGTTGGTTCTTTTTATGCCATAAATCCAAAAGGAGATGTGGCTCCATGTCCTTTGGTTTCCGATCATGTTTCAGGAGGAAACATTGTTGTAGATGACCTTTATGACATTCTTTATAAATCAGAATTATTTACAAAAATTGTTGACAGGTCAAATCTGAAAGGGAAATGCGGAAAATGTAAATTCCGTTTTACCTGTGGTGGTTGCAGGGTATATTCATATTTTCTGACAGGAGATATTTATGAAAGCGATCCAACATGCTTTATTGAAGACATTTCAGAAAGCGAACTAATGGAACTGGAAGAAGAAACTGTAAAGCAGTACAGGAACTACTGCAGAATGGTGCATTTTGGTCCAAACAAAGAATAACTTAACCCAGAAAAGTTTCAAAGTCACGGATATTCTTATTCACTGTTACTCCTGCAGCAATAACGACCTGTTTTCCTATTTTAATATTTGGAAGTAACAATGATTTTGCTCCTACATAGGAATAATCACCAATTTCAATAGGGCCGACAATGGTTGCTCCTGGTCCTATATTTATGTATTTGCCGATTTTAGCAGCATGACCAATACTTGCATGAATATGTATAGCGCAACCCTCGCCAAGATTTAATGCATGTGAAATGCCAACAAAGGGCTCAATGATAGTTGCAGTTGAATAGTCGTTATATTGAAATATGGCAGATTCGTTTGAAATAACATTTGTACTGATACCTCCCAGTTTCCTCATTTTTAATGTCAGTTTCTCGCGGATTCTCGGGTTTCCGATTCCAACAATAAAATCTTTTGAAACAGATGAAAAATATTTCTTTACATCATTTTCTTCGTGAAGTACTTTGAATTTGTTGTATAGTAATTCGGGTGTAGCTTTATTTTCATCGTAGAAAGTAACGTCGTCTGATAATTTATATTTCAGAACCATACCGAATACTTCTTTGGCTAATCCGCCTGTTCCAATGATTAACATAGACCTTTTGAATTATAAAATTTAAAAATACAATCGCAAATCCATTTCATTTCTTCATCACTAAGTTCGGGGTAAATAGGTAATGATAGTTCCGTTTCGGAAAGTGATTTTGCCACCGGGAATGAGTTGTTTGAATGACCGAAAACACTGTATTCCGGAAGAGTTTTTTTGTAATGTATCCCGGTTTCTATATGGTTCGATGTTAAAAATGATTTTAGCTCATCCCGGTATTTTGTGAAAACCGGGAATTTATGATAGTTCCAGGATTCAGCGGGAGAGGGTTCAATAAAGAGTAAGTTACCAATGTCTTTTAACCTGGAATAGTAATAGTTTGCAATAAATTTTCTTTTAGCGGTAAATTCTGAAATCCGTAATAACTGAAAATGTAAAATGGCTGCCTGTAGGCTTGGAATTCTGCTATTGTATCCTTGTATTTCAAAATCCTGAGATTGTTTTGATTTTCCATGAACCCTGATACTTTTAATTTTGTCAGCAATTTCAGGGTTATCTGTAACAACGATACCACCAGTTCCAAATGCATGAATAATTTTTGAGGGATCGAAACTGAAACAGCTGGCTATACCAAGCATTCCGGCAGGCGTATGATTAAATTTACTTCCTAAAGCCTGGGCAGCATCTTCAATAACAATTAAGTTAAACTTATCAGAAAAATTATGCAATTCATCGGGATTTACCATTCGTCCAAAAATGTGAACTGCAATAATTGCTTTAGTTTTATTAGTAATTACTTCGGAAGCCTTATTCAGGTTTATCAGTCCATCTTTATTAACATCAACAAAAACGGGAGTTGCACCTGCGCGAATAACGGAAGATGCCGAAGCAATGAAAGAAAATGCAGGAACCAGAACTTCATCACCTTTTTTTATTCCTGCTGCTATTAAAGAAAAATACAAGGCATCGGTACAACTATTTACAGTTATTGCAAATCTGCGATTTGTTAATTTTGCTGATTCTTCTTCCGATTTTCTGACATAATCTCCTTCAAGCACCTGCCCTCCGGAAAACACTTCGTTTGTTAATTCAAGTATTTTATCTTTATGAGCTTGGTAAAACCGGTCAACATTATAAAATTTTATATTCTTCATTATTAAAAATACTTATCGGGATAATCAAGATTAGTAATATGTTCTTTTACCTGGCCGATATACTTTCTGATTCCTTTCTCGAGTGAATATGCCGGTGAATAATTTAACCTGCTTTTTGCTTTTGAAATATCGAGGGCTCCGCGATTGGGGCGAAACGGCCTGCATTCGCTGTTATTTATTTCAACATTTGGCAGATATTTTTTAATTATTTCAGCTAATTCCTTTATTGATTGCCCATTTCCGTAACTTAAATTAAAAGTCTGGTCAAGCGCATCCGGATTTTCTATGGCAGAATAAATGCCTGTAACAATGTCCTCTATATAAGTAAAATCCAAAAGATGTAACCCTCCGTTATCAAGCATAATGGGACGACCAATAAGAGCATTTGCTACAAATAATTCGGTTACCCTGAAGTTACAGTCGTTTGGTCCGTATACTGCAGTTGGGCGCAGTATCACATATGAAAGCTTTTTCCGGTGGTGGTAGGCTTTTATTAAATGTTCGCAACAAAGTTTAAGGGAACCGTAAATGTCAATGGGATTGCAAGGGGCTTCTTCGTTTGGTGGGATAATATTGCCGTCTTTATCTTTGGGAAAATGTCCGTAGACCATGGAAGAGGAAATGTATATAAACCTTTCAATCGGTATGTCATTAACAATGTTTTGCAATAAATTATAGGTGATATCAAAAATATTTTCTTTTGCTTTGTCCGGGTAAAAATCTGCAATACCTGCAACAGAAACAGAAGCAAGGTGGACGATAATGTCAGGTTTAATTTCAGTTAACAGGGAAGTCAGCCTTTGCCTGTCTAACAAATCCACATTATATATATTAACTTTATTCCTGTTTAGGGTAGTTACTTTTATATTTTTGTAATACTGATAATTATGCAAACCTTTATCGAAAAAATATTTACCTGAATCAACTACCGAGACTGAATACTCTGTGTTTTCGGAAAGACGATTGGCTAAATGCGATCCGACAAACCCCAACCCCCCGGTAATTAATATTTTTTTAGTCATTATTATTTAATTATTAATTTCCCATTTAGCTTCTGTAATAAGTATTCCAGGAATAAACTGATATTTGTCTGCTGTATTATTTTTTGTTTCGAATTCCATAACTTTAGGGAAAAACAACCAGTTTTCAGAATTCAATAAAACAACAAATGATATAACATATAATCCATTATTCAGAATATTATTTGGGAAGTTACACGAAAGTGTTGATTCTTTTTGCAAATTACTTATTTCTAGTGAAGTATGTCCAATCGGAATGTCTAAGCTATTGTTTATTATGGTGAAAATATGTAAGCTGGAAATGGTTTCTGCAAATGTATTTAAAGTAAATGTAATATTATAGCCTTCTAATGTGTTAGCAATGCTAATATTTTTGAATTCCAGGTAATTGTTGCTTAAACTGTTTCTGGTTATTTCTGTATTATTCCGGATATTGCTTTTTAAAATTTTCTGATAACCTAAAATAGTTTCAAATGGATTTCCGCTTTGTACTATTTTGCCTTGTTCTAATAAAATAGCTTTATTGCATAATGATAACAAATCCGTAACTTTATGAGAAGCAATTAAAATAGACTTATTATTTTTTTGCAGATTTATAAGTTTCCGGTGTATTTTTCTTGTAAATAGCTGGTCGCTGCCGTTTAAGGTTTCATCAAATATATATATGTCTGCTTCGATGTGTATAATTATCGATGCAGCTAAACGTCCAATCATGCCTGTTGATAGCTTTTTTACAGGTAAGAAAATTAAATTTGAGAGGTTTGCGAATTCAATGATGGCATTTTCTGTCTCCTTAATTTTGCGGGATGACATGCCCCATATCTGACCAATAAGCTTAATGTTTTCTTTTCCCGATAAGTCGGGATTAAAGCCACCAGAAACTTCAATTGCAGAAACAATTTTACCATTAATTATCGCTTTTCCATATGTGGGTTTGGTTATCTGACTTAAAATTTTAAGTAATGTACTTTTACCGGAACCATTTCGTCCGATGATCCCGATAATTTCTCCTTTATGAACTTCTAAGTCAATCCCGTTTAATGCGGTAATTACCCGGTCTTTCTTAAAAAATGAAAATAATCCTTCAGAAATGTAATATTCCTTTGTTAAATTTTTTGCAGATATAATTATCTCATCGTTCATTATGTTATAATTTATCTGTGATATTTTCATCCTTTTTAACAAAGAGATAAACTCCTGAAATAAATACCAAAATTATTATAAAAAAACCCCAAATGAAACGAAAATCAAATTCAGTGTTAAACAATGACCAGCGTAACCCTTCTACTACTCCGGCTAATGGATTGAAAAATAACAAGTAAGATATTGACTCAGGTAAAACTTTAACGGGATATATTACAGGAGTAAAAAACATTCCAATTCCGATGATAAACGGAGCGAATAACGCAACATCACGATTTCGTAAACTAAGCAAAGAAATCCATAGGCCTACAGCAAGGCCAATGATTATATCTATGAATAAAAATAAGAATATGGCGAAAAAATTAACGGATGGTATTATCTTGTAATATATCATTAAAGCCGATAACACAATCAGCCAACCGGCAAAATCTACCAAAGCAGAGATGCCATATGAAAATGGCAGTATAATCCTGGGAAAATATATTTTGGAGACTATCTGATGGTTCTGGATTATTGAAGTGCCTGAAAAAATAGCAACATACGAAAAAATATACCAGCCCATCATTCCGGTAATTGCAAAAAGAATATAAGGATAGGTAACAGAGAATGTAATAAACCGAGTGATAAAGAAACCAAATATTAATGTTAATATAATAGCCTGAAATAGAATTATAAATACTCCCAGCCGTGTTTGAGCAATTTTACCTTTGATATTTTTGTATGCGAAAATCAACAGTAGATTCCTGTTATTCCAGATCTTTTTTAAATAACCGGAAAATGATAGTTTGTTTTCTGCATCTATTATTATAGGCATATTTAATTTTTTAGAAAATAAATATACTATTTATAGTTTTCAATGCAAATCTATGTATTTTTTTTGGCTGCCAATTGATAATTATCAATAAGTTCAAAAGATAATAGGTCTACTTTTAGCAGGCCTATTAATAAAATGTGATATTAAGCAGGATTAAAATCAGATAATCTTATAAATTCCTAAATCTTTTACTTCGCTTGTTTTAATAAACAAAGCCTTTTCCCTGTTCTGGGTAACTGCACGTGTAATAAAAATTTCCGCAGATTTTGCAAAGTCCATATCACGCATTGAATCGTTCAAAAGAAGATAACCCATAACAATATTGCCAGCCATCTCGACCATTCTCCTTGAGTGAAAATCGGTATATTCTAAATCATTTACTTCTAAAACAGATTTAACACATTCTTCAAATTCTTTTGTCATTTCAACCAGGTTCTTCTTTAAATATTCCAGTTCGGGAGAAAACTTCTGTTCTTCGTTTTCTTTCATCCATGATAAAAAAACACCTGTTGTAACTGATCTTATTGCAGCCACTACCTGTAATTGAGAAGTGCCCTCGTAAATGGAAGTAATTCTTGCATCGCGATAGATACGTTCGACGGGGAAGTCTTTCATATAACCGGCGCCGCCGTGAATCTGCAATGCATCGTATGCAATCTGGTTACAATATTCACTGGAAATCATTTTTAGCATGGGAGTAAATCCGTCGGCCAGACGTTGGAATTTTTTTAATTCATTACGTTCTTCACTTTCCAGTTTACGTTCTTCCGAAAGTTTATTGTAAAGTTTGTAAAAATCAACCATCCTGGTTGTTTCGTAAAGTAAAGCCCGGATAGCCTGAACTTTTACTTTCATTAAAGTTAACATTTCGTAAACAGCGGGGAATTGTATTATCGGTTTCCCGAATTGTACACGCTCACCGGCATATTTAACAGCCTCACGCCAGGCTGCTTCAGATATCCCAACAGATTGAGCTCCGATACCCATACGTGCAGAATTCATAAGAGACATCACGTACTTAATCAATCCCAGTTTTCTGTCGCCAACTAAAATGGCGGGTGCATTTTTAAAAACCAGTTCACAGGTGGGAGAGCCTTTGATTCCAAGTTTGTTTTCAATGCGGCGAACAATCATTCCCTTGTCGGCACGATCGTAGAGAAATAATGATAAACCACGGCCATCCAGTGTTCCTTCTTCGCTTCGGGCAAGTACCAAAGAAATATCTGCATCTCCATTGGTAATAAATCTTTTGACACCGTTCAGATACCATTTTTGCGTTTTTTCATCGAAGACAGCTTTCAGCTGAACTGCCTGAAGATCCGATCCTGCATCCGGCTCAGTTAGATCCATAGCGGCAGTATCGCCTTTGCAAAAACGGGGCAGATAAAGATCTTTAATTTCTTTTGATGCAAATTCGTTTAATGTTTCGGCACAGTCCTGTAATCCCCAGATATTTGAAAAACCTGCATCGGCACGGGAAACAATTTCAGCTGCCATAACATAGGGGATTAAAGGGAAATTTAGTCCACCGTATTCCCGGGGAAGAGAGATTCCAATAAGTCCTGCTTTTTTAATAGCCTCGTAATTTTCTGAAGTTCCTTTGGCATAAACCACTTTATTTTCGATTAACTGCGGGCCTTCATGATCCACTGCTTCAGCGTTTGGACCTATAATATTACCGCATATATCTCCGACTGTATCCAGTACACGGTCATAGCTATCCATAGCATCTTCAAAGTCGAGAGGAGCATAATCATACTTACACTTATCGGCATAGTTGCGTTCTTTTAAGCCAACTATTTTTTTCATCAACGGATGTGTAAGGTGGAATTTCAGGTCTTTATTATCGTTATAAAAATTTGCCATAATTATTGCCTACTTTGAGTTCTTTTTGTAATACTTAATCATCTTGGTTAAAACATCACTTATGTCACCGATAATTGTATAATCAGCTATGGAGTTAATGGGGGCATGTTTATCTGTATTTATAGAGATTATCATGGATGATTCTGACATTCCGGCACGGTGTTGTATTTGTCCTGAGATACCGCAGGCAATATAAAGTTTTGGACGAACTGTAACTCCTGTCTGTCCTATTTGTCTTTCATGTTCAATATACCCGGCATCAACGGCAGCACGCGATCCGCCAACTTCACCACCCAGTGCTCCGGCTAATTCATATAAAAGTTTAAAATTACTTTTTGAGCCAACTCCGTAACCACCTGCAACTATAATATTGGAATTTTTTATGTTTATTTTTTTTGCTTCGATTTGCCGGTCAATAATTCTGACTATAAATTCTTCTTCTTTTAAGAATTTTGAAACATCAATGTTCTTAATAATCCCGGTATAAGATTCAGAAACTATTTCTTTTTTCATTACCCCTTCGCGGACGGTTGCCATCTGGGGGCGTGTATCAGGATTTATTATCGTTGCCAGAATGTTACCGCCAAATGCAGGACGAATCTGGTATAACAAATCTTTATATTCTTTTCCGGATCGGTTTTCAGTATGATTACCAATAACCAGGCTTGTACAATCTGCTGTTAATCCGCAAACCATATAAGAAGCAACGCGGGGAGCAAGATCGCGGCCAATGGTAGAGGCACCAAATAATACTATCTGGGGTTTTTCGTGTTCGAATAAATTTGTAACAATGTTTGCGAAAGGAAGGGTAAGGTAAGGATATAATTTTTTATCATCGGCAATGTGAATTACGTCGACACCATATGGAAAAACCTGTTTTCCGACTTCTGAAAGGTTATGTCCTAAAACAACAGCTTCCAGTTTGCATTTCAGCTCATTGGCAAGTGTTCTTCCCTTTGTTAATAATTCAAGACTTACATCTGCAATGATGTTGTTTTCTTCTATTTCGCAGAATACAAATACGTTATTCACTTTTTCTTCTTTTTTAATTAACCTATGGTGTGATTATCAATCAGTTCTTTCATTAAATTGTCAATATCATTATCTGTAGTTGAAAGAACTTTGGATTCCTTGGCTTTGAATATCACATTTTCAATTTTCTTAACCTTGGTAGGCGAACCGCTTAAACCAAGATATGTTTCTTCTGCATTCAGGTCGGTAACGCTCCATTCTTCAATTTTTAAATAGGGTCTGTCTTTGGTAAGCTGTATATAATCTTCGGTAGATTCCTGAAGTTCGCTGACTGTTTTAGCATGTTTGTATTTCATTAAACGCTTTACATTGCGGTTACGGCAGGCAGGAGCGGAGCTATGAACTGTAACAAGCACCGGAAACTTAGAAGCAACTATTTCAATTCCTCTTTCCAGTCTGCGTTTTACTATTAACTCATCTTTTTCGATGCCTATAATTTCTTCAGCATAGGTAATCTGTGGAATTTTTACTTTTTCTGCAACCTGGGGACCTACCTGGGCAGTGTCGCCATCAATAGCTTGTCTGCCGCAAATTACAACATCATAGGGAGCAAGTTTTTTTACAGCCAGGGAAATGGCATAAGAAGTTGCCAGGGTATCGGAACCGGCAAATTTTCTGTCTGTTATTAAGTAACCGTTGTCAGCGCCCCGGTATATAGCTTCACGGATTATTTCAGCAGCACGGGGCGGGCCCATAGTTAATAATGTAATGGTTGAACCGGTATATTTTTCTTTTAAACGAAGGGCTTGTTCAAGTGCGCTTAAGTCTTCGGGATTGAAAATAGCAGGTAGGGCGGCCCTGTTTACTGTACCATCGGCTTTCATGGCATCTTTCCCAACGTTATGTGTATCAGGAACCTGCTTTGCTAAGACGATGATTTTCAATGCTCTCATGTAATCTAAGTATTTTTTTAAGTTTTGCAAATATATAAATTAGTGAGTATTTATCAATAATGCTTTGTGGTTGGAATTTGTAAATATGAAGATCATTTTCCTAAAACAGTAAAGAAAAGAAAGCATTATCCTGTTATTTCCTTTTTTTCGACAGTTATCAACAAATGCTTAATCTTTCTTAAATTTAAAAAACAGTTTCTTATAATTATTCTGAATTTTGAATGAAAATTAAATTCGGCAGACAAGATACTGGTTTTTATTGTATATATTGTTTTAACTTGCCGCTTTTGGCCGGATTGGTAATTCCTTTGGTATAGTAGAACCTTTGTTTTTTAATAGAAACCTTATATATTTGCATCCCTTATAAATATAAATGTAAATGAAAAATACCAAAGTTTTAAAAGGTGGTGAATTTCTTGTCTCTGAATCTGTTGCTGAAGAAGTTTTTATTTCCGAAGAGTTCAGTGAAGAGCAAAATATGATTGCCGGAATGTGCCGGGATTTTCTGAAACAGGAAGTTCTTCCTAATCTTAATCGTATTGATAGTATGGAACCCGGTTATATGAGAAGTATCATAAGCAAATCCGGTGAAGTAGGTTTATTAGGTATCTCAATTCCTGAGGAATATGGTGGATTTGGACAATCTTTTGTCACTTCAATGCTTGCTGCTGCTGAATTAGGCGCAGGATATTCCTATGCTGTTGCGTATTCTGCTCATACAGGTATCGGAAGCCTTCCTATATTATATTATGGGAATGAAGAGCAAAAACAGAAATATCTACCTAAATTAGCAACCGGTGAATTTGCCGGTGCATATTGTTTGACGGAGCCTAATGCCGGATCAGATGCTAATTCAGGGAAAACTAAAGCGGTTCTTTCAGAAGATGGTAAAAACTATATTCTGAACGGACAGAAAATGTGGATCACCAATGGCGGTTTTGCTGATGTACTAACTGTTTTTGCAAAAATTGATAATGATAAAATTTTAAGCGCTTTTATAGTAGAACGTACTTTTCCGGGAGTAAGCTTTAATCCGGAAGAAAAGAAAATGGGTATTAAAGGTTCTTCTACAGTACAGATATTCTTTAACGACTGTGTTGTTCCTGTCGAAAATATGCTTGGAAAAAGAGGAGAAGGTTTTCGTATTGCCTTAAATATTCTTCATATCGGAAGAATTAAACTTGGTGCAAATGCTCTTGGTCTTGATCTGAATGCAATTAATGATTCTGTAAAATATGCCAATGAAAGAAAACAGTTTGGTTGTTTGATTTCAAATTTTGGAGCCATTAAATATAAATTAGCTGAACAGGTTATTCGTCACTTTACTGCAGAGTCTGCAGTTTATCGTGCCAGTATGTATGTAGATGATACCATTAAAATGCATATTGAGAATGGTATGGAAAAAAGTAAAGCTTACCTGGAGGCTTTAGGTGAGTATGCGCTGGAAGCAGCTATTCTGAAAGTTTTCGGATCTGAAACCTTAGATTATTGTGCCGATGAAGCTGTACAGATTCATGGAGGTATGGGTTTTTCCGCAGAAATGTCAGTAGAACGTGGATATCGTGATGCAAGAATTAACAGGATTTTTGAAGGAACCAATGAAATTAACAGATTGGTTGTATCAGACAGTATGCTAAAGGTAGCTAAAAAAGCTGATTCAGTATTCTTTAGTAAAGGAAAAACAATTTTCGAAAACCTTGATAAACAAATAGAAAAAGTTGATGCTAGTGCAGATTATTTTGAAAGGAAACATTTTTATATAAAACAACTTAAAAAAGCTTTGCTTTTAACCTTGTATAGAGCTTATGAAAATGTAGGTAAACAATTTAATACTGAGCAGGAAGTAATGATGAGTATTGCTGATATGGCAATTCAGTTATTTGCTGCAGAATCGTTAGTGTTAAGAGTTGAAAAACTTAAAAAATTAAATTTGAAGGGTAATTTCTCTTTATATATAGATATTTGTGATGTGTTTGTTTATGAAGCATCAGGAGTAATTTATAAATCAGGAATGGATGCTATTAATTCCTTTGCCCGGAACGAAGAGTATACTAAACTTCAGAAAGGGTTACAGGATTTAACTTTTACAGAACCTGTAAATATTAAAGAAGCCCGAAGAAGAATTGCTAATAAGCTGATAGAAGATAATGTCTATAAATTCTAATTAGTGAAAAAGACGTCGTTTGACGTCTTTTTTTTATTTTGTGAGTGATATTCGTTAAAAATTAACTAATTTTTACATAAATGCAAAACCAATTACTTTATACAGCGATAGATGCAGCATTACATGCTGGAAAAGCAATACTTGAAGTGTATAAAAACGAAAAAGTTGAATCCAAATTAAAACAGGATAAATCACCGCTGACACTTGCCGATAAAAATGCTCATAATGAAATTCTCAGAATATTGGAGTCAACAAAAATTCCGGTTTTAAGCGAAGAGGGGCGTAGTATTCCTTTTCAGGAAAGAAAAAACTGGGAATATTTCTGGATGGTTGATCCATTGGATGGAACCAAAGAATTTATAAACCGGAACGGAGATTTTACAGTAAACATTGCCCTGATAAAAAACAACGAACCAGTGTTGGGAGTAGTTTATGTTCCTGTTACAGGTACCCTTTATTTTGCAGAAAAAGGGGCAGGAGCTTTCAGGCAGGAAAACTGTAACAAATTTACGATAGAAGAAATAACTGAATTGTCGAAACTTCTTCCTGTATCCGGTTCCCGCCGGTTGTTTACCGTTGTTGCCAGTCGTTCACATATGAATAATGAAACAAAAGACTATATTCAGAAACTGGAAAAAGTTAAAGGGAAAGTGGAATTAGCATCCCGTGGCAGTTCTTTAAAAATTTGTATGGTAGCAGAGGGTTCGGCTGATGTTTATCCCCGTTTTGGTCCAACTATGGAATGGGATACGGCAGCAGGCCATGCCGTGGCTGTTGAAGCCGGCTGCTCATTTTTACAAGGGGATGGGCATACACCCTTTATTTACAATAAAGAAAATTTATTGAATCCATATTTTATTGTTTCCGGAAAGATTAGTTAATTTTAATATTGAACTTTGTTCCATCTTTAAATTATATTAAAATTTTGATTTAATACCGGTTTGTAAAAAAGAATATATTGCTTTTTCATAATAAATAGCCTACATTTGTATTAAGGCTTAAAAAAATTACTGCAACTATTATGAAAACTAAATATGTATTTTCAGGACAGGGAATAATTATTCTAATGATAATGTCCCTTTTTTATATTACTTCCTGCGATAAGAAAACTCCTGAACCTACAACCCAGGCTGCAAATGAAATCTGGATGGAAAGTTCTAAGTTTAACCCTGCTGAAAAAACTATTACTAAAGGAACAACCATCAAGTGGGTTAACAAAGACAGTTATGACCATAATGTTACCTGTACAGGCTGGTTTGCAAGTTCTAATTTTGGTAAAGGAGAAACGTATAGTTTTAAATTCGATTCAGCAGGAACATATGATTATCGTTGCACATTGCACATGACAATGACTGCAAGAATAATTGTTCAGTAATAAACTATAACTGGGTTTTATAAATCCATACGGCTGCAATAATTACTACAGCAACAGCTAATATTTTAAGTATGGTTTTAAATTCATATTTCTGCAAGTTCTTTATTGAATTTATTTTTTCATGAGCCAGGTTATCATTAAAATGCAATTCCAAAGCTTCGTTGTAACAATCTTTAGCGGGAGTATATTGATGAATATTTGCCAGGTCATCGCCACGACGGATACAATCGTTGAATTTTATTTCTTCGGGACTTAAATGCGTATTTTCTTCATGATGTGCCATACATTTTCTTTTTATAGGATTCCGGTACAAAATAAAATATTTTTTTGGATATATCCCAAAGCAAAAGTCATTAATTATTAAATTATTATTAGTCAGTAGTTATTGGCTGATAGTCATTAGTCAAAGTTCGGAGTTTGAGTTTGGGAATTCAAAGTGAAGAGCCAAATATCTGCAGCGGAATCTACAATAGCAAATAATCATCAATCAAAGATTCCGGAATCCCGAATCAAATTTCTTTTCTATCTTCATCCATTAATTTATTTCTTATGCCCGGTTTTGTAAATACTGTAAAATCATTGCCTAAAACGTTCTGGGCAGCCAATACACTTGAACTTTTTGAAAGGTGGGCTTACTATGGACTTTTTAATTTGTTAGCGCTTTACCTGACTAATTCAACAGAAACAGGAGCGTTGGGTTTTACCCAGGTAGAAAAAGGACTAATCATGGGGATTGTAAATGCTATCCTGTATTTTCTTCCCATCATTACGGGATCTGTTGCAGATAAGTTCGGATATAAAAAAGTATTAATAGTAGCATTTGTTATTTTGTCTTCAGGATATTATGTAATGGGGTTGGTTACATCCTTTGGTTCTGTATTCCTGGCCTTTTTATATGTTGCCATTGGAGCTGCTTTGTTTAAACCCATTATTTCGGCCACCATTGCCAAAACTACCAATGAATCGAATGCCAGCCTTGGTTTCGGGATATTTTATATGATGGTAAACATAGGGGGATTGATAGGACCGTTTACCGCTTCGTATTTGCGTGAAATCAACTGGAATTATATGTTTCTTATGTCGTCGGGTGCAATTTTACTGAACCTTGTAATTGTAATTATTTTCTTCAAGGAACCTCTCAGGGCTCAGAATTCCGAATCTCTTGCGAAAAGCATAGGCACTGTGTTTATTAATATTTATAAAGTTCTCAGAGACCTTAAATTTGTGGTTTTCCTTGCCATTATCGTAGGAGCATGGACGGTTTACTGGCAGTATTTCTATAGCCTTCCCGTGTTTATTGAACAATGGGTTGATACAGCACCTATGTATAATGTATTGTACTCATTATGGCCGGGTTTTGCACAAGCGATTGGTACCACAGACGGACATATTCTGACCGAAAAGATTATTGCCATGGATGCTTTTTTTATTGTAGCTTTCCAGGTCATTATCAGCAGTCTGGTTATTCGTTTCCGGCCTTTACCTTCGATGATTGCGGGAATCCTGGTAAACTCAACTGGTCTGGCACTGATGGTTATTACCCGTAACCCGTTTTTTGCTCTTGGCTCGATTCTTATATTTTCCATCGGTGAAATGACTTTTTCTCCGAAAATTCTCGAATATATCGGGGGAATTGCTCCCAAAGACAAAGCTGCTTTGTATATGGGAACTCAGTTTATGCCCATAGCGCTCGGGAACTTTATCGGGGGCTTTATTTCAGGCGGAGTATATGAGAAACTTGCCGATAAATTTGAAATGGTAAAGCAAATGTTGCCACAACTCCGGTTGGAAAAACTTTCAAATGAACAATTATTCGATGTTGCAACAAAGATTCTTAATACTGATAAAGCCGGACTAACTGATTTGTTATGGAATACCTATCATCCGTATTTATTTGGAGCGGTATTGATGGGAACAGGCACTCTAACTGTAATTATGCTTTATACTTATAACAGAAAATGGATGTGATTATATGGTGGAATATTATCAAAAAAGTACATTTGTATAATTATGATTTATACTTAATTGTAAGAAACAAAGTGAACATAACATGAAAACCTTAATCTTTATAATTTTAACCTGCCTGGTTTTGACACCAGGAGTTCATTCGCAAACATCTGATGGGCTTGATTTGGTTTTGATGGCAAATGATACTGAGCAACAAATCAGGGATATTGATAAGTTCAGGGAAAATATTAAAAACAACATTAGTAATTTCCGGAAAATAGAAAAATATAAAGACAGTTTAAGTTACAGGGAGATATATGTAAAAGATAATGTATTGCTGTTGGTAAAAGTTCAGCAAATGGATAATAAAATAGAAAAGAATGTAGAATGGTACTTTTTAAACGGACAATTAATGTATTCAGAAGTAAAATGGATTTAATATAACGAATAAAACGGTTAATAGTGTAAAGTGTTATTTGCATAACGGACACCTGTTAGCATGGATAAATAATGAAAATAAACCAGTTGATGTGAAATCGCCCGGGTTTAAAGAATATGAAGCAAAACTTGTTGCTTACGGTGTTCAATTATATGAAGAAGCAATGAAAAATAAATCACCTTACTGCTTCACAAATACATACCCGGTAAAAAAATCTTCCGGATTTTTCTGATAATTTGTTTCTCATTAATATTTTGTAAATTTGATTTCAGTTAAATAATAATTTATTATTTAACTATTTAGAATTTTATACATATAACCAGAACCGGAGAAATAAGCGACTTTCAGGAATCTTTAGAATATTTTATATCATGGAATTACATTCTAAAATAATTAAAGAAAAAGGACTTTTTGTTCAGAAGTATGTGGGAGATTTTTCTGTAGAGGAATATAAGTCAGCTGCAATTAAGACTATAAAGAGCCCTGAATGGAAATATGTAAATAAGTCGTTAGCTGATTTCAGAGAAGCAACCGTTATTAATAATTTTGAGATTCTTGATGAACTAGTAAAGTTCAGAGCAACCATTAATATACAAAATATATTAACTGTTTACCTTGTTAATAGTCCTATGGCCACTGCTTTAGCGCATCTCTATATAGACAATTTAAAAAAAAGTTGTTATTATTATTGTACAACCATGAATAAAGCGCTTTCAATTTTAGAATCAGATATGAGCGAAAGAGAAATGGAGTATATATTAAAAAATTTGAAAGAGAACAGACCAGATATTTTTTTATAAGTGTTATTAATGAATATTTATTCAATCATTTTTTGGTGTTTCATTATTTATTTAATGGTTAAAGTTTAAATGAAAATATTTCTTAAAATATTTATGTAGAATGTTTAAAATAACCTCGAATTTGTTAGAAAATAAATGTATATGAAATTTTACCATTTATTACCATAAAGTGACCGTGCACTACGTAATCATGACCATTTATTACATAGCAGAATAATTTAATTAAATTATACGTTAGTATTGTACAAAATATGGATTTGAAAAAACATTAATTCTTTATGCAGTCTTTTCAACTTATTTATGTTTGATAATCAGGATAATATGTGAATTTAAAAGTTTTTTGTAATAAATATTTTTAAAGATGAAATATGATAGCAATAAATTTATTAACATTTCAACAATGATAAGTCCGGAATTGTCGTTTATAAGAAGAATTAATATTTTATTATATGTAAGAATATCAATACGTAAAGCATAATAATCATAATGTCAGTCGAATACGAAT
>JBBIRU010000045.1:0-43179 GCA_037441645.1 Bacteroidota bacterium
GTGAAAAAATGATTATCTTTGATATATCTTAGGTAAGGTGGAAAATAAGAAAAAAGCCTTTAACGTTACCTTATTGTTACTCTACACATGCAATTAGCTTATAAACAGTGCACTTGCCAACTCCGACATCAAACGAGTTTATTCCGCTTCCCATGACTTCCATAAAAGCAATTCCTTCACGCTGAATGTCGGTTAAAAGGAGTATTCCGCTTTTAAAGGTTGCTGAACATTCAAAACCAATAGGAACTTTCTGATAAGATATATCGCTTTGTCCATTATAAAGCCTGTTCCAAGAATAATCCAAACGTTCCTGATCTTTTGCAGAAACTACTTCATGCAGAAAACGTGAAAAGAGTTTTTCTCCTTCAATTCGTGCATTGGCTTTGAGTTCGGATTTTTCTTCCTTTGACATTTTATCGTCACGTAAAGGACGGTTGGCAATGTAATAGTCTGCAATATCAATAGCAGAGGATTTTTCATAGTCAGAATCGGTGTTCAAAGTAAAAAGCCATTTCACAAATACATCCTGCAAACTGTATTTGGTTTCTCCGTCAAAACGAAGGTGAATTTTCTCTTTTTCTTTTTTGCGTTCTACTTTTCCGTTTACCTTTTTCAGTTCTTCGGAATTTTCCACATCCATAAATTCCTCACGAACTTCGGTTATGGAAAACACATCCGTATCACCTGCAAAGTCTGAAATAGCCGTAATAATCGGTCTTTCTCTTTCATCGGGATTGGTAACGGTAAGCATGACAGGTTTTGATTTCTCAATGGCTGCACGGTGATTTTCGTAAACTTCATCACCCCATTGTTTTTGTATGTATTCCTTGTCGGCTTCGAGTTGAAGTTCCCTGTCGTACATATTACCGAAAGTATAAATAGGATAAGGAACCATTTCACCACCCATAAAGAACAATGCCCCTTTTTTCACAAGGTCGTTGAGGTCATTTTCATTGGCTGCAATAGGTGTTTTTACTAATTTACAGGCATTGGCAGAAACAAAGTACAAACCGTCATCAGAACGGAAAATAAAGTAATGGTCACCCTCTGCAAAGTTGTGCGTTTTGATGTATTTACCGAGTACAGTGCCTTTTTCAACATTTTTTATTTCTGTGAAATGATTGTCTTTTATCGATACATTTTGCGTTGTAACGACATTTTCAACCACATTACCACCTTTGACATAATACTTTTCCCAGCCTTTCATCTCTATACCCAGCGAACGTTTATACCAGACCCATGCTTTGGTTTCATCATAAGTAATGCCTTTGTTGTAACGTGCAACAACATCGTCAAAACTCATGGTTTTGGATGTAAATCCAAGCCCATTTAATTGCTTGGCTTCTTTGACAACTTTCAGGATTTTGTCAGAGTTGGAGAGTATGATACTGACCAGAGCCGGATTTAACCAGCCCAAGTTATCTGTGTTTGATATGCCGTTTAAGTAGGACATGGCGTTTTTGGTTATTGGGTTATTATGTTATTGAGTTATTTGTTATACTTTCGACTTTAAACTTTTTACTTTTATCTTTAAACTGTTAATAGTTGTAATTCAGTTTCCAGTGCAAAGGCTTCCAGTTCCAATTCACTGAGACTGGTAGTTTGTTTTTCATTTTGCTGAATGAAGTATTGCAGTTCATTTTCTATGACCTCTGAAATTTTTGTATTCCAGTAATACTCTATTCCCGGACGGTCTGAGATGGCAAGTAAAATATCATCCGGTATGTCGCTGTTATTTTCTTCGTCAACCTGCAAGTCTTTGTTCTTGGCTGTTTCAATAATGATATTGCGAAGTTCCATACAGAATTCTATCCAGTCGGAATCAAAAGCATTTTTGTTTTGGTTAAGTAATCGGATTGTTTCATTAAGTTTTGTGGTCAGCTCATTTCGCTTAGTCTTATCCCGACCAGCTTCTCTGATTTCTTTCTTTAATTCTGTAATTTGTTTTTCTATCGGAGATTGAGTTTGCAGGAAGTTCTGCATTTCATCATAGTAAAATGAATTAAATTCTGAAACCGTCCAGTCAAGCACTTTCTTTGCCGTTCCAAAACGATTCATTGTTTTTTCCGGTTCTATGTCTCTTGTGTCCTGATGAAATTCTGCCTGTGTTGAATTTTTGATTTGTTCAGGTTTCATATTCTGTGTGTGGTTAATTCCGGCTTTGATGGTTTGGATAACATCTTCTTTTGTTCCTTTGATGGTGATAGGGAACTCCCTTGAAGTAGTTACAACCTCTTTGCCACATACCTTTTCAGGATGAAGCACAAACCATGTATTGAAAGATGTTAATTCAGAAAAAGTCAACGGTTCATTCAATGCAAAGCTGAGTTTATGTTCATAATCCAGAATTTCTTCAAACCTCTTTTGTTGTGTTTCGGGAATAAAACCATTGCGGATGAGGGTGCGATTTGGGTTCTTTTCATCCCTGTTGGTCGGAAGTTCTTCAATCAGCTTCTTTATGGCATTGATTCTTGCCCTGTAATATGAAGGGGAGTTTATTTCTGTGCCGTCAAGTGAGTCCAGTAATTTTCCCTTACTGTCAACATTTGTCCATGATGTTTTGGTCTTTCCTTTTCTGTAGATAATTATGGCAGACGGAAAAGGAGCAGACTGTTTCTTGTCGTCGTATTTTAATCTTCCCTTAATTAACCGGATTTCACAGGCTTTGTCGTATATCAGTTGATGAAAATATTTTGTGTCTGTCCGGAATGGTATCAGGCAGACAACCGTACATCCTTTTTTGCTTTCATCAATGGCTTTTCTTAACCAGTTTTCTACCCCTTTACCATAAGGAGGGTTACAGAAAACAGCTTTTGTTTTGCTGTTCCTGTACCAGTCCTGTTTCAGTCCGTTTGTTTTTTTTGTAAAATAGTTTTTACAGGTTGCATTTTTTGAACTGGCTGCCACGTCAAGGTCAAAGTGAAATTCTTTATTCAGGGAACGGAACAGGGTTTTTGGAGTAGCCCATTCGTCTGTCCTGCTGCTGAAAATTCCTTTATTTATCCTTGATGCAGTCATACTTGTATTATTTCGTTTTACCGACAGATGCAACCAACCGTGTCACTGTTTTTTGTGTTACAGGCAGGAATGCAATAATTAACTTAATTTCAGCTTTAACTTCTTTTTTCATTAGCTTAAATATTTCTGTCATGCCTGAAAATAAGAGACTTCCAATGTCTTTTGTTTCTGTCGTTGAACCCTTACCCTTAAAGACTTTTGGGGCTATTTTAATGAGCTTGTCAAGTACATCAAGTTTATTATTATATAATACAAATCTTTTCCTGATGTTATTTGTATAAGCCAAGTCAATATCCAGCCTCGACAAAACATTGGATAATCTTGAAAATTCTATTAAAACTGCTTTCTTTTTTGCTTTTTCTTTTGCAGTTTCAACTCTTTTTACTTTTTCTGTTGTTTCCATATCAATTAAAATTTAGTTCTGATTCCATTTGCGGAATAATGGCAGCCGGAACCAGATGTTGATTTATAACTTTGTAAATAATCTGTTCTTCGAGCTTTGCATAGCCTTCTCTGGTCTGTATGCGTTCCCAGATATTCGGGCTATTCACTTTGGTTACTTTCTTTAGCTGTTTAAGAATTTCTTCACGTAATTCCTTTTCAGCATTTGACTGTTGGGGATTTTTATTTTCAGTCATATTATTTGCGTTTAAAAACAATTATATCTGTGGATACATCCGAAAACCTGAAAATGTGCGGAAGTCGGTACGCATCAACCAAGTCAGCTAATTTGCCGATATTATCTTTCTCGTTATTGTAAGAAATACCATTGCGTAAAAAATTGCTTGATGTCAGGTACACCAACAGACCACCGGGTTTAAGAAGTTTCAGACTGTAATACATGAAAAACATTTCAATCTGCTGCATCTTCGGTTTGGTGAAATAAGAACTATATTTGTTCTTATGTTTTCCGTAGGGTGGATTTCCTATAACAAGTGAAAAAGGATAACCTTTTAACCAAGTTAGTTTTTCATCTTTAATTTTTGTTGTAAATCGTGGCGGTTCGAGAAAAGCCGTTTCAAAATAACCCCTGTTTATATGGGCTTCTGGATAAATTATTTCACAGATTCTTGCAGAAATGGGATTTATCTCAAATCCGGTAACCAATGATTTGTCCGGTGCAGGTTCGATTAACCTTCCTGTTGCAATACTGGGTTCAAGTACGGTTCCTGTTTTATCAAAACCATAGTTGTAAGCCATGTCCCACATGAGTTCAACAACGTATTCAGGCGTATAGAATTCATACAGCACCCCTTCGCCACTGGCTCCTTTGCTACCCTGACCGCCCGAACCTTCATATTGCTGAATAAATAAAACTTCATCCTGAGAGTAGGCAACGTTTTTCGCATCCTTCTCCCGGATGAAGTCTTCTATCTGCTGATTCAGCTTATATTGGCTAACCGCTTTTGCCATTATATTGTTA
Organism: Bacteroidota bacterium; assembly: GCA_037441645.1. Lineage (GTDB taxonomy): Bacteria > Bacteroidota > Bacteroidia > Bacteroidales > GWA2-32-17 > GWA2-32-17. The sequence goes on from JBBIRU010000045.1 coordinate 4,442, forward strand.
GTTTTTATTTAACTCTATCAACTTTGAATATTCGATTTTACTATTCGGATTCTTACAACTGACTACTTGTTGCAGCTTTCTTCTTGAAAATATCCAGAGCCAGGGCTTAACTCTTTCTCCTTTGTAAACCACCTGTATTAAGCTATCCCTGCTTTCAATATGTACTTTCTGTGTGTCGCCAACAGCTAATCCGTTTACAGTATAAAACTCATCAGAATAATTAAACACCCTGACAGGAATGGTATCATAAATCAGGCTGTCTTTTAACGTTGTTACAATGTCTTTTTGTTGATGAATCACAGTTTCGGAAAAGCGTTCAATCTGTCGTGGATTTACTTTCAGGTTTTTTATTTCAGAGATAATGTTGGGGTAAACATCTTTGAGTTCCCTGTATTTTAACAGAAGTGCATCGTTCTTTGCAACAAGGTTGCCGTTTTTTGCTTTGTAATAAACAATCTCTTTTTGGGAGACAGCCCAAGACTGTTCAAGCCTGTTTTTATCTTTTCGTTCTTTAAAAAACATCTTTCCGAACTGTAAAGCCATATACCCGAACAGTAGCATCAGGCAGGTTACTATGGTTAATGTGTTATTTTTCATTGTCAGTTGTGTTAGAAGGTCGTTTTGTTTCTCCCCAGATGTAAGTGGTAAGTATGGTCATAATTCCGGCTATGCAGGCATAAGCAAGTCCTTCCATGCCTTTAAACACGGAAAGACCTGCGAGAACTGCAAGAATTATCCCTGCAATGATGGTCAGGGTATAGCGTTTGGAGGTTTTCATTGTACAGTCGGTTTTGAATCAAAGTTGATCGTTACCGTATGGTCTGCATCCGTAGGAATAACTACAGTGTTTTCAACCGTTTGTATGTTGTTGTTATTTTCATCGGTTACTGATTTTACCTGTGAATTTTCGTTGGGAATCAGTTGTGCCTGTAGTGTCGAGTTCTTCTCTACATTCAAACTCTTACTTTCCGTGAACAACTGGTCATTGATTTTGTAAGAACCATCACCGTTGTTTAAGCCGTTCTTTTGTATATTCAGAACCACTTCCGAATACGGAGAACGGTATGAATCTGCAATCAGAGTTTCCCCATTAATTTTGACTTCGTTGTTAATGAAATCAATGTTCTTAAATTGCTTGAATAAATCATGCAATTTTACATTTACGAATTTTCCATCCGACTTTCGGGTAAATCCGAGTTCTATGTCCTTAAAAGGAACTTCATTTTCCTGTGCCATGATTCTTAGATATTAAGTTATTTGTTATTGAGTTATTTCACTTGTATCTTTCAACTTTTTACTTTCTACTTTTTTTCTTCTTTCTTCTAAAGCTCCTCACAAGGAACAGCGTTCCTATTCCCAGAGCAATAAACCCTAACAAGCCAAGCCGAAACTTTTTTTTTCAGCCTGTGTTATTACTTCATCAAGGAAAGCTGCCGGAATAGCTTTAGCCATGATTTTCTTTGCTTCACCCACCGTTACTTTTTTGTCTTTGTTGATGTCAAAAGCCGGATTTTCTTTAGCCACAGCAGCAGCGGAAATTTTCTTTGCCTCAATCACGAAACCGTCCGGTTTGCCAACGGCAACAGGGAAAAATGTAACAAAGTACAGGTCGAAATAGCTTTTAATTTTTCCTGCATAACCTGAAAAATATTTGTACACATAATCCAACTGCTGAAGATTGGTCATCCGGTAAAGAGCCTGATTTGTAGTCCCCAGCCATATGGCTGTAGAAGGCATAAACTGGATGAGACCTGTAGCACGTTTTGCAGCACGTATGAACGGATCGGGATTATCACCCTTTTGAAAGTTTACCCTTTGTGCATCAATACCACTTTCATTGTGCATCACCACCATGAGCCAGTTCGGGTTGATTTTCAGTTTTGCGGAAATAGCAGCTACTTTTGCTTCAAAAGCAGTCCGGCTTTCACCTTTATTGCATTTTATGTCATTTACAAGTATCATCGTTCAATTATTTTAATGGTTGTGGCATCTGTCCAGCGTATAGTGTTATCAATCGTGCGGAACTTGACAAACTTCCTTTTTCCGGTATTCAGGCTTTCCAAGTATTCACCCAGCAATACCTGTTTTTCAACCTTGCAGTGATATTGCATTTTCTCATTTAAAATGGTTGTGTCTGCAATGCTGACTACGGCTCTTGAAGGAAGCCCTTTAACAGGTTTATCGTAATAACTCAGTGGTTTTTTAAAAGCAACAATGGCTTTGGTATTGGGATATTGTTCAAACATTGGATTGTAAAAATCAAAGGTGTCAATGTAATCCTTGCTTGAAGAAACCCACATGGTATAGGATTTTCCGGCATATTTTTTTACCGATTCGGGAAGACCTTCTTTTTTGACGAGGTAACCGACCTGAATGAATTTTACATTGTTTACCGAATCAAATTCCTGCTTTCCGGTAGCATACCCGATAAAATCACCCGGCTTTGTTGTAAAAAGGATGTTGTTATCACTTGAACTCTGAAACACTCCATCGGTAAACGTTGCATCCGGTGTGCTTCTGACACGGATTGCTTTTTTTGCCACTACCATCTGGTTTTTCTTTGCAAAAACGGTAGGTGCTGCACCTTTCTTCCCTGTATTGGATTCAATAATGGTGGTGAACTTCTGGTATTCTTCGGTACTGAGTTCCTTTTGTAAATCTTCCAGCAGATCCGAATCATACAATTTCTTATATGAAGACATGACTTCATCGAGGTTTTTAATGCTCTTTGCCGTTTCAAGAACTTTATCCGTACTTGTGTTATCAAATGACATCATCCATGAAATACCGGATGGGTTCATGGCATTGCGTAAAACACTTGCCTGACGGACTTCGGGGCTGTCATCGAGTTTTTTCTCCGTATTACCCTGTTTCGCTTTGGCAATGATTTTCCGAATGACTTTGTACAGGATAAAACTACCCAGACCGACCACGACACCGCCTACCAGAACCCGACCCGGATGTTCCATGACATAGTCCAGAGCATTTTCAGCTTTGTTCTTTGCAGGAAGTTTCAATATTTTTTGATTGTCGTCCATCAGATAAACATTTTAGCTTTTCTTACAAGGCTCGGTTTATTCTTGATTTTCTTTGCAAAATCAATGAAATCACCAGTGGAAAGTTCCTGCCGGGTGGTCTTCATCAGGTCAAACATGGCTTGAAGAACCTCTTTGGCTTCTTCGTTGCTGTTTGCTTCAATCTTTACTTTAAATTCAAAAGTGTTCATGATGCGAATTCTTTAAGTTTTGAGATATATTCAATGATATTCGGGGCAAGGGTTTTGTCAGATTCAATCTCTGAGAAAATGGTAAATATTTCTCCCAGCAATTGATTGTTGACATTAGAGAGATATTGACTGATAAGTAAAATGATTTCAGAACGTTTTTGTTCATCTTCACTCATAGTCTGTGATGTGGCATTGTTACCGGATGTGTTTTCAGAACTGTTTTGTTCCTGTGTGGTATTCTGTGCTGTGTTTTCATCCACAATACCGGAACTGTCTTCTTTGGCTGGCAAAGACTTCTTTTCGTTGTTATCATCATTATCGTTTAATCCCATTAGTTCAGCCAGCGGTTTGCGTAACTTCTCTTTTTTAATCCCTATACTTTCAAGGATGTCGCCCAGCATTCCGGCATAATACTTTACCTGCTTTTTGCTTTCAAGTGTTTCTTCGAGTTCTTCGTTCTGATCTTCGAGTTCTTCCACACGTTTTTTCAGTTCATCGTTTTCATCGGCAAGGTCTTTTACCATGTCTTTCATTTCATTGAAATCGACTTCCTTTTTCAGTTCATCGAACCGTTGTGATACCAGAGCATTGATTTGTGCTTCACCTAACCCTTGAAAACTTGGTGGCTGGATAGGAACTTCCTTAGAGCGTAAATCACAGACATTGCCGTCAATCCAGTTGCCGGATTCGGTAAATAAATCCACTTTGATAATTTCCGGTTTTTCGGCTTTAACCATATGGTTAATCTGCTTTGTCATGCTCTCTAAAGGTTCCCTGTCTATGATTTTTGTGCTTTTGTTATCCGTCACAACGGATGCACTGAAAAAGATTCTGTTACCTTTTTCAATCTCTTTGTTAGCCTTTATATGAAGGCTTTTCAAAAAATATGATACACTACCGGATGCCATATTACTTTGGTATTACTCTGATGAATTCTAAAAGCTGAACTGTACGTTTGGGATTGGTAATAATGATTAACCCTGTAAATTCCTGTATCTGCGAAAGGTTTTGTTTTGCGTAATGCTGGTCAACATCGTACACATTGGTATCGGAACGGATGATGGTTCCGTTTGCCAGTTCTTTTGATACGAGGTAGAAAAACTGGTTATATCCTTTAATGCGATATTCCGCCTGATCGTTATTGGTAAGCAAAGAAACAGGCTCATGATGGAATGCCTTGAAACCACGTTCAGCCATTCGCTGATTGATATATGTTACGAGATAGTTGTCCATATTACACGATAGCTTTACAGTCGAGGTAAATATTTACAGAATAGGGAAGGAAGTTGCCTTTTGCATCACGTGATGTCCCGGCATCTTCGTAAAATCCGTTGATGTGGTAATTGGGAACCAGAGGTTCTTTCAACTCAAAGAAGTTGTTCCTTTTGCGTAAGGGTTCTAATGAATAGCCAACGGTATGGTGAAAAGGATGAACCTCACCGGAATTGAATAGAATGGAAATTTCGCCCAGATGTTGAATATCCTTCCCTGTGTTCAGAAAACCTTTGACAGTTGCAGTTATTCCATTGCACACTGTTAAATGAGCGGGCAACTCCCTGTCAAGAGAAATAATCTGCCCTGCTTTGGTTACGTCCACAGGAAGGATAACAAATCTTCGTGCTTCTTTCGTTTCCATCTTACTTTTCGTTTTTGAGTTTCAGATATAGGTTCATAACATAGGGGAATGTGCTTCCGTCATCAAAGCCACCGTCCACGAAACGACCTTCCATGTGGCTTCCTCTGGCTTCAATCACTTCATCGGTATCGAACATGGCAAAACGTTCATTGGGAGAGGTACTCTGGTTTACAGCCAGCATTCTGGTCTCAAATCCTTCGGGAAATATCTCCTGTTCTGCAATGCGTAGTTCCAGTGTACTGCCAAAGTGCGAGGTGTCTTTAGGCATGGAAACATAAATACCCTGAACCTTCTGGTACAGCTTATCCGTTTCGGCAGAAAACTTCACGGTTTGTCCGGCAGAATCTACCTTAACTTTGATGATTTGATATTTGGTCAGTTTCATGATTTCTGTTATTAAGTTATTTGTTATGGCGTTGTCAGGTTATTTAGTTAATGGCTATTGGCTTGATTTATGAGTTCGTTTATATATTTACCATTGGATTTTTACCCACTCTTACCAATAACCATTAACTTTTTACTTTTAACTTATTAATACTTGGTTACTGAGGTTCCTACAAGAATTGCCTTCATGTAAAGGTCATTCACTGAATTCGCACCCCATTCGATGTTTAACTCCATAGCCTGTTGGTCAAGAATTACTTTTGGGTTATCCATCATGAATAATCCTTTGCGGACATTCATATTGGTGGTGTTAAACACTTCGCAGGATGTGGAAGGGATGAGGGTGGTTCCGTTGGCTTTGAACTCAAATTCACCGTCACGGATGTAGTCGGGTAAAATGTCATAGTTAACCTGTGAAGCATTTTGTCCCTGACCAGCTACGCCAGCCAGTAAAATAATACCTGCCAACAGCATAATGTTACCTTTTTCCAGCTTGGCAGAGCTGATGTTACACTGACCTACGATTTTGTTGTCATCGTCTTTCAGCATTTTGATAATTTTGGTAGCACTGATGCTTTTTGTGGTGTAATAGGCAGCATCAACAGCTTGTAAGGTTTTGTTTGCCAAACCCTGCTGTATTTCTTTTGGAAGCCAGTGTAGGCGTTTTTCAAATTCACCACGACTGTTGGGGGTTCCGCCTCCGGCTGCTGTGGCTTGTTTGGTTTGATTCTGAACCCTGCGTACAAATTGTTTGCGTTCGTTGAGGGTTGCACGTTCCATTGCTCCGAGAAGCTCCTCTTCTGAGATGGCTCCGAGCAGACTGTAGTCGCTTGTAGCGATTTGACCTAATGTTAACATGATTTTTTGTTTTTAATTATTAATTTTTGATTACGAATTACGATTTTGCACTTTGTTTTAATTTTAACTTTTTACTTGTTACTTTTCACTGTTTTAAAGGATTTGTACTTCTTGGATTTCTTCATAGTCGTCCAATTCTCCAACAGTTGTCGGAGCAGATTCAATCTGAATTTCTTCCCTGTGTTCACTTAAAGGAGGTAATTCAGGATTGTAAGGGGCAATGGCAAGGTTAATAGGGTCACGGAAGACTCTTTTTACCGGATCGGCAATGTTAAAGTCTCCAAGACCGTTGAGAATGTCTTTTTTCAGGAATACTTTCACACCTGTAACAACACCTGTTGCAGCAAAACCGCAAGCGACAAGTTTGAGATTTTTGTTTTTCAAAAGGATTGCTCCACTTGCCCCTACAGCTAATTGTACAACAGGTTTTACCAGTGATTTGTACTGGAACTCGGTGGCGGTTTCGTCCACAGGCAGGATTTTGTCTATCACTTTACCAGCCATAGCACCGCCTAATACACCAAGTATGACAAGCCCGGCTCCTTTAAGGTCTTCGAGGGCTGTCTTCATAGTCACTTTGGACTTTTCTTTTTCTTCGGATGATTTTGATTTGCTCATAACATTTTATATTTAAGGTTTGTAATTATGAATATTAGCCTAAGCGGATAGCCTCAATTTTGGCTTTCCTTGACCGTGATTGATTTTTAGATTTGGATGTAGTTTTTTTCTTGGAACCGTTTTTTGTTCCCGAAAGCCCTTTGGGTTTTTGTTCCTTTTTCTTCGGGCGAAATGCCATATAGACTCCAAAGAGAATTGCGCCTGCACCTGCTATTACAGGAATCGGATATTTCTTAACAAAGCCGATAAATCCACCTTCTCCACCATCGTCAGGGTTATCATCAGTGGCAGCCGGATCAGTAGTTGCGCCTTTTTCTTTTGTGGCAGGAGTTTCAGAAGTGTCGTCCCCTTCATCTTTAAGATCGGGATCATCAGCCATTATCTTATTTCCTTCAGCTACTTTGGCATCTACTTCTGATTGCAGGTCATCAGCTTCTTTCGGTGTCATTACACCGCTGTCCTTCATAATCTTTAATACCGATGTTACTACCGGTACTGCTGCTGCCAAAGCTGCTGCTGCCGGAAGAACCCCCAATCCTTCGAGTTCCAGTTCTTCATCTTCCACTCCGTCCAGTCCTCCTGCCTTACCTTTAAGTATGGCATTTTTCAGTTTGTCACGTTTACCCTGTAGTTTGTCTGCAAAAAGTTTTTCTACTTTTGAAAGGGCATTTTTGCTCTTTTCCCAATCTGTTGCATTTACTCCTTTTGCTGCTGCCTGTTCTTTGGTAGCATAAGCCCATTTGAGTTTTGTGCTCATCTTTTTAAGATTGAGTTTAAGGGCTAACAGGAATCCGTTACGTGCAGCAATGGTGAGCGGGTTAAGACGGATGAAGTTTTTTCCGCCTTTCTTTACGGCTTCACCAATCTTTTTGAAAAAGCCTTTCTTCTTCGGGTTGGCTTTGCGTTCCGCTTTCTTTTCCTTACGTTTTTCCTTTCTTTCCTGTTTTTTTGCTTTACTCTTTTTACCGCCAAGCATACCCATGATTTCATCGGTGGTCATATTATCCAGTACATCCCAGTCGTTGTCTATTCCTTCTGCTTCGGAATATTCAGGAATACCGTCCATGCCGAAATGTTTGTTCAGGGCATCTTCATTTTGTGAAAGAATTACCAAAGCCCTGTCACGGTTGGGCGTGTTCCAGTTGGCAATGGCATAATCCAGCATTTTCAGGAAAGCAGGGGGATAATCCACTTCCTGTATCAGGTGTGGTCTTCCTGCAATCATGGTTCGGGTTTTTACAAGGTGGTCATAAATGGCTTGCAGGCGTTCCTGTTCGTTATCTGCACCCAAGTTTTCAATTCCTTCGAGGTCGTTCACCAAGTCCATCACATTGGACGTAGTGCCTGAAAGGACAGCTACATTAATTCCGTTGAGGCTCATAGTAAAATCTTTATTTTTAGTGAATGGTTTTTCGTAGTTGAAGCGTGAAAGCACGCAGTCAATGATGTATTCCCCCTGTCCGTTTTCTTTGGGTACTATCACATAAATGTGTTGATAGTAGTCATGATCGTACTTTGTTATGCGGAAAAAGTGAGGTATTTGTAGATTTGTTAATATTGAGGACACGAATATGGAAAAGCAGTCACAATCCACTCCGGTTTCACGCTCCTGCCAGCTACGACAAGGAACCCTCAATTCTTCAAGCCCTTTTTTGTCTAATTTATACTGGATGTGATGGTATAGAAAGTTCCAGATATTCCGGCAGGTTTCTTCAAGGGTTTTTCCTTTGAGATAGGGTGCTATTTTCTTGGTATCGGAAAGGTATTTCCAAACAACTTTCTTCAAGAGTTGCACGGTGTCATCCACTTCTCCGTCTTTTAAAATAATCCTGTCCCTGCCGTCCGGTAATCCGAAAAGATAGTTAAACTGCTTGCCGTCCATGATAGGACGGTAACCGCTCGTGATGGATTGTTTGGAATACCAGTTGTTCATACGATTTTGGTGGGTTCAGATTCGTATGAAAGTCCGTTGGCGTAAAGAGAATATTTCATCTCAAGAGGAATGGAAAGAGCCTTACCTACAGCTGCCATGTCTTTTGTTGCGAAAGCTGAAAGGATTTGAGGGATTTTACCTATAATACCGTAGATGTACCCTGCAAGGATAGTCCAGGGCACTACAATTTCTATGGTATCAATTTTCGTGTCGGTAAGTGGATTGATGGTAAATTCTTTGTTTTCCGGTGTGGTGCTGGTGATGTATTTTCCTTTGGTGGTAAGTGTAACAAATGGCTTGGTAATTTTCATGGTGGTTTTGGTAGGATTGGAAACATTAATTTCCGTGCGTATGGCTATTCCTTTCCAATCAACCTTGTGAATTCTTGAATTGGACAGGGATGTTACCATTTTGTCGGAAACTCGTTTCATTCCGAATAGCTTGTAAACACCGTAAACAAGTCCGCCAAAGATTCCTATTTTGAAAAATGTGTTCATTTGCGGATTTGGTTTTTGATGTAATCAATGAGAACTTTTACTCCAAAGCCTACAAGGGCTGAGATAGCTGCATAGAAAGCAACTTCAAACACTCCCTGAACAGAGATGTTTGCAAATACATGAAAGTTTGATAAGGCTTTTCCGATTCCCCCAAACATGCCGGAGAACGTTGTTATGGCTGAATACTGATCGTTGTGTGACATTTCTTTGTAGTTTTTCCCGATGGCGGGCGTTTATGTCAACAAAGTTCTGGCGGGGCTAAAGTGCGCTTGATGATTCTTGAAAATTCGTGATGGAAAAAGATGAAAAATGAATGTAAATGAAAGTGCTTGAAAATGGATGAAAGAAATTGATAATTCTTGAATGAAAGTGAACGATATTGTTTTTTATTACTAAAAGTTTTATACTTTTATGTGTCTGAAATTTACAGACCTTAATGACCAAATTGAGATATAAGTATTATTAGTCATGTGAATAAATAAATTAACAACAATTTATAATTTATGAAACAGAGTATTGTAGATTTAATTAACGAAGTTCTTAGAAAATACAACATTAATATTATTGTAGATTATGATGATATTTATATTGACCCGAAACAAACTAATTATATTTTTTGGTCAACTGATAGAATTCAAAAAGGAAATAATATTGAACTCATTTCAAAAGATAAGATTAAAATATTTCTTGATAATAAATCTCTATCAAGAGTACATGATTACTCAATAATGTATCATATGTTAAAGTTTGATTATGCTGTTTCAGTGATACAGAATAAAGAAATTCAATTGTCCTCTCTTAGTTATCTTTGGGACAATGATCCTTTAGAATATTCTGAATTTTTCAGAAGAACTGGCATGTATAATCTTCTTAACAATGATGAGATTGAAAAAATAAAAGAAAAAGTTTTTATATTTTGCTTCTCTGATAGTTGTAGAAATGAAGATGCTTGGAAATTATATGGAAATAATGAAACAGGTATTGCTCTTGGTTTTAATTTTACGAAATTTTCTGATAATCCTGTTCAGGAGGAGTTGTATTTTCTTAAAGATATAACATATGATTTTGGATATGATTTTGACTTTATTATAGAAATGCAGGAAAAACTATATAGTAAATTTCAAAGACGTTTAGTTTTTGAAGGAGCTTCAACTTTTGGTAAATTTTATAAAAGAGGGAAATATTCTTTTGAACGTGAAATTAGGCTATGTTTCGATTATCAGTCAAACATCGATTATAAGGATATTTATAGACAATTTGGATTAACAATGCCAAAAGAAAAAGATTTAGAAAATTATTTTAAAATTGAATATGACAAGCAATCGAATAGATACTTTATCAAAGTGCCATTAAATAATGACTTATTTGATTTAGAGCTTACTGAGGTAATATGTGGAAAGAATGTTGATTCAACAAAGTTTTCTCAATTAGAATCATTAACAAAAAACACTCCCATCAAGCTTTGGAAAAGAATATAAATGTGCTAAAACTAATAAACATAACATTGTGCAGATGTATGTTTATTTATAATTGAAAACAATAACCCCAATTTATGACTGAAGAATTAGACCCCAAAATATTTGTCGATGAAAGAAATAAAATATTCTTTGATTCAATCATTGAAAAAGGAATAAAAATAAAGTTGACTAAAATACTGAATACAGAACATCAACTCAATTTAAAAACATGGTATTGCAGACCTCAAAAAGATTATTTTTGTTTATCCTTTTACATTGGAAACGATTCTATTGAATATTTTACTCATGAACTTTTGCATGTTTATTTGTTATCAAAAGGATTTGTTGACACAAATAAATTTAAGGCTTTATTGAGTGATAGCCCTTATGGAGAAATGCTTTTACCATTGGACTTGGTTGGTCATATTAATAATGTTTTTGCACATGAAAAAATGTTTCCATTGTACATTGAGTCTTCTTTTGATAAACAAAATTTCACAAGTGACTATGCTAATGTTCCGGACATTTACAGAAAAGAAATTGAAGATAATTTCCAGAATAATGGATTACCAAATGACGGAATATTATATTTTATTGCTTCTTTTTATACCTGTATGGACAACAAAAACGGTTCTTTTAAAGACATGGTACGAGAACACTTAAATTTCTTAAGCACTTTAGAGATTAACTTATTTGAAATATTAAATATTAATTGGAATAATTGGAAAAATGAGACAGATGTTTCAAAAAACAAACAACAAATTTCAGAGTTAATTAAAAATATTACGAACTGGTACAAGAATAAATTAAAAAATGACTAATATAATTAGGTATAATCTACAATCTAAATAGTTATTTGATAAAGAAACAAAATGATAATAAATAACAGAACAAAAATAAATCATAGAATGACCATTATTGATTTTTTTAATAATGGTAATAATATAATGATTGTAAGCCCATTTATTTCAAGTAATTTTAATTTTTTTCCTTTTGACTCAATTAATAAACCCAAAAATATAGTATTGATAACAACGTTAAAACCATATTCACCAGAACAAATAGATAAAGTGAAATTTTTTAAACAATTGTCTTCATACTGTAAAAGGCACAATGTTATATTAAAAATATTAATTGATAACACACTTCACGGTAAGATTTATATATCGAAAAAAGATAACGAATATTACAAAGGATTAATTACATCAGCAAATTTCACCCAAAATGGATTGGTTAATAATAACGAATGGGGAGTTGAAATTAATGATAAAATCCTTTTGGAGCAAATTGAGAATAACTTATTAGAAAATATTAGGTTTGGCGAACTAACAGATAATGACATAATTAATTTTGAAAATATTATTAATAAAACTAAATCAGAAAAGAAAAAAGAAAGTCTTGAAATACTCAACCTTATAGATTTATTAAATTTAAAATCAAATCCTTTTAATATACCTGCAAAAGCAAACTACTGGTTAAAGCCTATTGGCACCAATGAAAATCCAATCTCTTGGAATGAAAAGTTTATAGAAATAGAAACAAACCTGCATTTTTCAAATATTTATCCAAGAGGCGTGAAAATTGGAGATATTTTAATCACATATGCAGTAAAACACAAAAACATACTTTCAATATATAGAGTTATTTCCAAAATTAATAAAACGAGTAATCCAAATGATAGATTTCCATATTATGTTGTTGGAGAAAATCTAACATCATATTACGGTGAAAAATGGAATGAATATAAAATTACTATTTCAAATGAAAAAGAATTAGCATTATCTAAAAAATTATTTAACGTAACTCCGAGCGGAAAAAATTCATATGGAAGCTTAATGCAAGGGTCGGATAAATTAAAATTGACTAAAGAATTTGCTGAATACTTAATAAGTAAAATTTCAAAAATTGATACTGAAATATCAACTTTGGCTAACAATCCATACAAAAACAACGAGTAAGTATGAATAGCGTGACAAAAATAACAAATTACAATTATTTAATAATTAACCATAACTATAAGAAAATGTGCGTTTTTTATTGTCAATTGTAATAAACAACCATAGTATAAACCTTAAATCAAATTAAAATGAGTAATAGAGTTAATTTTAGCGACCTTTTTGAGTACAACAATAACAATGTTTTGATACTCAAAAGAAGATTAATAATAAGTGAAAATCAATATGAGATTGGAGATGAACTTATAGATAATACGTTAGAATTTATTGAAAATCCTGAAGATTATTTTTATATCGTCAATCCACTTAGAGTTGGTGACACGTTAGAAGGTTTTATGAAGACTAATTAATATTATAACAAATCTGCATTATTGCTTGTACACAGTAGTTATTGGGTGAAAGTATTATATCTACAGAACGATAAGAAATTAAGAAAATATTAAAGGAAATGGAAAAAAGCATAAAAAAATATAATTGGGACATCGCAATTTCGCTTTGTAAACAGGACATTGATTTTGCGAGAAAGCTGGTAAAAGTTTTGAATCCAAGTTTAAAGGTATTTTTTTATGAAGATAAACAAGAAGAACTAATCAGTAAATCAGGACCCGAAGCGTTTGCAAAAATCTTTAAAGAGCAAAGTCGGATTGTAGTTATTCTTTCAAGGAACGAATGGAGTGAATCTTATTATACAGAAATTGAACGAAACGCAATTATTGACCGTACAGCAGTAAAAAATGAGGGCTATCAATTCCTAATCGTTTTTCCGATGATGCACGGTGAGATTCCAAGTTGGTATCCATCTACACGTATTTATGCTGACCCTCAACGATTTTCGATAGAGGAACTTGCCCGATTTATTGAATTTAAAGTTTCAGAAGAAGGAGGTTGTGTAAAATCCCTGACAGTCGAAGACCGATACCAACATTTTTTAGACCGGATTGAAGAAAAAAAATCAATCATTGAACTACAATTCGACAAAGGTGCTATTCAGAATGCAAAAGATGAAATAACTATTCTAAAAGAATGCTTTAATAAGAAAAGTGAGTTTTTGAGGAAAAACAATATTGTTACTGTTTCATGGTTTGGCTTTGGGCAGTATGTAAATAAAGCTCATTTTGGCTATGGTGAATATTTATTGGAATGCAAAATTCTTTTGCCCGATCTAATTAGATACCCCATTGTTACTACACAAGATTTCTGTGTTTCTTTTGAACTATTTAAAATATTTGGAAGTGATGAAAATAGAAAACAAATTGAGCAGGAAAAGCGATTATTTTATTATACCTCACAAATTAAGGGCTGGTCTTTAAAGCACTTGTATGAAAAAGTAACTGAAAAAGAACGCCTCGTTTTATTCCGCAATAGAGACAACTCACAGTTTTACGATTTAACAAAGCCAGTTAATACTTTTGAATTAGTTGATATTTGGTTTCAGAAACTTTTATCTAATTCAACACAGACAATTGAAAGATATGTATAAGAATTTATAAGGTTTATACGGAACAATATTTTATGCTGCAATCACACTGATAATTATGAATTATAATTATTACTTTTGGAGCAAATTTAAATGAAAGAACAAAAATACCATATTATACAATTAGGCTGTGCTTCAAACCAAGCAGATGGTAATCATATTGAACATTACTTAAATAACAGTGGCTCTATCATTACTAATAATTTAATTGATGCGGATATTATTATTATTATGACTTGTGGATTTTCTAAAAAGCAATACGAAGAAACCATAGACGTTGTAACTAAAGTAAATAATCAAAAGCAAAATAATGCAGAAATTTGGATAGGTGGCTGTGTTCCAGCTATAAATAAAAGTTTCTATAACGAATTGCCTTTTAATATTAACAAGTTTTTTACTCCAAGAAATTTTGAAGGTGTTTTTAACGCAAATAAACAAACTCAAAAATTAAAACATATTAACAACTCTCAAATTTCACATAATAAACTGAATGCTTACCCTATAAGAATTGTTAATGGTTGTACGGAGAATTGTTCATATTGTGTAATAAAGAGCGCTGGAGGTGAAACTAAGTCAAAAACAATTGCTCAAATTATTGATAAAATAAAAACCTTAGACAAAAAAATAACTTCAATAAGTTTAGTCGGAGAGGAAGTTGGAGCATATGGAAAAGACACCAATGAAACATTATTGTCTTTGATTGAAAAAATAATTCTGATTAAACCTAAAATTAATATCACGTTTAGTTCAATCCATCCAAAATATTTTATTGTTGATTTTGAGCATTTTTTGCGTATATTTAAGTATAAGAATATAATTCCATTATTACCACTTCCAATTCAATCAGGGTCAAATAATGTGTTGGCATTAATGAAAAGAAATTATTTAATTGAAGATGTTTTTTATCATATTAACTCTTTTCTCAAAGAATTTCCAGCAGTTAAAATATCCACAGATATTATGGTTGGATACCCGGGTGAAACATGGGATGATTTTTTACTTACACAGGAAATGTTAAATGATATACCAATATCAGCTCTTGATTGTTTCAAATTTGATGATATGAAGGAAATTGGTAACACAATTTCTGAAGAAGAAAAAATTAAACGTCTAAAATTAATTTCATTAACTTTTTTTCGTAAGTTTTGTAAAGAAAATGAAATATACAACTCTAAAGAATTGCAGGTCTTTGTAAAAAATAATTTAATCCCATTAAATTTAAATTTATAATTATATGAATGATTTGAAAATAAAGAAAACAAAAAGGAACACTCAAATCAAACTAAAAGAAAGTTTTGATGATTTTTTCCAAAAAGATAATGTACTTAAAATGTCCGAAGATAATATTGAGAATGTTTTTGAATTTGTTTATAAAAACATACTTCAAGAGGCTGTTTATCCTCATTTATCAAAAACCAATTTAATGACATATGAAAAAAAATCTTCTTTTTAGTATAATAATTACAATAGTTGTCGGAATTGTTATTTATTTGACAATATTTAATAAGCAAAAGAATCCGACAATTGTTTTTGGTTCTTTACTTCCATTATCAGGACAAGTTTCTGCATATGGTGAAATGATGCAAAAAGGACAATTGCTTGCTGTAGAGGATATAAAATTAAAGTATAACGATAGTATTAAAATTGAGTTTCTTAACACTGAGCATAAAAAGGATGTTGCCTTATCAAGGCTAATTGAAGCAAAAAATAAAAACATTAAGTATTTTATAGAAATATTTGGTTCTGACCAAGTCGAGCATTGCCTTGATTATGTTATTCAAAACAATTTATTTGTTTTGTCAGGTGTTGATACAAAACCCGACTTAATTGAAATGGGTAAGGGTAATTTTTTTAGAATAATGCCAAACGATGCAGAAGCCACAAAAGAAATATTTCAATGGATACAGGAACAAAATTTAAAAAATATTGCTATTTTATATGTAAATGATGATTGGGGTACAGGCTTATTAAGCTCAGCTCTTTTTAATATTAAAAACTCCTCATTAAACTTAGTTGGTCAATATGATATTAATAAAAATCAACAATCATTTATATCAACAGTTGCAAAACTAAAAGAAAAAAAACCAGAAGCTGTTTGCTTATTTATTTACCCCGATGATGGAGGTCGTTTTATAAAAGAAGCTTTTAGGCAAGAATTAAAAACACAATACTTTGCTACTGAAAATTTCACAGGTAATGATATGATTAAAACAGCCCAGAATGCAGCAGAAGGTATAAAGCTAATTATTCCTTCAACACCTGCAAATAATCCTGTTTACAATAAAATGATTGAGAAATATAAAGCAAAATACAAAGAAGAACCTTCAATCTTTGCAATTAAAGGTTATGATGCTGTACTTGTAATGTACGATATATTAAAAAAATCAAAAAGCAATAATATTGAAGAAGTGAAAAAAAATATCAGAAATAATTATAGTTTTCAAGGTGCAAGTGGAAAAATTAGTTTTAACAAGAATGGCGAATTTGTTTCATCAAAGTATGAAAGACTGGAATACGTTATCAAAGAGAATAGAATCCAATTAATTCCTGTCAAATAGTGATAATAGAGGTTCTAAAATTTGGTTTTTTCTACGGCTGTTTTATTGGTCTTGTCGCTATTGGGTTTGCACTTATTTATAACATACTACATATTGTTGATTTTGCTCATACTGACAGATTAGTTGTAAGCGGATATGTATATTTAACTTCTTTGAAATATGTTAACCATTTTACGGCTGGAGTTTTTGCGATTATTAGTGCAATATTGTTAGCGATTTTTTCAGAAATATTTTTATATAGGAGAATCCGAAGACTTAATCCAAGATTATTAATATTGACGACTTTTGGACTTTCTATTATTATTCAAAATATCTTGGCGATAATTTATTCAGATAATTTAAATGAATACCCTTTCATTGAACAAACTGTCGCAAATACGAGTCTTTATTATCGAGAACTAATAATTGTTCCATTAATATTAATAATTTGTTCATTATTGTATTATTGGTTAAATAAATCTAAAAGTGGAATTTCAATACGAGCTTGTATTTCAAATTATGAAAAATCATTGTCATTAGGTATTCAAGTAAATAAATTATTTATATTAATATTTATTTTTAGTGGTATTATTGCTGGTTTCGGAGGGATATACCTTTCAATGGGATATGGTTTGACACCATATTCAGGTTTTAAAATCATGATTTTAGCTTTTTCTTCATGCTTGGTTGCAGGTATAGATAACCTTTATGGTTCTGTGTTAATTGGTGTCTGTTGTGGAATTTTATTATCACTTTTTGAGGTATTATTTAATTCATTAACCGCTGAATTATTCACGCTGCTTATATTTTTAATTACTTTATTTATAGCTCCCAATGGTGTTTTTGGAAAGAAACTAAGAATTATTTAAATGGATTTATTAATTAACTTATTTATAAAGGTAGAAATTTATATCATTTTTTTGATAGCTTTAAATTCCTTGATGATTGGGAAATTGAATTTATGGGCAATTGGAAATATTGTATATTTTTCAATAGGCGCCTTTACAACTGGTTTTTTTGTGAATACATTCATGGTTACTGGTTTTAAACTTTATTCATTGTTAATAATTGTCCCCATCATAACTTTTTTAGTTTCAATTGTCTTTTTCTATATTTCTCGTATATTAAAGCAAGATTTCTTTTTATTCTTTTCTCTTTTTTTTATCGAGTTAAATTTTGTCCTAAATAATCAATTGGCAGGACCGAGTGGTTATTCCCATATTACTCGACCTCCGGGCTTGACCTCTGATTTAATTCTTTTAATAGTTATTTCAGTAGTTTTGATTTTATTTATCCTATGGATTATTTTGTTTGATAAATCAAGAATAAACACTTTACATACTTTAATTAGAAACAATGAAATATTAGCTTCGTCTTTCGGTATTAATATTTCTAAAATTCAAAAACCTGTATTTTTTGCAAGTGCTATAATGTCAGGCGTTGCAGGTGTTTTCTTTGCTTTTTATTCATTTGGAGCAGACCCTCAAGCTTTTAATACTAGTGAAATAATTATCCTATTTACCTTACTTATTTTTAGTGGTATAGATTCTATTAAAGGAGCTATTGTTGCTGGTTTTATATTCGTATTTTTAACTTATTTCCTCGATTCTATTTTGTCGAGTAACTTTAAGATAATTGCACCTAAATTATCACAAATAGTTTTTGGAGTTTTATTGATAATTGTTCCTATTATTATACCTAAAGGGTTGTTTGGTAGCCGATCAATTTAAAAAATGAACAATACTATTATTACTATATCAAATGATTTTTCTTTTTCATACGAGAAAAACACCCTTTTTAAAGCTGATTATGAGCTTGGTGACATTTTCATAGAGAGAGGTAAAATTTATGGAATTTATGGTAAAAATGGTTGTGGGAAAACTACATTTCTTAATATATTAAACACATTTTTAAAGCCTACAATTGGAAAAGTAACTTACAATTTTCCTGGCTTTACTTATGTACACGATGTTAATTGTAAGAAAAAGATGGAACCAAAGCTTATTTCAAATAACATTAGAAGAAGTTTTCAAGTACCTTTTTTAGTTGATGAATTAAGCACTTATGAAAATATTTTAATAGCAAAGAGAATGTGCAATTTAGAGACTTTTTTAAACACATTTCATTTTACTAAAAAAAATATTGAAAATCCTGAAATAAGAGATTTATTAGCTTTAGGAAATTTTTCAGGAAATGAAATCGCTGGAACATTATCATATGGTCAACGGAGAATTATATCAAATCTACAATTATTATTTGTAAATCCTCAAATAATGATAATGGATGAACCATTTGTTAATATACATTTTGAAATGATACTAAAACTTAAACATGAATATAACAAAAGGAAAACAAATTTTAATTCAACAATAATTATTGTTGAACATACACTTGAAAACCTTGAAAATTTTGTAGATGAAATAATTTTAATTAAAAATAAAAAAATATACAAACAAACTAAAAGTGTTAGAGATTAAGAATTATTCGGCTGGCTATTCTAAATACCAATACTTATTTGATGAAACTTCCATTAAAGTTTTACCGGGTAAAGTTATTGGAATAAATGGACTAAACGGCTGTGGTAAATCTACTTTCATTAAAGGAATAATTAATTTAACTCCAATAAAGAAAGGAAGTATTCACTTAAATGGAGTTGATATAACAAATTGGGAAACAAGCAGTATCTTTAGAACAAATCAAATTGGGTATTTAAGTCAAAGAAATCGAGTTTTTAATCATTTAACTGTAGCAGAACATATCCAATTACAAATAAACTGTTCTAAAGCCAAAGAAATTCCTAATTCTCGAATTTTCCAAAAACTTTTTTCTATAATTGAGCCGAAAAAGAAATTACTTGCATCTACTTTAAGTGGGGGTGAGCAATTAATATTGAATTTACTTTGCTTGGAGATATTAAAACCTTTAGTTTTATTGCTTGACGAGCCTTCAGATAGTTTAGATTTTAACTTAAAGGAAGAATTGGGAAATCTAGTGCAATTTTGGAAAGAAGATAAAAAAGCAATTATTTTAGTTGAACAAAATTTTGAATTTCTTAACCATTTTTCAGATACGATAATAAATTTACATTATATATGAATAATAGAAATAATTTTTCTTTTGAAGCTAGTTGGATTACGTTTGTTGGAACTATTATTTCAGCAATAATATCATTATTAATTTCTTTTATAGATTTATTCAGTGGTGCACGAACTGCTCTCTTTATTCTATGTACTACTATTCTTGGAGCATTAATCTCAATAATGATTGATAAATACATCAATAAAATAAAAAAGGTTGAGTCTGCAAAAAAACATTTCCCAATGTCATACCCTATTGTAGAAGATGAGATTTCGCAAAAATTTATTGATAAATCAGGTTCTGAAAACTACAAAGGCACAAATAATAAAATTGATAAAACCATAAAATCACCATTAGAATATACTCGTGAAACATTGCATGGCAACCAAGCACCTTTTTTTAACCCGAATGAACAATATTTAGAAGAAATTTATAATGATGATTTGGCTCATATTGTCGCAATTACTGCTGAAAATCCTAATCTTTGGTTAGACCCAACTCTTTGTTTTTATATGATTAATTGCTGTGCAGTTTCACTTATAAGAAAAATTAATTCAGGAATTATTACGAAATTAAGAGTATCTGATTTTAGGAACGATACAACATATACAGAGATTGTAACAAAAGAATCAAAATTAGTTTTAGATAAACTAAAAAATAAAGAAATATTTGATAAATTTGAATTTATTCGTTTTTTTCTTTTTGATGAAGATCAAAAAGAATGTTTAAATAATACCGTTTTACCTTCATTAAAAGCTTCACAAGATTTATTTAGAATAAAATCATTTTTTATTAAAAAAGATAGTGTTAAAAATTGCCTACCTAAGTCTTTTAACGAATATGAAAGTTGTATTAAAACAATCTGGGATAGTTTTATTTCAAGTACCAACAATTTGAACGATGAATCAAAAAAAATAATTGAAAAAAGAAAAGCAAAGCTTCTGCCAGAATTTCTAATTTTATTTAAAAAAGATGAGAATATTGTAATACATACATATGTTAATGGTAAACCATATCACAAAGAGTTTCTTAAAGGAACCGCCTCAGATAGCTTTGTGTATGAAGCTATCAGGTCATTAACTTCAATACTGTCAGAATGTAGATTAACAAAGGGTAATTGTGATTGGTTCCCTACTAATAATGATGGAACCTTAAATAAAACTAAATCATATATTGACTTTATAGAGCAACCATGTAAATAATTTATGGTTTATCCAAAAACTCATAAATCATTTCAACCTGCCAAGCAAGCAGAGGTCTTCTTTTAACTAACTTGAGTTTCTTTTCAATCGGTTTAATCCATTTACGAAAAGTATTATGACAAATGCCGTATTCTTCTTCTAATTGCGTTTGTGTTTTTACTACTTTTGACATAAATAAAAATCTTTTATTCAAATATACGTTACATTGTTATATTTATTTCACTTACCGTTTCTTATGCTTAAAATTTCAAATATTTTCACTTTACTTAAAATAATGATATAAAAAAAGCCCTGATTTTTTCAGGGCTTTCAATCTAATTTTGACAAACAGGCGGAAAATGCAAACTCAACTTTTCTGTTGTAAACTTATTATGTATTTTTTCCATGTCAATGCCTACTTTTTTATCTGAAAGTTTTGCATAATGTTGTGTCATTTTAATTGTGCTATGTCCAAGCATTTTTGAAACACTTTCGATAGGAACATCATTGTTCAATGTTACAGTAGTTGCAAACGTATGTCTTGCCATGTGAGTTGAGATATGCTTTGTAATTCTGCATATATCTGCAATTTCTTTCAAATAAGCATTCAGTTTTTGATTTGTATAAACCGGAAGCAAAATATTATTGATAATGCAATACGGATTGGTTTTATATTTCTCCAGAATCTGTAAGGCAATCGGAAGAAGTGGAATATGACTAATCATGTCTGTTTTCATTCTTTTAGTATGAATCCATAAACGTCCATCTTCACCTTTAACAATATTTTCCTGTTTCAATTTTTTAATATCAGAATAAGCAAGACCAGTGAAGCAACCAAATAAAAACACATCCTTAACGAATTCTAAGCGTTCTACGCTGATTTTTTTATTCAGGAGACGTGCAAGTTCATCTTCGGTTAAAAACTCCTTATCAACCTTATTTAAGCGTAATTTAATATTTACAAACGGATCATGTTTAAGCCAACCATTCCGAAAAGCATTAAGAATAATTTTCTTAAAGTTTTTGATGTATTTCATCGTTGTATTATGACCACAGTTACGAACAGTTTTTAAGTAAAGTTCAAAACCCTTAATAAAGTCGGGATTCATCTTATTAACGAGTAGGTCATTTACCTTATATTTTTCTTTAATGTAACTGCTTAAATGAAGTAAACAGGTCTCATAACGTTGCACGGTTGCAGGTGCAAAATCTTTATCCTTTAATGATAATAGTTTAATTGTCTTATTATGCTCCTGAAATAATTCAACAATTTTCTTTTCATCATTAATAATTCCGAGATAAGAATTTTTGATAGTCCGGGCTGTAACCTCCCTGTCCTTTTCCCTTAACATTTTCACATGATCGTTTAAACAGCCAACCATATGTTGCAAATGAGAGTTTAACTCTTTTGCCTCTTTTGATGTTCCGGCTGCTCCATTTTTAGCAACACTCCATTTTTCAGGAAAAATGTTGCGAAGTGTAGCAAGTTCCTCTTGCGTGTTATCTACTTTAATTTTTAAGTAGATTGGTACTTCCCCTGATTTGAGGGGTTTTGTTCGTTTAATGTAAAACGAAAAAGCGATTCGATTTCTGGTTTCCATAAATCCTCCTTTTTTAATAAGTTAAAGTTACATGAACCAGTCCCTTTTTAAAAATGAAATTATGTGAAAATCAGCGAATAAACACCGGATTAGCTGGACTAAGGAAAAATGAAAAAGTCCAGCCGGAAAACCAGTCGGATTAGGTTATTTCTTTCAAAAACTCCGCAGGGATTAAAAAGAAAAAAGCCCATGTCCGTTGGACTTTCAGGCTTTTTCAAAAACTTTCTCTTTGTAGTTGCGGAGAGAGGGGGATTCGAACCCCCGGTACCAGTTACCCAGTACGACAGTTTAGCAAACTGTTGGTTTCAGCCACTCACCCATCTCTCCTGAACGAGGTGCAAAATTACAAAAATGATACAGACACGCAAATATTTTGCAACATTTAATGATTATTTGGGTGTATCGCCCGACGAACCTTTTGAAATTGAGTCGCGCATACCTGTGTCGGCCTGTATATTTTTAAGCTTATAATAATCCATAATACCCAGGTTTCCGCTTCTGAAGGCTTCGGCAATCGCCATAGGTATTCCGGCTTCGGCTTCAATTACTTTGGCTCTGGCTTCCTGGGCCTTTGCTTTCATTTCCTGTTCCGATGCTACGGCCATGGCTCTCCGCTCTTCTGCTTTAGCCTGTGCAATATTTTTATCGGCTTCGGCCTGGTCCATCATTAGCTGTGCGCCGATATTTTTACCGATATCAATATCTGCAATATCGATGGAAAGAATTTCAAATGCCGTTCCGCTGTCGAGACCTTTATTCAATACAACTTTTGAAATTGAATCGGGATTCTCGAGTACGGCTTTATGAGAGATGGAAGATCCGATGGATGTAACAATACCTTCGCCAACGCGCGCAATAATAGTTTCTTCACCGGCGCCTCCTACTAATTGTTTAATGTTAGCGCGAACGGTAACTCTTGCTTTAACAATGAGCTGAATTCCGTCTTTTGCAACAGCGGCAATGGGTGGGGTATTAATTACTTTAGGATTTACCGACATCTGAACTGCTTCAAAAACATCTCTTCCCGCGAGGTCAATGGCAGTGGCCATTTTAAAATTCAGATCGATATTTGCTTTTCCGGCAGAAACAAGTGCATGAACCACTAATTGAACATGGCCTCTTGCAAGAAAGTGAGCTTCAAGTTCATCTCTGTTAAGTACGAGGCCGGCCTTTTTTCCTTCAATCATGGAGTTTACAATAATGGTTGGCGGAACTTTTCTCCAGCGCATAAGGATTAACTGGATAAGTGAAATATGAACTCCCGAAACAAGGGCCGAAAACCAAAGCCCGATGGGAATAAAATAAAGAATAATCCATAAGCCGATTAATCCGGCAATGGCAATGGCAATATAAAGTGCGGGTCCTGTAAACATAGTTTAGTTTTTATTTGATTTAACAATAAGTGTATTTCCAACAATTTTTGTGATAATAATTTCGGTATTAGGGTCGATAATTTCATTTATAGCCCTGGCTTCATAATATTCTCCGTCAAACATAACCTTGCCCATGGGATTAAGGCGTGATACGGTAATTCCTACATCGCCTGCTTTAATGTTTGTTTCAATAGTATTTACCTGGCCATCAACAGAAGAGTTCAGCATAAACCGTTTCCAGGTTCTTGCCCGAAGGGAGAAAATTAAAGAAACAATTAAAAACAAGATGGTGCCGCCTAAAACAAAGTTTCCTGTTTGAATGCCATAGTTTGAATAGGAGAAATATACTCCCAATCCCAACAGGATAATGGCTCCGAATCCGGCTACAGTTGTTCCGGGGATAACTAAAATTTCCAATAACATTAAAATTACACCGAGGACGATAAAGAGAATGATGGCTGCTAACATTTTGTTATTCTATGACTGCTGAAAGACCCTTTGTTATTAACAGGTCTTTCATCGGTTTTAATGAAAAATAAGTACCTTTTTTAATGTCGCATTTTCCCTTAAAATGAGTGATCAGGGCACATTGTTCGGCTTGCTGCGAGTCATGTCCGCAAACTTCGATCAGGGTTTCAATTACAAAATCAAAAGAATTAACTTCATCGTTGTATAAAACAAGAAATACTTCGTTTGATTTCGATTCGGCAGATGAATTCCGGCCGGTGGGCTTGATTTTAACTTTTTCGGTAGGCACAATCAGAAAATTTTAAACTAAACAAAAATAATAAATTTATTGGTTAAGTATTCTTTTTGCATCATTAACCGAAATTTTTTGTTTTCCGTTATAGGCTGTTATAAATGCATCTTTAAATCCTTCATTAATCAGCATGTCGCGCATCTGTAAAGCCTGATTATATTCCTTATATTTTCCTATAGAATAAATAGTTGTTCCTGCATCGTCTTTTTCCTGGTTAAGATCATGCGTGGCTGCAATAATTAAAAATTCTTTCACTTTTTCTATAGGCACCTGCTCCTTAAATGAAGCGATCTGAATTTTGAAAACAATATCCTCTTTATTTATGGATTGATTTACATTTTCCGTATTTTGATTATCCGGAATCTGTTGTTCAGGATAAGTAACTCCAACTTCATTTGATGATTTTACAGGGTTTTGCTTTTCAATGGCAGCCGCTTCGCCTAAGGTTATTTTTTTCCCTTTGTAATAAGCCGAAACAAAAGCGTCGCTGATTCCCAACTGAACAATCCTGTTCTTTTCTGATTCTGCTTTTTTAGGATCGGTGAATTTTCCGGTAGTATAACGTATAAATCCGTATGCATTATCCTGGTAAATGGGAGAGAGATTTTTGAGATCGGCAGTTGTCACCGGATTTTTATATACCCCGATCTGAACGGTGTAAAATAAATCGGTGATCTGGTTTACATTAGTTGAATTGACAGGAGCATTATTTGCTTTTACCTGGTTATTAGCCTGGTTCTGATTTGCATTAACCTGGTTCTGATTAACAGGAGGATTTGTTGTTCTGTTTTTAATTTTTTCTACTTCAGCCTGTGCTAATTGATTGTAGTTTTCGGGTGAAGTTGATTGTTTTAAAATCTTTCTTGCTTCGAATAACGAAATCCGTTTACCGTTATAGTAGGCAACAATAAAAGCGTCATTATACCCCAGAGGCCTTATTTGATTTCTTACTATGCCTGCAGCATCTTCCGAATAGAATAATCCCACGTAATAACGTACATAAGCGCTTCCCGGAAGGGTTTCTCCTGTGATGGGATTAAGTCCTTTAAATGATTCGTTTTTAACCGGCGCTTTAAACGCCCCGATCTGAACTTTAAAGACGAGACCATCGGGTAAAGGAGTATTCATTGGGATGGGATTTGCATTACTGTATGCGTTTACCGGTAAAACTGAAAAACCGAATCCTTCTTTGTTCAACAGATTATTATAATTTGTAGAATTGGAGTAGTTAACCTGGTTATTTGTATTTAAGTTATTCGTATTTTCATTATTGTCCGGAGGGTTGGTGTTCGTATTTTTAACCTCATTGTTTTTTATATTATTGTTCGCTGTTATTTGTGTGTTGGTATCAACGGGTTGTGTATTATTGGCAATTAAATTATTGTTTCCGTTATTGTCAGGTGGATTGGTATTTGTATTTTTAACCTCGTTGTTGTTCTGGTTATTTTCGGTATGGTTCGGATTATTGTTAGCCGAAACCTGTGTGTTGGTATCAACGGGTTGTGTATTATTGGCAATTAAATTATTGTTTCCGTTATTATCCGGGGGATTGGTATTCGTGTTTTTAACTTCGTTGTTATTTAAGTTATTTGAAGCTGTTACCTGGCTGGTTGTATCAACCGGTACTTCAATGTGGGTAATATCAGCATTGGACTTTACAATTAAGTTGTTTTCATTTTTATTTTCATTTTTATGTGCATCTGCATATGCCTTTATTTCATCATCCAATGGTGTTAATCCCAGGTAAACGCCATATGCTCTTTCCTGGTCATCGATAGCTTCTTCTTCCAGTTTTTTTGCTTCTACCAATATGTCGTAAGCTTTTCTGGCATCTTCTTTCATAAATCCTTTTTCGCGCAACGATTTGGCTTTCGAATATTTGGAATTTGCATCTTTTTCCAGTTGTTTCCCCTGCCGGGCTTCGGTTGTGTTTCCGTTTAACCTGTTTTTAGAGAAATAATTTTTGTACAGATAGAATCTTGCATCGTTTATACTTTCATCAATTTCTGCGGAAGTAAATTGACTTGCAAACATTTTTTTCTCGAGTTTCGGAATTTGTTTCTGGGCTTTATTTTTATCTTTCTGGTTCGGGGAATTTGTAGCAATGTTTTGTAAGCTGTCTATAGCAGCCTTATATTTATTTGCATCATTTACCAGTTGTGAAGAGACTGACCGTCTCTTTTCAGATTCATCCAGTTTCTTTAATTCTTCTTCTGTGGGATTTATTTTAGAAATAATTCGTTCAGTTTTAATTTTAATTATAGTGCTTACATCAACTGGCTGGTTAAGTACATCCAGGCGGTCTACTTTAGTAAGGTCGCTGGTTGAGACAAAGAATACAGGATCAACATCGGTCAGAATATCTACAGCTAATTCCTGGCTGGTCAGCGCTTTTTTCTCAAACTCAGTAGCACGGGCAAGTTCATCCGATTTTTCTTTTTTATCTGTTATTGTTTCTGCATGTTGCCTTATTTTTGATGCTTCTGAAAAATAAAAATCTGCTTCCTGTGTATATTGTTGGGCAATGGATTTGTTGTTCCCGATTTCCGGCGCTGAAGCCTGGAACTGCTGAATCTGGTTCTTGTAAACCATATATTTCATACTGTCTGCCCGTCCGTAATTTTTATATGCACTCAGCATCATGTCAAGTGCTCTTTGTTCTTTTGTGTCGATACCTTTAAGAATATTTTTTTTCTCGGTAGCCGAAAAAGTGGAGGCTGCCTGGCTTTTTTTTGATTCTACTTCTGTCAGGTTAGTTTTTGCTTCAGTTAAAAGAACATCGGCTTTGTGTGATTCCTGGCGATAGGTTTTCAGTTGCTGTTCTTCATCTGCATTAAGAGTTATTTCGGTTGTGCGTTTCACTATGTTCGTGTCTGCTGTTTGTGCCAGGTTTTGCTGGTTAAAGGTGTGAGTGGAGTTATTGTTTGATGAGTTGGCGGAGGCAACTAAAGTATGGTTTGACATATACAGATCGAGAGCATATTTTTGCTTCTGAATGGCAATTTGTTCTATTTTATCTGCTTTCTGGTATTCTGATTTTTTTGCTTCCTGATTATCCAGGAGTTCTGCGTCTTTTCTTATATTGACGGCCTTTTCAAAATACACTTCCGATTCTTTCTCAAGCATATTGGCAAACCTGAGATTGGGGTTTTTAACATCAATAACTTTATTTTTTTCAATCAGGTCGGAATATACGGCAGACTCACTCATGTTCGATTCACGTGAATCTTTAGCATATTTATTTAGTAATTCCTGTTGGGTTTGCCTTTTAGTTTCGATTTCCTTGTCAATAATTTTTTGGTTTTTTACATCAGAAGTTTCACGTTTTTTCTCAAGGTCTTTAATTTCAGAGTTAATAACATTAAACTCTTTTTGAGTTTCTTTCAGGTTTTCCTGGTTATTCTGAACAGAATTCAATGTTTGTTTTTGTTCATCGGTAACATTAAATTTGTTTACAGGTTTATATTGGGTTGCATTTAATACCAGTTGTTCATTAGTCAGCGCCGATGTGTCAACTTCAGAAAGAGCGGCAGATTTTAAGTTTAATGCAGTCTGATTACTTTGAACCCCGATGGCTTTATTTTTTTCAATGTCTTTTGACAGGTTATTGATTTGTTTATTTATGGAAGCTTTGGTGTTGTCGTCAGTAACATTATTTAATGTGTTCTGCAGAATGGTTAGCTGGTTTTCCTGTTCTTTTACAAGATTGTCATAGTATTGGGCATTTAATACTTCTTTCTGGTATGCTACCAGTTTTGAACTGGAGTTACTGGTATCGGATGAAAACGGGAATACGGGATTGGTTTTATAAATATTTTTATTTTCGTTCGGGGGATTGGTTGTGTTGTTTTGTGTATTTTGACTGTTGTTTTCATTTAACTGCGTATTGGTTGGTTCTTTGTTTTCAGCGGTAAGATTATTGTTTTTATTTTCCTGTGAAGAATTCTGTGTAATGGTGTTAGCGATTTTTACATCGGCAGTAAGTTCTTTATTGAAAATATCTTTCTGCAGTTGATCTTTATTCAGATTTTTGGTTAATGAAGCCAATTGTTCGGGGGTTCTTGTATCGCTGGTTGTTCTGTTTTTGAGACTGCTGAGAAAGTTGACTTCAGTAGTGAGATTTTCTTTTTCGATCTTCAGTTTTTCATATTTTTCTTCAAGAGTGGAATCTTTCAGCTGACTCTGGTTGAGTTGTGTGTTTTTTTCTTCCAGTTGAAAGTTAAGTAATGATTTTTTGGCAGGATCGCTTTCGTTATCTATTTGTTGTTTTATGGTAGTCATTTCGTCTTCAAGGCTCGACATGTCGTTCAGGTTGGCCTGGTATTCTTTTTCGATTTGTTCAAAATCCTTTTGTTTTATTATAGCCTGGTTTGCCCGGCTGTCGATTTCCGATTCCAGCGAAGTGTATTTTTTCTGACTATTGTTTAATTTTTCTTTATTTTTATTTACAGCTTCGACCAGGCTCTGATTATCGGTATTGCCGGAGGAGTTAATGGCTTCCACCAGATTCCTGGTTTTGCTGGCATCTCTCTCCATGTCAGTGGCTACCTGGTCTAAATTCTTTGCAATGTTGTATGCGGCAATAGCTTCCTGTTCAATGTTTTCTGCTTCTGTAATCAGATCGTAAATCTCCTGTGATTGTTTTTCCTTCAGAACCGGATCGGTTACTTTGTTTAGTTCATTTGTTTTGTCAGCCGCCTGTTTTCTTTTGTCGTTGGCAACCTTGTTTTGTTCATCGGCAGCAAGGTATGCCATATTGCTTTGTTTCCTGATTTCGTCAGACTGTTCTTTTATCATCTTTTCGTCTTGCGAAACATCGGAACTTATCTGTTCTTTAGTAATTGTTGGAGAGTAGGTTAGAGGTGCATATTTATTAGTATATCCGATGTTGATGTTGGATGTATTACTGTTTTGGTTTGTGTTTTGCGACAAAACCGGGTTCTTATTAATATCGGTTCTCGATTTTTCAACTCTTTTAATATCCGCTAAAGATGACACTTCAAGCTTGGAGGTATTTATTATTTCTTCTAAATTATTAAATTGTCTTTCAATCGGTTGCTTATCGATGATGATTTTGTAAACGGAAATATTATCACCGGTGGTTTCCCTGTTGGATGCAAAAAAAGCATATAAATCATCTTTATCAGGAATATACATATAGTCGTCATACGGAGTGTTGATTGGAAAATCGAGGTTTATGGGTTTTGTCCATTCGCCTTTTGTTGAATCGAAAACACTTTTGTAAATATCATAACCGCCCATGCTGTTGTGACCTTTGGAAGAAAAGAAAAGAGTTTTGCCGTCAGCCTGGAGATAAGGAAAGTCTTCATCGTATGGAGTATTTATTACAGGGCCTAAAGCAACAGGTTTATCCCAGGTGCCGTCCATTTTCTTTTCAATATAGTAAATATCACGTCCGTTAATGTTCTTTTCCCCGTAACTTCCATAATAAACTTTTGAAGCTCCGGTTGGAAGAAAGATTACAGTGTTGTTTTTTTCCAGTTTCTTGTCAATTTTTGATTTAAACTCCGGTGGCTTTATAATTAATTTACCGCCGAAATCTTTTAGTTCGTAGGAATAAAAATAATTTTCACTTTTTATTTTCTTATTGTCAACAACAGTCAGGTCGCTGATAAACCGGATTAGCTCTTTGCCATTGTTACACATGGAAACCATATTATCAATCTGATATTTCTTTTTGTCTACAGGCGTGGCTTTGGTAGCAAATGCATTGTAATTTTCAAGAGCTTCATCAAATTTATAATTCAGATGATAAGCCCGTCCCAGGTAGTATTTTATTTTCGGATTATCACTTTTACTGTCGGCAAATAACAAATACTTAATAGCTTTCTCAGTTTGCTGATTGGTTTCAATTAAACAAACTGCATATCCGAAATTGTAATCGGGTTCTTTCGGAAACATACTCAGCAGCTGCGACATTAAAGGCAATGCTTCAGAGTACTTTTCTTCACGGAATAAAGCAAAAGCCTTTTCTTCCAGTTGTTTTTCCTGGGTAGTTTTTTCCTGTTCCTGCGAAAATACGTTACTGAATCCTGTGAAAAACAGTATGTATATAATAATTAATAACCTGAATATCATTTTATGTTTTTTCAATCTCCAGGAACTAGGTACTTTTAATGAAATTATGTACGAAAATAAGCAAATTTTTGAAAGAAATAGCAGACTCACTATAAATTGAAATAACAGGCTTACAAAATACAAGCCAGGCTAATGTGTAAAAACAGTAAAAATGATTTTTTATTTTTCATTCAAAATTTATTGTTTTATTTTTTTATCTACTTTTGATTATTCAAAAGAAATTATAATAATAAACTGATAGTAAGTAAGTATTATGATAAACCGTTGGTTCTTATTTGTTTTATTCGGATTATTCTTTTTAAAAGCAATATCCCAGGATATAGTATGGAAAAAACCCAGTGTTGAGAAATACGTTCTCGAAAATGGCTTAACTGTTATTCTGAACGAGGATCATTCAAAACCTATTGTTTATGGAATGGTTGTAAGCAGGGCCGGATCGAAAAACGATCCTGCCGATGCAACCGGAATGGCGCATTATATGGAACATATGCTTTTTAAAGGAACCGATAAGATGGGAACTACAAACTGGGAAGCTGAAAAGCCATTCATAGATAAAATGTTCTCCCTTTACGAAGAACTTGGAAAGACTACCGACCCCGAACAAAGAAAAGCTATTCAGCTAAAAATAAACGAAGCTTCACTTGAGGCTAATAAGTATGCTATTCCCAATGAAATGGATAAATTAATTAAATCCATCGGGGGTGTTGACCTGAATGCAAATACCAGCAACGACAGAACTGTTTTTCACAATGCTTTTCCTCCTAATCAGCTTGAAAAGTGGCTTGAAATTTATAGCCATCGTTTTGAAAATCCTGTTTTTCGCGGATTTCAATCGGAATTAGAGGTTGTATACGAAGAAAAGAACCTCTATGCAGATATGTTCCAGTTTAAGCTTATAGAAGAATTTAATAAAAGTTTTTTCAAGGTACATCCCTATGGCCAACAACCTGTGATCGGAACCATGGATCATTTAAAAAATCCTTCGCTGAATAAAATGCGTGAGTTTTTTCAAACTTATTATGTTGCTAACAATATGGCATTGGTGCTTTCTGGTGATTTCAGGAAAGATGAGGCACTGGCGCTGATTAAAGAAAAATTCGGTGCATGGAGAAGAGCATATCTTCCTGAAGCAAAAAAATGGGAAGAAAAGCCTTTTAACGGACGGGAATTTGTTGAGAAAAAACTTACCCCTATTAAGCTGGGAATGTTAGGTTTCAGAACTGTTCCAGCCGGACATGATGATGCCATACCTTTGGAAATCTGTAATGGAATCCTGTCAAATGAGAATCAAACCGGCCTTTTGGATAAACTTACTATAGATAACCAGCTGCTTGCTGCTACAATATTTACTATGCCTTATAATGATTATGGCGAGAGTATTATTTTAATAGTTCCTAAGATTTTAGGGCAAAAACTGGAAGATGCGGAATCACTTGTTACGAAGAAGTTGGAAGATTTAAGAAACGGCAATTTTGATGACTGGATGGTAGATGCAATAAAGTCTGAAATGTATCGGAATTTTATGCACGAAATGGAATCGGATGAATATCGTTGCATGTACCTGGCGGAACTTTTTGGACAGAATCAGGACCCTGAAAAAGTTTTCGGAATTCCTGAGAAAATTATGGCTGTAACAAAGCAAGATGTTATTAATGTGGCTAAAAAATATTATGCCGGTAATTATCTTGCATTTTATTCCCGGATGGGTTTCCCGAAAAATGAAAAAATTGATAAGCCCGGATATAAACCGGTTATTGCCAATACAGAAGAAAAATCTGCATTTGCTTTAAAACTGGATAGTATTAAATCCAAACCGGTGTCTGAGAAATTTGTTGACATGCGCTCCGATATTCAGCAAAACAGGGTTAAAAAAGGAATATGGCTATACAGAACTGAAAATCCATACAACGATATTTTTTCTTTGACTATAAAATTCGGCATGGGCGAAGCCTATCATCCGCTGTTAAAAAATGCTACAGAATTGGCTAATCTATCCGGAACAAAGGATCTGAAAGTAAAAGATTTCAAGAATGAATTCAGTAAAATTGGCTGTACCTATAATATAAGCAGCGATAAAGATTATACAACCATTGAACTTGAAGGGAAAGACGATAAATTAAAGCAGGCGCTGGATTTGATTTATCAGTTAGTACAGAATCCTGTGGCTGATGCCGATAAGATGGATGTAATTCTGGAAAGTGAAAAGTCGGGCCGTAAAATTGAAAGAAGCGAACCCGATAATGTTGCCAATGCTCTTTTTAACTGGATGAGGTATAACAATAAATCCAGCTTTATCGACAGGCCATCATTAAAGGGATTGAAAAAAATATCTACGGATTCTTTGCTCAATGTTTTTAAACTGGCAACCCGGTTCGAGGCAGAAGTTCACTATGTGGGTAAATTATCGCTGGAGGAAGTATTAAATGATTTAAAATCCAATTATAAATTCCCGGATCATCCTGTAAATTCTTTAGCGCCTTCCAACCTCGCTGTTACTAAGAATGATGAAAATGTTATTTTCCTGGTGGATAAGCCCAAGGCTCTTCAGAGTAAAATATATTTTATGATTAATGAAAAGCCATTTTTTAACGATGACGAACCGGTAATAGATGCCTTTAATTTATATTTCGGCGGCGATTTTTCTGGCCTGGTTTTACAGGAAGTTCGTGAGTATCGTTCACTTGCATACTCAGCCGGGGCCAGGTATGCAATTCCTTCCAAATCGGGCAGAGAAAGTATATTTTTTGGGTACATCGGAACCCAGAGCGATAAAACCATTGAAGCGGTAAGTTTGTTTGATTCATTAGTAAGAAAAATGCCTAGGAAACCTGAAAGGATCAATTTTATTAAAGAATATCTTGTTCAGTCGGCCATTACCGAAAGGCCTGATTTCAGGAAACTGAGCGAAACAGTTGCAGGCTGGAAATTACATGGATATACTTATGATCCGGCCATGGTAAAAATTCCGGTTTATTATGAATTATCCTATGATGATCTGGATAAATTTTACCAGGAAAATATCAAAACCAAACCCATGGCTATTGGTATCGTGGGTGATGCAAAACGCATTGACTTAAAGGCTTTGGAAAAATATGGCAAGGTTATAAATGTAAAGGAGAAATCGCTTTTTTCGGAATAGTTTTCCTACTTTTCTTTAAACTTTGTTAACCCTTCTTCAAGAAACTTTAAAAAGGCTTCTATGTCGGGGTTATATCCTCCCCGTGGTTCAACCAGTTTGTTCCCATCGGCATCTACCAGGTAATAGTATGGCTGACCATTTGTTTTATATATTTCGGTCTGGATTGAAAAGTTCTTTTCTCCCATCATTTTTTTAACTGTTCCATCGGACGATCTGAACCAGTCAGTTCCTTCCAGTTCTACATTATGATCATCAACATACAAGGCAACAACCACAAAATCATTGCGGAGTTTCTCGAGTATTCTTGGGTCAACCCAAACGTATTCTTCCATTTTCCGGCAGTTTACACAACCATGACCGGTGAAATCGATAAAAACAGGTTTGTTTAACTTTTTAGCAACACTTAATGCCTGGTTATAATCAAAATATCCTTTTAGCCCGTGAGGAAGCTTAAAAGATCCCTCGTATTTGGGTTTTTCAGCAGGTGTCGATATTTTATTATTATTGCAGGAAGGCGTATTGGTTCGAACAATTTCTATCATGTCAAAATCCTGGGTAGTCATAGGCGGAATCCATCCGGTCAGGGCTTTAAGCGGGGCTCCCCACAACCCCGGAATCATATATACAACAAATGAGAATGTTATTACCGCTAACAATAAGCGTGGGACTCCCAGAAATTTCAAATCGCTGTCGTGAGCAAATTTTAATTTTCCGAGTAAATATAATCCCATAAGACCAAAAATAGCTATCCATAAGGATAAATAAACTTCCCTGTCGAGAATATTCCAGTGATAAGTCTGATCGGCTACCGATAAGAACTTAAGAGCCAAAGCCAGTTCAATAAAACCTAAAACTACTTTTACGGAATTAAGCCATCCGCCTGATTTTGGCAAAGTTTTTAATGCCGATGGGAAAATGGCAAAAAAGGTAAACGGGATAGCGAAAGCAAGTGAATACCCTAACATACCAACAATTGGTTTAATCACCATGCCCTGTGTACTGAAAGCAAGAATAGCACCTGCAATGGGAGCTGTACAGGAAAAGGAGACCAGCACTAAAGTAAAAGCCATAAAAAATGCCCCGAAGTAGCCGCCTTTATCGGCCTGTTTATCGGATTTATTGATAAGCCAGCTGGGTAATGTTATTTCAAACATTCCAAAGAAACTGGCCGCAAAAACAACAAACAAAGCAAAAAAGAAAAGGTTGGGTATCCAATGTGTACTTAGCCAGTTCGAGAAGCTTTCGCCAAGCGTAAGAGCAACTATGGTTCCGATTAATTCATAAATAACAATAATTGAGAAACCATAAACCAGTGCCTGAATAATCGATTTTTTTCTGCTTTTTGTATCATGCATGAAGAAGGAAATAGTCATGGGAATCATCGGGTAAATGCAGGGAGTCATAAGGGCAATAAGTCCGCTGCCAAAAGCAGCCAGGAAAAACGTCCATAATGACATACTGGCAAAATCCTCGGAGTTATTTTTTTCAGTTGAAGCAGTGGTTTTTTCACTTTGTTTTACAACAGTTGAATCTTCAGGTAAAGTAACGGCTGTTTTATTGGTATCAGTTTTACTTGAATCGACAGAAGATGTTTCAGAAACAAAATATGGCACATGAATTTTAAATTTCTGGGGTTCCATCTGGCAAACACCATCCAGAAGACAGGTCTGGTATTCAAAAGTTCCGGTAATGTCAAATTCTTTAGCGCTTGTAATTTTTATGCGTTGGGTAAATGTTCCGTTTTTTTCGTAGAACGAACGATTGGCAGCCATTAAATCATCATACTCCTTTTTCGGAGCAGGCCATTCAGTGACTTTTCCAACCAGAGAAAAGTTGTTCGATTTATCAAAACTGAAAAGAATAGGATTCAGTTCATCTTTTAATGAATAAAAATGCCAGTCTTTATCAGCAACACCTGAAAAAACAAGATCAACTTCCGTATCGCTTATTTTTTTAACAGAATATTTCCATTTTACATGGTATTCGAACCCATTTTGTTCCAAAAAAAGCGCTCCGAACGAAAAATATTGAAGAAGTAAAAAAGAAATTGCTAAAACAATGAATTTTTTCATATTGACGAAAGGTTATTTTTATAACATAAAACTTATGAAACGCCAGAACTAAATCCTTTTAAGGAAGTTATTGCAAAGATATAAATATTTATTCCGACTGTTTCTTAATAATTTTTAAATGTTCTCAAAGTGTCTTAATTATAGAATGTTAAGTATGTGATTTTAAAGATGCGGGATAATTGATATATAAATCATAATGAATTACATGAAAAATTTCAACACTTTTTAATCGTTATTCGTCAATTGATCTTTTTCTATACCTAATGGGTAAAGCATTTAAAGTAAGTATAAAAGTAATTTGTCAAAACCAAATACTCAAACAGGTAAAAATACTTAACTGTGGAAAAAATATACCGTAAAACTACTTGACATGCACTACAAATAATTGTATATTTGCATCTTAAAAAGATAAAATTATGAGTAAAACATTCACATTTAGCTTAATGCTCATGGTCATTTCTATGTTTTACAACATGAAAATGAGTGCCCAGGTAGCTATTAACACAACCGGGAATCCACCAGATGCCAAATCAATGCTCGATATTACCAGTACAACAAGTGGATTACTCATTCCGCGAATGACACAGGCACAGCGTATTGCGATTGCTCCGGCAGCTGGCAGTCAGTATGGATTATTGGTTTATCAGACAGATGCACCTGCAGGTTTTCCCGCCGGTTATTGGTTTTGGAATGGAGCCTCATGGGTACGGTTGTATTCAGGAACAGGAAATGCCTGGGATATTTTAGGAAATTCGGGAACAACAGCTGGTACAAATTTTATAGGAACTACTGACGCACAGGATTTTGTTATGAAAACCGGCGTGGGAGGAGTTGAAAGAGCAAGAATATTATCAGGGGGAAATATCTTATTTAACAGAACTACCGCTTTATATGCTACCGACCTTTTTGAAGCCCAGGGAAATGCAACATTTCCGGATGCTGTAAATGGTTTTACAGATCAAGTTACCGGTAGTGGAATATATGGTGAGAATACTGCAGCAAATGGAGTAGCTATTTATGGACTTGCTTCCGGAGGTGGCACGGGTTCGGGTATCTATGGAACAATAAATTCAGCAACAGGATTTGGAGTTCAGGGCTTTAACTCTAATGCTTCCGGAACAGGAATTATCGGAACCGGGAATAATATTACTGGTTCTTATTTGGGTGGTGGAAGTGGCGGAGCTTTTGCCAGTACTAATGTGGGTGTGTATGGGTATGGAAATAATACTGCTGCAAGCTATGGTGTTTATGGTGTTTCAGCAAATGCAACAGGAATTGGAGTTGTTGGATATAGTACTGCAGCTTCCGGGGCTGGTACAGCAAGTGGTGTTTATGGTTATACCAATCAAAATCAAGGTATGGGAGTAGAAGGTCAAAATGGGAATGCTACTGGTACTGGCGTTTTTGGTTCAGGAAATGGAATTGCAGGCACTTACCTAGCTTCAGGAACAGGCGGCGCTTTTACAGGTTCTTCTATTGGTATTGCGGCTTTTAAAAACGGAGCTTTGGCTAATGGCACAGGGGCAGGTTATTTTATTGCAAGTACAACAACTGGCGTTGGAGTAGGAGTAGCCTATAGAAGTGCTGGTACAAATTATAAGATAATTAATATTGGCGCTTTTGGCGGAGCAGTATCTACAGATGTTTGGGGAATGAATAGTGATAAAGACCGTAAAATTATGTTTTGTCCCGAAGCTCCTGAGATATTTTTTCAGGATTATGGCTCAGGTAAAATAATAAATGGTAAAGCACATATAAATTTAGATCCGATTTTCGCCAGAAATATTGTTGTAAATGAAAAACATCCGTTGAGGGTTTATATTCAATTAGAAGGTGACTGTAAAGGAGTATATGTTACAAATAAAACACAAAATGGATTTGATGTAATTGAACTAAATAATGGCAATTCGAATGCAGAATTCTCCTGGTTTGTTAATGCTAATCGTGCAGACTACATTAACCCTGTAACTAATGAACTTATCTCAAAACATGAAGATGTTAGATTCCCTCCTGCTCCGGAACCTCTTGAAATGAAAACAATTCAGGATAAATTAAAGAAGGAACAAATTGCAAATCAACCTGATAATTTGAAAAGAAAATGAGAATCATCTTAATTATTTTCTCAATAATTATTATTAACGGCTTTTCTTTTTCCCAGGGCCTTCTCATTAATGCAGGCAACTTCAGGGTAGAAGCAGGCAATGTTGTTATTGCATCCAATGGAAGTTGGACAAACAACGGAACTGTAAATTGTGTTACCGGTAGTACTGTAAATTTTGTTGGAAATGTTCTGCAGAATATTCAAGGAATCAATACTACTGCTTTTTCTAATTTAACTGTAAATAATTCAGGGGGAGGAATTGTGATTGGCAGAAATATAAGTACTCTGGGGACCTTATTAATAACACAGGGAAGCGTAGATTTAAAAAATAACATTATTGATCTTTCAACAACCGGGTCAGTGTCGGGTGAAACTGAAACAAATCGTATAAAAGGAACCGACGGATTCGGAACGGATGGGCTTGGAACCGGTACAATCCTTGCTACAAGGGTTAATCCCAGTGGCAATGTGGCCGGGTTAGGTTTAGATTTTACACCGGGTGCCGCATTGGGGAACACAGTTATTATACGGGGGCATGAACGGCAAGCCGGTTCTGGTACTTTTTCAGGAAATTATAGTGTTCTCCGTTATTACGAGTTACAACCTGCAACCATGTCAACCTTAACAGTAAATAATTTTTACTATTGGGGAGGTGCCGGCAATCCCGAACTGAACGGTCATATAGAAGCAAACCTTGAAATGTTTCAGCAGGTTAACTATGGTGGGCCTACCTTTTGGGAAGCAAGAGCAAGTGTT
>JBBIRU010000046.1:0-42926 GCA_037441645.1 Bacteroidota bacterium
GTCCAGAACATTCTTGCCAGCCTCATACTCTTTAAGAGCATTCGTTATCTGGCTCTCGGTAAATCTCGTCTTTTTCATTTTCTACAGATTTATTAAAATTAAACATTTTTGTCCAATTTTAAACTGTAGGAATTTTAGGGATACTTACAATTTTTTATGACAAAGGAATTAAAACTAATGTAATCGGTTATTATAAAAATTGGACTATTTTTAAAAAAGTCAGTTTCGATACAATTGGAAGAATTGGTTTTAACATTGAATATTATTATTCAGGTAAAATAAAAGGAATTAATTATTATTCAAAAGAATATCACAAATATGAGAGCAGTATTGACTTTTATGAAAACGGAAAAATATTGAAAGAGACTATATCGGACACAGCTTACTATTATAACGAGTTATATCATAAAGAATATTTTGAAAGTGGAAAAATAAAAGCTGAATCATTTTTAGTTGACACAATTGGAAGTGTGACTTGGAAAGAATATTATGAAAGTGGAAAAATAAAATGCATAACAACTGTTATAGACTCTAACAAATGTTCTTCATGGAAAGAATTTTATGAATCTGGTGCATTATCATTAGAATCAAAAATAGGTTGTGGTTCAGTTCCATATAAAACATATTATGAAAATGGACAAAAAGAATATGAAGGTCAAATTAGAAATGGGCTTTTAAATTTGGAAGGTAATTGGAAAAAATGGTACAGCAATGGAACCCTTGCACATGATTTTAGTTATGACGATGCAACATTACCAGATGGCACATGGAAATGGTGGGATGAAAACGGCAAATTAATAAAGGAATACAAATATGACCATGGAATTTCAAAGAGCAAGAGTGACTTTATTAAGAATAATATTTACGCACCATAACACACGTTTGGCAAAAACTGGGCGGGTGGTGCATTTTGACAATGACAACAATATACAAACATCCCAACGGTTTGACGCTCTCTGCGGCTAATCGCCCAGCTTTTCCAAGCGCCAAACGTTATGCCCAAGCGTAAAAAATAAAAAAAAAGACCATTTTGCAATTATCTGTAAACTTATTATCTTTATACAAAGAATTTAAATATGAAAACTATTAATCTTCAATTAAGAAAAATGAATCTAATTGAGTACCTATTAGGTGTTCAAGACGAAAAGGTATTTGCCAAAATTGAATCTACGATTCATAAAAGTATTAAAACAATTAAACCGACTGATATTGTGTTTACAAAAGAAGACCTTGTTGAAAGAGCTGAATTCTCAAATAAACAAATAAAGAAAGGTTATATATTAACTCAGAGAGAATTAGAGCATCAATCTAAAAATTGGTAGGTTTATGGGACAAGTTATTTGGACTTACTTTGCAACCTTAGAACTTAAAAACATTTTTCTTTATTATAGAATGGTTGCAAATGAGACAATTGCAGAAAAAATAAAAAAATCCATATTTAACGCGACTAAAATACTACCTAAACAACCTCTTCTTGGACAAATTGAAGAAAACCTTATAGAATTGAAACAAGGTCACAGATATTTAGTTGAAGGTAATTACAAAATTATTTATAGAATTATTAATAAAGATATTTATATCACTGACGTTTTTGACTGTAGACAGAATCCACAGAAAATTAAACTTCATAGTTCAAAATAAAGTGTCAAACAATAAAACTGACTTACACTCAGCTATAAATAACGCCAGGGCATAACACACGGTTAAAATTTAGCAAGCTGTTATGGACAAATTGACAATTGTAACAATGTTCAAATATTTTAACGGACAATGACTGCAAGTATCCCGATTATTCGGGAGCCTGTCAAATTCAACCGCAAACCGGGGTAATTCCTCAGATTATGGAACCCAATTAAATTTATGAGCTAACGTTTAAAGAAAAATACAGGTACCATATGACAAATTTGAAGGAAATTTTGAAAATTAGTAACTCGCTGGAATTCAACAGCTATTTTAACCGTTAGTTAGAATTAATAAAAATGAAGAAAACTCTCAGACTTTTATTGACTTTTTATAGAAGTTATTTTATCGCTTCTTTTTTAATAACTTTATGCTGCCTTAATATTTACAGGGTTTATGGAATTGAAACTTTTGTAGTTTTATTTTGGTTCAAAATAATTACTCTTGGACTAATTTATTTTTTCATAAAAACATACAAAAACAAAGAATTCTATTACTACCAAAATCTAGGTGTATCAAAATTGAAATTATGGACTTCAACTATAACAGTTGACTTTATTTTGTTCTTTGTTTTAATATTTTTAGTGCATAAAATCAGATGAAACACATATTTGAAGCTGATAGTATTCAATTAGAATTCGGAAAAAAAAGAATTCTGTCAGGAATTTATTTCAAATGTGAGACAGGTTCAATAACTGGAATGTTAGGTAGAAATGGTCAAGGTAAAACATGCCTCATGAACATTGTTTATGGCAGCTTGACACCTTCTAGCAAATCCGTTCGCTTTGACAATGTGATGATTTCAGAGGCATATAAACGACCTGACTTATTAACTTATTTACCTCAAAATAATTTCATACCTGGTTTTCTATCATTAAAAAGAATATTTCTAGACTTTAATCTTTTGTTTAAAGACTTTGAGAATTATTTCCCGGAATTTAAAGAAAAGGAAAATACATTAATTAGAAAATTGTCGGGTGGACAACGCCGTTTAGTAGAAGTTTATGTAATAATTAAATCAAAATCTCAATTTTCAATGCTAGACGAACCTTTTTCACATTTAATGCCTTTACAAATAGAAAAAATAAATGAGATATTAGCAATTGAAAAACAAAATAAAGGGTTTTTAATTACAGATCATATGTATCGAAATATTTTAGATATTTGCAACGATATTTATGTTTTGGTGGATGGCAGCATAAAACTGACAAAGTCAATGAAAGAAATAGAAGCACTTGGATATTTAAAAAATTAACAGCCCCTAACACTATGTTAAAATTTAGCGGGCGGGAACGTGCATTTTGAACAATGGTAACAAAGTGTAAAACAACTAACGGTTTGAACACTCCCGAAGCATCGGGACTGCAAGAATCCCGATTATTCGGGAGCCCGCCAAATCCAACATTGAACCGTTAGCAAGCATTCTTCAGAGATCCAGAGGTATTGACAGATAGACAAAAAACGTAAACATATAAACGAATGAAAATAAATAAACCAAACAGTATTGATGCGTATATCGCAGGTTTCCCGGAAGAAACCCGGGTACTTTTAGAGCAGGTTCGGACAACCATAAGAAAAGCTGCGCCAGCAGCAGAAGAAGTAATAAGCTACCAGATGCCGGCCTTCAAACTAAATGGCATATTGGTGTATTTTGCAGCCTATTCAAAGCATATCGGCTTTTACCCGACCTCTTCGGGAATAACGGCATTTAAAAAAGAGCTCTCAGCCTATAAAGGAGCAAAAGGCTCGGTTCAGTTTCCGATAGACAAACCACTTCCGTTAAACTTGATAAGCAGAATTGTGAAATTCAGAGTTGAAGAGAATAGAGAAAGAGCAGAAACAAAACCGAAAAAGCAGTAACAACTATTGATGAAGAATAAAACATTAACAAGTTAACAGTTGAAAATAAACACAGGATGAACGAGTTTGTATTGATTTTCCGTATGGACATCACAAGCAGGGAAGCCCGGCCATCGCCAGGACAGATGAAGTTGTATATGGCTCAATGGATGGAGTGGATAAACGATATTTCCGGTCAGGGGCAACTGGCAGATGGAGGCAATCATCTTTCGGAAAACGGCAAGGTGTTAAGGCCAGGAAATGTTGTGACTGACGGGCCATATACGGTAAACGAAGAATCGGTAGCGGGCTATATTATTATTCTTGCAGAAAACATTAACGACGCAGTTCGCATTGCCAAAAGATGCCCGATTTTGCAGGGCGAGGGAACCAGTGTTGAAGTAAGAGAAGTGGCTGTACCCGGGTAATAAAACGCTTTAAAACAGAAACCCGGAACGGTGGTAAAGTGAGTAATAAGCCGTTAATCATTTTCAGCTTCTTTTTCCGGCTTCCGGCTGACAAACCAGACCCCGGCAAAAATGAGCGAAGTAGCCAGGTAATCGATGGCTGCAGGCTTATCGCCATACACGATCATGGTAA
This sequence comes from Bacteroidota bacterium, assembly GCA_037441645.1. Classification (GTDB taxonomy): domain Bacteria; phylum Bacteroidota; class Bacteroidia; order Bacteroidales; family GWA2-32-17; genus GWA2-32-17. The sequence continues at coordinate 4,120 of JBBIRU010000046.1, forward strand.
CAATAGCCGAGAAAAAAGGTTGCAGGTAAATGAAAAAACTTACCACGGTTGGGCTTAACACTTTAAGCGAATAATTATATAACAGGTAGCCCAGGAAGGTTGAGAAAATAATAACATAACCTAAAGCAAGCCATATTCTTAATGGAATGGTAGTGATTGAAGATTCAAGTAAAGGATGCAAAGTAAATGGGAGAGAAACCAGGAAACCTAACGAAAATGTCCATACCATAATAGTCAAAGGATGGTATTTATTTGTTAAGGGTTTGATTAATACCAGATACATGGCAAAAGAGCAGGCATTGATCAGGATCATAATATTACCGGAAAAAGTATCGGAGTTAAAAGAGATATCCCCTTTTCCTAAAATCATCAGTATGGCGCCCGCAATCCCCAGGACTATTCCCGTGATTTTCTTTACCGAGATGCTGTCTTTTATTATGAAATAAGAAAAAACCAAAACAAGGATAGGACTAACCGTCATAATAATTGCCGAATCAATGGGAGTTGTAAGGTTTAGCCCTTCAAAGAACATGATCTGGTTTAAAGCTATTCCGAAAACGGAAGCAAAAATAAGACGCGGCAGGTCTTTAAAACTGATTTTTTCTTTAACAAATAAACCGAAAAAGATAAGAGAAATGAGTATAGTACCTGCAATTCTTAAAAAAATGATGGCCCTGGGTGAAAGAAAATCCGGCATTATGCCCTTTGCAACAACATAGTTCAATCCATAGATGGCATTGGCAAGTATAATTGAAAAGAGAGCAAAGAAACGGGAACCTGGATGTAACATTTTATTAAACTCTGACACCAATCACACACACATCATCAACCTGTTCATATGAACTGCCTTTCCAGTCTTCGATAGCTTTATCAAGTAAGGTGCGTTGGGTGCTCATATCATGTTCCTGGATCGACAGGAGGAGTTCCTTAAAGGGTTTGTATTTGAATTTTTTTCCCTGCGGGCCGCCAAACTGGTCGGGAAACCCATCGGAGAATATATATACCGTATCGCCTTTTATTAATTCAAAACTGTGATTGGTAAAGCTTGCCCTGTTGATATAGGCTCCTATGGGTTGCCTGTTGGCTTTTATTTCATATAAAACATACTTATCGCTTTCAGTAATGGTAATGTATTTCTCATCCTTGTAAACAAACGGATTACCTTTCGGGCGTATTAAATACATGGGGTTATTTGCACCTGCAAACTCAAATACATTAGTTGACGTATTTAAATTGCAGAGGGCTATGTCCATTCCATCTTTAACATCTTTACCTTCACCGCTATGCAATGTTTTCTCGACCAGTTCGTTCAATTTGTTTAAAATATCGCCCGGGTGATGAAGATTATATTCGTTTACGGAAGAGTTCAGGTTATTATACCCGACAATGCTCATGAATGCACCCGGAACCCCATGTCCTGTACAATCGACAACAGAAAACAGAACCATTTGATTTTTAACGGCCATCCAGTAGAAATCTCCGGAAACAATGTCCTTTGGTTTAAATAAAACAAAGGATTTTTCAATGCTCTCTTTTACTAATTTATGAGGGGGAAGTATAGCTTCCTGGATTCGTTTAGCGTAATTAATGCTGGCCAGGATATCGCGGTTTTTAGCTTCAATCTGGGCTTTTTGGTATGATATTTCTTCGTTTTGTTCAGCCAGTAAATCGTTTGCTTTTTTCTTCTGCCGGTAGCCGCGCCAGACTACTAATGCAAGAACAACAAGAAGCAATAAGCCGATAATCAGTGCAATATTTTGTGTTGCCTGTTGTTTTATTTTAAGGTCGTCTTTTTGCTTCTGGGTATTTAGCAGTTGAATTTCTTTTTCTCTTTTATCGGCATTGTATTGCTCCTGGAGTTGCGAAATAACTTTACTGTTTTCCTCATTAAGAATACTATCCTTGTAGGCTACATAGTTCTGATGGGCTTCATAGGCATTTCTGTAATTACCAATCGATTCATAAAGTTCGGCAAGTGAAATGTAAGCATCACGGGCGCCTTCCCTGTAACCGATTTCCAGAGATAATTGTATGGCCTTTTCAATATTTAAAATAGCTTTATTTGTAGATCCTTGTTTTTTATATAGTCCGCCCAGGCTTACGTAAGTACTTACCATTCCCCATTTATCGCCCAGTTCATCTTTTAATTTTAAAGATCTGAGATAATATTTTTCGGCATTGGAATAATCAGACTTCATAAAAGCCATATTCCCGAGATTATTTAAACTGGTTGCTATACCATAGCTGTTTCCATACTGTTCATGAATTTTATAGGATTGATTGAAATAAACCGTAGCCGTATCATACATTTTCTGGTTGCCATAAACCAAACCTATATTATTTAAAGTCATTGCTGTTCCTACTTTGTTGTCGAGCTTTAATACTATTTTCAATGCTTTCTGAAAATAACTTAAAGCTGTAGGATAATTGGCCTGGTAATAATAAATCAAACCTATATTATTCATACTGGAAGCAATTCCTTTCTGGTCGTTTAAATTCTCTCTTAGTTTTAATGCGCTTAAATAATTATTCAATGCTTTGTTATAATCACCTTGCTTTTCATAAATCCTGCCCAGGTTATTTTTTATTTCTGCAATCCCGTTGTTGTTCTTTAATTTGTTATAAATATTGAGTGAGATATTGTAATATTCAATAGATTTGGAAAACTCTCCTTTTAAATCAAATATATCCCCGATGGATTTCGATAAACCGGCTGTTAATATTTCATTGGCAGAGTTCTGGCTTAAGTTCAGTCCTTTCTTGGCATACAATAAAGCCTGTTCTGTATCGAAATATTTATATTCTTCGGTTATTTTTAAATAAAGAATAATAAGGCTGCTGTCGTTTTTTGTGGTTTTAAGTAAAGCAACCAGACTATCTGCTTTATTTTCCTGTGAGAATAAAGGAAAAGCGATAGTAATAATAAACAATAAACTTAGTATTCTTCCTTTTATCATTGAAACAAATATAATCTATTTTTTCTCCCGAAAGACAAAAAAATAACTCCCGTTTTGGCCGGGAGTTATTTTTTGAGATTTAAGGTGATATCTTATTGGTCAGCTGTTCTCACAACCGAGAACTTGCCATTTGTGACCTGGACGCCTGACCCTGTAACACCCGAATATATACCTTCAATTAATCCTCCTACCGGGCCGAATTTTGTGATTTTTACATTTCCTGAAACTAAAGAATCATAAAGCGTTGGATTATATAAATAAAGAGAAGCCCAGGTTCCGCTTTTGGCTCCGACAGGATAGTTCACGTTAACAGAGGTTCCTGTAATTCCCAGATAAACCGAACCATCTGCTCCGTAAGTGTTAATTATGGTATGAGTGCCAAATGTTCCGGTAAATTTATATCCGGTTCTTTGTGATGTAAAAGAACTTAGGGTTGTGGCAGTTGTATAGGGACCGCCGGTTAAAGTAAGCTGATTAATTCCGGGAGTTGCAGGTACACAAAGTGTAATATCTCCTAAATCAACAAGAGTATCCGTGGAAAGAGGATAAAAATACTTGGTGGTATCAGTATTGTTGCCGAATGCATTAATTATACCAGAAGTAGTTCCGATTTCCATGGGCAGATAAAATACTCCTGATGATGAAGTATAGCATGAAGTATGAACCGTGGTTCCGGAAACCAAAGAAGTAAAAGTCAATATGGTTCTTCCGGATACCGGTAAACCTGAACAATTAACAAGCCTCCCTGTTACTTTCCGTAAGGAAGAAAGAGTAAAGTCGGCAGTAAATGTTCCGCCATCCACTAATGCAGTTGTAATATTAACCGGGTTAGCAGAGGTACATGTGAAAAAGGTTGGAACAACGGCAACTCTTCCGGAAAAACCTGCAGGCACAACAACAGAATAATGTCCATCAATGTCTGTTATAGCAGTTAAATCATTGGTAAATTGTCTTCCGATCCTGATTCTTACACCTGACACGGGATGTCCGGAAGCGCTGATTACTATTCCTGTTATGGTAGCTTTACCTGTAGAAAGCTGCTGACAGCTCCAATATGAAAAGTGACCGACCTGGCCCATATATCTGCCGCCACTTTTGGATGCCGATCCCGAGGCATATGACATCCCGTTGGCTTCTTTATATTCACATAATACAATGGTGTTCGGTGCGCTAAATACTAATGCAGACGGAATGGTCATGCCTACAGTTGCTTTTTTTGAATTTGCCGCATCCAGTTGTAAAGGTGCATTTGTATTATCAGTAATAACAACGTTTAATCCGGAAAATGGGTTGAGCATAACATCTGCTCCTGTACTGTCTTTTCCGTATAAATCGCCGCCAAAAACAAAGAGTCCGTAGTTTGCCATAGTTGGATCAAGATATGCAGCTTTTACAGTAACCATGCCTGTATAAAGAACATTTGAAGCGGTAACCAGGGAATTTGCAGGAAAGTCAACCGTACACCCGCTTGATAATGTAAGAGAGCCTGCAGTAGTTGCAGAAAAAGTTGTTGTTCCTGCATAGGTCGGATCGGTTTCACTTATCAGCCCGGCTTCCATTTCAATCTTAGCACCGCTTGCAGGTACGGCAGACCTGGATAATGTAAAATAACCTGCCTTTGAAAACTTAATAACAAATCTTTCCTGGGGTACGGAAACATTAGAAATATAAAACATACCACTGGCGTCTGTAAAGGTGCTGTCGTTGCCTATTTTAACTTTTACTCCGGGAAGGGCATATAAATTATTATTATCCTCATATACTGTTCCTGAAACAGAAATATTATAGGAAGATGAATTGGTAGGTGTGGGTGTTTCGTCTTTGTCTTTTTTACAGCTTAAAATAAAAATTGTAGGAATTACAATTATTACTGCAATAATTAAAAAGAATTTTTTCATAATTGATATTATTTGATTTGGTTGTAAAAGTAAAAAGGATTGAATTAGTAAACAATAAGTTTGTTCATAAATCGAAGAATTTTCTCATAAATTTTTCCAAATCTATTATTTTAGTAAATTCGCTATCCATTAAAAACTGTTGATATGAAACATAAGTTATTATCCGTTATTTTACTCAGCTTATTTGTTAACGTTGGTTTCGCCCAGCAGAAAACAGGTTGTCAGTCCGGGGATTGTGGCAATGGTAAAGGCGCCTTTCTTTTTCCCAATGGAGATAAGTACGAAGGCGATTTTGTCGATTTTCATTTGAATGGCTTTGGAAAATACATTGATGCCAGGGGAAATATTTATATAGGAAACTTTAAAAATGATAAATTCAATGGCAAAGGAATGTTTACCCGTTCCGACGGAACTAAATATATTGGAGAATTTGTTGATGGCAGGCGTAATGGATTAGGAACTCAATGGTATTCGGAAACCTATAAAGAGAAAGGTAAGTGGGAAAACGACAGGTTTATCGAAACAGCAGAATTTGAAGACTTTGTTATTGAAGAATCCTATGATTTTTGTACCGAGTTTTTAAAAATTTATAATGCTTCGGTTAGCCGGTTTGCAACAGTAAAAGGAAAGCAGGTAAGCGAATATATAGCAGATTCATATTACTGTACCGTGAAAATAAAAGAATTGTCGACAGCCGAAATCAATGATAAGGATGGGTACTGTGGAATATATTATAAAGGTGATAAAACTGAAGGCCTGAAAAAATTGGAAGAACTAAATAAACTGATGTTAAAATGCACCCAGAATTCCTGCTGTACTTTTCAGAATAAATTCTCCAATGGTGTAAGTGAAAAAATATATGAATTTATTCCTTTAACAGTAACTAGTTTATGTAATTCAGATTTATTAAAAGTGAAAATCCGGATACTATGTAAAGTTCAGGGAACCCAGGTAGTAGTTTCGCTCCAGGTTTCAAATCCTTAAAATTTTAATGTAAGCTTAAGATTCAGCCTTCTCGATGAAAGGTAATTGGGAACCGCATACTGGTGATCCCTGATATCTGTTACCCACTGGTATGAAATAGTATTGTTTATATCCAATAAATTAAAAACCTCCAGTGCTATCCATATACTTTTAAAATGCCGGAAAGGATTTCCTTTGGGTAAATCATGTTCATCCGATTTTAATAATTTAGAGAAACCGATGTCTACTCTCCGGTAAGGGGGCATTCTGTAAGTCGCCTGGTATCTTTCGGAATTAGGAGGCCCAAAGGGTAATCCCGAACCGAATAATAAACTCAGTTGCATTTTATAGGACGGGTTCCCGGGAAAATAATCCTGGAAGAATAAGCCAAAATTCACTAATTGATCCGTAGGGCGGGGGATATAGCCTGGTTCAACTTTTACCACCTGACTGTCTACTTGTTTGTAATAAAAATCATCGTTTAAATCTTCCATGGTTTTCATGATCGACATGCTGGCCCATGATTCTATTCCCGGTACAAATTCACCGTTTACTTTGAAGTCAATTCCTGTGGCATAACCTTTTGCATTATTTGTTGCATAATATCGTATTCTGACATTATCTACCTGGTATGGAATAAGTTTATCGAAATATTTATAATAAAGTTCAGTAATAAATTTAAATTTTCTGTTCCAGGCTGTAAAAATATAGTCGGTTCCAAATACAATATGTATTGATTTTTGTGCCTGTATATTATTATTTATTTGCCCGTTTAAATCCCGTAACTCTTTATAGAAAGGTGGTTGATAGTAATATCCGGCGGCGAACCTGAATAAATAATCATGTTCCCAGTGAGGTTTTGCAGAAAAAGAAATCCTGGGGCTTAAAAGTAACTGGTTTGTAAAATTCCAGTAATTTTCACGTAATCCAACAGTAAAGCTATATTCATTACTGTCTTTGCCAAAACTGGTCGTTCTCTGAATAAAAGAAGTGATCCTGTATGTCGATAAATGATTGTTTGAATAAATGTAAGAATATAAACTAACAACGGAATCCGTATAAGGCAATGAATAGCCTGCTGAATCAAGCATTTCCCATTCAGTTATATGGTCATCGATGGTTTCACCCTGAAGATTGGCCCCCCACAAAAGGACATTGTTATTTTTTTCGTATGTTCCTCTGTGCTGTAAATTAAATACATTTGCATTGAGGTTATTTCTGGCATGGTTTAAAAAAGTTCCCACACCAATATTCATAAGGCTGTCGCCAAGATTATCCGATCCCAGTTCTTTGTCCAGTTCGTTTAAATAATACTGGCCCATGATATCGTACTTTTCACTTTCTGTGGCATAATAAGCAGATGCTGTGAAATTTATTTTTAAATGATCAAAAGGCCGGTAATTGGCAGATACAGCGCCAAAATAAGTGGCGTATTTATCGCGTTCCTTCCCATCGAAATATATCTTTAATTTTAATGCTTCATCAATGGTTCCAAAAGAGGTTTCACGGGTTTGCGGAACAAAAAGGTAATTGTTTGAAGCATAATTTCCAAGAAATGTAAATTCAAGTCTTTCATTTATGTCATATGTTAAATATGTTTGAAAATCAGCAAAAGAAGGTTTGTAATCTCCCTTAGTGTCCAATGTGTTAAGAATATACTGGCTGGTTTTATAACGAAAACCGGAAATATGGGTAAACCGGTGGTTCTTTGAACAACCTTCAAGGCTAAGACTTCCGCCCAGCATACTTGCAGAAACCGAAGCGGCATTTTTAGTAGGCTTTTTGTATCGGATATCTAACACAGAAGCCATTTTATCTCCATATTTTGCATCGAATCCACCGGCAGAAAATAAGATGGAGGAGACCAGATCAGGATTAACAAAGCTTAACCCTTCCTGTTGCCCGTTTCTGATTAAGAAAGGACGATATATTTCAATGTCATTAACATATACCAGATTTTCGTCAAAGTTGCCTCCGCGCACAGAATACTGTGAACTGAGTTCATTGTTTTTTGCTACCCCCGGAAAAGCTTTTAAACTGGCTTCAATTCCTCCTGAAACATCAGGAATTATTTGAATAATCTTTGGATCGATTCGCTGAAGATTAGTTGTTCTTTCTGCTTTTTCAACAATATCTACAATGGGAATCGAGTTGATTTTTTCAGATAAAGTCTGGTACTTATTTATTGTTTCCCCGGCTTTTCCTTTACAGCTAAAAATAACTTCTTTATATTGTATATGGGAAATAATAATAGTTAGGTTGGAATCGGCCGGAATTTTAATTTTGAAATTTCCTGAGAAGTTAGTGGTAGTTCCGGCATTAGGAATTTCTTTTATCTGAATATTCACTTCCGGTATAGGCTCGCCGGTTTCATTGGTTATTTTACCTGAAAGAGTAAAGTATTCCTGCCCAAAAACCGTATTAAGGAATATAAAGAAAAAAGAGAAGAATGAAATTAATTTCATGTAAGTATTTTCAACGACAATACTAAACTTTTAAATGCTGTTAAAATTGTGTAAGGAAATGGAAATTATAACCCCATTACTTTTTTACCCTGGTCAAAAATAATATCTCTGGGTATTCCTGCTTTTGCAATTTTTGCAAGATCTTCACCCAGTTGCGATTTCATTATTCCTGATTCGGTCAGAAGGCGTTTGCCTTTTTCATAATCACCATCGCCCTGAATGGTCAGAATCAGCTTTCCGAGCAAACCAACAGCATCTTTCATCTTATCGAAATTTACTACATAAGTGCCGTCTTCTTTTCTGGTAAACGCACCGTTATCGGCAAAGAAATTAAATTCGATCATATTTGCTTTTCCATGAGAACTGGCAGCTCCAAATCTGACGGAGCGAAAAATTCCCGCCATAAAAGTTACATAGTTATCAATCAGTTCATGTTCGTTAAGCTCGCCTTTTTCATTGAGCCATGTAACAATGTATAATCCCAGGATATCAGCTTTGCATTCCTCAAGAGAAGTATGAATATCGGTTAATGCTTCTGTTACCAGGCCTTTATTGCTTATTGTTTTACTTATTCCAAGTCCGTGAGCAACTTCATGAAACATTACATTCTCAAAGAAAGCGTCAAATTTTATATTTTTCCTTTGATCAGGTGCGATAAGAATTTCTGACATGGGAACAAGAATCTTATCAAATTTTGCTTTCATCGAATTTTTAAGTTGAAGCTTCCGGCTTCCTTTAAGTTCGTTAACCTTTTTATCGTTGGGCAGGTTAATGGCGATTGTTTTACTTCCGGCATTGCAGTCTCCTGCATAACATATTGCTTCATAAACTCCCAGTTCTGAATCTTTTCCGGGAACTTCTTTTTTATATTTATCTTCCACCGGTAAACTTTTCTGAATATCAGGAAGAAGCGCTGCAAACTTGTCTAATTTTTTACTCCATTCAATATCTTTTAGAAGTACAAATGACTCAAAAGAAGTTTTGTAGCCAAAAATACCATCATTATAACTTTCGATGGGACCGGCAATAAAGTCGATATTGCTGTTTTTCAAATCCATCCACGCGATATCGCTTTCATAATAATTATTGGATAATAGTGCGTTAGCCCTAAGGGACAGGTATTTTTTGAAACTTTCGTTATCCGCTATTTCCGAAGCTTTTGTCAATAATGCTGAAGCTGCGGAAAGTTTTTCTTTATAGAATTCACTATAGGGGATGGTATAAAGTTCTTTTTTGTCGTTTCTCCTGACAATAGTATACCAACTTGTTTTATCTGTTGCATTGAATTTCTCAAATTCTTCTTTGGTCATATCGGAAGGATAAAAGTTACCGTCTTCGGTTTTGGCTCCGACTCCGGGAATAAATGATTTGTTATTATTTAAATGTTCCCAGGGGCCATAGTTTATCATGAAGAATTTTTTCGCATTTTCATCAGAAATTTTCGATAATAATTCATCTTTATCAGGACATGCCTGATTCCAGTATAAATCATCCATGATCTGGGCAACATCAAACAAAACAGGTAATAGTTGTTTTTCTTTTTCAGTTAAATGAGAATAATCAGCAGTTAAAGAAACAACGGCGTATTCGTTTACTTTATTTTTCATTAGATCGGGATATGTCAGAAGTTCAATTTTTGAATCATTAACAGGAGACGTTAGCGTAATAGTTTTACTGTTTTTGCTATAAGCAAAAGAATAAATAATTTCTTTACCGTTATGGTTAGCTTTTGCGGTAAATTCAATAGAGTTTGTATCAGACTTTGTAATATTATATGCCAATGAGTTTTTTGAAGTATCAGCAGTTAAAATTAATGTGTCCTGTTTAATCTCAAGGGCTATATCAAAAGAAGGCATTTGAATGATATTCCCTTTGTCATCTTTGATTTCTGAAGCCGGATGAGTTCCGTAATATGTGTTATACATTACCGTGTAATCTTCTTTCTGATTAGTACAAGCGAATAACGCCAGGAGAATAATTCCTGATCCCAATATATATTTCATAATATTAAATTATTTTGTTAAACCTAAAACTTCTGCTCCCTGTTCGAATACTATGTCGGTTGGAATACCTGCAGAGGATATACGGGTTATATCTTTCTGTAGCTCTGGTTGCATATTGCCTTTGTTATCGATAAGTTCTTTGGCTGCATCATAATCGCCTTCAGCCAGTATTTTCATAATAGTTGATGAAAAATTATTTATAGCTTCTTTCATTTTATCGAAGTTTACAGAATAAGTACCCGTTTTTTCATCACGTGAAAATGCTCCCATTTCCTGCAATACATTAAAACATATAATATTTGAAGAACCCTGTGAATAGGTTGCCCCGAAACGTACAGAACGTAACACATTAGCCATAAAAATAACATAGTTATCTAATAATTCAACTTCTTTAATAACACCTTTTTCGTGTAGCTTTGTTATTAAGAATAGATTTAAGATATCGGCTTTTAATGAATTCATTGTCGGGTAGTAATCTTTCAAAGCATCTTTTACCGGGCCTTTATTGTTTACGGTAGTTTTAACAACGATAGCATCAGCCATTTCATATGTTAAATTATTGATAAAGAACGCATCAAATTTTACATTTTTACGTTCGTTTTCAGATATCAGAATATCACTGATGGGCTTCATGATTTTATCAAATTTAGCCTGCATAGCATTTTTAAACTGTAATTTTCTGTTACCTTTTTCCATTAATATTCTTCCGTCCTTAGGATGATTTATGGAAATGTTTTTTGCACCTGCATTGGAATAACCTCCATAATAGATGGCATCAAATACGCCAATATCAGCTTTTGAAAATACAATCTGACTTTTATATTTTTCGTCTAAATTCAGCTGATTTTTAATTTCAGGAATCATGGAAGAGTACCCTTTTAATTTTTCGCTCCATTCAAAATCTTTTATTAACAGAAATGCTTCATATGCGGTTTTTGTATTAATAAATCTGTCTTCCTCACTTTCAATAGGTCCTATAATTATTTCAATTTTGTTATTAGTAAGATTCAGCCAGGAAAGATCGCTTTTATAATAATCGTCAGTTAATAAAGCTTCTGCTCTCATTTTTAAAAAATCGGCAAATTCCTTATTCTCAGAAAGACTTGCTGCCTGTTTCAGGTAGTCTGATGCTTTTTCGAGGTATAATTCATAGGCAACATGGTAAGGTTGAGTGTAAAGGGAACCGTCTTCAGCTCTTTTAACAACAGTAAACATACTAAGTTTGTCCTCAAATTTCATATCAATGAAAGGCAGATACTTTATATCTGATGGATAAAATCCGGCGCCAATAGGTTTTTTTGAATAAGATTCAATGAAAGGTTCGTTATCATTGAGTCTGTCCCATGGCCCGTAATTGATGTCGCAAAGTTTCTTTTCTTCATCGCTGTTTAATTTTGAAAAAAGCGAATCTTTTACACCAAAAGCCTGGAGCCAGAAAATTTCATCCATTATTTTACAGGCATTTATTAATAAGGGAATCATTTGTTTTTCTTTTTCAGAAAGCCTGGAAAGGTCGGTATTAAGGGTAATTGTAGCATACTCTTTAAGCCTTTCCGGAACGGTTAATTTGGGTGCTTTTACAGTATCAGTTATCTGGGTCTGTTGATTTTGATTGTTGTTGTCGTTTCCACATGAGGTGAGAAAGATTCCTACAGCAATAAAAAAGATAAAAATTACACTCTGGTGTGTCATACTATACATTATTTTTAAACGTTTGCGTCATCTGGATAGAATTGGAAACCAAGTCGTTTCCCGGTTTGGATTTTCGATCTGCTGACTTTGTCTTTCATTTGCTCAACCGAAACAATACTTACATCATCATAGTTCGGAACCAGCAATTCGAAGTCGAGAGAATAAAGTACGGCAGATTCTGCGATATTTTTAAGCTCCTGCTTACTTATTTTTGCATTTGCAAAATCGTTATATAAAAAACCTAATTGCCTTTTACCTTCTACAAAATAATGCATATCACGGTTAACAAAAATGCGGGCAATTAAATAACCTAAATCTTCCGACCGGTTGTTTTTATATGAGTCAGAAAGAAAATTATAAATGTTGATAATTCCGTTAAATGCATTTAACGGATTATCCTGAACATAAGAGTTTGTCCAGATGGGATGACTTCTGTCAAATTCAAAAATATTTGGCTGAACATTAAATATCAGCATTTCTGTTGAAAAAACCAATTCACATTCGCTTGCTCCATTGTTGAAATCAACCTGAAAATTACCTTTTGAAGAGGATAATGAAAGATTATATTCTTTGGATAACTCGGATAAAACTTCTTTAAGTAGAGAAAATGTTTGAGAAATATTTTCCTGTACCCGTTGTTTAACAAGAGCTTTGTCTCTTAATGTTGTTATTATTAATGACTTTGCTTTCCTCTCTTCTTTTTTCTTCATGAATATAATTTATCTTTCAGAGATTTTGATTTTTGCAAAAAGTAAAAATATAAAATTAATTAATACGCTCTAGCAAAAATTACTTGCTTTTTTGAAGGTTTTCCGGTTACCATGCATTTGCCTTCAATATCTTTAGAACCCAAAGGGATACACCTTATAGTGGCTTTGGTTTCTTCTTTTATTTTTGCTTCAGTTTCAGCGGAACCATCCCAAAAAGCCTTAATAAAACCTCCTTTTTCTATAGCTATTTTAAACTCATCATAACTATTTACTTCAAAAGTATTGTTATTTCTGAATGTCAGGGCTTTATTGTATATGTTTGTTTGAATGTCTTTCATGAGATTTCCTATAAAATCTATGGCTGTATCAATGGAAACAGTTGTCTTTTCAAGAGTATCCCTGCGGGCAACTTCAATAGTTTTGTTTTCAATATCACGCTGGCCGATAGCTATTCTTACAGGAATTCCTTTCAGTTCATATTCTGCAAATTTCCATCCGGGCTTATGAGTATCCCTGTCATCAAGTTTTACGGTTAGTCCTGAATTTTCAAGTTTTTCCTTCAGGTCTTTACAGGTATCTAATATCCGGTTTAGTTCTTCATTATTCTTATAAATGGGTATTATTACTACATGAATAGGAGCAATTTTTGGGGGAAGTACTAATCCGTTATTATCACTGTGAGCCATTATTAAAGCGCCAATTAATCTTGTGGATACTCCCCACGAAGTTGCCCATACATGTTCTAATTGTCCTTCTTTATTTGAATATTTTACATCAAATGCTTTAGCAAAATTCTGTCCCAGAAAATGCGACGTTCCTGCCTGAAGTGCTTTTCCATCCTGCATTAAAGCTTCTATACAAAAAGTATCTAATGCACCGGCAAAACGTTCGGATTCCGTTTTACTTCCAATAATAACAGGAATTCCAAGGTGTTTCTCTGCGAATTCAGCATAAACGTTTATCATTTTCATGGTTTCTTCAAGTGCTTCTTCTTTTGAAGCATGAGCAGTATGACCTTCCTGCCATAGAAATTCTGCAGTTCTTAAAAACAAACGTGTGCGCATTTCCCATCTAACAACGTTTGCCCATTGATTAATTAAAATGGGAAGATCGCGATAGGATTGTATCCAGTTTTTATATGTATTCCAGATAATAGTTTCGGAAGTCGGGCGAACGATCAGCTCTTCTTCCAGTTTTGCCGTTTCATCTACAATTACCCCTTTTCCATCGGGAGAATTTTTTAAACGGTAATGAGTAACAATTGCACATTCTTTAGCAAAGCCTTCAACATGACTGGCTTCTTTGCTGAAAAACGATTTTGGTATAAATAAAGGAAAGTATGCGTTCGAATGACCTGTTTTTTTAAACATCTGGTCAAGGGTACTTTGCATCTTTTCCCAAATGGCATAACCGTAAGGCTTTATAACCATACACCCACGAACCGATGAATTTTCGGCCAGATCGGCTTTTGTAACCAGATCATTATACCATTGTGAATAATTTTCCTCTTTTGAAGTCAGAACTTTTGCCATTGTTTTTAGTATTTGGTACAGTATTTGTTTTTCTGTGAAAAAACTTCACAAAAGACGCAATTTTTTAGTAATTTTACAATATAAATCGAACAGGAGGTAACTACAATGAAAACAAAAATCTTTTACTCGGCCCTATTAGCACTGTTAATGGGAGCTTGTACTTCAACGAAGTATGCGAGTACCGGTAACGACGATATTTATTATTCGTCGAAAGATAAAACAAATCAGGTTGCTGAAAAAACTGTTTCAACCCCGGCTCCCGCTGTTGATCAAACTTCAGCTGATTATGGGAACAATACAACAACTTCTGATCAAAACAACGGCTATGATGGTTCTGAAACAGAAAGATCATCTGCCAATTCAAATACAACATCAGAACAATATACTGATGCTAATGGCGATACATATGTAACTAATAATTATTATGATGATTTTAATTATGATGATTATTATGATTATGAATATTCTACCAGGATCAGAAGATTTCATTCACCTTATGTCGGGTATGATTATTATAATGGATATTATACCAATTCATATTGGTACACCTATGATCCATGGGATTGGGGCGTAAGCGTATATTTAGGTTATCATTGGTGGCCAACATACTGCTCTTTATATTATCCTTCATATTATGGCTGGGGATGGGATTGGTATACTCCATACTGGGGTTATGGATATGGCCATGGATATTATGGATATGGTTATGGAAACGGATACTGGCATGGGTATAATGACGGATATTATGATGGTTATTATGATGGATATCATGATGGATACTGGCATGCTACTGCCGATGATTATTATTACAATAGCCATGATGGTTCCCTGACTACATATGGACACAGAGATGGTGGATCCAGCAATGGTTCCAGGGGAAATTACAACTCCTTTGTAAATACTTATCAGAATGAGGTAACAGGTAAAATGCCCGTAATAGTAAATAATAGTCCGATAAATATTAATTCGAATGCTTCTAAACCCATTGGAAATACTGTTATTAATCCTAATTCTAATACAATCTCTCCTGTTGATATTAATAATGGTAAGATTCCCAATACTAATAAACCCGTTGGAAATAGCACAATGAATCCGGTTGATATAAATTCTAAAGTTCCAAGTACTAATAAACCTGTTGGAAATAATACTATCAATCCTGTTGGTATAAATACTAAAGATCCTAATTCCAATGTAATATCTCCGGTTGATAATTCGAAGGTTCCAAGTAATTTTAAGCCGGTTAACAATTCAAATGATTACAAGCCGCTTGACAATGGTTTTAACAAGCCCATTGATAATGGATACAGCAAGCCTGTAAATACCAATAATAACGTTATTGATCCGGGAAGAATTCCAAACAATAATGCTAATGATATTGCACCGTCAAAGAATCCATACTCAAACCCTGGAAGAAATCCGAACAATAATATTACACCGGTAAATAACTCAAACAATATAAATAATAATAATGGTTATACTCCTAATCAGGCTCCTGATAATGGCAGGAATAACTGGTCTAAACCACAGAAAATAGATAATCCCGGAAATACTTACGAGTATTCAAAACCACAAAATAACGGAGGTTATAATAACAATAATTCTAATAATAAACCTTCAAATATTAATTCATCACCTTCGAGAAACGATAATAATTATTCTAAACCATCAAATAATGGTAATACGTACAATTATTCAAAGCCTTCCAATTCAAGCTACACTCCTTCTATAAATAATACAAAGCCCAGTAATTCATACTCAGCACCTTCCAGGAATAATAGTAGCAGTGGTTCATCTTTTGGCAGTGGCAGCAGATCTTCAGGTAGCTCTTCGGGTAGCTCTTCTGGAGGAGGCTCACGTTCGGGTGGTAGTTCTTCTTCATCTTCCGGAGGTCATCGTAGGTAATTATCATTTAAAAATAAAAGACAATGAAAAGGTCAATAATAATAATAAGCATCATAATTCCTATGTTTTGTGCAGCACAAAATGAAGTTGATGCGCTCCGTTACAGCCAGAATTTTTATAGTGGAAGTGCCCGTTCAACGTCAATGGGAAGTGCATTTGGCGCGCTTGGAGGCGATTTTTCAGCTATAAGCATAAACCCTGCAGGACTTGGAATTTACAGATCGTCGGAATTTGTTTTTACTCCCATGTTTTCCTATAACACAACATCATCTACTTACCAGGATGGTACGTTAGATGATTATAAATTTAAAATGAATTTTTCAAATTTAGGACTTGTTGCAACACATAACAGTGGAAAAGAAGAAGGGTGGGTAACAACAACTTTTGCCCTGGGATATAACAGACTGGCTGATTATAACCGCTATATTAAGATTGAAGGACAAAATAATTCCAGCTCAATGACAGATTATTTTGCAAAAGTTGCAAATGGAAATGAACCTGCAAACTTGAATTATTTTTCTGAAGGTCTTGCCTGGGATGCATATTTAATAGATCCGGCTCTTGGTGTTAATCAATATCAATCAGCTTTACCGAATTATGGCGAAATCCAGATGAAAGATATTAATTCAAAAGGAGGTATAAGTGAATATTCTATAGCCCTGGCTGGAAATTACAGTAATAAATTATATATGGGCGGTTCTGTTGGGATTCAGAATGTTCGCTATATTGAGAATAGCGATTATACTGAAAATGATCCTTATGATTCTATTGCTTCATTTAATTATTTTAATTTTCAGAATGATTTAAAAACTACAGGAACCGGGTTTAATTTTAAATTCGGATTAATTTTTCGCCCGGTTGATTG
This sequence comes from Bacteroidota bacterium, assembly GCA_037441645.1. Lineage (GTDB taxonomy): Bacteria > Bacteroidota > Bacteroidia > Bacteroidales > GWA2-32-17 > GWA2-32-17. The sequence continues at coordinate 21,107 of JBBIRU010000046.1, forward strand.
GATTAGAATTGGAGGAGCTATTCATACACCTACTTTTTTAAATTTACATGATGAATATAGCAGTACCATGAAATCATCTTTTGCAGATACGCTTCATGGTGATGGAAGTTTGAATAGCTCTAAATTGGGAACTTATGATTATCAATTAACAACTCCTTTCAAAGCTGTCGGAAGCCTGGGTTTTATTATTGGCAAAGTGGCTCTTATTGGTGTAGAATATGAATATATAGATTATTCAGTAGCCAGATTGAGAGCTGCAGATTATCCTTTTAGAACTGAGAATAATTCAATACAAACAAGCTATACAGCAACCGGAAATATAAAGGCCGGAGCCGAAATTAAGTTCGGGCCCTACAGTATAAGAGGCGGATACGGGTTTTATGGTAGTCCATTTGTAAGCGGCTCCCCAAATGCAAATGCGACCAGAACGGTATACAGTGCCGGTTTTGGAATCCGCAACGATGATTTTTATTTTGATATGGGATTTTCCTATAACACTCAAAAAGAGAAATATTTTTTATATGACAGATCGGTTGTTGATGTTCCGGCAGCAGATATAAAATCAAATTATATAGGAATTTTAACCACTTTTGGTTTTAAATTCTAGAATCAGGAAAGAATACTGGTAAAGGCTGCGAAAGCAGCCTTTTTTTATTTTAAAAACCGGGCAGATTCAGGTCCTGTATTAAAAATTAAATCCAGTATACTCAAATTTGAAATAAAATCAAACCGGTCACTGAAAGTTTGAATATATTTCGGCTTATTTTCAGAACCCGGATATTTTTTGGGATGAATTGAATTTCTGCAATCATTAATGCCAGCAGGATAGGAAGGTTCGTATGAGGTTGTGATATATGTTTTTTTATTGATCTTTAAGATACGGATAATTGTTGTTAAAATTTTATTGTTTAAATCAAACAGGTATTCAGATTTTAAATTAACAATTGGTTCTAAAATATCTTCTGCATAATAATGAAAGAATGGAGATTTCCCGTAAGCCGACCGGATTGCATGAATATGTATCCGCTGCCAGTTTGAAGAATTATCAATCTTTACACCTGTAATCAGTTGTTTTATACCTGGGATGTTTTGTACCGGAACAGATAGTGTTAATTTTCCGCTACCCGATAAAATACAGCAACGATTACGATATGTCTGTCTTGAATAATTTTCATGTGCTTCAATAAAAATATCAGAAGCTTTATTAATCTCTGCAAAATATTGGACAGGAGGGAAATAAGCTGTGGATAAAACTAACCCGGTTTCCATTTTCAGGGCTTTACACAAACATATATTATTTCATCTTTTGGTAACCTGTAACGTTCAATCAGGTTATCACTGAATTCCAGTATATATTTATCTGAAGTAACAGCGAATCCCGCTTTTTCTAGTCGTTTTGGATAATCTAAACCGTGAAACCTTACATGATCGTATTGTCCGAAATGTTTTTCTCTTTCTTTCGGATTTGTTATTGTTGGATCTTCGTAGGTGACTTCGAGCTTGGGATTAATAGGAACCTGCAGAATTGCCCATCCTTTTGGTTTTAAAACCCTGATGATTTCATTTAATGCCTTTGGCTCATCGTCAATGTGTTCCAGAACATGGTTGCAGATAAATACATCAAAGGTGTTTTCTTCGAAAGGAATTTGCTTAATATCCATCTTAACATCTGCCAAAGGTGATTCAATATCGCCGGTTGTATACCTTAAATTTTTAAGCTTTTTAAATCTGTGTCTGAAAGATTGTTCGGGGGCAACGTGTAAAACATTTAATGAAGCAGTGAAAAAATCAGTTTTGTTTTTGAAATACAACCAAAGTAACCGATGTCTTTCTAATGATAAGCACTTTGGACAAAGCCTGTTGTCGGCTCCTTTATTTCCATAGGGTAAGAATTTCCTGAATTTACTTTCGCATATTGGGCACTCTACTTTATTGCCTTTGTAAAAAAAGGATATAATAAAGCTAAAAATGCCACTAAACCTTATTAACCAGGTGCGGGGAATATTTCTTACTAAAAACCGAATGAATTTTCTCATCTTCTAAATCAATTTAAATAATCTGCTCCACCTGATACCGGAAGATTTTTCAGATTTACCCAAAGAAAACCAAATCATCGATGCTTTTCCAATAATGTGATTTTCAGGTAAAAATCCCCAGTACCTGCTGTCCTTTCCATTGTCCCTGTTATCGTCCATTACAAAATAATAATTCAATTTAAAGGTAAAAGATTTTGCAATAGTATCGTTAATATAAAGAGTGTCATGCTTAATTTCTACCCGGTTATTTTCATATTTTTCAATGACAGTTTTATAAATAGCAATAGATTTATTATCCATCCGGATGGTTTGACCGGATGAGGGAATAATAACGGGTCCGAAATAATCAAGACTCCATTTATAGTTCTTGCTTTGCGGGAAAAACGGTGTATTTTCTTTTCCTTTTCTGACTTTCATGAGATTTACAGATTCAATGATTGAATCAAGTCTTATTTGTGCAGACTGTTGCTTTGTTATAAAAAAATCGTAAGTGTTCTCTTCCGAAGAGAATCCTCCTTCATTAATATTATATTTCTCAAGAAAAGTTTTGTCTAATTTTTTATAACTGAGAATTCTGTAATGATACTTGCAATTATCAGAGTTGGTAATGCAGGAGCCATTAACAAAAATCTTCTTATCAATTATTGTAAGCGTATCTCCCGGAAGTCCAACACAACGTTTTAGCATTTCAGTTTTTTTATCAATGGGTTTTTCTTTGTCGAGGGGGTAATTAAAAACGATTAAATCGTTGTGGGAAATTTTTCCAAAACCCGGGAAACGCATGAAAGGAAGCTGAATTAATTCTGAATACGATCTGGATTTAGTAAAAGGAATTTTATTGCCAACAAACGGAATACCAAGCAAAGTTATTGGCATCCGGGCGCCATATGATAATTTGTTAACCAGGATAAAGTCACCGGGAAGTAAAGCTGATTCCATGGTTGAATTATCAATGGTGAATGATTGAAATGCAAAAACTCTGAAAAATAATAAAATTAAAAAAGCAATGAACAGCGCTTTAAGCCATTCATGCTTTCTGTTTTTTAGATTTATATTTTTTCGTTTTCTGAGTGGAATTTTCATGGATTGATAAAACGGAACATTCTGCTCCAGCGTATTTTACTAAAGAAGCTTTTATCTTTATCCAGCGATAACCATATAAATACTGCTTTACCCACTATATGATCTTCCGGAACAAATCCCCAGAAACGACCGTCCTGTGAATTATGCCTGTTATCGCCCATCATAAAATAATAATCCATTTTAAAGGTATAGCTGGTAGTTTCTTTACCATTGATGAATATTTTATTGTCTTTGACCATTAAATCATTTTCTTCGTAAACATCAATGATCCTGTTATAAATGGGGAGATTTTTTACGGTAAGTTGAACAGTTTCTCCTTTTCTGGGTACAGTCAGAGGGCCGAAATTATCACGGTTATAACATATTGTACTGTCTTGCGGAAAAACATCTTCTCTTTCCTTTATTTCATAAATATTGGCAGAAATAACATTAGGAAAACTTCGGATAGCTTTGGCCATTTCTTCCGTTATCGTCATAATATAATGGGTAGTATTCTTACCGCTTATTGTGTCTGTAATTGTTTGCTGGGTCATTAAGGCAAAGCTGATATCATCACTCGACATTCCTAAATCTTCCAGGTTTTTCTGATTAAGAGTTAATCCGTTGGTGATTACTTCGTAATAATATTGCATATTTTCAAAATGCTCCTGTTTCTTACCATTTATAAATGCTTGGGTATGCCTGATTTCTATGATGTCGCCTGGAATTGCAACACAACGTTTAATATAATTTTCCTGCTTGTCAACCGGCCTGTAAATAATATCTCCGAAGTTTAATTTATCGGTCCATACCCTGTCGCGTCCATACCTTCTGCACAGATCATAATAACTCTCGTTCTGGCGTTTCAGTGCTACAGTATCTCCTTCAGGGAAATTAAAAACTACAATATCATTGCGTTTAATGGTTCCGAACCCGGCAATACGTTTATATGGCCATTTTATCCATTCAACAAAAGAACGACGGGTATCTGAAAGTGGCATAGTATGGTGCACAAAGGGAAAGGAGAGGGGAGTATTTGGCATTTTTGGGCCGTAGCTTACTTTGCTTACAAAGAGATAATCGCCTACCAGTAAAGTTTTTTCCATGGAAGATGTTGGAATGGTATATGCTTCGATGAAAAACATACGAATCAATGTTGCTGCAATTACTGCAAATATTATGGCATCAATCCATTCGATTATTTTTCCTGGTTTCTGACCTCTTTTTTTCCAGAAGCTCCAGTTCACTTTTTTGGAAATGTAAATATCATAGATGACAGGGAGAATTATTAACAGCCAATAATTTCCTATCCATATTATCCACAGAAGAGCAATTACAAATGCAATGGCAAACTTTACCCACTTATTTTTTAAGAATGCGAAATACTTTTTCATTTATATGTTGTTAGATTAATGTCAATTATTTATTAAGTCAGACATGTTATAAATTCCTTTTTTATTTACCACAAACTCAGCAGCTAAGATAGCACCAAGGGCAAAGCCCTTGCGGCTTTTGGCATTGTGGTGAAGTTCGATGGAGTCCTGTTCTGATTCAAATATAAGCTGATGCTTCCCAATAACATTATCTATGCGATGGGAAATTACAGGTATTTGATCATTGTTAACGGATACGGATTTGCTCCAGTTGTTGTACGCCGGTAAAGATGGTAATATAGCATCGGCAATGGCTATGGCAGTCCCACTGGGAGAGTCGAGCTTTTGAGTATGATGAGTTTCTTCAATTCTTGGCTTATATTCTTGGAATTTATTCAGTTTTTCTGTTATTTGTTTTGAGAACTCGATAAATAAATTTATACCAATACTGAAATTTGGAGAATAGAAAAGAGTTCCGTTTTGTTTTTTACATTCAAGTTTTATTTTTTCAATTTTATCAAACCAGCCTGTAGTTCCGGTAATAAAAGGAACCCCTAAATTAAAGCTTTTATACATATTGTTTACAACTGAATCCGGACGGGTAAATTCTATAATTACATCGGTGTTGGATGGATGAATATTATTGAAATCATCTGAATTGTTTACATCAATAATATATGAAATCTGATGACCCAGTTGAATAGCTGCTGATTCAATTTCTTTGCCCATTTTTCCATATCCTATTATCGCTATTCTCATCAATTCAATAGTTTGCTCAAAAATAAAAAAAGGGAAGCTGCAATTTGCTTCCCAAAGATATAAATAATGTTAAGATATTTAGTCTTTAACAGATTTTATAATAGCGGCAAAAGCTTCTGTGTGGTTCATTGCAAGGTCGGCAAGAGCTTTACGGTTTAGCTCGATACCTTTTTTATGAACGAGACCCATAAATTCGGAATATGACATACCGTGCTCGCGAACTGCTGCATTAATACGTTGAATCCACAAAGCTCGGAATTCGATTTTCTTTTTTCTTCGATCGCGATAAGCGTAGCCTTGTCCTTTTTCCCAGGAGTTTTTCGCTACTGTCCAAACATTTTTTCTCGAACCAAAGCTTCCTTTGGTGCGTTGCAAGATCTTTTTTCTGCGTGCCCTTGAGGCAACTGCGTTTACTGAACGTGGCATTTTCTTTAATTTTTTGAATGGTTAGCGTCCTTTTCAGGCCCTTTTTAGCTAATACATTCCGTTAAACAATAAGTTAATTATTTCATGCAAAGTAAAAGTTTCACATTACCCTCATTGGCACTATCAATAGTAGTGAAGTAACCAAGATTTCTTTTACGTTTCTTGGTTTTTTTAGTGAGAATGTGGCTTTTGTAAGCATGTTTCCGTTTAATTTTACCGGAACCGGTTAAAGAAAATCTTTTCTTTGCACCGGAATTTGTTTTCATCTTAGGCATTCTTCTCGTACATTAATTATATTAAACTTTCTTTTTAGCACTTTTTGACGGAGCGAACATCATTATCATTCTTTTTCCCTCCAACTTCGGTTCCTGTTCTACTTTTCCATATTCTTCAAGGTCTTTTACAAATCTCTGGAGAATGGCAAGTCCCTGTTCGGAATATATGATTGATCTTCCTCTGAAAAAAACATACGCTTTAACTTTAGCTCCTTCACCAAGAAAACTGATAGCATGTTTTAATTTAAAATTGTAATCATGCTCATCGGTATTGGGCCCAAAACGGATTTCTTTAACAATAACCTTTGTTGTTTTGGCCTTGATTTCCTTTTGTTTCTTTTTCTGTTGGTAAAGAAATTTCTGGTAATCAATAATTTTACAAACCGGGGGTTGTGCAGTAGGGGATATTTCAACAAGGTCTAATTCCAGTTCATCTGCTAACCGAAGTGCATCCTGTATGGCAAAAACTCCCGGGTTTTCTATATTATCTCCAACAAGGCGAACAACTTTTGCGCGGATTCTTTCATTGGTTGCAAAATATAAATCCGGTTCGTTGTTTCTTCTGCCTTTATACCGATCTTGATAATTCTCAGCTATAGCTTTGTCCTCCTTTTATTGTTTTTAATTAATTTCTTCTAACATTTTACTGACTTCCAGGTTGAGCATATTGGCAAATTCTTCAATTCCAAGGCTTCCTTTATCCCCTTCGCCTTGTTTCCGAACTGCAACAGAACCGGTCTGTTCTTCTTTTTCGCCTACAATAAGAAGATAAGGAATTCTTTTTAATTCATTATCTCTTATCTTTTTACCAATCTTTTCGTTCCTGTCGTCAACGAGGGTGCGAATATCGTAATTATTTAGCAAATTTTCAACTTTTTTTGCATAATCATTGTATTTCTCACTAATGGGTAGAATTACAGCTTGTTCGGGAGTGAGCCAAAGGGGGAATTTTCCGGATGTATGTTCGATTAAAACAGCAACAAATCTTTCCATGGAACCAAAGGGAGCACGGTGAATCATTACCGGGCGGTGTTTCTGATTATCATTACCCATGTATTCCAGCTCAAATCTTTCGGGTAAGTTATAGTCCACCTGGATGGTTCCCAATTGCCATTTTCTTCCTAAGGCATCTTTTACCATGAAATCGAGTTTGGGTCCGTAAAATGCTGCTTCGCCCAATTCTACCACTGTATTTAATCCTTTTTCTTTAGCGGCTTCAATAATTGCTTTTTCGGCTTTTTCCCAGTTTTCGTCACTGCCGATATATTTTTCTTTGTTGTCAGGATCACGAAGTGAAATCTGGCTGATAAAATCATTAAAATTAAGTGTTTTGAATATATATAAAACAATGTCGATTACTTTAATGAATTCTTCTTTCAGCTGATCGGGACGGCAGAATATATGGGCATCGTCCTGGGTGAAACTACGAACGCGTGTGAGTCCGTGTAGTTCTCCGCTTTGTTCGTAACGGTAAACGGTTCCGAATTCAGCAAACCGAACAGGCAAATCGCGGTATGAGCGGGGTTTTACTTTGTAAATTTCGCAATGATGTGGACAGTTCATGGGTTTTAAAAGAAATTCTTCACCTTCAGCCGGAGTGTGAATTGGCTGGAATGAATCTTTTCCATATTTGGCATAGTGACCAGATGTTACGTACAATTCCTTTTGTCCTATGTGTGGAGTAATAACAGGTAAGTAACCATATTTTTTCTGAACTTTTTTTAAGAATTGTTCGAGACGTTCTCTTAACATAGCACCCTTAGGCAACCATAAAGGTAATCCCGAGCCTACGTTTTGGGAGAACGCGAAAAGTTCAAGCTCTTTTCCGATTTTACGATGATCCCGTTTTTTTGCTTCTTCTAAAAATACCAGGTATTCTTCGAGTAACTTTTGTTTTGGAAAGGTAATTCCGTAAACTCTTGTTAATTGCTTGTTTTTTTCATCTCCACGCCAGTAAGCGCCGGCCAGACTAAGCAACTTAACAGCCTTAATGAAACCGGAATCGGGTAGGTGAGGGCCACGGCATAAATCGGTAAAGTTACCTTGTTTGTATAGAGTAATGGTACCGTCTTCCAGTTCGCTGATAAGTTCCAGTTTTAACGGGTCATTTTTTTCAGTAAACAACTTTATTGCATCAGCCTTTGAAATTTCTTCTCTTTTAAATTCGTTTTTCTGACGTGAAAGTTCCAGTATTTTCTGTTCAATTTTTGGAAGGTCGTTTTCGGTCAGAACCGTATTTTGAGGAAGGTCGATATCATAATAGAATCCGTTTTCGATAGTCGGCCCGATTCCGAATTTTGTTCCCGGATAGAAAAATTCAAGCGCTTCAGCCATAACATGAGCAGAGCTATGCCAGAATGCATGCTTGCCCTCGGCATCCTCCCATTTATATAGTTTAATGGATGCATCAGAATGAATGGGCCTGTTAGCATCCCATATTTCATTGTTCACTGAAACTGCCAGAACTTCCTGTGCCAGACTATTGCTTATGCTTTTTGCGATTTCATAACCGGTAATTCCGCTATTATATTCTCTGGTTTTATTATCAGGAAAAGTTATTTTTATCATTACTTTATTTAATTTTTGGAGGAGCAAAGATATAGATTTGTATGATACTCTCAACTAATCAGGAGTAATAAAAAAGCTGCATCTTGTGCAGCACTTTTATTGTAAATAAACCGGTAATAAAACGCTATTTAATAATCAGATATTTGTTGAATGTCTGATTTAGCGAAGTGCCAACAATAAGATAAGTACCGGAAGGTAGCCTGTTTTCGAGGTCAATTGCTGTTATTGCATTTCCTGAAAAATCAGTCATAATTACTTTAGAATATAATTCTTCACCCAGTAAATTTCTGACAACAACGAGTACTTCCGATTCTGAATCGAAGTCAGAGATTTTAACGGATGGATTATTTTCTTTGTCAACAGGGTTTGGAAAAACATCAAAAGCAGATTGAGATGCTGGCCTTGTAATATTCACAGCTACTATTTTACTTAAAGTAAATTTGCCATCAAAATCAGTTTGTTTTAAGCGATAATATGAGGTACCTGGATAAGGTTCTTTATCGATAGTTGAATAATTCAGAACAGTATGACTATTTCCGGCTCCTTTAATATTATCAAAACCAATAAACATGGTAGCATCCTGTGATTTTTCTACAGTGAAATAGTCGTTATTTGTTTCTGAGCTTGTTGTCCAGTTAACCAAAACATCTCCATTGTTATACGTTGCAGTAAAAGAAAGCAGTTCAATGGGTAATGGAACAGTGGTGCCTTTTAAGAGACAAAAATCGGAGAAGCCAATAATTCCATTTCTGGAAACAGTTTTATTTGTGGTGTTAACCGTAGGAACATATACGCCCCAGTCGCTATAATCGGCAGGAGAAGCTGCTGTTGGAAAAATGAATGGAATTTTACCTATATTCATTTCCAGAGGATCGTTTAACGTGTACAGAAGGGGATCGTCATAGTTCAGGGTAAGATCGTAGGTGTAGTCTGTAATAGTGCCTCCTGTTGCATCGATTGTCCAATAACAGTTGCTGTATTTAGCGCCTACCAAAGCCGGATAAGGGGAACCAAAGCCATCTGTAAGTGCGGGATCTTTCTGGCTCCAGTATTTTAGTGAAATGGTTGTAGGGAAATTTGCACCATGCCATAATATTAAGGCCTGGGTTTTTCCGCCAAGACTATAAGTTGTTGTGCTCCCGTCGGAAATAGTACCTGAAACTGATGCAATAATCGGATCAACAGTCGTATTGAACTCATCGGCTCCAATATCTACACCACCACTTGAGACTAAAGTATTTCGTGTATCATTATCTATATCGTTGGCAATGGAAGTTTGAGTTCCTTTGCCATTGCAGAACCATCCTTCCGCTTTATTGGTCTGAATATGCAAATCGCCATTTGCAGTATTCGTGAAAAGATTTGAAAGATTTATATTATCAGCATCGGAAACGCCGGCAGTTGCTATTGCCGCCAGGCTTTGATTATCGCAGGAACTATTGGTTTTCCAACCTGTAAAATTATAATCCGTGGCATTCCAAAGACCCAGGGTAGCTGAACTGGATGTCACCAGAAGATTATAATTAGAAGCAGAAGTTGGCCACCCTGTTGCAGGAGATGCTCCTGTATTTGCTATTGCATAATGTTTTCCTGTGCCTCCTGAACGATTGTTGGCAAAAATGTTATTTTGCATATTTACCGTTGCATTGGTAACTGCACTTCCTCTCAGAAATGCGTATGAATTCCTTGTTCCTACCGGTGAACCTCCAATGTAAACGGAATTATAATTTACATTTGCTGTATAAGCAGTTGTGTTACTGGATAACCAGAGACCACAAAATTGAGTGTTGGTATTTTGGGCATCACCTATTGAAATGGAGTTAAGGCGAACTTCAACAGTTGAACCCGCAGTTGGTGAAATAATATTGATGCCTATTGCATTTGGAATGGTTGCTCCTACAGGTATTGCTGCATTTGATATTCCCCATATTTTGTTTCGGTTAATTACCGGATTTGCAGCTGAATTCAAGGTAATTCCAGCAGATGTTGATGCAATATTTCCGTTATTTAAAGACGCAATATTATAAATGGTATTTTGCGTGATAAACCCACTGCCGCTTCCTCCGTAATAAATTCCCTGGGCAGCATAATCGGGACCGGCAGCAACTTTTGTGCTGGTGGTAGAAAGATTAAATATACTGTTATAAGCAATGTTTGCGCTTCCTGTACCGGTGTGTACCAGACCACGGACTGCTGCTAAAGCATTTATTGAATAGTTGTTAATGTTTGCAATAGTATTATTCCATATGCTTACTGATGCAACTGATACGCTGTTTATTCCCATTACCGGATTACGTGCGGCAATATAGATATCATTAGCATTTGTTGTACTGCCGATTGTGTTTCCCGTAACAGTACCAATATTAACAGGGCCTGAATTTGTGGAAATAATATCTATACCTGTAAATAATGTACTCCCGTTATCTGCACTCATACTGAAATTGCTGATGGTATTGTTCTGAACAGAGGTAGCAGCACCGGCTGTAGTATTTATCCGGATTCCGCGGATGCCCACATTCCCGGTATTCGACCAGGCTGTCCCGCCACAGGATGGTGCATTCCCTCCGATAAAATTATTTTCAATTATATCGCCATTTCCGGTTTGAATATCAATACTGCATTGATCTGTATTTCGGGCAGATGTCTGGTAAAAGCTATTGTTGCTTATAGACCATCCGGAACCGCCGTTTGTACTAAGGAATAAACCCCGGGAAGTGAAGTTGAAAATATTACAGTTTGTAATGATATTATTGCTATTTGTTTTTGCAGCAGTCCCAACTGAAGTGATTGCATTGACAGGTACGCCTGCTATATCGCTTCTGTCGCGAATACTACAATTACTGATAACATTAAAATCATTTCCAGAAGTACCTGTTGTTGTGCTGAAAAGAATACTCCCGGAAGTTGCAACGGTGTTAGGCGATTCGATGGTAATATATTGTAAGGTATCGTATGTGGCATCGTTTAGATAAGTGAAAACAGGATTGTTACTTGTGCAACGGAAGGTGAGGTACGAACCTGCTCCGTTATATTGTCCGTTAAAAGAAACCCTGTCGGCGCCATTTAATCTGAAAACCCCACCTGCTCCGGTTCCGGAAATCAGACGGGAAGTAGTTGTGTTTGATTGTATTTTAAATGTGTACCCGCTTCCGTTTAATTCTGCCCATGCATTTAAAGCATTCACTCCATCTTCATTTGTGATATCAGATGTGGTCATCGCAACAAGGTTTCCTTTTAATCCACGTGCATTAATAGCCTCAAATAAACCTCCTGCTTTTGTGTATGACAGGAAAGGCTGACCGGTTCCTACGTAAACAGTATCTTTAAAATATCCCGGAGCAGCTAAGCAAAAATAATTTAGGGCGAGATTAAGACTAGGTTGCGTTTGTGTTTCAACATAATTTGAAGCAGCTAAACTGAAAATATCTGTATAGACTCCTGTCAGTGTGGTGGATTGACCAATATGCATTCCGGTAGTCGGATTTGCTTCATAAACCCTGACAACCGGGCTCGATGCAGCTTGCAGGGCACCTGTTGTTGATGCAAGCCAATACCTTGAAGTACTTCGATCATACCCGGCAGTAGAAAAGGTTCCCCCGCAATCAGCATCAAATACTTCGGCAGTTACAGTTATAGTACCGGCATTTGCCCGTGCACTTCTTAATTCAAAAGGAGTATAAGTGCTTTTTCCAACCGGGAATGAAAACGTTCCGGAAGTTGTTCCAAGATTTCTTAAGAGTGGTCCGTTAACAAAACTGGTTGTACTGCCTCCTGTTACAACAGCGGCGGTTGCCCCGGTAACAGTAAGCGAATTTACAGCTGAGGTATTAATATTTCCGGTAGTCATGGTAAGTCCATAAACCTTATAAGAAGCATTCAGAGTAAAACCGGAAGCATTTCTCATATCCAGGGTAAGGTTATTGGTAGCTGACTGAGTGCCGGTTCCGCTATAAGTTTGTAAGGAAGTGCCGACTAATCGCATGGTAGTGGCAGTTGCATAATTAAGGGTTCCGTTATTTATTATATCTCCTCTTACTTCAGTTGTGGTATTCTGATTTAAGGTTCCTGCACTAACAGTAACGTTGTTAAATTCGATATATGAACCTGAAACGAGCGAAAATTTTGTAATCCTGTTAGCTCCTGCAGGATTGTTTACAATAATGTTACCTAATGCAAGACCATACAAGGTAGGAATTCTTAGAGTAAAACCGGTTGAAGTAGCATTTCCGGGTGACGAACTGATTCCGTCTCCAAAGCTTAATGTTATTCCTCTCAGATTTTTGTTTTGTTCACCACCGGAAGCTGTAATAGCAAAATCATAAGTGTTGAAATTTGCCGGGTCAATGAATGTAAGTGTGCCTCCTGTAAAATTAACATAAGCAGTTGTTCCGAGGTCAAAAACATTTCCTGCACTAAGGTTATTTCCGGCCTGGGGATCTAAATTGAAATTACCGTCGAAAATATTCAGATGAGATGAGTTTACAAAGGATGCTCTTCCATACATGTTTATAGTTCCGGTATTCCCATTCAGTTCAACTGTTCCTGTTGCAGATACATTCATTGTGTTATTTCCGCTACCGTATGAAAAAGTTCCGGAAGTAACTGTTAAAGTACCGTTAATAGTCAGGTCTCCTGCACCGGTAATTGTTCCTGAACCTACGCAACGTAATACAGCATTTGTATGATTTAGCCATATTTTTGCTGTAGAACCCAGTATTGTTTGTGTTCCAAAGTAAGGTTCGAGAGTACATGCTGCCGATAATTTTAATGTACCGTTCGAAATAACCAGCCTTGAACCGGCTACTGCCGGTGAGGATATGGTGAATGTCCTCTGAAAGTCAATAATTCCATCAATACTGGTTCCTTTATTAATAGTAATTGAGTAAAAATCACATGTGCCGCCTGTTCCTGAAACAATTCCATCGGAAGTGCCACGGAATTCGACATCTGCATTGCTATTCGCACCTGCACAATTCATATCAAAAATACCGTTAACAGCCAAATTAGCATTTGCTAAAGAACGATTTCCCAGTATAAGTTTTCTGGTACCGCCGGTTGCGCCTGCTGTAACATCAAAAGTTCCGTTATTGGTGACTGTAACGTCTCCGTCACAGGTTAATGTTGCATTAGCAGTGGCTCCGATAAAACTTAAATTCCCGGAAGTTCCTTCACCAACAGTAAGATTATTACAAACGGCAAAGTTGTCATCAATTATTACTGTAGCGCCATCACTGATTGTTACATTGTCTGTAGATATGGGTAAAACACCCCCGACCCAGGTTGCAGTCTGACTCCAAAGACCACCGGTTGCAGTACTATGAATATCACCTGCAGCTAATGTACTACAGCTTCCATCCAGTGCGGTACTGCAAGCGCCTTCATTAACCGCATATACTCTCCATAAATAATTTTTACTGGGTAACCCGGTGATGGGTCCTGATGTAATTGAATTTGCTGTAACAATTTTTACGAGATCGTATGTCAAACCTCCGTCTTCTGATCTGTAAACATGAAAGTGAGTCTCGTTGGAAGAATTATCAGTCCAGTTGAGGGTGATACTGGTTTGACTTACACCTGAAAAAGTTAAGTTAGATGGTGCATTTGGTGCTGTTCTGGGTGTAAAACTATATATTCTGCGCGCTCCGTCTGTAGAAGAGGAAAGACCGGTAAGTTCTACATTGTTGGCCATAGGCGGACATTCAATGGTAGAATTTAAGATTAATGTTGCCGGTACGGTTGTTCCAACGTTTGCACCGGTAAAGTTGGTTGTTTTATAAATCAAACTATTATTTGCGTTTGCAGTGCAGAAACCAATACCGCCAAAATCGTTATTTGTAGGAGTTGCACAAGTACCGAACGGGTTAGAACGGGTAATATACATATAACCATAAATAAATTCAATAACTCCGGTAGATTCATAAAGTCTTGCCTGAAAAGTACTATTACCTGCAACAGGTGTAGTAGCAGGGAAGGCAATTTGCAAGTTTTTCCATTCAACAATTAATACCCTGTTTGGTGCGGTGCCGGTAACCTTATAATGAACTTTTCCATTTGATCCAACATACATATCAGCAGCGAAAGGAATAATGCGAGGTTCTGCAAAATTTACTTCTGGCGTTCTGTTAATTCCACTAAGTGAGTTGCCAAGCCGGATTACGCCGTCCTCTGTAACAACAAAATTGGTATAGGCAGTTGACATAAAATAAAAAGTAAAACCTATATCATTTACACTTGAAAAAATACCTGTTCCCAGTCCATCTGTATTTGGTGCAACCAACTGTGTAGTTCCGGTGCTCATATCGGTAAGGGACGCATCAGTTGCTGTTGAAAAAGTGTAATTGGTGGTACTCTGTGACCAACTATTTAACGAGCAGCATAAAAGAGTAATAATTAGCCAATTATTGATTTTTCTTTCCATTTTAATAAAATAATAATTGGTTATTAGTATATCCAATTAACATACTTCTAGACGATATTATTTTGACATAGTTGCTAAAAGAACAAGTAAAAATACTCGTTTTTTTACTGTTGTCAACACTGGCTCCATTTCGGGGTATGACAAAATGTTTGTAAATGTCATATAAGTAAATAAATAGATTGTTTGTGGGTACATAAAAAAGAAACATGATTTTTGTACTATTTGAACGTATTTTCATATTATAAAGCAGGTATTTTTACTTACTTTATACCCATAAAAAATATAATTGTTACAGCATGTTAATTAAAATTTTTTTCCTTTTGACGAAGAACCTTTTTTTTAAGATAAAAAAAGACTGTTAATGTTAGTAACAGCCTTTTTTTGTTTATAAAAATCAGAATATTAAGACGATGGTAATTCTGATTTTAATTATTAAAATATTTTTGTCAACAAAAAATGAATATTTAATTAAAAGAAAGAATGGATTTTTTAATTATTTCAACGGCTTCGTGAATTTGTTCTTCATTAATTACAAGGGGTGGGGCAAACCTGATAATGTGCTGATGGGTTGGTTTTGCCAATAAACCATTTTCTTTCATCGTGAGACAAACGTCCCAGGCCTCTTTTCCGTTTTTCGGTCTGATTACTATAGCATTTAACAGTCCTTTTCCACGGATAAGTTCAATCATTTCACTTTTTATTGTCCCTAATTCTTTGCGGAAAAGCTGACCCATTTTTTCAGCGTTATCTGCCAGTTTTTCGTCACGGATTACCTCTAAAGAAGCTATTGCAATACTGGCAGCTAATGGATTACCTCCAAAGGTTGAACCATGCTCACCCGGTTTAATGGTTAACATAATCTCATTATTAGCAAAAACAGCTGAAATCGGCATAAATCCACCAGAAAGAGCTTTTCCTAAAATTAAAATATCGGGATGAACATTTTCGTGATCACAAGCCAGTAGTTTTCCTGTTCTGGCAATACCTGTCTGAACTTCATCGGCAATAAATAAAACATTTTTAGCTTTACAAAGTTTGTAAGCTTCAGATATATAGCCATTATCGGGAACAAATACACCTGCCTCGCCCTGGATAGGTTCCACTAAAAATCCGGCGACATTTGGATCCTGCAGTGCATTTGCTAATGCTTTTAAATCATTATAAGGAATTTTTACAAAACCGGGGGTGAAAGGACCAAAACCACCATATGAGTCAGGATCCGTAGAGAATGAAATAATGGTAGTTGTTCTTCCGTGAAAATTGCCTTCACAAACAATTATTTTAGCCTGATCTTTGGCAATTCCTTTTACATCATAACCCCAGCGACGGCAGAGTTTAAGCGCTGTTTCATCAGCTTCTGCACCGGAATTCATAGGAAGAACTTTGTCGTAACCAAAATATTTTGTAACAAATTCTTCATAAACTCCAAGTTTGTTGTTGAAGAATGCCCTGGAAGTTAAGGTTAGTTTCGAAGCCTGATCTACCATGGCTTTTACAATCTTTGGGTGACAGTGTCCCTGATTTACTGCTGAGTATGCTGATAAAAAATCGAAGTATCTTTTGCCTTCCACATCCCACATAAACACTCCTTCGCCTCTTTCCAATACTACGGGAAGGGGATGATAATTATGAGCTCCGTAATGTTCTTCCAGTTCCATGAAATCATGGGATGTCATCTTTGCTTTTGTTTCTATCATAAGGATTATTTTAATGTTTTGAATAATGCAAATTTCGAAATTTGTTTCGGAATTACAATGAGAGGAAATATGAATTATCTCAATTTATTTCCAGAGCCGGATTAATGCAATTTCAATGGCAAGAAATAAAAGGGTGAAAATGATGAAATATTTCCACAAGGGTTTTCCCCGGGCTTCGTCAGTAATTTTTTTCGAAATAGTTTCGTGGTTGTCCACATCGAAAAGGGATACTTTATAACCCTTGCCGGATAGAATATTTTTTAAGTCTTCCGGCTGGTAATAAACAGGAATTGATTCATTTCGATTGTAGTTAAAAGCAACAGCTGTTATGGTTTTTTCTTTGGAAATAACATCGTAAATTCCGTCGTTTACCAATTGAGTACCGGGGAATAGCTGTATTTCTGAATGTTGTTTACTTTGTTCGGGTATGAAAGATTCTCCTGATGCTTCGTTTCTAAGTTCAACAACTTCATCTTTGTTTTCCGATTGATCCGGAATCGAAATACTGATATCAGGCCGGATTATATAACATAGATCAGTAGTTAAAACACTCAGGTTTCCGATTCTGTAAAATACGGGGATAAATAATGGGTGTGTTGTGAAATTGGTGGTTTTTTCATCAAAAGAAAAAGTAAATACGTAAAGCTTACCTTTCTCAAATTCAGATGATATAAATAAGGGTTCGTTTAAACGGGACAGAAATAATTCATCATAAGGAATTTTCTTTGAAAAATCGATGGATAAGTGATAATTTACGAATGGCAATTGCGGATTTTCATCAATGTTAACAAATACATTTTTAAAGAAAGGTGCCTTATCGTTTATGCTGTTAATTTTTATTTTTGTGGTATCCGTTCGGGTTGAATTAAATCCAAAAATATTTAAAAATGATTTATATTCATCATATAATGATTTGAACCTGGGAATGAAAACCACACTTCCTCCTTTAGAAATAAAATTTTGTATTTCCTGTTGAAGTCCTGTTGAAATTGAATTTAATCCATTTAAAATAATAACATTAAATTGTGAAAGCGTGGAATAGTTGATGTTTTTCTCATTCATTTCTTCGTATCTGAAAATGGAATCTGTTTTAAAGAGTTTCGGGAAATTTGAAAACGAATTATTTCCCTGTATTCCTAAAATTCTGATATTTTCAGTAACATTATAATTAAAGTAATAAATATTGTCGTATGTAATAGGGTAGTCG
This sequence comes from Bacteroidota bacterium, assembly GCA_037441645.1. GTDB lineage: Bacteria > Bacteroidota > Bacteroidia > Bacteroidales > GWA2-32-17 > GWA2-32-17. The sequence continues at coordinate 38,928 of JBBIRU010000046.1, forward strand.
ATAATTTCAATTTTTCCTTTTACGGTTCCGTTTGAAATATTTGTAAATGCCAGCGAGATGGTTTCTTCAGTGTTTTTATCGATAGAAAAACTGGCCATGGTTTTAACAGAATCGTTCAGGTAAAGCTTTACAGGAATATTCTGGTATGATTCATCGGAATAATTACGGATTTTTACCTGTAGTTTTTCCTGTTGGTTAGTATTATGTCCCGGGTATTCGAACCAGCATGAGTCAATGGAAAGGTTTTTTGCAGGCAGGGGAACAGATGGGAATAACATAAGATGAGTGACAGAGTCGTAGGGTAAAGATTCAATATTGACTCCGTTTTTTTGATAATCGCTCAGGTAATATAAATTTAAAGCGTTGTTGCTCATTAAACTTTGTGTGGAAAGCTGCCGGCTTCTTTTTACAACATCTGAAAATAAAACTGATCTGGGTGAAATATGTATGGATGAAATATAATCAGTTAACTGGTCCCTGTTAAGTATATGCTGGTGGCGAGGCTCAAAGTCATTGGTAATAAGGATAAATTCAGTTGAAGGAGAGTATGCATTGGCAATCTCTAATGCCTTGTTTTTTGCTTCTTCAAGTAAATTTCCGCTGGTACCTTCAGCATTCATACTAAATGAATTGTCGATATACAGGGCAATTGTTTCTGATTTGTTATTTTTTGATGTGTTTCTGGCCGGAATAAGAGGTTGCGAAAAAGCGAGAACAAGGCAAGCGATTGCCAGTATCCTGGCTAAAAGAACCAGCAGGTGTTTCAGTTTGTTTCTTGATTTGGTTTCTTTTGCAACATTAAACAGGAATTGAAGGCTGCTGAAATAGACTGTTTTGTATTTTCTGAAATGAAATAAATGTATCATTACAGGAATGGCAACCAGCCCCAGGAAATATAAAAATGACGGATAAAGAAAATTCATGTTAAGCTTTTAACTCCTGCAAATGTAATCGGAATCTTTATACTGAAAAACTTATATTTTATAGTATTAATTATTTTTAGGAATTTTCAAAGGTTCTTTATTGATATATGTATCTCATCTATTACATTACTCATTTTTTCCAAATCCAGGGTTTCCGGTTTATCGGTTTTCTGATGATAATTTTTATTTCTGTAAAAAGCGGTATTTGTTACCATAACAGCGTTATATCCAAATTTCCAGTAGTTCAGGTGATCAGAGAAGTCAATTCCGGTAACAAAGGCAGGTGCTTTAAGTGATTTGGTAGGCAGAAGTTCCTGTTCTTTCATAAGATTGCAGAATTTTCTTCCAAAACTTCCATTTCCGTTTTTCTGAACTACAGTAATGAAATTTCCCTTATTACCATAAAATAATTTCATGAGTCCTACAGGATAATCCTGCGAATTTTCCTTATCGCTGAAATATCCGATCATTTCCAGGCAAATCATTCCTCTGACCGGAATATTGTTGTCGTGTATATATTTGGCATGAATATAACTTCCCATGTTTTCCGTCCTGAAAAAAGGAGGTTCTTCCAAAGAATATGCAACAAAATCAATCCTGTATTTTAAGGTATCTTTTTTCAGTAGTCTCGAAAGCTCAAGCAGGCCGGTAACCCCGCTGGCATTATCATCAGCTCCGGTCTGATTGCCACATACATCATAATGCGCACCGACTATAACTCTTTCATTATTTGTTATTCCCAGAATTCCGATTACGTTTTTATATTTTTTGTTTTCAACAAAGTATTCCTGGTAATATACCGAATCACAGTTTTTTGAAAATTCAGAAAAAATATAACCGGCTACAGAATCCAGTGTTTCAATACTTTTATAATTCCTGTAATTAGTTGTTCCTGTTAAGGCCAGCAGGTCGTTTTTTATTCGGCTAACTTGCGAATGGTTATTTATTATTCCATAGTTTGAGCAGGAGAATAAGGTAAATGATAAAAAAAAGGGAAGAAGTATATTAAATGCTTTTTTAAATGATTTCATTACTCCAGATTTCGGATATTTCCGGTTTGAGGGTCAAACTCAACAGAGTTTTTTTTATGGTTCAGGAATTTTGATGGCAGGCTGTTTAGTAAGCCAAACTGGGCTATAGGAAGTTGTTTTTCTATAAGTATTGAACTTCCCAGGCTGAGTATAATTTTTGACATTTCCGGGACCCTGTAAACAATTCCCTGGTTCTTCAGAGCTCTTTTCGATTTTTTTAAGGCAGTATCAAGTTGAGACAGTTGGTTTGATTTTATTACTTCCAGAATTACAGGTAAAGTTTTAACTGATTTTTCAGTTGTTACACCTTTCTCTGGATTAAGATAAGCCAGGATTTCTTTATTTTCAGAATTTTGTTTTACAGGAGAGTAAATATATTTATAATGTAAAGTACGGGTATACGTTTTTCCAATAAATAAGGAAAGATATTCTTCCTCTTCACTTTTTAATTCATTGATAACGGTTTCCATGGATTTAATTTTCGGGGCTTTTTCATAAGCGCCTGAAACGAGTTTAAACAATCGTTTTCTTAACCTCATGATATGATGTGCTGCTTCTTTTGCTTTATCTTCAAAAGTGACAGCCTCAATGGATTTTTTCTGAACAGGAACGCGTGCCCAACTGGTATCCAGCTTTACCTGTTTCCATACAGTATCAATATGTTCTTTAAAATAATCTTTTTGTGAAAGTTCTGTAAATAAGTTAACCGGAAATGGTTTTGAGTCAAAATACTTTGTTACAGGAACCCCGGTAATGTTGTTTTCAGATTTTCTGTTTACTGATAGTAAAATATTGTTGTTTGTAAGACTTATTTCTTCAAGGCTTTTTCTGCATTTAGGAAATATAAAATAAAACTGATTTGAATCGGGCTCTGAGGCAAGAGTTATGTCAGAACCTGAAATAAAATAATCTACTTTATCGGTTTTCTGAGCGCCTTTTATCCCCATCAAAGATTCTGCAAATTCAAAATAAGGGCCATGTATAGTCCGAACTTCTGTTACCTCAATGTCAACAACAATAAGATTTTTTGGAAGAGCATATACAAAATAGTTCTTGTTTATTTTGTCAGCATACTTCACGTTAACCACCTTCACTCCCGAACAGGAAACAAGCAACCAAACCGAAAACGTTATTAAAATTAAATTCTTCATTTTATTGTTTTGGTATAATTTATCTTCTGCAAAGATATTAATTTGGGCAAATTGATTTTTCTTAATTTCACAGTTCAATTAGCATTTGAGTTTATATTAAAAATACAATGAAAAGAAAAATTAAGCGAATTTCTCTTTTTTTACTTTTTTTGTTTATTGCGACACTTGCGTATTATTTTTATCCGGAAGACAATTTACCGGAAAATAGTGTTATTAATAAAATCGTTGTTGAAAAGTCGAAAAGGCAGATGTTTGTATACCAGGACGATGTTCTTTTAAAAACATATAAAATATCATTAGGGTTTAATCCTGTTGGTGATAAAAAGGAGGAAGGGGATGGTCGTACTCCCGAAGGAAACTACATTATAAATGATAAAAATTCAAATAGTACGTGTTATAAAAATCTTGGAATTTCATATCCCAATGATACCGATATTGCCGAATCAAAAAAACTGGGTGTTAATCCGGGAGGAAATATTAAAATTCACGGCCTGCTAAACGGAAATGGTTTTTGGGGTAAATTTCACAGGTGGTTTGATTGGACACAGGGATGTATTGGAGTGACCAACCAGGAAATAGATGAAATATATTCTCATACTCCAATTGGAACGGTAATTCAGATTAAACCATAATAATAGTACTGTAAGGTCTCTGATTCTTATTTTTAAATATAATCCAATAGTAAGACTATGATTTCATGATTCATAATTTATAAAAAATAAACCTTGAACTTATTACAGTTCAAGGTTTGCTTTTCTGTGAACCTCACTGCCCTACGTTCGAACCTTTTTTTACAAGACTTACAAGCTATTTATAAGCTTAAATCAATCCTATAATCATTTCACAGATTACTCACTCAAAAACAGAAAAAATCATGAATCACATAGCCATTAC
>JBBIRU010000047.1:0-42383 GCA_037441645.1 Bacteroidota bacterium
AGCATTGGTTTTGATTTTTAATTTGTTGTTTTGCAATACAAATATAATCAATTCCAATGCTATTATAATGCTGTAAATCAAATAGCTATTAACATTTTTCGTTTAACAACTTATCCCGAACTCAGGTCAATATGTAGAATCGTTATAATAGTTATAATAATTATCAGGATATTCTTCGGGACAGGATTCTTTAAATTTTGGGTCTAAAGGTTCCATAAAACGATTAGTTTCCCCGTCACCCCCGGCAACCTTTTTTAACTTGTGAAAGGATGGGTTGTTGCTCTGACTGGTACAATATAGCCCGAAAAAGTCGTCTTTGTTCATCTGAATTTCTTCCTGGGATTCTTTTGAGTCAGAATATGTCCACCACGAATAACCCGATCCCCTTCCTTTTTGAAAAAGATAGTTAATGGTCAGATATGCATAACTGCTTTGGTTTAATTCTGTACCCATATCCTTTTGACAACTTCCTGTTTCCTGTTCATTTTTTCTTATATTTATTCCTGTTTCGCCAATAATCCATGGTTTATTAATTTGATGGGTTGTGTATGAGTACCATGTTATTGTATTTTTGACCCTGTTTAAATAATTTATTTCATTTAATTTGTTATCATGATCTAGGTCAGGATAGATATGTGCTGAGATAAAATCAGTATTAATTAGGCTGAAATCATAAAACAGAATATCGGTAGCAATTTGCTGTCCCAGGGTAATCAGATGATTAGTGTCTCCTTTATGAATAACAGTACACAAATGATTTATCCAGTCAGTTGTTTGCTTTTTATCGGAGTATGTATTATTGAGCATGGGTTCATTATATAAATCATATGCTAAAAGATTTTTATTATCTGAAAGCTGAGATGATAATTTAAAAAAATATTCATCACAAAAATTATCAGTATATCCCGGTTTTCTGTTTCCACCTCCGCCACCTGTCAGAAGAATAACTTTAAGTTGGTTTTCCCCTGCTTTTTTAATAATACCTTTAATCATTCCGATAAAAATATCCTGATAAAAACTCTTAGAAAAATTTGTTATCAATACATCTGTCCAGGGGAATCCTGACTCACAACTTGTAAAATAATCAATAACAGGTTTCTTTTCAAAGGGAATATCAGATACGGTATTGTCGCATATTACCAGATCCATATTAACCGAATTTCCGGAGTATGTATAATTATCATCTAACCAAACTCTTATAAGGTAAGATCCGGGTTCTAATTTAATATTCAAAGGCGGTATCCCTTCCTGTTTTAAATACGCCCCGTCTGATTTTTCAATCTTAATATATGCAGGAGAGCCAAAACTATACCTATCAGTACTATTATTAATTATTCCAATGGATAATGGTTGAGGGTCTTTTAAAAATATTTTAAAATCAACAGAACCTGCTTTATCGCCATTTCTATAATAATTATTTTTATCTAACTTAAATTTTCGAATAAAGGGACCAATCTCTAATCCTACAAGCCTTATAGTTGAAAATCCCAGGGAACGGATTTCTTTAAAATTTGAATTTATTTTTTCAATACTACTTTCACCGGTGTTATTTTGCCATTCATTATCGCTGTTATATGAATGCAGATTTGGACAACTCCAAAAGCTTAAATAATCTTTAGATCGGATATTTAAGCCATAATTTAAGGCCATTAAATTAAAATCATTGCCATTAAGACCGAATTTTCTGCCTTTCAGATAAATATAAGGAAAATTGTTAGAAACAGGTGATTTTATGCAGTTCAGGTTGCCATCATCCGAACCGGTTTTAAATAAATAGACATAATTTGGTGTGGAAAATAAAATATTTAAATCGGAATATACATCCGGAGATGATTCCTGTTTTTCAAAAACAGGTGTTGTTACCCATGATCCGTTAAAAAAATAACATAAATAATATTTGCCATCGGTTCCACAATAATAGACCCCCTCGTCAGAAGCAAATAACCCTCTTTTTAAAGATGGTTTTATGGCCAGGGTATCTAAATTTCTAGCACATGACCAAACAGTAGAATTTGAATCTGATCTCCAGAGAGCGCATAAATCACCGGTTTTATTTATAAAAAATATTTTACCGGCATTGTCAGTAGCTAATGGTGTTCCTTTTGCAACAATTTCGTTATTACATATTTGAAAAATATACTTTTGCCCGTCAAAGTACCATCTGGCTATTTGCCGGTTCTCATTTGTAAAGAAAATGGAATTTTTGTAACATTTAATATTGCTATAACGATTACCTTTTTTACCAGGAGAACTATTATCGAAATTTCCGTAATAAAAAGACCCGTTTTCTGCCTGCTGAAAACAATATGAAACAGATCCGTTTTTGGCAATGTATATTGGTTTCATATTGTTATCGACACTGACATTTGTGCCAGGCATAATAGAAACAGCATTATTGTCCAATATTACGGGATTCCATTTTAGACCTGGCGAAACATTTATTCTACAAGGTTTACCTTGTAAATTAAAATAATACAGATAATTATTTTTAAAATCAAGCCCGGTACTGTCTGCAGTTAAAATGGATTTACTACCCAGATAACTATTCCAATTAATGTTATTTTTTATAACATATTTAATAAAACCATTTTCGCAGATATAAAAATATCGTGAATTTATATTATCAACGGTTGTTGAACTTGAGTTTCTAGGTTTATTGCAATAGTCGTAAAAATTAATAGACTGATTAATAAATGGGTAAAAATTATGCTGAGAAAAAACAGGATAAATATTTAATATTAAAATAACCAGAAATGAAATTAATTTCATTTATATAATGAATAAATTTCTTAAAATTAATATTTATTTTAATATAAATAATTCTTTAATACTTTTTTACAGATTAGTTAGTTTTTTACCAGCTTTTATTAGTGTATCATCATCTTTTGCAAAACAGAAGCGAAGCATTTTCTCATCCAGTTTATTATGGTAGAAAACAGAGACAGGAACTGAAGCAACCCCTATTTCTTTGGTTAGACGTATCGCAAGATCTACATCGTATTCGTCGCTGATATTTTTATAACAGAGATTCTGAAAATAGGAACCCTTGGATGGAACATAAGTAAACCTTGAATTTTTAATTGCCTCCAGAAAAGTATTTCTTTTTTTCTCATAAAATTCCGGTACGCCCATATAATTTGCAGGATTTTTCATGAATTCTGCTATTGCATATTGTAATGGAGTGTTGGAAGCAAATGTGATAAACTGGTGAACTTTTCTGAACTCTGTTGTTAATTCTTTAGGAGCCACACAGTATCCCGTCTTCCAGCCGGTAACATGAAACGTTTTTCCAAAGGAACTGATAATAAAACTGCGTTGCTGAAGTTCCGGGTCAGTCATCAGTGAATGATGTTTATTTCCGTCAAAAATAATATGTTCGTATACTTCATCGCCCAACAAAAAAATATTTGTGTTTTGAACGATTTCTTTTAATTGACTCAGGTCTGTAGCAGATAGAACCGCTCCGGTTGGATTATGTGGAGAGTTGAAAATGATGAGTTTTGTTTTATTTGTTATTTTTTGTTTTACTTCACTCCAGTCGATTGAATAATCGGGCGATTTCAGGGAAATATAGACAGGGATTCCTCCGTTCAGTTCAATGGCAGGAACATAACTATCGTAGGCCGGTTCAAATAAGATCACTTCGTCACCAGTTGTAACAACGGCAGTGATGGCCGAAAACAGGGCTTCGGTTCCGCCGGAAGTAATGGTAATTTCAGTATCGGGGTTATAATTTACATTATAGAGATTAGCTGTTTTTTGAGAAATCACTTCACGAAGTTCTTTTACTCCCATCATAGGTGCGTATTGGTTAAACCCTTTTCTCATGTATTGGTTTACCAGTGAAATCAATTCTTCGGAAGCCGGAAAATTTGGAAAACCCTGGGATAAATTAATGGCATTGCACTCTGTTGCTAATGCTGACATAATAGTAAAAATGGTTGTTCCAACCTTCGGGAGTTTAGTATTTATATGAGGTTTATTAATAGACATAGATATATCTCCTTTAAAAAAATATTTAAAGTTCAAATATAAGAAAACAAAAATGATTGAGATTAATACTCAGCTGGTAGTTCCTTGAGTTGTTTTAAAGTAAAAACAGGTCCGTCTTTACATACAAATACTTTTCCAACGTTACATCTTCCGCATTTTCCGAATCCGCATTTCATACGGTTTTCGAGTGTAGTAAAAATATTTTCATCAATAAAACCAAGTTTGCTCAAAATAGGGAAAGTAAATTTAATCATAATAGGAGGACCGCAAACTATAGCTATGGTATTTTCGCAGGAAGGATTCATCTGATCAAGAATAGTTGGAACAAAACCAATTTTTCCGGTCCAGTCAGGTGTTTCACCACCCGGGTCTACTGTTGTAACAAGGTTCACATCGGGGCGTTCTTCCCAATCGCGTAATTCGTGTTTGTATACCAAATCGGCAACAGAACGGGCGCCATATAATATGGTAATGTCTTTAAAGTTTTCACGTAAATCGAGGCAGTTCCAGATTACGCTTCTCATAGGTGGAAGGGCAATACCACCGGCAATGAATAAAAGGTTTTTGCCTTTCCATTCGTCAATCGGGAAAATATTTCCATAAGGGCCACGGAAACCTAAAGTATCACCAACATCTCTTCTGGCAAGAGCTCCGGTTACACGACCTGCCTGGCGGAAGGTGCATTCAATATATCCTTTACGGGTGGGGGATGAGGCAATACAAAAGGTAGATTCACCTTCGCCCATAACAGAATACTCACCAAACTGTCCGGTACGGAAATCAAAATTCTTTTCGTCTTCCGGATGGATGAATTTCAGTTTAAAAGTTTTTACAAAAGGCGCTTCTTCTTTAATAGAATCAATGCGCATTAAATAGGGTTTGTAAATATCTTGCTGGCTCATTTGGCAACCTCCTCTACTAAGTTAATCATATGTTCTTTAAGATTCATGTCCGATGGGCAGGAGCGTGAACAACGTCCGCAACCTACACAACCAATCACATGCTGACGTTCCGGCATGTAGGCATATTTATGCATAACACGCTGACGCCAGCGGGCACTCTGTACCTCGCGTGGATTATGTCCCGATGTATGTAAAGTAAACAGTGCAAATCCGCAGGAATCCCAGCTGCGTTTTCGGTATCCTGTTTTACCATTTGTTAAATCCTGAATGTCGAAACAGGCACAGGTTGGGCAAACATAGGCACAGGCTCCACAACCAATACAGCGTAAAGATTGTTCGAACCACACCCCGTTTTCAAATGCTCCGGGGATATTTGTTAAAACTTTATCGAGATCAAAAGCAACGGGAACGTCAGCTAAATATTTTGCCTTGTCAACTTCTGGTTCTTTTTCGAAAAGATCAGGGTACTTTGTTACAATAGCTTTTCCTTTTTCTGTGATGATTTCTGCCAGATAATTATTGTTATCAATTCTGGTCAGTAAAATATCACTGCCTTGTGTTGTTCCCGGACCAATTTTTACTGAAGTACAGAAGCAGAAAGAATCGCATTTTGCACAGCTCATGGAAATGATAGTGAGCTTTGATAATCTTTTCGCAAAAATACTATCGATGTAATCCCAGGTGAAAATTGCATTCAGTGAATCGAAGCCCCATGCATCGCATGGACGACTCCCCAGTAATACAACTTCTGGAATTTCATCCATGTTTCTTTCCTGTAATGTCACACCTTCTTTACTGGTAGTAAAATTGAAGAGTGTTTCAGCTTTCGGAAAAACAACGGCTTTAGCTGATTGTAGTGTAACAATATAATCACTGGCTATTTCTTTTACGGAAGAAACCTGTGCAAACTCAATACGTTTGTCTTTTTCAACAGGGGCAAAAATCTGCCTTCCTTCTTCTTTCAGCTTTTGAATCAGCTTTTCGAGCGATTCCGGTTTCAGAAGTTTCTTTTCAATTTCCATGTCTTATCGAATAAAGGTTTCTTTATCATCAACTTTATAGGAAGATAAAACGGATTCCATGGAATGGGATGTTCCAGCCATGACACCGAAATTATCTTTTACTGTATTTACAGTTTTATAGGTAAGCAAATTAATAGGGATACTCAACGGACAAGCTCTCGCGCATTCACCGCAATTTACGCAACGTCCGGCCAGGTGCATAGCTCTCATAAGGTGCCATTCCATATTTCCCATAGGAGTTGCTTCCGGTATAATCCACTGTGGCTGGTTTGCTTCAACCTGGCAACGGAGGCAGTAACACATCGGACAGGCAGAACGGCACGCATAACATTTTACACATCTCGATAATTCGTTTGTCCAGTAGGCCCAGCGTTCTTCGGTACTCATGGCTTCGATCTTTGCCATTGCATCTTTTTCTTTAGTTGGAATATCGAGTGTTACTGAAGCAATATACTTTTCAACATCAGCAAAATTGTTAAATTCGATGAGGTTTGCTTTTTCATCAACACCGAGCACAACAATATTTTCTTCTTTCAGCTGACATTCTGAAGTAACTTGCAGAATAGATCTCATAACAGGAAGAGGGGCAATGATTGCTGCTTTTCCCATATGCTTTACTTCATGCTTCATGAGGAAGAAGGCAAGATTCTGCACACAACGCTCATCATAAATAAGCTGACTGGTAAGCTCAGGCTTACGAATGAAAACTGGTCTGGTTAAATTATCAGAACCTTCTCCATAGCCTATAACAACATTCACTGTTTTGGCTTCGAGAAGTTCTTTTGCTTTTTTTCTGACGTTTTCCATTGGAATGGATATTTATCTTTAATTATAAAACTTCATTTTTTAATTCAATAGCTGCTACATCCTGATAGGATTTGTAGGGTCCCAATTCTCTTATTTCTTTGGTGAAACTGTTTACAATTTCTGCCCATTTTGCACCTTCTGCTGCCGATACCCATGAGAAACGTACACGGTTTACATCTATTCCCATAAATTCTGCCAGTTCACGGAACACCATCCAACGGCGGCGTGCATGGAAATTACCTGATGTATAGTGACAATCGTTAGGGTGACAACCAGAAACAATAATACCGTCAGCTCCGTTAGCCAGAGATTTTATTAATAGCATAAAATCTATACGGCCTGTACACGGGAAACGTATCATTTTCACATTGGGCGCATATTTAATACGGCTGGTTCCAGTGAGATCGGCGCCTGCATAGGTACACCAGTTGCAAACAAAGGCTACAATTTTCGGTTCAAAATCTGCCATTATATTTCGATTTAATTATTTAACATAGCAACAACTTCAGCCAATACCTGACTGTTGGAATATCCGTGAAGTTCAATCGATTTTGAACGACACAATGCAACGCAGGTTCCACAACCCTGACATAATCCCGGATTCACTCTTGCGAGTTCTTTTATAACGTTTCCTGCTCTGTCTTTTATCTGTTCCTTTTCAATCGCCTGGTACGGACACACCGGCTGACACATAAAACAACCTACACAAGTTGAGAATAACGGCGGACCAAAACGGTTCACTTCAGCAACGATAGGTTCGCGGGTAAGTTCGTCTTTAGAGAATAAAATGGCAACTTTAACTGCGGCTCCGGAAGCCATAGCAACTGATTCAGGAATATCTTTCGGAGCATGACAAGCACCGGCTAACATTATACCTGCAGTATTGGTTTCAACCGGTTTCAGTTTTGGATGAGCTTCGGTAAAGAATTTATACTGATCGTAGGATACATGTAAACGTTGAGCCAGTTCTTCTGCTCCGGGATTGGAAACACCTGCTGTTGCAAGAACAACTAGTTCTGCTTCAATTTCCACGGGTACACCACCTAATAAAGTATCAGCTCCAACAACGATCAGCTTACCATCTTTTTCATATACTTTTGAAACACGGCCACGGATGTATTGTGCTCCGTCTTCTGCAATGGCTCTGCGGGTAAATTCTTCGTAATTTTTACCTCCTGCACGGATGTCCATATAAAATACGTATGGAACTCCATCATGAACCTTATGTTTATATAACATGGCATGTTTTGCAGTGTACATGCAGCATATTTTGGAGCAATATTCAATTCCTTTTGCCGGGTCGCGTGAACCAGCACATTTTATAAATACGACAGTCTTCGGAACTTTTCCATCCGACGGTCTACGGATTTCTCCCTGTGTAGGTCCGGAAGCAGAAGCAAGTCTTTCAAATTGTAACCCAGTAATAACATCTTTAAATTTGCCATAACCATATTCCGGAAAAAAATCAGTTCCTTTTACATCAAAGCCTGTAGCAACAACAACTGCACCAACCGGAACTTCAATAATTTCATCCTGTTGATCGAAACGGATAGCACCCGTCGGACAAACTTTTTCACAAATCTTACATTTACCTTTTAAATAATAGGTACATCTTTCTTTATCAATTACAGGTTTGTTAGGAACCGCCTGTGGAAATGGAACGTATATTGCTGGACGAAGACCCAGATATTGTTCAAATTCACTTGGTATTTTTTTAGTCGGGCATTTTGTACAACAAAGTCCGCAACCGGTACATAGTTTTTCATCAATACTCTTTGCTTTTTTGCGGATGGTGGCTTTAAAGTTTCCGACAAAGCCATCAAGCGCTTCCACTTCAGCATATGAGTATAATGTTATGAGAGGATGTTGCGCAACTTCCACCATTCTCGGTGTAAGAATACACTGTGAGCAGTCAAGAGTTGGGAACGTTTCAGAAAGTTGTGACATGTGACCACCGATAGATGCTTCTCTTTCCACCATAATTACTTTATGGCCAGAGTTGGCGATATCAAGAGCAGCCTGAATACCGGCAACACCACCACCGATGACCAATGCAGTCTTTGTTACGGGTACACGGATGGGATGAAGTGGTGTGTTTCTTTTTACTTTTTCAACCAGTGTACGAACTGTATCAATAGCTTTATTTGTTGTAGCCTCTACTTTTTCATGAACCCATGAACAATGTTCACGTAAGTTTGCCATTTCACAAAGATATGGGTTAAGTCCTGCTTCAGCCGTAGCTTTACGGAAAGTTGGTTCGTGCATACGGGGAGAGCAGGCAGCAACCACAACACCATCCAGATGATGTTCTTTGATAGCTTCCTTCACAAGATTCTGTCCGGGATCGGAACACATATATTTATAGCTGATGCTATAAGATACCCCGGGTAATTGTCCGGCAACCGATGCAACTTTTTCGCAATCTACGGTGGCTGATATATTCTCACCACAATGGCAAACAAAAACACCTATACGAGCCATATATTTATTTTAGATTTATGATTTTAAATTTAAGATTCATCTTCTGTTTCTACAGTTTCTGCTTTTACTGCTTTTTTAGGAGGAGTTGCTGTAACTACCGGCTTCTCTTTAAGATTAACTGGAACAAAATGTCTTTCCAGTCCCAGGGTTTTAGCATCAATACCTACAGCTAATCCCAAGGCCTGTGTAATATAAATGACAGGTGTTTCAAGATTTTTTCCGATGGCTTTATTGATTTCCGGGCGGCGCATATCTAAGTTGGAATGACACATGGGGCAGGCAACAATTACAGCTTCTGCACCCCGGTCTGTAGCATCTTTCATGATGGCACCTGATAATTTTCCAACAACATCGGTTCTTGCAACCGACATTCCTGCTCCGCAACATTCTACCTTAAATGCCCAGTCGATAGAATCGGCACCTGCAAGTTTCATGGCTGAGTCCATTGTTTGAGGATCTTCCGGACGGTCGAATTTCAGTATTCCATGAGGTCTTACTAACAAACAACCATAATAACAGGCCACTTTATGATTAAATGGTTTTACAATTTTTCCGGGAAGTTTATCGAGAATGTATTTTTGAATAAACTGAATTACGTTAAGAATTTTAATGGTACCTTTATATGGCAATTCCATAATTCCGGAAATCTTGTCGCAAAGTTCTTTGTTATGTTCAAGTTCATGCTGGGTAATAACAAGCCTGCTATAGCAAGCTGCACATGGAACCACTACTTCTTCCATTCCTGCCTGTTCTGCAAGAGCAAGTATCCTTCCTGGTAAGGCAAGTGATAGTTCATGATTCAGATTATGGGCAGCAGTGGCGCCACAGCAATTCCAGTCAGGAATTTCTTCCAGATGTATATCGAATGCTTTTGCTAAAGCATTAACTGATTCTTTGTATTCGCGTGAACCACCTTTGAGTGAACAGCCCGGATATAAACCTATCTTCATAATGTTCTCTCCTTATTTATTAATGGTTTTCTTAAAAATTCTGGATATGTTGGCACGGTCCTTAATTTTTTCAGGAATGAAATGAAGTTTTCCGCGCGATAGCATTTTGGGAGCAAGACCAACGTCCTGTGTCATATTAAAAGTCGCCATCTTATAATTTAATATTAAGCCGAATTCAGATAAACGGCCCGAACTTCTGACTGAACCAAGAAATGCCTTATGGAATTTAACAATATTCTTTGCTTTCGGATGAACTTTATCAGCTTTCAATGATTTCTCACGCATCAGATCCATTACTTTAGGAATATCAATTTCCATCGGGCAACGTCCATAACACATTTCACAAGTAACGCACATCCATACCGAATAGGAACGAAGTACTTTTTCGTCGTTAGCAGCCGATTGTGTCTGCAAAAGTCGCATGATTACACTGGGAGGATAATCCATTTCAGTAGCCACCGGGCAACCTGCCGAACATTTACCACACTGGTAGCATTTCGCTGCAGGAACATGTATTTCATCACTTATTTGTTCAGCTAACGAACCGTGAGAATAAATATTAAAATGAGACATATATTTTATTTGAATTAGCCACGAAAAATACAAATTTATATCTCTCAAAAATCTTGAAAAATATGTTATTGGGCATAAAAATTTAATGTATTTTTAGTTGAAACTGTACTAATATGAAACACTTAAAATTTGGATTTATATTAAATCTAAATAGTATCTCTAATATATTCAATAATTCAGATGTGATTATGTTTTCAAATATACAAATAGAATAATTCGAGTTCTTAAAAAATCACAAAAAAACAAAGATTCCCAAAATTGCAAAAACAAGGTGAATGATAGAGTTTCATTTACATTAATAGTAAGGTGGATTTTCTAAATAAAATTAAAAATAAATAAAAATAAAAGGAATGTTGTAAATTTGGACAGATTTAACCCAAAAAACTATGTTTACAGATTTTTCTGCCTGGTGGCATACCATGGATATGTTTCAGAAAGTGTATTGGATGATAGCCATACCGTTTTCTGTATTTTTTCTTTTACAAACAATATTATCAATTTTTGCTGGTGATGTAGATCACGATGCTTCCGGCCATTCAGATGCAGGTGGAACGGATGATGGTATTCCATTCCAGTTTTTTACCATTAAAAATATGGTGGCATTTTTTACCATTTTCGGATGGTGTGGTATTGCCTGTGTTAATGGGGGCGTAGGTCACGGATTAACCATTTTTATTTCATTAGTCAGTGGTTTGCTGATGATGTTACTAATGGCCAGTATATTCTATTTTATGAGCAAACTGACAGAAAGCGGAAATCTGAATATTAAAAATGCCGTGAATAAAACAGGAACTGTCTATATACCTATACCCGCAGGACGCAAAGGTGAAGGAAAAATTCAGATTAATGTACAAAGCTCACTGCGTGAATTAGATGCCGTTACTGATGAAGCTGAAAATATTCCAACCGGTACTTTGATAATTGTTACAGAGGTGTTAAACAATAACCTGCTAGTCGTTAAAAAAGCCTGAGTTCAATTTTAACTGTTGAAAAATGACCATTGATTTAAGATAAAAATAAAAACTAAATAAAAAAGGAGGAAATATGCCTATTGAAATTATTGTTATTGTGTGTGTCGCTCTGTTTGCGTTTATAATGTTAATCTCCATTTTCAGGAGATACAAACGTTGTCCGTCTGACCGCGTTTTAGTAGTTTATGGTAAAGTAGGAAAAAACACAAATGAAGGAGGCCGTTCTGCTAAGTGTATTCATGGTGGAGCTGCCTTTATCTGGCCTATATTTCAGGATTACCAGTTTCTTGACCTAACGCCTATTTCATTGGAAGTAAACCTTACCAGTGCATTGAGTAAACAGAATATTCGCGTGGATGTTCCATCCCGTTTTACCGTTGGAGTTTCAACCGAAGTAGGTATTATGGAAAATGCTGCTGAACGTTTGCTTGGCCAGAAACAACAACAGATCCATGATCTTGCAAAAGATATTATTTTCGGCCAGTTAAGGCTCGTTGTTGCAACAATGGACATTGAAGAAATCAACAGTAACCGTGATAAGTTTTTAACCAATGTGTCAGCCTGTGTGGAAGCGGAATTGAAAAAGATTGGTTTGAAACTGATCAACGTAAACGTAACCGATATAAAAGACGAGTCTGGATATATTGAAGCATTGGGTAAAGAAGCAGCTTCCAAAGCTATCAATGATGCTAAAAAAGTGGTTGCTGAAAAAAACCGTGACGGATTGGTAGGTGAGGCAAATGCTATGCAGGAACAGCGTATAAAAGTTGCCTCTGCAGATGCTGCTGCAGTTGAAGGAGAAAATATTGCAAAAATTACCATTGCTAATTCAGTTGCCGATCGTCGTGAAAAAGAAGCCGAAGCTAACCGTAAGGCAATAGCTGCAGAAAAAGTAAAACAGGCAAAAGCGCTGGAAGAAGCATACTCAGCTGAACAGGCAGCAGAAACAGTACGTGCTTTACGCGATAAAGCAACCCAGATGGCAAACGTTGTAGTACCCGCTGAAATTGAAAAACAAAAGGTAGAAATTGATGCTGAAGCAAAAGCTGAACAAACCCGTCGTCTGGCTAAAGGGGAAGGAGATGCTATTTTCTTCAAAATGGACGCTCAGGCACGAGGTATTTATGAAATTTTGACAAAACAATCAGAAGGTTTTGAAAAGCTGGTAAAAGCTGCTGGTAACAATTCACGTGATGCTGTTATGCTTATGATTGCTGATAAATTACCGGAACTGGTAAAATATCAGGTAGAAGCTATCAAGAATCTTAAAATTGATAAAGTTACTGTTTGGGATAATGGATCAAGCAATAATGCCAATGGTAAATCTTCGACTGCCAATTTTCTTTCAGGTATGTTAGGAGCTATTCCACCCTTCGAAGATTTATTTAAAATGGCTGGCATGGAATTGCCCGATTATTTAAAAGGTAAACAACCTAAAACAGAAACGGTGGATGCTGAAGTAATTCAGGATAAGCCGAAAACAGAGCCTAAAAAAGAGGAAGGAAAAAAATAATTTTTTCCCTTATAACCTGAGTTCGGTTTAAGCCGAAAGTTGTAATTGATTTTTGAAGCTTTGTAATAATAGCGGATTAGTTTCCTGAATATCCTTTTTTATTGATGGTTTTTTTGGAAAAAAAGAATATGCAGCAATTGCGCCCATAATGTTTAATAAAAACCCACTAATAGAGCGATGCCTTGTATGTTCAATCTGACATATATTTTTTAACTCGTCGTTTACCGTCTCAATTACCGATCGTTTTCTTAACAATAGTCTTTCTTCATTGCTTAGCGCTTGATATTTCATATTTCTTTTCACAGCAGTAATAAGCTGTATACCGTTTCCGAAAAGTAAATCGCCAAGTGCTTTAGAGATATACCCTTTGTCGCCAAATAACTTACCAAAAAGTTCTTTTGTCATTTCAGTAATTGCCTTAACGTTTCTATCGTCAACATTACCTTTTGTGAGGTAAAACGAAAGAATCTCTCCCTTGTCGTTTATAATTAGATGAAGCTTAAAACCAAAAAACCAGCCCATTGTTGACTTTCCCACTTCTGCAAAGTTTTTGAAAGTTTTGTTTCTTTTTATGCGTTTATTGTGGCATACTCGCAACACAGTAGAATCAATAAAGCTAATACCTGTACATTCTCCCATGCAGCAGTGATGCAAAAATAGCATGAAAGCAATGGCGTTTCGATGGCTTAATTCAATAAAACGATTATAAGAAACCAAAACAGGAAAATCATTCTTTAAATAAGTCGTAACATAATTCATATAAAAGTGCTTGAAGTTCCTGAATTGACCACCATGAAAGGCAATAAGTAAAGTAATCGTTTCGGAATCACACATTCCAGCTTTCCTGTCTCGCTTCTTTATATCAGAACCATTGGGTAATTGGAATTTTGTAAATTCTGTTTCAAATAATTTGCAAAAGTCATCCACTTTCACAAAAATTTCTATAATTTTATCCTGTAGCATTGGTTTTGATTTTTAATTTGTTGTTTTGCAATACAAATATAATCAATTCCAATGCTATTATAATGCTGTAAATCAAATAGCTATTAACATTTTTCGTTTAACAACTTATCCCGAACTCAGGTTAATAACTTTTTCGTGAGTAATGGATTATTAGAGATGTCTTCCTTTTATTGCAAGTGGTTTCGTGCTTATTGCAGCCTACTTGTGTTACACAAAAAGGTAAGAAACCTTGTACTACCCACGTTAATACAAGAATTGATCGGATTATTTGATCAGATGTCTGAAAAAGATCAGAAAAAACTGGGAGAAAAACTCAAATATTATGCTGACTTACATACAGCCGTGCCAGATAAAGACAAAATCTTACAATTAGATATTAAATAACGTGAGTTCAATAAAAATAGCAGAATACATAGCTTTGTTACATTGAGTGAATTTTCGAAGAAAATTTATATCGAAATGAACAAAACGACTTGTTTTCGATACAAAATTCTGAAGGAATTTCACTTAAACAAACATCGTTTTCTTATATCGAACTCACGTTAAATAGGAAAAGATTTATCAATAGAATAGCTTAAATAAACCTCATTCACATTTTAATCAAACTTCCATTTAATTTTAAGCATTTTTTTCAAAATTTGAATAATCCAAAACAACAATATTGGAGTAATTACAACTAACATTCTGGGATATGCACTTAGCAAAATAGATGCAAGAATATATAACCATGCAAATATAAAAAGGAATCGTAATGTGAATGAAATTTTTTTCCAGTTTATTAATGTTGGAATTAAACAGAGCAGAATTAATACTGCTAAAATCATGTTATATGGAATTAGCAACAGTTCTAAAGGACTTTGTAAAGCATATGAGTAAGGAAAATTAAAAAACATCCTGCCCAAATTATAAATACAATTTAATATATATTTTGTAGGATGAGCAACAATATTTCTTATTGCTAAACTTTTAAATATAGAATCTTGTTCAATACCTAAAGCCAATGAATGTTGAGGATTATTTAATACTATATTGATATCATTTATATGACGATTTTTAAATATGGTATCAAACGAATGTACTCTTGGTATTGGTTCTTTAGAACTTAGAAGTGGGCTACGCCAATCTCCGTATTCGTTAGCGTAAGGAGTACTCATCCAGTATAATTGTTGACCTCCTGAGTTACCCAAATAAAAATATTTTCCTGTTAAACAATAAGTATATGTTAGATATGGCAATATTGTAATAAATGCCACTAAAAATATTTTTAAACTTTTTTGATAATAGATATTTCTTTTAGCAAAAATCCACAAAAAGAAAAATAGAACAACCAAAACTAATATAACATAAGCAAAAATGAATTTAGTTAAAGCAATATATCCTATAATAAATCCAGAAAGCATCAAATATTTTCGTGATTTTCCTTCAAATGTTTTTATAATAAAATATATTAATAATGTTACAAGAAATACTGTTAGTGATTCAGCCATAACCATAACGATCATAATAATCGCATTTAAATTTATTCCAATAAACATTGAAAAAACAAATGCTTTACGATATGAAACAACTCCAAGTAATATCTTATACATGAATACTAATGATAGATAATATAGAAAAGCATTAAACATTGAAATTACTATCATTGGTAATTTAAAAATAACAAATGGAATGATTGCTATTGGATAACCGGGACCATTCCATAATAATATATTTGGTGCAGGTGGAGAATAAAACCCATGAATAAGATTACTTGCATACCCATAATATCTTAGTTCATCTACTAACACTCCATGATTCTTAAAGATTAAAACAAAGAATAAGTAAATAAATAAAAAAGGTAAAAAAATTAAATAAGGATTTTCAGGTATTCTTATTTTGTCTTTAATAAGATAATTCATAATTAGTCATGTTTTCTACAAAGATAATGTTTGAAAGAAATAAAAACTAAATATAATTAGGAATAGGAAAGATATGCATAAAGTCAAAACCGAAAACATGACGATAAAACATAAATATTTAGCGTTAGAATAAAAAAATAAGCGTAGGATAAGTAAGTAACAAAAACACATTGTTATTTATCAATATACATTTAATTTGTTTCTGAAAATAATTCAATAACTAAAACCAAAAAAAATGAAAACAAATTCAGTTAAACTGATTTTAATGCTGTTTGCTTTGGCAAATTTCGGCGTTTATCAGGCAAAAAGCCAGATAACCTATCTGAGTGGTACCGGTACTAATAATTGTGGAACAACTGCTGGTACCAGTGGTACTAATGTCACTTTTATTGGGTGTGGGGCAGGTTACAGCAATAACAATGGTATGAAAAATACGTTTATTGGCAAAGAGGCGGGCTACCAAAATATAAACGGTCATGAAAACGTTGCGGTCGGTTATCGTGCCTTATATTCACAAAGTTTTTATGATTCAACCGATAGCTATAATGTTGGAGTAGGGAATAATTCACTTTATAGTGATACTGTCGGAATTAAAAATACCGCAATAGGGCATGAAACATTAAAGAATAACATATCGGGCAATTATAATACAGTATCAGGTTATCAATCAGGTATCGCAAATACAACCGCAAGTTATAACACATTTGAAGGTTCATTAAGCGGTTATGCCAATACTACAGGACACGATAATGTTTTTTCAGGTTATCAATCAGGTTATGCAAATACAACTGCAAGTTATAACACATTTGAAGGTTCATTAAGCGGTTATTCCAATACAACTGGTACATATAATACATTTTCGGGTTATAAGGCTGGTAATTTAAATGTTACTGGTGGACAAAACACTTATTTTGGCTATGTTGCAGGCATGAAAAGTACGAGTTCGTACAATGCTTATGTTGGTTATGCAGCAGGTTACAATAATACTTCAGGGGATCAAAATACTTTTATGGGACAACAAGCAGCATATTATAATACTACTGGAAGTAAAAACACTTTCATTGGACTACATACAGGTTGGGCCAACACCACCGGTTCAAATAATACATTATTGGGCTATGGTGCCGATTTAGATTCTTTGGGGCGCTCGAACGCAACTGCTCTTGGCAATGGCGCGATAGCCAGGAAAAATAATGCAGTGTATATTGGAAATGCTGCTATTAGTGGTACTTATATTGTAGCCGGTGCAAGTTATTATGGTTCTGATGGACGGTTTAAATTTAATATTAAAGAGAATGTAAAAGGTTTAGATTTTATTAATAAACTTCGCCCTGTTACTTACCAGATGAACACCAAGCAACTTGATGAATTCCTTATTCAAAACATGCCGGACAGCGTTAAAATTATGCACCAGAATGGAATGGACTTTACAACATCAACAAATAAAATCCATTCAGGTTTTATTGCTCAAGAAGTTGAAAAAGCAGCTAATGATGTAGGTTTTGTCTCTTCCATAGTGAGTACACCTAACAGCAGCAATGATATGTATTCTTTATCATATTCAGAGATTGTAGTACCTTTGGTAAAAGCAGTGCAGGAGCAACAAAAAATGATTGAGGAATTGCAAGCAAAAGTAACAGGTTTACAAGAAACAGGACAATCTGCTTTCCAGAAACAAAATGAATCTATAACAACGTTGCAGGTTGAACTTGCAAATAAAAACAGTGTTGTTCTTTATCAGAATGAACCTAATCCTTTTGGAAACGAAACGGTTATTCGTTATTTTATTCCGGAAAATATGGATGGAAAAACATATGTTGTATTTTATGATATGTACGGAAAAGAAATGAACAGTACCGAAATTACAACAAAAGGATTTGGTAATTTAAATGTTAATACTGAAAATCTAACATCAGGAATTTATTCATACAGTATTATTATAAATGACAAAACTATTGATACTAAAAAAATGATCAGGAATAAATAAAAATCATAAAAAATTATTAAAAAGAGATTGTCTCAAAAGGACAGTCTTTTTTTATTTGTTAAAAACACGTTTAATGTTGATTTTGGAAAAATGGAATAGAAGAATTTTGCTATTTTTTTGTATTTCTCTGAAAAGAATAATTTTTATTCCTTAAAATGACGATAATGAGTAAAATAATTCGGTAAAATAAGGAAAAGTTCATAATGTAAATAATTAAAATACGACGTTAAAACTTAAAATGTAAGCGTTGGATTAAAAAAATGAGCATAGGATAACTAGCCTTAAAAATCACGCCCTTAATTATAAATATATCTTTTATTTGTTTCTATAAAGTTAAGATTCTTAAAGAAATTTTAACATATGTTTTATTCTTCAAATAAAAGTGAATGTAAAGTTGCAAACCTAAAAATTACTATATCATGAAAAATTATTTTGCCTTTGTTCTCTTTCTGGTGATTTTCCTATATTACTGTGACGAATCGAAAGCACAAGGAATTCGTGTTGACACTGCGGGTGTTGCCATTAATTTTGATGACTCATCACCAAATGCTACGGCTGTACTTGATGTTAAATCAACTAGTAAAGGTCTGCTTATTCCAAGATTAACAACAGCACAAAGAAATGGGATTACAACTCCCGCAACCAGTTTGATGGTCTTTGATTCGGATCTTGGGCAATTCTTTTATTATACCGGATCAACTTGGAAAGTTGTAAGTTCAAAATTAGATTCCGCAAAATTATTTATTGGCAATACCGATGGTTATGCATCTACTCGTTTAATGTCTGGTGATGCATCAATTAATTCACTTGGAGTAATTACAATAGCTTCAAATGCAATTACAACCTCAAAGATTGCAAGCAATGCAGTTGACGGGACTAAAATTGCAATGGGAAGCGATGCCAACGGTGATATTATTTATTATAATGGTACAGATTATATCCGACTTGCAATAGGTAGTTCAGGCACAGTTCTTAAATCCAATGGAACAACACCTTCATGGGCTACAGAAACTGGAGATATTAGTACAGTTACAGCTGGAACAGGCTTATCTGGAGGTGGTACAACTGGAGATGTAACATTAAATATTGCAAATACAGCAGTATCTCCAGGTTCATACGGAAGTGCTACTCAAGTAGGAACATTTACAGTTGATGCACAGGGGCGACTTACAGCAGCTGGGAACACCTTAATCACAGGAGATATTAGTTCAGTTACGGCAGGTAATGGATTATTGGGGGGAGGAACTTCAGGGGCAGTTACTATTGATATAAATTCTATAAATGGTCTTACAGTTAATTCAGATACAATAAGATTAGGCGGAACACTAAATCAGAATACAACGATAACACAGAGCACGAAAAGTTTTACTATCGCTAATAATGGCTCGGCAAATACAATAATTAATTTAAGCAGTACAGGTGACTTTGATGTTCAAGATAATGGAACTTCTAAATTTTTTGTAAATGATGCTGGAAATGTTGGAATTAATACAAATTCAAACCTCTATAATACTTTTAATGTATATGGTGGAATTAATATTTCAAATAGTGATAGTGCATATAGGATTTCCAATAAATCAATTTTAAGAGTAAAAGGAACAGGAAGTTTATTTGTCGGATCAGAAGCGGGGAATAGCACATCTGGGAATTATAACACATTTAATGGTTATCAAGCCGGGTACACTAATAGTACTGGCACATTAGGAACATTTATGGGTTACCAAGCTGGTTATTCAAGCACAGGTAGCAGTAATACTTTCATTGGTGGTACAGCAGGAAAAACAAATTCCACGGGAACTTTAAATACATTTGTTGGAGACTCAGCTGGCTATTCAAATTCTACAGGAAGTTATTCAACTTTTGTTGGTGCAAAAGCAGGGAACAAATCCACCTCTAATTATAATACTTTCTTGGGTTATGCAGCTGGTTATGAAAATACTTCTGCAAGTAATAATGTTTATGTTGGATTTGGATCAGGCTATAAAAATTCCACTGGTGGATATAATGTAGCCGTTGGTATGTATGCTGCCTACTACCAAACTGGAGGATATAATTCTTTTGTGGGTAATGCTTCAGGGTTTGGTTCCGCAGGATCAAGTGGAACCTATAACTCATGTTTAGGTTATTTATCAGGAAACTCTATAACATCTGGCACTTATAATACTTTATTGGGCACTTCAGCAGGAAAAACCTTGACTTCACCTAATTACAATACTTTAATTGGAGCAATTTCCGGTTACTATTTAACAACAGGTGCAAACAATGTTTTTGTTGGTTATGGTGCTGGAAGTAATTCAAATCTTACAACCGGAACAGGTAATATTATGATTGGTTATGGTGCTGGTACTAATTCTAATGTTTCAAATAAACTATATATTGATAATGGATTATCATCTGGAAGTACTTATCCCGCTATTTATGGTGTTTTGGACAGTAATTTCGTAGCTATAAACTGGTATAAAGGAGTGGCAAATTGCAATTTTTATGTTAATGGGACTGCTGGAGGAACAGGAGCATGGACAAACTATTCAGATCAGCGATTAAAAGAAAACATTGTGCAAATAGTTAATCCTCTCTCTAAAGTCTGTCAGTTAAGGGGTGTTTACTTCTCTTTTAAAAAAGATACTGTAATGAATTTTCCTCAAGGTATACAAATGGGTTTCATTGCACAGGAAGCTGTTGGAATTGTCCCCGAATTAGTGCATAAAGCTGGGGAATATTATTCTATGGATTATTCTTCAATGACAGCTTTATTGGCAGAGGCAATCAAAGAACTTAAAGCTAAAAATGATTCTCTTGAAACTAAAGTCTTGGAATTAGAAACAAAAATCAATAGCCTACTTAATCACTGATGATAATAAATTATTCGGTGTTATAATTTTTAACCACTTGGTAAATATGAAACAAACTAATGTTACATTAATTATTACCCTTGCTTTTGTACTGTTTTCAATCTGCAAAGTTAAAGCACAGGTTTATATAGAGGATACAACGATTACCAGCGGTTCTCATAATTTTTCATATCCAGATACAATTATTTCTCCAAGCGTTTCCAGTAAACCGGTATTAATTTCATCAACAGCACAAGTTAATTATGTGTCTGGTAAGATAATTCGGCTTAAAAATGGCTTTAAAGCCAAAGATTTTTCAGGAACAGGATATTTTTCAGCTCATAGATACATTCCATCTAATCCTGAGATTTCAGCCCTGGTTCATCATGTTGAAATTGACAGTTCTATGCTGGGCTATATTATTTCAACAGCTTCCGGGGCAATGCCCCCCTATACCTATCAATGGAGCAACGGAGAAGATTCCTCTTCCATCTATAAGCTTTTTGCAGGTCGATATACACTCACTGTTACTGATTATTATAATAATTCTGCTACCGCATCCTTTGATATCCTGATTGACGTTTCATGGACAGATACAATAGGTGTTTTATACTCAGTTGACACAATTAAAAAAACAACCTCAGATGGATGGACAAGTGGTGCGTGCTCGCGAAATATATTGAACTCTAATGAAGAAGGACGTGTTCAGTATGTTATAAAAGAAACCAGTTATAATTCCTGGAAAAGAATTTTCGGACTTTCCGAACGTAACTGGGGCGTAACAGCCGACTCTATAAACTATGCTTTTTATTTAAAATATGATAGTGTTAAAGTAGTAGAGAAGGGTGCTCTTATAGGCACTTATGGAGCATATGTTACAGGAGATACCTTAAAAATTTTGCGTGAAGACAGTAAAATAAAATACTATAAAAATTCAACTCTGCTCCACGAAACAAATACGACAATGAGCAGGGAACTGATAGCCGACTGTTCAATCTGGAAACAATATGCCTGGCTTAAAGGGATGAAAGTTTCATTTGGTAATTATCCTCTTCTTTCGATAAATACCCTTTTATTAGATACTTCTTATAATTACTCTGTTTTAGGTCAGGGCATAGATAGTACCTATGCCACAGGAAATAAAAAGGAATTCTGGCTTACCCGTATTCTTCCATCAGATTCTGCAACGTTCGTTTTGACTTTTAAGCACAGGACAGATCCATCGGATACATTACATCTTGAATTTATAATGAATAATGATTATCAGATCAGTGATTTGATTGGAAAGATTGATAGTTCAGGATATGTTCAGACCATACTTTTGGATAGTTCATTTTACTCTATTGATAATGACCATGATCTTACTTTTTTTAATGGCGATACAACCCTTGAAGTTTTCGATTCTGTAATGGTGAGCTTGTTGCTTGACAGGGGCTTGGTTATGAGCCCTGATGGAGATGGAAATTACGATAGCCTGAAAGTAACGGGTATGCTCGATAAAATAAATACATATTCTCTGACAGTTACAGATTTGAATGATATATCAGTTTTTACGACTGAAAATAAAACAGAAAGTTGGGATGGAAAAGTGAGTGGGGTTCTTGTTGCAAAAGGAGTTTATAAATATATTCTGGTTTCGGATGATAAAACCCTTAATGGTCAGTTTTTAATAGAATATTAATAAAATAACATTATGAAAAACGTGCAATTAATATTGATTGTTTTTGCTGTAATTCTGGCGGGAAATCTTGCAATAAGCAGTATAAGTTTTTTTAAAACACCTAAGATTGGTTTTGTCCGCTCCCAGGAACTGGTGTATGGTTATCTTGGCATGAAAGAAGCAAAAAACATCTATAGTGACAGGTCACAAGTATGGCAAGCAAATCTTGATACTCTTAAGAAAGAATTCCAGACCCGGCTTGAGGATTTTAACAAAAAGATAAAAAGCCTTTCTCAGGAGGAACGTAACATTGCAGAAATGGAACTGAGAAAACGACGGGAGGAGATTCTTCAATACAGTCAGACGGTAGATCAACAGGCAAAAGAACAGGAAAATAAAATGCTTGAAGGCGTGCTGAATCAAATCAATTCCTATGTCCAAAGTTATGGCTCAAAAAACGGTTATGAAGTAATTCTTGGAACAACCACCTCTGGAAGTATCTTATATGGCGATAATGCTATTGATCTTACAAATGAAATATTACTTGAATTAAACAGTCAGTATAAAAGCAAATTATAGTTTATTATGAAGAAGATTTTTACTTTGTTATTTATGGTAGTGTGCTTATTAAGTGGCTGTAAGAAGCAAACAATTAACTCTATGGAGGATTATCTTGCCTGGTTGAACGATTCTGAAAACGGTCTGATGAAAGAAAGAATAATTAACGGACTGCAAATCAAAGTGAAATATTTGCCCCCTGAATATTTAGCTGTAACAGA
Source organism: Bacteroidota bacterium (assembly GCA_037441645.1). Lineage (GTDB taxonomy): Bacteria > Bacteroidota > Bacteroidia > Bacteroidales > GWA2-32-17 > GWA2-32-17. The sequence continues at coordinate 23,331 of JBBIRU010000047.1, forward strand.
TAGGAGTTCTGGTAAAACAGATAGCCTTAAAAATTATTATTCCCAATCTCTTACCTTTTTACTTTCGATAAATCCTGATCAACTAAATCAAAAAGATGTGGTGTACAAAGATGTGAATAATTACATAGATTATAAATCGAGAATATACCAGTTATCATTTCGATTGGATGAACTTATATCAGTAGAGATTGAGGACGTCAGGCTGAAACCGGTTTTAACTTCTTTTGAAAATGTATATGGAATTAAACAAGGCAGAGATATAATTGTTGTATTTACACCGGCAGATGATAGGCAGTCAGAGTTGCTTGCTTCCGGTAATATTGATTTTATTCTTAATGATGAGATTTTTTCCACAGGAATAAGTCATTTTCAATTTTTAAGAGGGGATATCGAAAATGCTCCCGAAATAGATTTTTCAAATAAACAGATGTAAACTATGAACCGATTTAAGTTACGATACAGTATAGTTAAAAAGGTAGCCATATTTATGGCTGTTAATATATTGGCACAAATTGCATATCCTGCTGTTGCATTTGCACTTACCAGTGGGCCGAGTCAGCCGGAGTTTTCGAGTTTTGAGCCTGTCGCAACAACGAATATGGTCAACGACTTTAGTGGTGATTTTGTGTATAATATTCCTATTGTTGAAGTACCCGGGGCAAACGGTGCCGGATACCCGTTAACCCTTTCCTATCATGCCGGAACAACTCCCGAAGAAGAATCATCGTGGGTGGGTTATGGCTGGACAATGAATCCGGGTGCGATCAATCGCAATAAAAAAGGTTATCCTGATGACTGGAATGGACAAACTGTAACAACTTTCAATCAAACTCCTTCTAATAAAACAGCGGCTGTCGGGGGTGCTGTCGATTTTGAATTTTTTAGTGGTGATGTGGGATTTGGCTTAAACGGAAGCCTTCGGTTCAATAACTACAAGGGATTTGGCTACACAGCAGGTTTCGGGTTAAGTTTCGACGATGGCTCTGTGTCTTTGGGATACCATATTGCCGATGGTGATGGTAGTTTTTCATTTGCAGTTTCTCCCGCAGGTCTGCTTTCCGAACCAAAAGAAAAAGCAACGTCTGGGGAAAAAAAAGCAGAAGGCAATGGCTCTAAAGTGAAAGCTAAAATGAATGTTCAGGCTCCCACAGTTGTTGGAATATTGGATAAATTAGCAGGTAGTGCTTATGGATATCTTACTCGTAATAGTGTGGAAAGGCCTTCTGCTGTTACTGGTTTTTCGGGAGACAACTATAAGCTTGATCTTTCACTTTGTTTTACCCCGTCCCAGTTGCAGATAGGTATAGCATTAGATGGATGGGGAAGCTATGCAGTACAAACAAACTGGCCGGCAGTAAATACCCCTGCATATGGATATATGTATTCAAAAAACGCATCGAATGGCTTGATGGATTATCATCCTGAAAAATCTACACCCTATAAAAAAAGGGATGTTTTTATTGGAGTACCGATAAATGATCCGGATGATTACGGTGTGACCGGGGAGGGTTTGACAGGAGGATTCAGGATGTTTACCCGTAAAGTAGGGCATTATCAGCCGAATAATGTTACCAGTATTACAAAGCATTGGTCGGTGGGTGCTGAAGCAGAATTAGGATTGGACATTGGTGTTGGATTGGATATTCCCATTGGATGGCAGAAACTGGAGCAGGAAGCATGGGAACCAGATACTACTTTTACAAGCGAGGGATCATCAAATTATGACGAACCTGTTTTTTACAGGTTTAACAATGATATGGGAGGGTATGTACAATACGGAACAAGTGATCAGATTACCAGTGGAAGCCTGACAAGTGATGAGATGACACTTCATAATAACCAGCGAAGCGGTCGTTCATCCTATATAGGTTACAATACCAATGCAAAGATGCTTGATTATTTCGTGTATGGGAATGATACCATTCATTACAGATCTTATTCAAAAGATACAGTTCTTAATAAATTTATTGATAGAAGTGAAAGTTGTCTCCAGTCGCAAATAGGTGAATATTCTATTGTTAATGAAGATGGACAGCGTTATACTTATTCACTACCCGTTTTTTCGCGTAATGACAAAAGCCTTGCATATGGCATTCCTGCTTCGGTTGCATGGAGCAATAACTCTTATCTTGTTTATCACAACGTAGCTTCTTCACAATCTACTATTGTTGGCGAAACTTACAATTCTCCCTATGCTACTACCTATCTCTTAACTGAGATTACAACACCTGATTATATCGACAGAACGAATAATGGCCCTTCTGATGATGATTTCGGGGGCTATACCCGGTTTGCCTATAAAAAAGAATATGGCTCAAAATTAAAAACAGGAACTGATTCAACCTGGTACAAATGGAGAATACCGTATAGCGGATTGTTATATCAGAAAAGTGATCTTTCCAATCCAACCGATGATTTGGGAACTGTTTCAGAAGGTGAAAAAGAAATCTATTATCTGGATTCTATCATTACAAAAACTCACGTAGCTGTTTTTGAAACCTCCGACAGGGAGGATGCACTTGGTGCCGTTCATAATCGGGCTAAAGCATCGGCAACACAGGCAAAGGGAACCCAGCATCTGAAAAAACTTGATCGTATTAAATTATATGCACGTAACGGAAACCATCTGAAACTTATCAAAATAATTAATTTTTCCTATGACTATTCACTTTGTAAAGGAGTAATAAACCAGGAAGATCCTCAGACATCCGGTAAACTCACATTGAAAAAGGTTTGGTTTGAATATGATGGAATTTATAATTCGAAGATCAGTCCCTATGAATTTGACTATCGTTATCCTGATGTTGAATACCCTGACGAATACAGTTCTTTGAAAGTAGATACCATTGTAACCGGTGGCGATACTCTTAAACAAAATCCGGATTATAATAAATATAATATTGATGCCTGGGGAAATTATCAGTTGAATGGTAAAGAACGGTATGACTCTATGAAAACATGGGTCGACCAGACCCCTGCTCTTAATTTTGATCCGGGGGCATGGCAACTGAAAAACATTAAACTTCCTTCCGGAGGAGAAATTCATGTACAATACGAACAGGATGATTATTGTTATGTTCAGAACAGGGAAGCGCAGCTTATGGCAAGCATTACAGAAGTCGTTGATGGAAACAAGTATTACCTGAACTGTTCCGAAATGGGAATTTATACTCATGAGGAAAAACAGGAACTCGTAAATAAAATAAATACCATATACGCTAATAAAGCTAAAAGAATATACTTTAAGTTTCTTTATAAGCTTATAGGTTACGCTGAACCTACAATTACTGAATCGAAATGTAACAATGAATATATTACAGGATATGTTTATATTCAATCAGCTGTTTTGGATGGTTCCGACGATGTATATATTCAACTTCCTGACAATCCCGATGACAAATACCTTTTACCGGTAAAGGTCTGCAAGGATTTTGTGCATAAAGAAAGGGCCGGTTTGTTAACGTCTGTCGGCGATTGTGGGTGCCCGGTAAGTATTTTTTCAGATGATAATCCAATTCACGTTATTGACCGGCTGAAAGATTACCTTTTTAGTCTGGATTTATCATACGAATCCTGCCTGAACATGAATCCTGAGTTGTCATATTTCAGGGTTCCGATTGTGAAGGATAAAAAAGGCGGAGGAATTCGTGTTAAAAGAATAATGTTATATGATAACGGTATCGAAAGTGGTAACAATTCACTATATGGAAGTGAATATACATATAAGTTTTATGATACAGATCTTAAACGTTGGCGAAGTAGCGGTGTTGCTACAAATGAACCTTCCACTATGCGGGAAGAAAATGTGCTTGTTGAAGCCATTGAAAGAAATCATCAGACATGGATTGATAAAGTACTGTCAGGAACCGATAAAAAACAAGCTGAAGGTCCTTTGGGAGAAAGCCTGTTACCGTCACCTTCGGTAGGATATTCAAGAGTTGTTATAAGTAATATTCATAGCGGTGTTACTTCTCCCGGCTATACTATAAAAGAGTTTTATACAGCATATGATTATCCATTTCAGACAGAGATGACTGAAATTCATGAAATTCCGCTTTACATTCCCCCTGTTCCTATTTTTGGCATCAGTCTCTATGTGAACGATATGAAAAGTAAACAGGGTTTTCTGTTTAAAACCAATGCCATGCATGGACAACCCGAATCTGTTTCAAATTATGCAGGAAATTATTCGTTCGAACAAAATGTTGAGAATGCATCCGGCATGCTGGTTTCTTCTGAACAATATACCTATTTTGAACCGGGAGAGGAGTTACCGGTTATAGAAAAAATTTCTGATTTTGAGAAAATCGGCAATATTAACTCTTTACCCAAGCTTCCTTTAGGTAAAGAGTCGGATCTGGTAATTGAAACCCGGAAAATAAAAGACTGGAATAACGAAATGGCCCTTGAGGCTGATGCCAGTATTGGTTATATGCCGATTTTGGTTCAAATAACAGTTTCACCTTCCATCAACCTGATGAAGTCTTATTTATATACACATGCCACAAGTAGAATTGTATCCTATCCAGCAGTAGTTAAAAGTGTTAATTCATATAAAGATGGAATCTATCACCTTTCCGAAAACAGGGCATTTAATAAAGAAACCGGTAAACCCATAATTGTTTCAACCAGGGATGGATTTGATAAGCTTGTATCAGAAAATTTTGATGGCACTTACAAATCAATTACAATTCCTGCATCATTCGCTTACGAAAATATGGGGCAGAAAGCATCGAATGAGAAATTATACCTGCCAACAACTGCTGATCTTGAGCTAAAGCTTCAACAGGATGTAAATGACAATTATTATCTCTCAATATTAGCAGACACTACCAGCCTGGAAGGCAAATTGGTTCATAAACTTGCTCCGGGAGACCTGGTTCTGGTATGGGGAACATCCGCGAAAGCACTTTTTCATATTACTTCTGTTTCGGGATCACGCATTGACCTTAACAAGGCATACTATTCACCTGATCCATCTTCGATGGTAAATAGCAATGTTAATGCTGAAGTTATCCGAAGCGGTCATACAAATCAATTGAATGCTGTAGCCGGAACTTTTACAACTTACGGAGCAGATACTGTTAAGATAGATACGCTTATGGAAGACGTAATATTAAACCGTCAGTTGTTGCCTGATTTTCTTAATCAGGAATTTGCTATTAGTGATACACTGACGGCAGATGACATTATGGCGGCTGTCCCGGGATCAACACTGTATGGCATTGTTTCAGGCGATACTGTAATTTTATCTCACAGCGGCGATACACTTTATCTTACAGTAAAAAATGGAGCAGTCATAAAATGCCAGGATTTCTTCTATAATACTTCTGATGAGTTGGGAACTTTTGTTCTTGATACTAACATTACACAGTTGGCATACCTGTCGAGCGGCGTGTGGAATCCCCTGCCGCAATATCCGGGTTGTTTGAAGTTCGCAACAGATTCTTTCCGGATAGTTACTTTTAAACATGTTGTTGCATCAGGTGCGCAAACTTACGGTAATAGCTGGCTTTATGATACACTCAAATATTATCCTTATAATACATTTCCAGCAAATGATTACGAGAGAGGCTATTTAGGCAAGTGGCGAACAGAATCTGTGTACGCATACAAAACTCCTGTTAAGAGCGTCTATACTGATTCTTTATTGAACTATCAGACAGGCATGTACGATATGCAATTGTTTAACTGGAAATATCCTGCAGCCAATAATTCTGAAAAATGGCTGAGGACTACAAAAACAAACTCATATTCTCCTGACGGTAATGCTCTGGAAGAACAGAATATTCTGGGTATAAAGAGTTCTGCCAAATATGGATATAACAGAACTTTGCCATATATGGTGGCTAAAAACTGTAATTATCAGTATGCCATGTTCGAGAGTTATGAAAATGTATACGGTGCCGATTATCTTGAAGATGGTATGTTAGTCGGAAATGGAACAATTGATACTACCATATCACATTCAGGCAGGGCTTCATTAAAATTAAACAATTCTGGTACCGACACATTAGTTATTGGCACAATTCCATCCGCCCTGTCTACCGATTTGTTAAGCCGGGGTATTTCCATGAAGGTATGGGTGCGTGCCAGTGGAAATAATCCCGATATACTTACAGGGAATCTCAAAGCACAGGTTTGGGATGCCGAGGTTGCTATTCCATATAAATCAATTACTATGGTACGAAAGGCCCTGGTTGGTGAATGGGCATTGTATGAGGGAGTAATTCCCGGTTCGGTGCATACTGAAGATGTGCAGGTAGTTCTTAATTTTTCCTTTGAAGGTTCCGAAGAAATATGGATTGATGATGTAAGAGTACAACCAATAGATGCGCAAGTTGTTAACTATGTATATGATATCTACACTCATCGTCTTCTGACCAGCTTTGACGACCAGCATTTCGGGCTTTTCTATCAGTACAATGCAGAAGGAAAACTTGTCCGCAAGTTAAAGGAAACAGAAAGAGGAATGAAAACCATCCAGGAAACACAATACAATTCAAACAAAAAGGATAGAGAATAAACAGAATAAATAAATGAAAACATCACTTCTTCTTATCATATCATTTTTGATTGCAAAAGCCCCACTACCGTATCAGAATAAGAGTTCAGACGATGCTTCTATGCAACAAATGAAAACTATTATTAATAAGTTTTCATCAGATTACCTTCCTGTTGTTAACCAGAATATCTATTTCAAATATACGATAAATACAGAACTTCCTTTGGTGAATGGCAAGAAAGTTCCTAATTATCTGACAAATGTAGAAGTTATTGCCGGGGCAGGAAAAAGTATTGTAAAAACTCCTCAACTTGAAGTTTATAATAATGGCAGTTATACTGTTTCTGTTGTAACAGTAGAGAAAACTATTCAGATTACAAAGAACATTAAGTCAAAATATAGTTCCAAATATCTCGAACAATTAAAATTTTTAGAAGATACCCTTTTCAATATGTCCAGGATTGAAAAGAATGAACTTATAAAAGGTAAAAGCTTTGTCATCAGGCTACTTAGACTAAGACTGAATACCGCGGGAGTAAAAATGTTTGGTATTGCTACCCTTGATTTTTATGTGGATGAAAAATCACAGGAAGTCAGAAGATTAAAGGTTTATTATTATAACAATGAATTTTTAAAGTCTGCTGAGTATACCTTTATTAAACGAACGCAGAATTATAAAACGGATTTGCTTAATAAGGATTTTGCAACCTTATTTATTAACAGCAAAGGCCAACTCAGGGAGACTTACAAGGATTATGAACTGAATGATTACCGTAAAAAATCAGATTTATGATATACACCAGGCGTTACAGGATAATAATTGCACTGCTGGCATTATTATTCATTTTTTCTTCAAAAGCTACCTATGCACAGGCTGGCGATACATTAACGTATCATAATGATTCAATCGGTTATTACTCATCTTCCGGCGACACAATTACTCTGCCTGTAGATTCCCTGGCCGGCATATCCGGCTGCCATTATGTGTTTGGCAGCGGTCACTTGGATGCAGTTCTGAACCTAGGTGAAGATTACGAATTCGGAACAAATACATGGAATGCAGAAATTACAATGACAGTTATAGGTATAGATCATACGGGCAATGAACTGGTCAGGTTTGAAAAAACGCTTTCCGCAAATAAATATAGCCCGGAAATAGTCTTTAGTTTTGATTTTACGGATATAGTGTACGATGTTGAAACATTTAAAATAATACTTGGGACATACACTCATAGCGCAAATATAGATGATTATATTGAACTTGACTTGTTATGGGGAATCGACCTGGGATGGGATGCCAGTCCGGAAGACAACCTTATAACATTATCTAATGTGAATACTGCTCCAACCGGAACTAATCAGCTGACTTTTTCGTGGGAAAGCGATTGCCCGTTTACAGATTATGAAATCCAGATACTTCGCTTATATAATAAAGATACCGCTCACAGTACTACTCCGGATGATATTGTTACAGATATTGACTGGGATAAAGCACTGTCTGTTGAAACCCAATCGCCCGAAACATCTATAAAGCTGACTATTGCAGAAGGCACAGGTTATTATGCGTGGAGAGTGAGACCCATCGGGACTCTTTATCCGGGTGGAATTGCCAATTATCTAAACTGGGGACAATGGTCAACAAGCTGCGGAACGGTTAACGATACTTCAATTTCAGATTCAACAAATACATACTTGTTTTACTACACCCAGTTTAATGATACACTTAACTGGATTTATAGCCGAACCTTTACCGAAGGCGGAGGAAATTCAGAGAGCCAGGTACGTATTAGTGAAAAAATGACGTATGCCAATGGACTTCAACAGGTGCTTGAAGAGCAGGCACACCTCGAAACACAGGATACCGTACTGGTAACAAAAACGGTTTATGATTATTCAGGGCGACCTGCCTTAAAATCGTTACCTGTGCCTGTCGATATGAAATCATTGGGGTATGTTGATTCCCTTTTTAGAAGAACTCAGGATACAATGTATACGGCAAAACACTTCGACAAAGACAATAATTTCAACAATCCTTCTTCCGTTTTTGATCTTACAAATAATCACGAACCGTTCAGTTATTATTCGGATAACAACCCCAACACTCAAATTCCCGATGCTAAAGGTTATCCTTTTACCAGGATGCTTTACCAGGGAGGAACTAATCGTGTAATCGAACAAAGTTCTCCGGGCGATGTACACCGTTTAAAATCTTCTGATCCAAAAACAACCAGAATATTTTATGCAGGAGTATCCGATAAAGAACTCGAACGGGTCTTTGGGAATGAAGCGCCGGCCGGAAAATCAGTTTATAAAGAAATTACAGTTGACCCAAATAATGTAACTTCTGTAAAATATATTGACCAGGAAGGAAAGCTTATTGCAACATGCCTGGGTGATCGTCCGGATGTAAATCCTGCTCTTGAAAGGGTCGATACCATTGGGTCGACTTTTAATAATTTATATTCAATTACTGAAAATACACTTCAGGGAAATGTTGTTTTTGCCGGTGTTCCATTTACAATTTTTGAAGATTCTGCCCTGGTAACCTTCAATTATGGTATATATCCCGGGTATGTACAGGATAACTGTATCGATTTTTGTGCAGTATGCGATTACAAGGTGGATATACTTGTAAGGGATTTTAATCACCCCGATTCGGGAGCCGTTTGGCACGACAGCCTTACCATTACTCCCGATGGATTATGTTCTGGTCATGATGATACCCTGAGTTTAACCACTTACCTTTACAAAGGAACTTACCTGATGTCGCGTGAAATTACTATACTTAACCAGGACCCTGCGCTTGATCAGACCTATATGCAGGAATGGGTAGATTCTGTAAGAAATCGTTACACACACCTTTATGACAGCGTTCTTACTCCGATTTATACACTGATACAGACTTATGGCGCCGATTCGATGTACGAGCACTTTGATATCCCGCTAGTTAACAGTAATGATACCATAAAATTATATTTTAACCTGGGCGAATGCGATTCATTGGGAATCCCCGTTATCACCTGCCCTAAAACCCCATGCGAATTAGGCGAAGACCCTATCTCCTGCTGGGATTATTTCTTCCAAGAAAACCCGGATACTACCGGGATGACCGCATCAAACGGAACACTTTCAATTTTCGATTATCATTATACCCCCGAAGGCTTTGATTCGCTTGTGAACAATATGCTGGATGATGTTAATATACCCTGTGGCGCATACCAGTGTTCGGAGATATGGAACTGCTGGCAGACCATTGCCGGCAGTTATCTGAGCTATCTGAGCATGTCACAGTCGGATACTTTATATAAATTAGACCTGGTAAGGGAATTTTTGAATTGTACCGGTCGTTGTATCCAGGATTATCAGACTGAGCCTGATGCAAATTATTATGCCGATGCGTATGAACTGCTCATTTATGATCCGGCTACCACTGATTCCATTTGTAAAAATGCGATAGACGACCTGGGACCTTCTGATTTTACCGACTGGACACCGGAGATGTATGATACTTTGTATTATTGCCTGCAGGCACAAACCGACCAGTGGTGGGATGATTGTGCCGACTGCTATACTTCTACAGAAAACATTACCGTTGAAATGATGACCCAACAGACTATTGATGTTTGTGAAAACCGTTGTGAAGACCGGAGAGGAAGTTTCCAGTACGAAGTGGTTCAAATGTTTCATGATAATTCCATTTATGTAGAAGGAGATTTATATGAACTTGCCTATGACAGTATATGGGGAACCTATATTTATAATTACAATGAAGCCTATTCAGGCTCCTATTCGGTATCGAAAACCGAAATGGAATGTATGGTAAACGGGTTGGTTGACCATTGTATAAGTATGTGCCAGAATCCGCTTGGAACCGAAACCCAGCAGGAAGCATTTACAAATGCTTTTATAAGTCATTTTGAGTTGGCTAAACCAGCCGACACTTCGGGCGGTGGATGGGAAACCGTGTATACCAACCAGGTAAAAAGCGAACCTTTTACCTTAAGCGATGTTACACAATACTGGGACTCCATTTACGGGGGAACAAAGATTGATACATTATTTAATATTATACAAACTGAAGACAAGGGATTTTTGCTTGTAGGGTATTCAAATTCAGGTGTTTCCGGGAATAAAACAGAAGCCAATTATAATAATACGCGCGATTACTGGATAGTAAAATTAGACAGTTACGGAGTAAAAGCGTGGGATAATGTAATTAAGGGAAATCAAACCGACCTTCTCACATGCGTAAAACAGACCTGCGACGGGGGATACATCCTTGGCGGTCTGTCAAGTTCCGGTTCTGCAGCAGATAAGAGCGATTCCAACATAGGTAATTATGATTACTGGATTGTTAAAACGGATTCCCTGGGAACTGTTGTTACAGATACCACTTTTGGCGGGGCCGGGAATGACAATCTTCTGAGCATTGTTGAAATTCCCGACAAAGGCTATCTTTTTGCAGGATTTTCAAAATCAGACAGCTGCCTGTATAAGTCCGAAGACAACATTGATACAACATTAGCCACCGTAGATTATTGGGTAATAAGAACGGATAAGCATTTCAATATACTTTGGGATAAAACAGTCGGTTCTACATCAAATGATAACCTGTATTCGGCAATTCTTACCCATGATGGCAGCTTTGTACTCGCCGGGTCATCCACCGGAAATGCAAGTTCGACCGGCCACAAAACGGATGACAGGATAGGATCGGGCGGAGCAGATTACTGGATTGTAAGGCTGGATTCGGCAGGAACGGTTGAGTGGGATAAAACCATTGGCGGAACAGGGAACGATGTTGCTACCTGCGTTATTGAAACCCAGTACGACTTCGACCTTTTTATTTCGGGTTATTCAGAATCCTCTACCGGGAGTTATTTTCATGAAGATACCTGCTATGGAGAATATGATATCTGGCTTGTAAAAACAGACCGGTTCGGAAATTACAAAATGGACAGGACTTACGGAACTGCTAAAGATGAAAAAGCGGCTACAAATTCTATTTCACTGGTTAAAATTGTTGAAACCAAAGCAGGTAATTACATGATAGCCGGGTCTGCTGAGAAAATAAGTATAAATGACATATCGTCTACCAGGCACGATACTACCAATGCAAGTGTAACATATTTATATTTATCTTTGTATATTGATAAGGACGGCCGGTATTTCTGGGACAAATGTTTTACGGGACAAGGCAATGGAATAGCTATTGGCAGTACATTTTCTTCCATAATCCAATCCTCTGACAGGAGTTTTATTATTGGAGGCACTTCATGGTGTCAGCAGGGTTTTGAAAAAAGCCAGAACAGTTATAATGATACAAGCGATTTCTGGATAATTAACTATGGCCACACTTGTGATCCCGATACCATCTGTATCCGCTGGATACCGGTGTCGGATATTCCGGATACCAGCATTGCATTCGATACCGTTACCTGTGCCCAGATAAGCGCCGAAGCAATAATTCAACTGATGGAAGCAAAAAAGAACCTTCTGATCGATCAGAAAGTCCAGGCTATGCAGACACAATACCAAACAACCTGCCTTGAGCCCGACCAGATTAATGATATATTTACAGCTTCCTATAACACAAAACTCTATCATTATACCCTCTATTACTACGACAGAGCCGGAAATCTTATTAAAACCGTACCGCCCAAAGGTGTAAATACTGTTTCGGGAAGAGTTCCAACACATCATAATCTTATAACAAAATACGAGTATAACAGTCTCGGGCAAATGGTAAAACAGATAACACCCGATGGCGGCGAAGCCAATTTTTATTATAACAGTCTGGGACAAATACGGTTTAGCGTAAATGCACGACAGGAAACCGACAGCACTTTTTCCTATACAAAATACGATAACCTGGGCAGGGTGATTGAAGTGGGCCAATCCGATTCGCTTGCCGGAAATTTCTTAGACAGCCTTGAAAGCGTTATCTTTCCAACCACTCATTGTGCCCAGCGTGTTTATACTACTTATACCACGGCCGATTCCACTGTCAGGTTCCTCGATAATTCTTACCAGCGAAACCTCTACAACAGGGTTAGTTATACCACAACCGACGATAACGTGAAAACCTGGTACAGCTACGACCCGCACGGTAACGTGGAATGGATTATTTACGATATTCCGCAACTAGGCAAACAGTATCTTGCCTATGAATATAATCTTGTAAGCGGAACAGTTAACAAGGTTAAATACAATCAGGGTCTGCGGGACCAGTTCTACCACAGGTACACGTACGATGCCGATAACAGGATAACCCTTGTTGAAACATCCCGCGACAGTAAAATCTGGGATCGTGATGCTGCTTATGAATATTATCTTCACGGGCCTCTCCGCCGTACCGAAATAGGAGAAGATAAATTACAGGGGCTTGATTATACCTACACCTTACAAGGCTGGCTAAAAGCAATTAATCTCGCTGTTGCCGATTCTTCAAAAGAACCCGGTAAAGACGGTTATACGGGAGCCCACGATAAATTTGCCCCCGATGCATTCGGTATGCAGTTAGCATATTATACAGGCGATTTTGATCGTGCAGGTTCTGCTGTTAACAACAGTTCCGAAATTGCCCCGGGCAGCATGAGCTTGTTTAATGGCAATATAGCCACATGGTCGTACCATAATAAAACCAGCAGCAAGCCCGAAGGGAATTTATATAAATATGATGAACTGAACCGTATCCTGCAGAGCAATTTCGAACAACTCAACGGAACTTGGGGAGCAATAAACAGCAGCGGTTTCCAGACAAAATACAGGTACGATCCCAATGGTAATCTTCTCGGACTTTACCGGAAAGACGAAAACGCCTCGGTATTCGATTCGCTGAGTTATTCCTATATGGCCGATACCAGTTCCAACCGCCTGCTCAATGTACGCGATTCCTTATCACTGGTCAGTGTTAACGATATTGCCGGGTATAACCCGTATCTTTATGATGAAATCGGTAACCTGGTAAAGGATTCCACCAATAAAGTTGATACTATTTTGTGGAATGTTTACGGAAAAGTTGCCTATGTAAAACATAACGACCCCGCCATGCCCGACATCCGTTTTACCTACGATGCCGGCGGTAACCGGGTAATGAAAGAAAACATATTCCCCGATACCATGAACAATGTTACCACATATTATATCCGCGATGCACAGGGAAATATCATGAGTATTTACGAACGAACCCTTGCCACCGAAACCGGCGGATACAAGGAAATATTTAAATTAATGGAACAACCTATATACGGAAGTTCACGTGTGGGTACACTTTCAGAACTCGATTCGATTGTAAAAGTTGTACATCATGCGGGAGGAAATGCACTTTCAGATACAACCGATTATACCGAAATTATTTCCGAAAACATGCACATGGAAGTACCCGCCCAATGGCATTCGTTCCAGAACCAGGTAAATCCATATATATTAACTCCCCTGGGATTGCTGGATATCAGCGATCAGTATCAACCCTTAATTCTTGATATGTTAGGAAAAAAGGATATTGATTTTTCATCGGGCAGCGGAAGCCTCGGTTCGCTGAATACAATTATAGCCGGGAAAAATTCGTATAATATCTGTACGGCCGAAGACCGTTTCGGGAATGTGAAATTTACAGCCGTAACGGCCCAGAAAATTAACCAGGCAAGCAACGTGTGTGTGCTTTTCGATGTGAACGGGGTGTTTATTAACGGTTCGCAGCATATACGGTCCGACTGGCGGCGCAAATCAATAGCCATGGCAAAGCCCGATTCGGCAGGTATCTGGTACTATTTTACCGTTGGAACAAACGGAAAACCCTATTGCAGTGTAATTGATTTTACGGGAAGTACGCCTGTAGTAAGAGATTCAAACACGGTTCTCGATTATAATGGCAACTATGGATATAAAATGGCGGTTTACGCCGATTACCGTGCCGGTGCAACCAGTTATTTATATATGCGCCGCGACTCGTTCGATGTAGCTACCGGTAACGACAGCACATTTGTAATGTGTTTTCCTGTAGCGGCAAATGGTATTGGTAATGGAACTGTTGCTGCCCGCTTTAAAACCAAAGACAGGAATGGCGAAGGCGATATGCAGGTATCGCCCGATGGTAAATACCTGGGAGTGGCTCATTACCGGCGGAAAAGTATGTTTCTGGCAGGTGGCGGACAGATTGTGTTATATGACCTGGCTCAAAACGGTTCATCCTTAACCTATAAGGATACGGTAAATTTTGATAATTACACAAAATGTAATACCTTTGATTTTACCACCGGAAGCAAGTATTTATATATGTCAACACGCTCAACATCCATAGGCATTGGTCTTGGCACACCTCCCGATAATATCCGCAGGTTTAATATCGAAACCGAAAGTTGGAACAATGTTATATCTAATTATTTTGGCGATATACGGCGTGGAAAAGATACAGCTATGTATGTTTGTATGCCCGGTTTAACAACAGTAAAGAAAGTAACCAACCCTAATTACACAACCACCGTTAGTGATTACACCATATTAACCGAAAGCCACTGGCGGTTAACCGGCGCATTACCGTTGCAGCCTTACAGGATTTACCCTGCAATGGAATTGCTGTATGCAAGAAATATTGGCGATAAAAAATACGAAGAAACCGACCATCTGGGTAATGTACGATTTGTATTTAGCGACAGAAAAATTTCTACATTAATTGCAGGCGTTCCGGGCAATTTTAAAACCGATTCGGTGTCGTACATGGATTATTACCCATTCGGAATGTTGTTGACAAACAGGAATTTTTATTCTAATGAATATCGTCACGGGTTCAATGGAAAAGAAAACGACAATGATGTGTATAATGTTACAGGAAGTTTTCAGGATTATGGAATGAGAATGTATAACACCAGAATTTGTAAATTCGCATCTCCTGATCCATTAATTATTCAAGAACAGAAATATCCTGAATTATCTCCATACCAATTTGCAAGTAATACTCCTATATTAGCCATAGATTTGGATGGTTTGGAAGCTTGCCCATTATTTGGAATTAATGACGCAATTATCTTAGAAGGAACTCGTCCAATTTCTTTTCCCACCACAGGTGAAATTAGTATCCCAATTCCTTCAACAGAAGTTACCACCATACCTGTTGCTCCTTCAATACCTGTTGCTCCTTCAATACCAATTAGCACAACTTTGTCGCCACCTAAGGCTGGAGTTAATACAATGAAAGAAGCTGCTGAAAATGCATTAAAAAATGCTTCAAAGAAGACCAAAGTAGGCAAATCTGATTCTGAAGAGGTAAAAGACAAAGTTCAAACTAAAAGGGAGCCACCTGTTAAGACGCGTGCAAAATGGGAAAAAGCAAATAATAAACCTTGGCCAAAAGACCCAAAGAATCCTTCAAAAAATCAAGATGTAAGTCATAAAAGAGCACTAAAAGATGGAGGAGATAATGAACTTGATAATATTGAGCCAAAACCACATGATGAACATATGCAGGGTCATAAGGAAAATGGCGATTTTAAACGATGGGCTAAAGAGCGAATGTCAAAAGCACCAGAAGAAAAATAATTTCATAATTTAGGGATTAATTATTACATTTGTTGCATGATAGAAATCAAAAATATTGATAAATTAGAAATCGAAAATGAAATTAAAAATGAGATTTTAAATCTTTCAGTAGAAGCACAAAATTATCTAAAATTGTTTAAATGGTGTAGAAAGATAATAAATGGATGGTTAGTAAAAGAATGGGGATATATGTTATGTGTTTTTTATTATGAAATAGAGCCTTTACCAGAAAGTAAAGCAGATAATTTTGTATGGTTAATTGTTGGTGACTTACCACCAGCTTATATTGATATTCAAAGTGCAACAAATGAATTTGAAGCATTAAATAGTTATGTGTTTTTAATGGAAGATTGGATAAATCATGTAAACAAGGGAAAATCAGTTAAAGATTGTTTTCCGATTAATGTCAAGCCAACTAAAAAATATGCAACTATGTTGTCAAATAGAATTAATATTATTAAAGAAGATATGCTACCCGAATTATCAAAAATCAAAAAAAATAATTAGTAGATTATTTTTTTGATTAATTCTCCGGTTGTGTCCCAATTGTAATAGTATTAGCTATAAATAAATACTATCCAAACTTGAAGAAAAGTGGAAACAAACAAAATCAAGAAGAAATTAAGTATAAAGAGTTAAAAGAATTAGAAGCAGTTTTGGTTTAATTATTTTCTTAAAATGCTAATATTCCCTACCCGAATTCTTTAAGTTTTCGGGTTTTTTATATCTTTGAATTTAATATTTTACAATTGTTTACAGAAACCTTCACATATAAAGAAAACAAGTTTTTGTGGGATAACACGAAGTGGTATCGTCACGGGTTCAATGGAAAAGAAAACGACAATGATGTGTATAATGTTACAGGAAGTTTTCAGGATTATGGAATGAGAGGTTATAATACATTAGTTTGTAGATTTATTTCTGTTGACCCAAAAGCATCTAAATATCCATATTGGTCTCCTTATTTATTTGCAGCCAATAACCCTATTAAACTTGTTGATATTAAAGGAGAAGGTCCAGGTGACTTATTCGCATCTGCTGATGCTGCGGCAACAGATTGGGCTAATACTTATAATGATAATTCAATTGCAGAAAATAAAGAATATGGCTCGGTTATTTATAAAGTAGTTGATGCTAAAGGTGTTGTTTCATATTCTTATACAGTTCCGAATGTTGGTATAAAAGATGAAGTTGTCGCAAATAAAGGGGATACTAAGAGAAAAGATAGAGTTGCCGAAATTCATTCACATGGTGCATATAAACCCGACTATGATAATACAGATGGACATAACAAAGCAGGATATCTTAAAGATTATAATAATGAATTTTCATATGAAGATGAACAAAGGGTAAGAGAGACAAAAAAAACCTCATATTTATCAACACCCAGTGGAGAATTAAAAAACTATGACCCTAATATTCATGATCCAGAAGAGTCTCGCTCTGTATCAAAAGATTTACCAAGTGATGACAGAGGAAATCCAAAAACAAGAGTGAATAATAATGATTATAAGAAATATTCTAAAAACGAACCAGCTAACAAAGGGAAATAACTTTTATAATATGAAGTATTTTTTAATTCTTATAGTTTTATGTTCTAATTTAAGCGTTGCTTCAAAGCAGGAATGGGACAGTGACAAATCAGATTGGTCAAAAATAATGCTTGCAACATACAAAGGAAATTATAAAAGAATGGAAAAGCTAATACAAAAGGCATGTGAGGTTGATTATTCAACAAAAGCAGGTGTTACAGCATTAATTATTGCAATAAGAAAACAAGATTTAAAAGCAACGAATATCCTTTTGAATACAGGAAAGATAGACGTTAAAAATTATAACAATGTTATACGCCTTGCGTGTTTATATCAAAATGTTGAAATTTTAAAATTATTAGTATCATATAAATTTCCTTTAAAATTTGATGAAGCAAATTCTTCTCCCTTAATAGCAGCATGTAGTTTTGGTTCAAAAGAGATAGTTGAATATTTAATTAGTATTGGTGCAAACGTAAATATTCAAGCTGAAATTGACGGCATTACTCCCTTAATGCTTGCTGTGGGTGGAGGTGAAATTGAAAAAGTTAAAATATTGTTAAGGAATGGTGCAGATAAAAATATTAAAGATAAAAATGGAAAAACTGCGATAGGCTACCTTGAAAATATACCAGTACGTTTTAATGTAACCGAAGGTATAAAAGATGAAATTAGAAAATTATTGGAATAATAAGTTCAAATTAAAAAACAATGAAGTTGTATAAGTATTTTTGTTTAATTTTATTGTTCACATATTCACATATGTGTTATAGTCAAGATAACAATATTAGAAAGCCCTATAAACTGAATTTACAGGTTAGCGATAGTTCTGTTTATACAATTAATGTTAGTTCAAGCCCTATAATTATTGGTGATAGTATTATTCAAATTTACTCTGGAGAAAAATATTTTATTGAAGCTGATTTAAAAGAAGGTCAATTAAAAAATTTGAAAATCGTGAATGAAATAATAAATCCTAAAAAAACTATGGAGATTGAGTTTAAGCAAATTAGCAAAAATCATAAACATAGTCAAATGATTTTGTCTATAACAAATCCCTTTAATAAAGATTTATATTATCATTCATCAATTTATTTAACAAAGCATAGTAAATGGATAAATACAGATGTACTACCTGTTAAGTCAGGTCTTAAATCGTTTGAAACTTGGCCAGATATAATATCTTCAATTACTATTAGCAATTTTATATTAAAAAAATGAAATGCTATTTTAAATTTATAATTATCCTATTTTTAAGTAGGGTCTCCTGATCAAGTAGCTGTGTCCCAATTTATCACCTGTTAAAATTATAAAACGCAATATGCAGGTATCGCCCGATGGTAAATACCTGAGAGTGGCTCATTACCGGCGGAAAAGTATGTTTCTGGCAGGTGGCGGACAGATTGTGTTATATGACCTGGCTCAAAACGGTTCATCCTTAACCTATAAGGATACGGTAAATTTTGATAATTACACAAA
>JBBIRU010000048.1:0-37995 GCA_037441645.1 Bacteroidota bacterium
GTCAGCAACAGGTAAGTCTTACGGTTACTCTGAATGGTTGTTCTTCATCTCCGACTTTTGTAACGGTTACTAATCCTACGGTGCTTACTTCTACTATTTCACATACTGACTTGCTTTGCAACGGACAGATGAACGGAACCGTTGACCTCACTCCTTCCGGAGGAACGCTCCCTTATTCTTTTGTATGGAGTAATGTTAATGCTTTTACTGAGGATTTATCGGGGATCGGGGATGGTGTTTATTCGGTTGTGATTACGGATGCTAATGGGTGTACGGCTACTAATGGGACTACGGTGCTTGAGCCTGCTGTTTTCCAGATCAGTACGAACCCCAGTCACAGTATTTGTTACGGGCAACCCGGATTTTTAACGGTAAGCGCTACGGGTGGTACGGGGCCGGGGTATAGTTTTCTCTGGTCAACTCTGGCGGCTACTTCGTCTATTACGGTTAATCCTTTGTCCGATTCTACTTTTTTTGTGGTGGCTACGGATCAGAATGGGTGTACGGCTTCGGCTTCGGTTACTGTTTTTGTGTCGCCGCCTGTTAATGTTACTTTGATACAAAATACGGACAGTGTTTGTCCGGGCGAGCCTGTTATGCTTACTCCTGTTATTACAGGCGGGGTGGGGCCTCCATATATGATTATCAACCAGGACGGGATGGTGGTAACGCCTCCTGTTTATGTGTATCCTGATCAATCCGGGTTTTATTCGGTGTCTGTTGAGGATGCGTGTGGAACGTATGATACGGGGATGGTTTATATTTTTGTTCATCCGTTGCCGCCGGCTGCGGCACAGGCTGATTCGCTGGCCGGGTGCCAGCCGTTCACGGTTCATTTTAATGAGCTCTATCCCGAGGGGGGAAGAACTTTTGTCTGGGATTTCGGGGATAACGAAAATCTTTCCCTGGCTCATAACCCGGTTCATACGTTTACCAGGCCGGGGGTGTTTACGGTGACGTTAACGGTGACGTCTTTGTTTGGGTGTAAAACGGTCATGCAGTATGCTGATCTTATTACGGTATATCCCAAGCCTAATGCGCAGTTTACATGGAGCCCGGAGTTTGCTTCGGTAATTAAGCCTATTCTTTCTTTCGACAATCTGACGGTAAATGGTGAATCATATATCTGGACTTTCGGGGATGGGGATTCGTCGAGTATTAAAAATCCGGTTCATCGTTTTCCTAATGCGGGGTCGTGGCCGGTTGAGCTGATTGCTGTTTCCAATATGGGGTGCAGGGATACGGTGATGTTCCCGGTGGAGATTCAGGAGGAATATACGTTCTATGTGCCTTCGGCTTTTACGCCTGATTTTAATAATGATAACGATGTGTTTTTTGCTATTGCGCATGGGATTAAGGAGAATGGCTTTTACCTGGCTGTTTACGACCGGTGGGGAGAGGTGATCTGGGATACGGATAAATACAGCAAGGAGACAGAAAAAAGCGGGGAATGGGACGGCAGGGCTAAAAATCACGAGATCGTTCCGGTGGGGGCGTATACCTGGTTTGCCAGGTTTAAGGATTTTAAGGGTAATTACCACGAGAAAACGGGCGCGGTTACGGTTATCAGGTAATTTTTACTTGTAAAGCATAAGGGAGCCGGAAACGACTCCCTTTTATTTTATTATCAATACCTTTTAAAGATATTTAAATCCCATATAAATATATATTTTTGTAAAAAATTAAAATCCAGCATGGAACACCGAGGGAAAAAAAAACCAGTTTTTGGTAATAATAAAGAGAAAAATGAACAAAATGACCGTCCGAAAACCTGGGTCAAAAAAAAATCTTTTAGATCAGTCAAGCCAAAAAATAAGCCAGAAAAAAATATTGACGATAATTCAACCCGCTTAAACCGTTTTATTGCAAATGCAGGAATTTGTAGTCGCAGGGAAGCAGATGAATTTATAAGCACAGGCCTTGTTAAAATTAACGGAAAAATTGTTACTGAACTGGGGACAAAAGTTTATCCCGGCGACGAAGTTAAATTCAACGATGAATTGATCCGCCAGGAACGAAAAGTATATATTTTACTTAATAAACCTAAGGATTATATTACAACAACTGAAGATGAAAAGGGTCGGAAATCAATACTTGATCTGATCAGAGGCGCTTGCAGGGAAAGGGTTTTGCCGGTAGGAAGACTCGACAGAAACACAACCGGAATAATACTCCTGACAAATGATGGTGAATTATCGGCAAAAATCACTCACCCCCGTTTTAACAAGAAAAAGATTTACCATGTTTTTCTCGATAAGAAAGTAAAACCTGAAGATATTAAAGCGCTTGAGCATGGTATCGAACTGGATGACGGCTATATTAAAGCAGATGTCATCAGCTATGTTGATCCTTCCGATAAAAGCCAGGTAGGTGTTGAAGTACATTCCGGCCGAAACAGAATTATCCGCAGAATGTTTGAGCACCTTGAATACAAGGTTATACGCCTCGACAGGGTTTATTTTGCAGGACTAACCAAAAAAGGTCTACCCAGAGGCCATTGGAGATTCCTGACACCTGACGAAGTCAGAATGTTAAAAATGGGCGCTTTTGAATAACTGATCTGGTTAACTTATTCGACCAGTGTACTGGAAGATTTTTTATCGCAGCCAAACAATAAGTTAATTCCCAGACGGAAGTTAATATTTCTGGTTGCTTCAGGCCAGATAAAGGCAAAAACATTATCAGTTACCAAATAGAATTGCATCCAAGGTATTTTAAACAAAACCCCTGCTCCGACCTGTTTAAAAGAGTTATTTTCAACAGTATAACTTAACGTTGGCGCAAACCACTTTTTCAAATTTGCATTTGCGCTCAATGTTATACCTCCATGTAATCTCTTTAGAAAAACATCACCCCGCATTAGCAAGCCTATATTTATTTTATTGTTTAAAGAATAAGTACCACCAAGATATATTTTAGGAGTAAGCCAATAACTATATGCTTTTTTAATCAACTGAGGTTCGAAAATCTTAATAACCGAATCTTTAAAATGATCGGTATATGCCGCCCCGACAGAGTCCGGATTATCTATATATGGCTGAACATTCCATCCATCGAAATAAAATTCCCCATCTGCCTTTACTGCATTGACATTATTTTTATAACGAATGAAACCTATATCCAAAGCGCTTCCGTAAATATTAATCTTATTGTTAAAAACATATTTAAATCCTAAATCAATAGCACCGCCCGGATTATGGCTGTCAAATATGATTCCTTTAATCTCTTTGGTAGTAATGTTATCCATATTTAACAGTGTATCCATTTCAAACATCATGGAATCATTGGCATAATCCATCTCCAGTTTGGTAATATCATAAAACTGCTGAGATGAATATACTTCCCAGTCCGCTTTAAAAGTATAGGAATAATCCTCCTGGTCTGTTTTCCATGTTAACTGGTGGCTTTTAAACCAAAGGTTCTCTTTCCCAAACAATAATTTTGCCCTTCCGCCAACGGTCCATTTGTTTTTAATAGTGGTAGAGGCTCCAATTGCATATTCCCTGTACCAGTTAAATCCTGCACCCAGAAAACTAAGAAATGCTTCTTTTCCCAATAAAGATTTGCCATTTCCTTCCCATGCAAGCGTTACAAGATCTTTAGGAAAACTTAAATTGAAATTTAATTTATCGGCCAGGCTGAATGTAAAATACCATTTCTTCCAGCGATAACCGGCAGTAAACCAATCAACATTTTGTTCATAAGAGATATAATTTACTTTTCTTAATTTATCCAGGGTATAAGGAATATCGAAAACCAAAGAATCGCTTTTAGAACCTGTTCCTGGTCGGATTAATTGGTTAAGGGCAAATCCGTTATTGTTGTAATTCACATGCAAAGGAGGCAAAACCTGCCCAACAATAGGAAGAAGTATTCCGCTGAAATAATATTTACATTCATTTTGAATGGCAGGATTCAGCAAGTTCGACTGAGGCACACGATGCATAAAATAAAGAGTCTGATCCTGCTGGGCCTTAACATTAAAAAATGAAACAACAAGAAAAAGAAATATAGTTGAAGTTATTATTCTTTTCATAATTTACCCTCCCTTTAAAAATCAGTACCTGTATTAAACTTCGTTTGCACCTGCACACCAACCTTAACATCTATTGCATAATCGTCATAAAAACGCACATTAGTGGTTCCTACATTCGTAGTATGCACATATCCTCTGACCAATATCTTTCTAACATCGAGCATATACTTAAGACTATCGCCCTGATATGTAAAGTCAGAAATTTTTCGGGTCGGAGAAACAACTCTGCCCGACTGACCTAACACACCACTTTGAACAATTTCCATATTCGGGGAAGGAAAAATTAAGCCTTTTATAACATAGTTTGTATCGCACAAATACATTTGTATACCAGCTTCAGTAGGCATTCCATTTGTTACGTTGATATGAAATTTAACCCAGTCAATATTATTCAAATCCGGAACAGAATCCTTATAGTAATCTGCTAAATTAAAATCTATCGTATCTTGCAGAACCCACCAGGTTGCTCTACCCCACATAGGAAGCTCTACCTCTAGGTCCAACGAAAATCTGCTGGTATCCATAATAAAATTGTATTGTGGGGGAATAGAAGTCGGATTTGTAGTTGCAGTTGTTTGCAAATAAACATACCGGGGAAATTCCGAAATGATGGAACGTATTGGAGAGAAATTTAATGTATCGAGCTGAACAATCTGAGGAATAACCGGCCATGCTGGTACAGTTGGAGCCGTTATGACAAGCGGGTTATAAGCTGCCGGAAAAGTATAAGTATTAAAAGAACCTGTAATGGAAGAATAAATTTTAAAGTCGTTAAAAGATGCGCTCATGGGCACTCCGAACGAATTATAAAGATACAATCTGAACTTTGGATCCATAAAATAAATAGATCCGTTTATTGTATTATTAAAAAATTTAATATTTACAGTGTCTTCCTGCATGGGTATGGTTCTTTGTCCAATATTTCCCCAAAGCATAGAATATTTTAATCCTGAAAATGAAATAGAAACATTTGCCTGATCTGAAGGACTGACAATGTTTCCAGTTGTTTTAACAAGGGTTAAACTTAGATTTACCGGAATCTGGTTGAAGGTGGGATTGGTTAAATCAATCTTATAGCCCGCTAAATCGGTAAAAGGACTGGAATATGTAAATGATCCGTTACTGGTATTTATATTAACCGTTTTTGAATAAGGCACACCATTCAGTTTCATAGTTGGAAAAGTGATTATCAATGACCCCGTGTGTAAAAAGGTTGAAGTAACACTCAATGTAAATGTTCCATCTTTCAGAATCAGGCTGTCGAATGCATCGGTAGGTAATCCTATTGACATCTGATGCGTATAGTTTTTAGTTATAGTTTTAGGAGAACTTGCAGGAAAACCCTGTGTTATAAATTCTGTACCGGTGAAATTATCAGAAAAAGTCTGATCGGGTAAGGTAACATAATCAGAAGCAGGTAAAGAAAACACCTGTTTATGATACATAAGGTATAAAAAACCGGTTTGATCCTGGACAAAAACCTCGTTTGAATCATAATCATTAAGTAAATCACGGATTGTTAAAGATGAATGTACAGCCGGCACTGCCAGGTTCGGATTCCAGTTCATATCTGTAGATAACTTGCTGAAATCAAATTTATCCTTATAACATGATGTTATCCATATAGAAACAAAGATTAAGGATACAACGAAAAGAGCTTTTTTATTCATAATCATTTTTTTATTCATCCATTTCAAAGACTTCTTTTACGGAAAAAAGGTTGTTTGGTTTTATTCACTTTAAATTACTGTTTATTGATAAAGAATAATTATTGAGTGGAAACAGCTTTATAATCTGAAGTCCGTTCGACAGGTTTAAATCCTTCCTGTATAATTAATTCAGAGATCTCATCAACCGACATTTCCGGTGATTTTTCTTCTGCACCGGCCAGGGAATAAATCCGTGTAGTATCATGTATCGTTCCATCCAGATCATCAGCGCCAAAGTGCAGGGCCAAACGTGCAGCTTCTTTCCCCATCATGGGCCAGTAAGCTTTCAGGTGAGGAATATTATCGAGAAATATCCGGGCTATGGCATAATTTTTCAAATCTTCTGCTAATGTAACTTCCGGCAGATGTGAAAGAAAATTATATTGTTTCCTGAATTTTAACGGAATAAATGCATTAAATCCCTGGGTCTTTTCCTGCAGATTCCGAAGTTCATTCATGTGAGCTACACGATGAACATAGGTTTCAATATGTCCATAAAGCATAGTAGCATTTGAAAATAAACCTGCCTTATGCGCTTTTTCATGAATATTAAGCCACAAACCTGCAGGTCCTTTTTCGGGACAGAGATTAGTTCTTATTTCTTTATCAAAAATTTCGGCTCCACCTCCGGGAATAGATCCGAGCCCCGCTTCTTTTAATTTTTGCAATCCATCTTCTATCGTTAATCCCGAGCGAAGTATCATGTAATTTAGTTCTATGGCCGTAAAACCTTTCAGGTGAACATGAGGAACAATATTTTTTATCTTTTCAATTAATTCTGCATACCATAATAAATCCCGATCGGGATATACTCCGCCTGTAATATGTATTTCAGTAATATTATCGGAAATATGAGACCTTACCATTTCCAGGATATCATCCTGTGAAAAGTTCCAGCTTAAACTATCGCCAGGTTCTTTTTTAAAAGAGCAAAACCGACATTGATATAAACAAATATTTGTAGGCTCGATATGAATATTCCTGTTAAAATAAACATTGTTGCCGCTTTTTTTAGTCCTTATAAAATTTGCCAGAGAACCAAGCCATCCCAGGGGAGCATTATTATATAAAACAAGTGCATCTTCAATAGAAATACGCTGAAAAGTTCTTATCTTTTCTTCAATCTTAGCTAACGAAGATGTTATCTGAACCGAAATGCCTGACATCGATTTGATTTTATTCAGTAAAGATACTTTCAGTTTTTACAAAATAAAAAAAGTAAAGGGTCTCCTTTACTTTTTAAATTTATTTGGTGTGGCAAAAAATTATTTGCCTTTTTTCTCGTCAGATACGGTTAATTTTTTACGTCCTTTAGCTCTGCGTGACGCTAATACTCTGCGGCCATTAGCGGTTTCCATTCTTTCGCGGAATCCGTGTTTGTTTTTTCTGCGGCGGTTCGACGGTTGAAATGTCCTTTTCATGATATACTGTATTTTAAGTCTATTCTATTTTTCAAAACAGGACTGCAAAAATAATTGTTTTTTTTATACAAGCAATACGTTTGGTTAATTTATTTTAAATCCTTCACAGAAAACACCTAAAAAGAATACAAAACTGAAAAAATGACTTTTTGTTTCTACCTTTGTGACCTTAACCAATTTCGAAAGGAATGTTTATTTTAAAATTTATCTTTTTTACTTTCCTGTTTTTATTCATCCTGGGATTTGTAGCATCATTCTTCATAAAAAGAGCTTTACGGAAAATGGCTAAAAACCTGAATAAGAATTTCACCGAACAGAAAAACACAAATTATAATAACCCCACTTATACAAACAAACAAACACCATCCTCAGGTAACCTGAACGACAAAGGAGAATATGTTGATTTTGAGGAGATAAAAGAATGAAAATCATACGCAATATTTTACTTAAAACACTTGGTTTCAAAGGTTATCTGGGTTTTATTAGTTGGGTTTATATCAGGCTGGTAAGTTTTGGTTTTTTAAAAAGCAAGTACCCCGAATTATTTTTTCTTAAAAAAATCATTAAGCCCGGCTTTGTATGCGTCGATATAGGAGCCAACATGGGATATTATAGTTACTTTCTTGCTAAATATGCCAGAACTGAAGGTCAGCTTTATGCTGTTGAACCGGTTCCGATCTTCGCCCAGATCTGGGAAAAAAATGTTCCTAAACGATTTTGTCACCATATTAATTTATTCCCCTTTGCTTTGGGAGGCGAAAACAAGGACGTTAAAATGGGAGTTCCTGTTGTTCATGGGATTGTTCATCATGGAATGACTCACGTAGTAAATAGTGATGAACCAGGCTTAGCCGAAACATTTATTGTCCCCATGCGAATTCCCGATGAATTATTTGCCAATCTGCCCCGCCTCGATTTTATAAAATGCGATGTGGAAGGATATGAACAATATGTTTTCGAAAACATGAAACACACCATCATGAAACACCGCCCCCTTGTTCAGACAGAATTGGGCGGTGAAGAAAACCGCAAAATTGTCATCTCTTTTTTCGAGAATCATGGCTATAAAACCTACCTTCTTTTCAATAATGAACTTATTCCGGCCACACCCAACGAAAAAGTAAAGAACAAAAACGATTTTTATTTTGTAGCTGAAAAAAGAAGTAATTAAACCTTCTAAAGAAAACTAATCATTATTTCTTCCTTAAAGGCTCAAGTAAATATTCCAGGCCGTTTAGTTTTATTTCATATATGGTTTGCAACAACATTCCTAATTTTCCATTAGGAAACCCTTTACTTTTAAACCACTCCAGGTACCAAAGAGGTAAATCGCACAGTAACCTTCCTTTGAATTTTCCGAAAGGCATTTTCATTTTCAACAGGTCAGTTAACTGTTGTGGGTCGGCATTCATAATCAGCGGTTAAATTAATCACAAATTTCCGGAATTAATATTATTTTCAAAATCCTTACCTTAGTGCTCTAATTAAAAATTATGGTCCGCCACATTATTATGTTCAAACTGAAAGAATGTGCTAACGAAACAGAACGTTTGCTGATGGCTCAGTCTGTAAAAACCGAACTGGAAAAACTGAAAAATAAAATTGCTGTAATAAAGTTTCTTGAAGCAGGTATAAATGTTGTTGATTTACCCTTTGCATACGATCTTGTATTAAATACGGATTTTGAAACGATGGAAGATCTCGAAGCATATAGAGCCCACCCTGCACACAAGGAATTCATCGAATTCAATAAAAACTTTTCGGTTTCAAAAGTATCTGTCGATTTTATAACAAATTAAAAAGACAATATTAAGAATCATCATACAATGTTGTATCCATTAAAATTTAAGCCCATTTATAAAGAGAAAATCTGGGGAGGGCAAAAAATAAAAACCGTTTTAAATAAGGATTTCGATTCAAAAGATAATTGTGGCGAATCGTGGGAGATTTCGGGGGTTGAAGGCGATGTTTCGATTGTAACAAATGGTTTTTTAGAAGGAAATTCGCTGAACGAACTGGTAGAAATATACATGTATGAACTGGTTGGAGAAAAAGTCTACGATAAATTCGGGGAAGAATTTCCGTTGCTCATAAAATATATCGATGCATCCGATAAATTGTCAATACAGGTGCACCCTAACGATGATCTGGCCAGAGAAAGACATAATGCTTATGGTAAAACCGAGATGTGGTACGTAATTCAGGCCGATAAAGAAGCTGAACTTATTTCCGGTTTTAAAAGAACTATTGATAAAGAAATTTATCTGAAACATCTCGGGGAAAAAACACTTAAAAGCATTCTGAATGCAGAAAAAGTAAAACCCGGTGATGTGTTTTTTATTCCTGCCGGATGGATTCATGCCATTGGCAAAGGTATATTGTTAGCAGAAATTCAGCAAACCTCAGATATCACATACCGCATTTATGATTGGGATCGTGTTGACGACAACGGTAATTCCCGAGAACTGCATACCGACCTCGCTCTTGATGCAATAAATTTTGAAGGAAAAAAAGAATTCCGCAGGGAGTTTAAACCTGTTTTAAATGAACCTTTGAATCTTGCAGAATGTGAATATTTCACAACTAACGTACTTGTGTTTGACACAAAAATAGAGAAAGATTATTCAGAGATCGATTCCTTCGTAATTTATATGTGTCTTGAAGGAAATATTAAAATTCTGAGCCCTGGCTGCGAAAATGTTTCAGTTACTATAGGCGAATCTGTTCTCTTGCCGGCATCCCTTGATGAAGTTACGCTTATACCTGATAAAAAATCAAAAATACTTGAAGTTTATATCTCATAACATTGCAACCAATGACTATTGACAATGAACTACAAACAATAAACATATAACTTTTACTATACTAAGTTATTCATAACTGTTTTTATTAAATTGTATTCATCATGATAATTCATTCCGCAGAATTTGTTATAAGCAGTCCCTCCATTGCACTCTGTCCAAAAACCAAATCGCCCGAATTCGCTTTTATAGGACGCTCAAATGTTGGGAAATCCTCGTTAATAAATATGCTTGTAAACCGGACAGGTTTGGCAAAAACATCGGTAAAGCCCGGAAAAACAAGACTCATAAATCATTTCCTGATTAACAAAGAGTGGTACCTGGTTGATTTGCCTGGCTATGGATATGCCGGAGTGTCAAAAACAGACAGGAAAAAATGGGCTGGTTTCATCGATGAATATTTAATGCAAAGGGAAAACCTTACCTGTTTATTTGTACTGATTGATGTTCGGCTGAAACCACAAAGAATTGATCTTGAATTTATTAACAACTTGGGCGAATTCGGAGTTCCCTTTATAATTGTATTTACTAAAGCCGATAAGGTTTCAATAACTAGCGCCGAAAAAAACATGAATTTTTTCAGAAAAGAAATGAAAAAAACATGGGAAGAACTTCCGCAGGATTTTCTTTCATCATCCTCTTCAAAGCAAGGCAGAGAAGATATTCTTAATTTTATAGAGAAAACAAAAAAGGAAATAACAGGTAGTTAATAACTCTGAATAAATTGTCTGACCTGTAAAAAATCACCCGCTGTTTTTTTCTTAATTTTGCCAAACTCCTCTAAAAATTTATATATGTCAATAGGGAAACCCACTGTTAAATTTTTCGCCGGCCGAGAATCAAGATATATTGCTGAAAAAATCGCTCAGAAATTTGGAACCGAACTTGGAAAATCAACGGTTACCGTTTTTAGCGACGGAGAATTTCAACCTTCTTTTGAAGAAACCGTTCGTGGATGTAAAGTTTTTATTATTCAGTCCACTTTCCCTCCCCTGGATAACTTAATGGAACTCATACTTATGGCTGATGCAGCAAAAAGAGCCTCTGCTATGGAAGTCATTGCCGTTATTCCTTATTTCGGATGGGCCAGGCAAGACAGAAAAGATAAACCCCGTGTTTCCATCGGTGCAAAAGTAGTTGCAGATATGCTGCATGTAGCCGGTGTAAACAGGGTAATGACAATGGACTTACACGCCGACCAGATTCAGGGATTCTTTAATATTCAGGTCGATCATATTTACGCATCTGCATTATTTGTTCCTTTTATAAAGAATTTGAATATTCCTGATCTGGTTGTTGCAGCCCCTGATATGGGTGGAACCAAACGTGCCAATGCTTATGCAAGATTTTTAGGAGCCGAAATGGCCATTTGTTATAAATTACGTAAACAGGCTAATATCGTTGAACATATTACTGTAATAGGTGAGGTTGAAAATAAAAATGTAATTATTGTGGACGATATGATTGACACAGCAGGTACTGTTTGTCTTGCTGCCGAAATGATGATGGGACGAGGAGCGAAAAGTGTCAGGGTTGTTGCAACTCACCCTGTTCTATCAGGTGAAGCCTATAAGCGAATTGACAATTCCGTTATTACAGAGGTACTTGTAAGCGATTCTATTCCGTTAAGACACCAGTCGCCTAAAATTAAAGTTATTACTATTGCAGAACTTTTTGCAGATATTATTAATAAGGTATATAACTTTCAATCAATAAGTTCAAATTTTATCGTTTAAAGGATTTTTTTATAAAAAAAATTCTTACATTTGCAGTCCCTTTTCAGATCTTTATTTTTCAGTGTAATGGGAAGTTAAGTCTGGGGTAAACAGATTCTTAATTTTGAGTAACACAAAACAAATCTAAAATGAAATCAATTGAAATCAACGCAAAATTGCGTGAAAAACTTGGAAAAAAAGATTCCAACAAGCTTCGTAAATCGGACAATATTCCATGTGTCCTTTATGGAACGGAAAAAAACATTCACTTCTATGCCGTAGCAAGTGACTTCCGGCATCTGATTTATACGTCTGATGCAAAATATGCTAAAATCATGTTGGATGGACAGCAACATAATGCTATTGTAAAAGACATCCAGTTTCACCCTGTAAGCGATAAAATTATTCACATCGACTTTTTAAATATTTACGACGATAAACCCATCACCGTATCCATACCGGTAAGGCTCGAAGGTTTTGCAAAAGGTGTTCAGGATGGTGGAAAATTATACCAGGATGCCCGTCGTTTAAAAATTAAAGGTTTATTAAAAGACTTTATTGAAGAAATCGTTATTGACGTAACTCCTCTTACTATTGGTAAATCTGTTAAGGTTTCCGACCTGAAACTTAACAATTTGACAGTTGTAGAAATGCCAAATAAAAATGTGGCTTCAGTAAAAGTAACCCGTGTAGTTAAAGAAGCTGAAACAACAGAAGGCACTGAAGCTGCAACAGCCGAAGGTGCTGCTACCCCCGCTGCCGCTGACGCTAAGAAAGAATAATTCTCAGGATTAATCCCGGATCCCTTGAAATACCTTATTGCAGGATTAGGAAACATAGGGCCGGAATATTCCGGAACACGACATAATATAGGTTTTATGGTATTGGACGCTTTAGCTAAAGCGTCCAATCTCGTTTTTGAGAGTTCCCGCTTTTGCCATAAAGCTACTTTCAAGTCAAAAGGAAGAATATTTATTCTTATTAAGCCAACCACTTATATGAATCTGAGCGGGAAAGCTGTCAAATACTGGCTCGATAAGGAAAATATTCCCCGGGAAAAATTACTTGTCATACTGGATGACCTTGCACTCCCTTTCGGAACCATTCGTATCCGGACTAATGGCAGTAACGGTGGTCATAACGGGCTAAAAAACATCGACGAAATGCTGGGGGGAAACAACTATGCCCGTATGCGATTCGGAATAGGCAATAACTTTGGCAGGGGACAGCAGGTTGATTATGTTCTTGAAGAATTTGCCAGAGAAGAAACCAGAAACCTGCCTCTTTGCTTAGATAAAATGAAACTCGCCATTATAAATTTCGGACTTGCCGGAATTCACGATACCATGAATAAATTCAACGGCCCTGTTGAATTTATTTCAGAAGAAAAATAAATTTTTTAGAATTACTTAACAATATTCCGATTTATGATCGGGATTTACTAACTCACGGTACTTTGCCGTTACTTTTTTAAAATCTTCCCACGCATCCTTTTTCAGGTTCGGGTTTCGCAATAGAGCGGCCGGATGAAAAGTAGGCATGGCAAGCCTTCCGTTCCAGTCAATCCAGTTTCCACGGACCTGTGTTATTTTCAATTTCGGATCCATTAATCCATTCAGGGCAGTAGCCCCTAACAATATAATTATTTTCGGATCAATCATCTCAATTTGCTTAAGTAAATAAGGCAAACAGGCAGCCCTTTCTTCGGGTAACGGGGCGCGATTCTGCGGAGGTCTGCATTTAACAATATTCCCAATAAACACATGTTCTTTACGGTTGAACCCACAAACCTCTAAAATTTTATCTAACAATTGTCCCGAACGACCCACAAAGGGTCTTCCCTGAATATCTTCATCATGCCCAGGTCCCTCACCTATACACATAATTTTTGCGTTAAAAGGCCCCTCGCCGAAAACAACATTGGTACGGCCTTTTGCAAGAACACACCTGGTACAGGAAGTTATTTCCTTTTTTAATATCTCAAATTCAGTATTCATAGGCTCATATTTACATCGCAAGGTAGTAATTTTTGATTTTCCCAACCATACAAAATTTTTAACTTTACGCGTGGCAAAACAGAAACCTAATAAGAAAAAACAACCTCTTAAGCCTGAAATAAAGGAAACAAAACCCTATCCTTTGCTTTGGGTTCCGGGTGTTTTGATTCTTATCATAGTTGCCCATTTCCCCTCGCTCTTTAATGGATTTACCAACTGGGACGACCCCTCGTATGTAACTCAAAACAATTTTATAAAAGGATTCAGCGCGGAAAACCTTACCATTATTTTCGGTGAATTTCATAACGGACATTATCATCCGCTCACCTGGCTTTCTCTGGCTTTCGATTATTCTCTTTTTAAACTTAATCCATTGGGTTATCACCTCATCAATTTACTTATCCATTTAATAAATGTGTACTTTGTTTATTTTTTTATAAAACTCCTCTCAGGAAACTGGAAAGTAGCCATTATTACTTCACTATTATTTGGAATCAGCCCTCTTACCGTGGAATCTGTTGCCTGGGTATCAGAAAGAAAAAATTTACTTTATACCCTTTTCTTCCTTGCTTCGATTATCTCATATTTGAAATTTCTTGAAAAAAGTAAATTATCATTGTATTTCTTTTCGGTTTTCCTGTTTGTATTATCTCTTCTTTCGAAATCCATGGCAATTACCTTGCCGGTAGTTTTATTGCTTATTGATTACTTTAAGAATCGCCTGTTATTTTCCAGAAAAGTAATAATTGAAAAACTCCCGTTTATCATTATTTCTGTTGCCTTTGGAATCGCCGCATTCGTGGCTCAATCCATGCTTTCATCCGGGAATACCGAACTCATCCCATGGGTTAGCAAAATAATGTATGGCTCATGGGGACTGTTAAATTATTTCGCAAGAATTTTTATCCCTTTTAAATTATCTGCTTTTTACCCTTTCCTCCCTTGGCATTATCCTTCTTATTATTTAACCGGAATTGTTTTTACACTGTTATTTATATGGTTTGTTTACAGAAGCTGGAAAAAAGAAGACAAAACCATTGTCTTTGGTTTGGTTTTCTTCCTTATAAATCTTGTTTTATTGTTGAAATTCTTCAACTCTATTGCAAATTCGGTTTATATAGCTGACAGGTATACTTATGTGTCTTCCATAGGATTGTTTTTTATTTTAAGTACCTTTCTTTCTAAACTAAAAAATAAAACCGGAATAATCATATTTGTTGTATTAACTGCATATTATGGAATTTATACATATAATCAAAGCAAAGCCTGGAAAAACAGTATTTCATTATGGAATAATGTTATTAAACAGTATCCGGGAGCGCACATTCCGTTACTAAACCGTGGGAATGCATTCAGAGAGGAAAAACAATATACCCAGGCATTGGCTGATTATGATTTAATATTACATTCAGACCCTGCATTTTTTGAAGCCCTGGTGAACAGGGGATATGTATATGACATACAGGGAAATTATACACTGGCATTGAACGATTACGAAAAGGCGCTCACGATAAAACCCAACGATAAAAATACTCTTTACAACAACGCTCTTTGTCTTCAAAAATCTGGTAAAAATGAAGAAGCCACCGTCCAGGTTCAAAACCAGATAAAGACAGGGAACGGAAGTGCAGAATCGTATAATATCCTGGGAAATGCAAGTTTTTCAAAAAACGACTTTACTGAGGCAATTGATTATTATTCTAAAGCCGTTGAAATGGATCCTCAAAATGCTCTTTACTGGTACAACAGGGCGAATTCCAAAGCAATGATAAAAAAGCAAAAAGAAGCCCTGGCAGACTATGATAAAGCCATTGAATTAGACCAAACAAACTCTGACTACTTTTTTAATCGTGGTACTACACGTTATTTTATTAAAGACTTTAAGGGTGCAAAAAAAGATATGGAATCTGCCGTCAGGATTAATCCTGAAAACATCACTTATTATCTTAACAAAAGCAATATAGAATTAGCTTTGGGAAATAACGATAATGCCATTAAAGATTTAACTTCAGCCATAAATCTTGATGTGAACAATGCTCAAAATTATACCCGCCGGGCTATTATTTATTTCCGGATGAATAAAACTGCCGAAGGTTGTAAGGATGCATACACCTCTGTAAAGTTAGGTTTTTCACAGGCCAATGAGCTATTACAGAAATATTGCAGATAATTTTTAACCCCCTTTTTCTGTCTTTTATCGGGATAATCATTCTGCCAGAAGATTAGCCCTTTACTCTGCATTTTTCGGGTTGTAAGTTTGTTTCATAAAAATCAATTAAAAAAATGAATTTATGGAAACAACCGCTTATTTTTGTTCTAAACAAAAACGTATGAAAAAGATCGTTATTGGAGTTTTTGTATTAACCGCTGGAATATTATTACTTGGTTTTAATACCGGTCAACTGGATCCTGTATACAGACACATTATATTCTCCTGGCCTGTTCTTCTTATCGCAATAGGTATCGTTAACTTTTTTGAACGATCATCTTTTTGGGCAGGAGTAATTTTAACCTCCATCGGAACTTTCTTCCTGATTCCTCATTTATATGTATTTGATTTCAATTTTATACGTCTTTTCTGGCCTGTTTTACTCATTATTTTTGGCGTAGTGATGATTTTAAAACGTACTTTCTTTCATTCATTTTTCAGCCGCAGGCATCACCGGCATGGACAATCTTCCTGCAAAATAGAAGACGGATTTATTGACCAGTCAAATGTGTTTAGTGGAAGTCATCAGATTGTTCAGCCATGTGAATTTAAAGGAGGTAAGATCTCCAATGTATTTGGGGGAGCAAAGATTGATCTTACCCGTACAACGCTGGCCCCCGGCGAAAATATACTGGAAATATCCTGTGTGTTTGGCGGAGTTGAACTTATTGTTCCTTCCAACTGGAAAATTCAGACACAGGTATCATCTATCATGGGTGCATTTAACGATAAGAGGTATGCCGCCAACAATCAACCAACTGAAAGCGACAGAAAATTAATAATAAAAGGAAGTACCGTTTTTGGCGGTGGTGAAGTAAAATCATTTTATTAAAAATGAATCATCCCTTTTTTTCAAATAAGAAACTTCTATTGTTTTATATAATTGTATGGATACTGGTTTGCAGTATCCATGCGGTTGTTTTAAACTTCTTATACTCCATCCCCCTGACTTTATCAATAGCCGATTCGCTTGTTTTTAATTTTTTGTTTGCACTTTTCGGATTATCATTATGGTATATTGTTGCACATTCGCGGTACAACAAATCACCTATTCTTAATGCACTTGTTACGCATTTATCGTCATCTGCTCTTTTGGTTCTGATATGGATTTCTTTGGGCGATTTTATAATTTCTGCTTTCACAGGAATTGATCAGAATTACGATAGCTTTATTTCCGCAGCATTACCCTGGCGCATTATAAGCGGATTGTTTTATTATTCTATCCTGGTATTAATTTATTTTACCATAAAATATTATAACGATTTGCAGGAAAGAGCCATTCACGAGGCCAGGCTGAATGAAATAATAAGAGCTACCGAACTTGATCTGCTCAAATCACAGATAAACCCTCATTTTTTATTTAATTCCTTAAATTCCATCAGTTCGCTTACCATCACAAATCCGCAACACGCACATGAGATGATTATTAAATTGTCGGACTTTTTACGATATACTATCTCTCAGGGGTCAGGAAGCCTTGTTACGCTAAAAGAAGAAATTAATAACGTGAAACGGTATCTCGAAATTGAACAGACCCGTTTTGGGAACAAATTGGAACAAAAATTCAGTGTTAATGACGAATGTCTCGATAAGCAGATTCCTGCAATGATACTTCAGCCGTTATATGAGAACGCAGTTAAGCATGGCGTATACGAAAGCACCGAGACCGTTGTTATTGAAACTTTATGTATAACCGAAAACAACGTACTTAAAATATCCATTCTGAATAATTTCGACTCTTCATCCATTTCAAAAAAAGGAACAGGAATGGGTATCAGGAACATTGACGAAAGGCTTAAACTGATGTATCACCAGGATTATTTACTAAAAACATCAAAAACCGAAAATCAGTTCAAAGTAGAAATTCTGATTCCACAAAATACAAATCATGGAAATTAAAGCAATTATAATCGAAGACGAAACACCTGCACGGG
This sequence comes from Bacteroidota bacterium, assembly GCA_037441645.1. Lineage (GTDB taxonomy): Bacteria > Bacteroidota > Bacteroidia > Bacteroidales > GWA2-32-17 > GWA2-32-17. The sequence goes on from JBBIRU010000048.1 coordinate 17,823, forward strand.
AATTATTACAGCATTACCTGAAAAGCATTCCTGAAATAACTTTATGTGGAACATATGCTGATGGATTTACAGGATTAAAAGCCATTAATGAACTTAAACCCCAATTGGTATTTCTCGACATTCAGATGCCAAAACTCACAGGTCTGGAAATTATTGAGCTGATGGATCATAAACCATCCATAGTTTTTACAACAGCCTATGATCAGTATGCGGTGAAAGCTTTTGAAGCAAATGCTGTCGATTATTTACTCAAACCCTTTTCACTGGAAAGATTTTCAAATGCGACTCAAAAAGCAATCGAAAAAATTTCTCTTAAACAGGAAGCTCAACCGGCCATCGATTCAGCACTTCAAACCCTGGAAGAAAAACAGGGAAAAATTGAAAGAATTGCAGTACGTGCCGGCTCAAAAATCCAGGTTATACCAATCTTTCATGTAAACTATTTTGAATCGGATGGAGATTATGTGAAGATTCATACAAATGAAGGAAGTTTCTTAAAGGAAAAAACCATGAAGTATTTTGAATCCTACCTGGATGATTCAAAATTTGTTCGAATTCACCGTTCCTATATAGTAAATGTAGAAATGATACAAAAAGTTGAATATTATGATAAGGACAGTCATATTGTAGTCCTTAAAAATAACATTTCTCTTAAAGTAAGCGGTTCGGGATATAAATTACTTAAAAAGGCAATAAACCTTTAATACATTTATTTTAGAGTAATCTCCATTTCTGTAGTAATCTCTCCTTTACCTTTTTTGTCCCATACCCTGGTTTTCCAAGTGTACTTCTGACCATTTTCCATAGGAGTACCTGTCGTAAAAGTAAGTGAAATCAACTTTGCATCTATGGGCGAAATTCCAGTTGAGTCGAATTTTTCAAATAAATCCGGATAGTTAAGAATCTCCGTGTTTTTACTGTCAACAAGTGTCATTGATGCGCCTAAAAAAACAACTCCATCGGTCAGAGTATAGCCGTTTACGCCTTCTATATGTAATTCCAGTATGGAATTCATCGGGAATTCAGAACCGGATGTTTTCTTGCCATCTACATTTACATATGCTTCCATATAGCTCAGGTCTTTGTTTGAAACCTTCAGTCCGGTCATTAAATCTTTCTTTATTCCTGCTTCACAAGAACCAAGAAAAAAAATAATTACACTTAGGCCGAAAATGAACGAGAATGTTTTCATAGGATAATGGTTTATAGGTTATTGCTAAACAAATATAATATAATATTGAAATTAAAGTCAATACAGTAATACCTGAAAATATCCACATATTTTTAGTTTTACTAAATTTCTATCCATCTATTCATTGCTATATTTATCATTTACATATAATTATAAACACATCTGGAATTCTAGATATTATGTTGAAGAACATGATATGTTTTTATCCTTATTATAAAAACTTGTTTTATATTTGTTTCATATTTTAAGTATTTAATTACTTTATTTCTTATTTATTTTTATTAACCTAAAACTCAGTTTATGAATACATTTTTTAATAAAAGAAGAAGACCAGGTATTCTCTTTTTATTCGTTATTCCTTTTGTTGTTTTCGCATTTACAAATAACAATAAAGGAAAAATAAATCCTTCAGGAACCGGATTAAATGAAGGTTCAGAAAGTGACATGTGTATTGCTTGTCACGAAAAATCTGGTAAAGGAAAAACCATTGTTGAACAATGGAAATTAAGCAAACATGGCAAACAGGGAGTTGGTTGTCTCGACTGTCATGCTGCTTCAAAAAATGATGCAGATGCATTTGAACACAATGGAAAAACAATTGCAACTATTGTTACACCGAAAGATTGTTCCGTTTGTCACGACAGGGAATTTACCGAATTTACCAAAAGCCATCACGCAGATGCGGGAATGATTATGGGTTCGCTCGACAATGTGCTGGCCGAAGTGGTGGAAGGTCATACCAGTTATAACAATGGTTCAAATCCAGCAGCTGCGAGTGGATGCTGGCAGTGTCATGGTTCTACCATTGAAGTCCTGAAAGACGCCAATGGCGCACCCAAAAAAGATGAAAACGGAATTCTTCTTTTCGATTCCAAAACATGGCCAAATACAGGTATCGGAAGAATAAATCTGGATGGTTCCAAAGGATCTTGTTCAGCTTGTCACAACCGGCACACTTTTTCAACAGAACAGGCACGTCAACCCGAAAACTGCGGAAAATGTCACCTTGGTCCCGATCATCCCCAAATGGAAATTTACAACGAATCAAAACACGGAATCAATTATCGTGCTCACAGAGAAAAAATGAATCTGGCTTCCGACAAATGGGTTGTTGGTGAAGATTATAATGCTGCTCCTACCTGTGCTACCTGCCATATGAGTGCCACACCCGACCAGTATGTTACACATGATGTTGGCGACAGAATCAGCTGGACCCTCCGCCCTCCTGTATCACAAAAAGTTGATGCTGCCTTAAAAAGTAAATTTGAAAAACTGAATCAACCATTACCCACCGGATTCCTTTCATGGGAACAAAGAAGAAAAGGAATGGAAAATGTTTGTGCACAGTGCCACGCATCCAATTACATCGATAACTTCTACTTACAATACGATAACGAAGTTACCATGTATAATGATAAATTCGGAAGCCCTTCAACAAAAATTTATAATCTTATTAAATCTGAAAATATAATAACAGCTATTGATTTTGATGATAAAATCGAATGGACCTATTTTTATTTATGGCATCACGAAGGACGTCGCGCACGTATGGGCGCTTCTATGATGGCTCCTGACTACACTCAATGGCATGGAAATTTTGAAGTTGCTGACAGGTTTTATACAGAATTTGTCCCTGAAGTAAAAGATTTAATTGAAAAAGCCAGAAAAGACGGTAAAAAAGAATCGGCCGATAAAGTGGAAAAATTATTGACGGAAACTCTTGAAAGCGATATGCACAAATGGTCTATCGGAAAGGTTGATCCTGAAGAAATGAAAAAACGGAAAGAGGATGCCAAAACTTTCCGCGACAGATATGCTCATTAATAATTAACAATAAATACAATAAAAAATGAAAACAACTCTTTTAACATGCCTGCCGGCAGGTATGGCTTTTATCTTTCTCTTAGGTCTTACCTTCAGTTCGTTTGCACAATTTAAACTAAGCGGTGAAATACGACCCCGGTTTGAATACAATCACGGCTATAAATCGCTGGCAAATGAAAAACAGGATGCCTCTTCGTTTACATCCCAGAGATCACGAATAAATTTTGAATTCAAGGATGACAACATGATTTTGGGATTTTCGCTGCAAGATGTCAGGACGTGGGGAAATCAGAAACAATTAACCGCAAACGAAGACTTTGCAACATCCGTTCATGAAGCATGGGCAGAAGTCCTTTTTACAAAAAAGTTTTCGTTAAAAGCAGGACGCCAGGAACTGTCGTATGATGATCAGCGTATTTTAGGGGCCGTTGACTGGGTACAACAGGGACGTTCACATGATGTTGCGGTTTTTAAATATACCGGAAAATTCAATGTACATGCCGGATTTGCATTTCACCAGAGTGGAACCTTAACAAATAACTTTTATAACGGACCCGATTCTTACAAAGCAATGCAATATGTATGGTTGAATAAAAAAACTGAGAAACTGAATCTTAGTTTATTATTCCTGAACAATGGTTGTCCGTATGTAAAAACAAAGGACACGTTAGGTGTTATGACTAAGCAGGGGATTCGTTACAGCCAGACCATAGGACCAAGAGTGGTTTATACAAAAGATAAGATTTCAGCAGCGGTTAATTTTTATTACCAGATAGGAAAAACAGCAGCCGATAAATCCATCAATGCGTACGAAGGTGCTATTGACTTAGGTTATAAGCTAAACGATAAAATAGGACTTAATCTAGGTTTTGAGCGACTCTCGGGAACAAGCCAGACCGATACAGCAAATAAAGATGATAATTCGTTCAATCCATTCTATGGAACCAATCATAAATTTAACGGAACCATGGACTATTTCTATGTAGCAAATCACATAGGAAGCGTTGGATTAAATGATATTTATTTAAAATTTGCTTATTCCAAAGATAAACTCTCAGCTTCTTTAACCGCTCATAATTTTATGGCAGCAAGTGATATTCTCGACCAAAAAGAATTTGCCTCTTCCGGAAAATACACTGCCATGACTGCTGCTCTCGGTAACGAAATCGATATTGATTTCGGCTATAGTATTTCAAAAGCAGTAGCATTTAAAGCGGGTTATTCACAAATGTTCGGAACCGAATCTCTGGTTGCTCTGAAAGGTGGTAAAAAAGAAGAAACCTCAAACTGGGCATGGCTTATGTTAGTTGTTAAACCAACTTTCTTCGACACAACTCCAAAACAATAATTTGTTCCTTTGTTTATAATATTAAAGCGGGGCATTCCCTGCTTTTTTTATATATAGTATTTTAACCATTCGAACATTTTATAAATCTGGAAAATAAGTTTGTATTGTTTATAGCAATTACCTTCTCTATTTTTTTGAATACTTTTTGTATCTTCATTACATTAATTTTTAATCAAACGAACTATGGAAAACAGACCTTTCATTGAGAAATCTGTAAAACCTTCAAATGAAAAACTCGAAAAGGTATTTGGAAAATCATTTACCTATTATGAAAAATTACAAGTACTGAGTTCTGATTTTCATTCCGAATGGAATTTCTCTAAAACCAGTGGTTGGATGCTTAAAGTTCATGACAGTAAAAAAGCATTGTATTATCTCATCCCACTTGAAAAATCATTTATTGTCAGTCTAACTTTAAGAGAAAACGAAAGAAAATTATTTCTTAAAAACGATGAACTTTCAGAATTGCATATTGCCATTAAAGATGCCAGAAAATTTTCGGAAGGATATGCACTACAGTTCCATGTTTCAACTTTAAGAGTGCATAAACTTCTGTTTTTATTGCTTTCTAAGATAATTGAATTACGATAAACTGATTTATACTCTTTAGAAGAATCCGTTTTACTTTCTAAATTAAAAATAAATAAACCAGACCCCAGACCACAAAAAATCCTAATCCTACATAAAATAATAATCTTCCTTTTTCGCGGGAATCCTCATCGTAGGCAAAAACCCTATCACCCGAAGGCACTCTTTTCTTAAACTGCCAGTGATGATAACCAATAAACATACCAAGTATTCCACCCAGTACAGCACTTACATAACCAATAGTCATCCAGCCTTGCATGGCCGGTTCAGGGTCGTTTAATTCTTTCAGTCTTTTATCTTTTTTACTCTTTGTTACTTCATCTGTAATTTTTTCTCCGCGTGCATTCAGTATCTTCTGGGCCAGTAAATAATCCGTTTCGTTCCACTTATCATAATTATTTATAACATCGTACAGTTCTTCATTTGTAAAATCATAGAGATAATATTCTTTATCAAGTAAAAGAATAGTTTCGGCAGCTTCCTTTTCAAGAAGTTTATCTACTTTCTCAAAATCTGACTGAATTAGCTTAACGTCGATTTCTGTCTGCGGAACTGCCCCGTAGACGGCAGAAACATCTTCACAGATTGAATTGTTTTCCAGTTCAAATCGGATTGCATTGTTTTTTAAAATTCCAACAAATACTTCAGCATCCTCAACTGTACTGAATCTTTTATATGTTACAAATTCTTCTTCCATAATAAACAGGAATTGATTTTATGCAATTTAATACTATTCTTACCAAAAACCACAACCATGTGTTACGTAACTACTTTTTACCACGAATGTAAAATAAAACGATAAAATCAGCCTGAGGTTCTCAAAGTAATTAGTTTTCGAGTGCCTCAACCAAGTAAATATTGTGATCTTTGCGACTTCCTTTGAGGTAATTGTAGTTAATTTTTCTATCTTTATAGAAAAATTTAATCTATGTTAAACGAACAGTATTTTTCCTTCCTGAAAGGATTAAAAGCAAATAACGACAAAGTATGGTTCGCTAAGAATAAACCAACTTTTGACAAACTCAAACTGGATTTTGAGAAAATTGTATCTGAATTTATTACCGCCATTGCTTCCTTCGATCCCGAAATCGGAAACCTGGAACCCAAAGAATGTGTTTTCAGGATTTATAAAGACATCCGTTTCTCGAAAGATAAAACACCGTACAAAACAAATTTCGGAGCCTACTTTGTTAAGGGAGGGCGTAAAAGCGGAATGGCCGGGTATTACATTCACGTTGAACCCGGAGAATGTTTTATCGGCGGTGGAATTTACATGCCTCCTTCACCCATTTTGAAAAAACTCAGGGAAGAGGTTCATTATAATTTTGATGAATTTGAAAAAGTTATTTCCTCCAAAGATTTTAAAACATACTTTAAAGAAATTTCCGGCTCAAAAACTTCAGTAATGCCCAAAGGTTTTGACAAAAACTTTAAAGGAGCCGAATATCTGAAATTTAAGGACTATACCGTAATCCATAACATTAAAGATGATTTCTTATTAAGCAAAGATGCCTTTAAAAACACTCTTGTAATTTTTAAAGCTATGAAACCCTTTAACGATTTCCTGAACAGGAGCTTTGAGGTTTAACTTTCCGTATATACATCTCTATTTTTCTTCTGTTTATCAATTAATTCAGCAATAAAACGTTGTTTTGGTTCTCCTTTCGATTAATTGATTACTTTTGCAACCTTTTAAAAGTACAATGCTGATTCAACACATATTATTATAAATGATTACTGTTTCAGACCTGGGAATTCAATTCGGAAAACGCATATTATTTCAGGATGTTAATTTAAAATTTACTCCGGGAAATTGTTATGGGATTATTGGTGCAAATGGTACCGGAAAATCTACCTTTTTAAAAATGCTTTATGGTGAAGTGGAAAACACAAAAGGTTCTATAACATTTGGCCAGGGAGAAAGATTATCTGTACTAAAACAAAACCATTTCGAATTTGACGAATTTCCGGTTCTTTCAACCGTTTTAATGGGCCATACTGTATTGTGGCAAATAATAAAAGAAAAAGAAATTCTTTATGCCAAGACTGACTTTACCGAAAAAGATGGTATAAAAGCTTCCGAATTGGAAGATAAATTTGCCGAAATTGACGGCTGGAATGCAGAGAGCGATGCCGCCAATCTTTTAAGTGGACTGGGAATAAAAGAAGATCTTCATAACAAATTAATGAAAGAACTGAACGGAAAAGAAAAAGTAAAAGTTCTTCTGGCTCAGGCTCTCTTTGGCAAACCAGACAATTTATTACTGGATGAACCAACTAACGACCTTGATTTGGAAACAGTACACTGGCTGGAAAATTATCTTTGCAATTTTGACAATACCGTTTTGGTTGTATCGCATGACAGGCATTTTTTAGACTCCATTTGCACACATATTGTAGATATTGATTTCGGGAAAATTCAATTGTTCTCGGGGAACTATACGTTCTGGTACGAATCAAGTCAGCTGGCCTTAAGTCAACAACTTGCACAAAATAAAAAAGCCGAAGAAAAGAAAAAGGAACTTCTTGAATTTATTGCACGGTTTAGTGCAAATGCTTCAAAATCGAAACAAACTACCAGCCGTAAAAAAATGATTGAAAAACTTAATATTGAAGAAATAAAACCATCCACAAGAAAATATCCCGGAATTATTTTTACACCCGGACGCGAACCCGGAAACAGTATACTGGAAGTAAAAAATCTCTCCAAAACAATAGATAACAAAACATTGTTCAAAAATCTAAGTTTTACTGTTAACAAAAACGATAAAATTATTTTCCTCTCCCGCGATACACGCGCCATGACCATTTTATTCGAAATTCTGAAAGGTCATATTCAGCTTGATCATGGCTCCTTTGAATGGGGACAGACTATTGTAAAAGCATATCTTCCGTTGGAGTATGAATCTTTATTTCAGAAAGACATTCCCCTTACCGATTGGCTGGGACAGTTTTCAGAAGACACCACGGAATTGTATTTAAGAGGATTTCTGGGCAAAATGTTATTTTCAGGCGAAGAAATCTACAAAAAAGCAACAGTCCTTTCAGGAGGTGAAAAAGTACGTTGTATGATTGCCCGTATGATGATTCGTAACGCCAATGTTATATTGCTCGATACCCCAACAAATCACCTTGACCTGGAATCCATCCAGGCATTTAACAATACACTTATAAAATTCAAAGGAAATATTCTGATGTCATCTCACGATCATAAATTTATTCAAACCGTTTGTAACCGTATTATTGAAATTGGCCCAAAAGGAATGGTTGATAAGCAAATGGATTATGATGAATTTATTTCGGATGACAAGATAAAAGAAATGAGAAAGAAATTGTATTAAAAGATAACTACAATTTTTTCAATCATAAAATTTTCTCATCCCAGATTTTCAGTCTTTGGCTCCCGAAGACTGAAATAGAAGGTACAATTGTTATACTTCGAAAAATCAGTTAAAACAGACCCTTTTTATGCTTTTCTCCCAGAACCTTTAACATATCTGCAGTCATAGTATCAAGGTCATAAGAAGGTTTCCATCCCCATTCTTCACGGGCAGCAGAATCATCAATGGAACGGGGCCATGAATCGGCAATGGCCTGGCGGAAATCAATCTTATAATCGATAATAAATTCAGGAATATGTTTTTTTATACTTTCAGCTACCATTTTGGGTGTAAAACTCATGGCGGCTAAATTAAAATCGGAATGATGCTTCAGTTTTGAAAAATCAGCATGAAAAAGATCGAGCGTAGCCTTTAAACAGTCGGGCATATACATCATGGGAAGCATGGTGTCTTCTTTCAGGAAACAGGTATATTTTTTATGTTTGATGGCTTCATAATAAATAGCTACAGCATAATCTGTTGTACCACCTCCCGGCTGAGTCTCGTTGCTTATTATCCCGGGATACCTTACGCCTCTCACATCGAGTCCGTATTTTTTCACATAATAATCAGCTAACAATTCACCTGCAACTTTTGTAACACCATACATTGAAGTAGGTTTCAGAATGGTTTCCTGAGGAGTGTTATTTCTTGGTGTTGACGGGCCAAAAGCAGCAATGGAACTGGGATTAAAAACCCGTTTCAGTTTTAATTCTCTGGCTACTTCCAGTACGTTCAGGAATCCGTTCATATTCACGTTCCAGGCAAGCTGTGGATTTTCTTCTCCACAGGCAGATAAAATAGCCGCCATGCTGATAATAGCATCTACCTTATACTTTTTTACCACATCAGCAACATTTTGCCTGTCGGTTAGATCCACTTTCTCGAAAGGTCCTGATTGCATTATTTTTTCCGATGCACTTGTTTTGATTTCACCGGCGATAACGTTTTCATTTCCGTATATTTTTCTGAGTTCAAGAGTTAATTCCGAACCTATTTGTCCCGCTGCACCAATAACCAGGAGTCTTTTCATATATGTGTATTAAAAGTATGTTAAAATAAAGCGTCAAATGTAGTAGTTTTCGCGAAAAATTCTAATCAAATCCTGACTTGTTATTAAACAGGTTTATGTTGTATACTATAGCCAACAAATACAGTCCGAAAAAGTTAACCCCGACATTTATGTCGGGGTTATTTCAAATAAATCAATTGGCTTTAGCCATGATTCTTTAAATTACTTTCTTCAAGAAACTTTTCATACTCCTGTACAAAAGTCTTTTTTTTATGATGCTCTTCCTGTTTATCAATATACTCTCTTACCTTATCTAAAGAAGATTCACTCACAGATACAGCATAATATTCATCAGCCCATTCAAACTTTAATTTTGTGATATTGTTTTTATTTATCCAAAATGCAGATTCCCCTTTTAATAATTGAAGAGTTTTAGAAATACTTGTATCAGCATTTAATCCGAACAAACAATGAATGTGATCTTTATGTCCATTCAGAGTATCAATAAAGATTTGCTTAGACTTTGCATTTTCTTTTATGTGAGATATAACCATTTGTTTTATCTCAGAAGCAAGAAAATGATAATGGTTTTTAGTTCCCCAAACAGCATGAATCATCACCTTCACATATGACATAGATTTCGATATTATCAGGGCTTAAGCCCTTTTGGTTACTTGTTTTATATCACCGCCTTGAAAGGCGGTGTTACTTTCTATTTTTTCACATATTCAAAGCTAAAACTTTTTCCAATACACTATTCACAGTAAAATTCTTAGTCTAAAACTTTTTCGCATTAAATTTTTTCCTATCTTTGCCGTTCATTTTATTTAAACTAAAAAAATAATTCTATGTATTTAGCTGCAGAAAAAAAGCAAGAGCTTTTTGAGAAATACGGCAAGAGTAACGTAGATACTGGTTCTGCAGAAAGCCAGATCGCTTTGTTCTCATTCCGTATTGATCATCTTACCCAACATTTAAAAGAAAACAAAAAAGATTTCGCAACCCAGCAGGCGTTGCTTAAATTAGTAGGTAAACGTAAAAAATTACTGAACTATCTGAAAGATCGCGATATTGAAAGATACCGCGCTATCATTAAGAAACTTAAGCTCAGGAAATAAAAGCAAAAAGGCAATTCCCAAATTGCCTTTTTTTGTATATAAAAAAATTAATTAATCGTATCATGTACAACGCAGTAAAGAAAATCATTGAACTCGGTGACGGAAGAACAATCGAAATCGAAACCGGAAAACTCGCCAAACAAGCCCATGGATCAGTAGTATTGAAAATGGGAAAAACCATGCTTTTAGCAACCACCGTATCAGCCGAAGAAGCCAAAGAAAACGTAGATTTCATGCCACTTTCAGTTGATTACCGCGAAAAATATGCTTCTACCGGTCGCTTTCCCGGCGGTTTTATGAAACGAGAAGCCCGCCCCAGCGATAACGAAATCCTTGTATCAAGACTTGTTGACCGTGCCATGCGTCCTCTTTTCCCTGATGATTACCATGCCGAAACTTTTGTAAATATTGACCTTATCTCTAACGAACCCGATGCCCTTCCCGATGCCCTTGTCGGATTAGCAGCCTCTGCTGCCATTTCTGTCAGCAATATACCTTTCAATGGTCCTATTTCTGAAGTACGTGTTGCCCGGATTGATGGAAAACTGATAATTAACCCTACCAAAACACAAAATGCTAAGGCTGATATCGATATGATAGTCGGAGCTACTTATGATAATATATTAATGGTTGAAGGTGAACTGGGTGAAGTAAGCGAGGAAGAAATGGCCGATGCCATCAAATTTGCACACGATGCTATTAAAGTTCATTGCAAAGCCCAGATGGAACTCGCCGAGCAACTGGGAATCAAGAAACGTGAATATTGTCACGAACACAACGATGATACCATTAAACAGGGATTACACGATTTTGCATACCAGAAAATTTATGATGTTATTAAAAAAGGAATTACAGATAAGCACGAACGTAGTGCCGCCCTTGAAACTATTCACAATGACTTTGTCGCTACCCTCACCGAACCCGATGAAAATACACTGGCAATGATTAAAAGGTATTACAAAAGTCTTGAAAAAGACGCTGTCCGTAATTATTACCTCGATAACCAGGTTCGTCTCGATGGCCGTAAATTTAACGAAATACGTCCTATCTGGAGTGAAGTTGATTATTTGCCTATGGCTCACGGTTCTGCCATATTTACCCGTGGTGAAACACAATCTCTCACCTCTGTAACACTTGGTACAAAACTTGACGAACAAATGATTGACGGCGCTGTTCACCAGGGTTACGAACGCTTCATCCTGCATTATAACTTTCCTCCTTTTTCTACCGGCGAAGCCCGTCCATATAGAGGGACAGGCCGCAGAGAGATCGGACATGGAAACCTGGCACACCGTGCACTGAAACGTGTTGTTCCTGCCGACCCTGATATTAATCCATATACTATCCGCGTTGTTTCCGATATTTTGGAATCCAACGGTTCTTCTTCCATGGCTACGGTTTGCGCAGGCACACTGGCCCTGATGGATGCAGGAATAAAAATTCATAAACCGGTTTCCGGAATAGCTATGGGTCTTATTTCTGATCCCAAAACCGGGAGGTTTGCAGTTCTTTCAGATATTTTAGGCGACGAAGATCATCTGGGTGATATGGACTTTAAAGTGTGCGGAACAACCAAAGGTATCACAGCCACCCAAATGGATATCAAGGTTGACGGACTTCCCTACGAAGTATTGGCAAAAGCTCTTGCCCAGGCACGCGAAGGAAGATTACATATCCTTGGCAAAATATTAGAAACCCTTCCCGAAGCGCGTAACGACTTCAAACCACATGCTCCACGTATCGTAAGAATGACCATTCAGAAAGATCAGATTGGTGCCGTTATCGGTCCTGGCGGAAAAGTTATTCAGGATATTCAGGCAAAAACAAAAACTGTTATTACCATTGAAGAAGTAGATAGCGTAGGTATTGTTGAAGTAAGCGCTCCCGACCGTGATTCTATTGAAGCAGCCGTTAAACGCATTAAAGGCATTACCGGAACATTAGAAATTGGTGAAATATACGATGCTACTGTTAAATCCATTATGGAATATGGAGCATTTGTTGAAATACTTCCCGGAAAAGAAGGTTTGTTACATATTTCAGAAATTGAATGGCGCAGGCTTAACAAAGTGGAAGAAGTTTTGAAATTAGGTCAGCAGATTCAGGTAAAACTTCTGGAAATAGATAACCGCGGTAAAATGAAATTATCCCGCAGAGTTCTGTTACCAAAACCGGAACCTCAACCAAAACCAGAAACATCAGAATCTACAGAAAATAAACAATAAATGAAACGGGCGAAATGCCCGTTTTTTTTATTTGTAAACTAATTCATTCGCGAAAAGAACAACATTTGTGTTTTTTGGAAATTTTTGATAAGTTTGTATAAACTATATCACTATGTATCTTGACAATTTTCTGCCGCAAATAGTTCAGTCATGTAACAAAAATACAGTTAAGCAATTATATGCTTTCGGTTCTGTATTAACAGAGAAGTTTACTGAGAATAGCGATATTGACTTTGTTGTTGATATTAATTCCGCTGATCCAATAGATTATGCTGAAAAATATTTTGAGTTAAAATTTGAGCTTGAGAAAATATTAAATCGTCCAATTGATTTATTAGAAGCTCGTGCATTAAAAAACACTTATCTGATACTCAATATTGATAAAACAAAAAAAATGATTTATGAATGTTGAAATTCTTAAATATCTCGAAGACATTCATCAATCTATAAAAGAGATTTATGAATTTATTCCGGTAGAAAGAAATTTTATTCTCTTTCAAAACGATTTAAAAACACGAAAAGCTGTTGAACGTAATTTAGAAATTATTGGTGAAGCTATAAACAGAATCCTGAAAACACAACCTGATTTTCCTATTTCTGATTCTAGAAAAATTATTGATACAAGGAACAGAATAATTCATGGATATGATAGTGTTACAGCAGATATTCTCTGGTTAATAATTAATCGTTACCTGCCGGTTCTTGAAGAAGAAGTAAATCAATTATTAGATAATTCCAGATTTTAGGTTTGCTACTTTTCTCCCATTAACTGCCTGCTCAATAGCTCTCATATCTTTATAAAATCTTTACACTTCTCCCCCATAGTTTAACTTCTTACTTATAACTTCCACCATAACTTTGCTTTATAAAGTTTACAGATTTATGGAGCAGGGAAATAATATAAAAGGAAAACTCAAAAACACCTTTATCGGAAAAGCAAGAGACCTTACCGATAAGTCCGTTTTTCACAGAATTTCACTGGTAGCTTTTTTTGCCTGGGTAGGATTAGGTTCCGACCCGTTATCATCGTCTTGTTACGGGCCGGAAGAAATTATGCGGAATTTAACAGGCCACAGTAATCTCGGATTTATAGTCGGATTACTTACCGTTATTACAATATTTGTTATTAGTACCAGTTACCGTCAGATAATTAATCTTTTTCCACAAGGTGGCGGAGGTTACATAGTTGCAAGCAAGCTGATATCCCCTACAATTGGAATGATATCTGGTAGCGCACTGTTAATTGATTACATGCTTACGATTACACTTTCTGTGTCTAGCGGAGCAGATGCGTTTTTTAGTTTTCTTCCGGCTGAATGGCATGGATATAAATTGTTTTTTTCATTTATTATTTTATTTATGTTAATTGTTATAAACCTGAGAGGAGTTAAAGAATCCGTCTTGTTATTGACACCTGTTTTTATTGCTTTCATACTTACTCACGCAATACTAATAGGATACAGCATTTTCACCCATCTTGGTGAAGCTCCTGAAATAGTACAAAATACTGGCACAGAAATGAACAATACTATTTCACAACTTGGAATATTTGGCACCATTTTCCTTATTTTAAAAGCATACAGTATGGGCGCCGGAACATATACAGGAATAGAAGCTGTAAGCAATGGCATTCCAAACCTTCGTGAACCAAAAGTTAAAACAGCGCAAAAAACAATGCTATTATTATCTGTTTCCCTGGCAATAGCCGCTTTCGGTTTAATAATATCATATTATTTATTTCATGTTCAGGTAAGTCCTACAAAAACCTTAAATGCCGTACTTGCAGAAACAGCAACAGCTGGCTGGAATCAATATATAGGACAAGGATTTGTTTATTTAACCTTACTTTCCGAAGCAGCATTGCTATTTGTTGCTGCTCAAACAGGTTTTTTAGATGGCCCAAGAGTAATGGCTAACATGGCTCACGACAACTGGTTTCCAAGAAAATTTACTCATTTAAGCGACAGACTTGTTTCACAAAACGGAATTCTGATTATGGGTGGCGCTGCGTTTCTTTTGCTTTATTTCTCAAAAGGCGCTGTTTCGTGGCTGGTTATTTTATATAGTATTAATGTATTTATAACTTTTACTTTATCCCAGTTTGGAATGGTAAGGCACTGGATTCTGGTCAGAAAAGAAGAAAAAAAATGGTTCTGGAAAATGGCCATTAATGGAATAGGATTGGTAATGACAACCTTTATACTGTTCACCGTTTTGATAATTAAATTCGAAGAAGGAGGCTGGATTACCATTGTCATAACCGGAGTTTTATCAATACTCGCTGTTATAATAAAGAGGCATTACAACCATGTAAGAAAAGAAATTATTGAAATTCAGAAAAAAATAAAACAGGTTATTCCAGATATTATTTCTGTATTAAAATCAAAAATCAAAAATAAACCCGTTGGTGTTTCTGAATTAAAAACTGGCAGGACAGCTGTTCTTCTTGTAAACGGTTATGGTGGTCTGGGATTATATTCACTGTTTAAAACATTGAACGATTTTAACGGAACCTACGATAATATAGTGTTTGTAGAAGTAGGCATAATGGATTCAACAAAGTTTAAAGGATTCGATCAGTTGGACCGGTTAAAGGAAAACATTGAAATTGACATGAATAAATATATTTATGTAGCAGAACAATTGGGTTTGCATGGCGACAGCTTCTATGCAATAGGTACGGATGTTGTGGAAGAAATCGACAAATTAATTCCGGCAATAACTACTTCATATCCAAACCCTGTTTTTGTCGGCGGACAACTTGTTTTTGAAGGTAATTCATGGTTTAACAAATTGCTTCACAATTATACCATTTTCGCTATCCAAAGAAATTTATACAAACATGGAATTACAACAATTGTACTACCCATTCCCATGCAAATTTCGGAATTGATGGAGGTTTTGCCCAAATAGTGATTAATAAATAAAGTTCAACACCCATGGAAAAATATATTGAAATTTTCATTTCTACATTAGAAAAATTAGAAGTGGAAGAAGCAAAAAAGATTAAATCGAACCAGGACGAGAGCACTACCTTATTCCTGTCTGGCAAAATTGCAGGTTACGAATATTGTATAAAAGAACTGAAACATATTATTCAGGAAAATAAAAAAGAATATTTTTAAAAATCCGAGCTGTTTTTTATTTAATTTTATTCAAAATTTACAGAACCATATAAATGATTAAAAATCTTTTGAATAAATCTGTTTTTAATCAATATTTAATAAGCATTGGAAGCATACTAATAGTTTCAGTTATTTGTTATTTTGTTTCCGGTTTTCTTGGCTATCGTACTGTTGCACTCCTTTTACTTTTTACAGTTTCTTTACTGGCAACTATCCTTAGCGTTTACCCTGTTCTTGTTTCTGCAGTATTAAGCGCTCTCATCTGGGATTATTTCTTTATACCACCACACTTTACTTTTCATATAGAAAAATCCGAGGACATTTTAATGTTGTGTATGTATTTCATTATTGCTCTTTTAAACGGAATACTTACTTCAAAGATCAAACAGTACGAGAAAATTGCCCGAATGAAAGAAGAAAAGTTAAATACCCTGAAGCTCTACAATACACTTTTTAATTCAATATCTCATGAATTGCGAACACCGCTCACAACAATAATAGGTGCTTCAGAAAATCTTATTTCAAATGATAATATCTTACTACAAAAAGATAAAAATGATTTACACAATGAAATTCACATTGCATCAAACAGACTAAACAGATTAATTGACAACCTTTTAAACATGTCAAGGCTGGAATCGGGATTTTTAAAACCCAAAATGAATTGGTGCGATATTAATGATCTTATTAATTCATCCGTAACAAGGATCAAACAGGATATGCAGGATAAAATCATAACAATAGAAATAAAAACAGATAATTCGATTGTTTGGCTCGATTTCGGATTGATTGAACAGACCTTATATAACATTATACATAATGCCATTGTACACACCCCGAATTACACTAAAATATATATTACTGCAGAATACAAGGATAAGATTATTGAAATTAAGGTAATCGATGAAGGAAATGGAATAGTCACTGAAGAAAGAGATTTACCTTTCGATAAATTCTACCGTTCAACAGATACAAAAGCAGGTGGCCTTGGTCTGGGCTTATCTATAGTAAAAGGATTTGTAAATGCTCATAATGGTACTGTAGCAATTGGTAACAATATCCCAAAAGGAACCGAAGTTATTATACGAATTCCTTCTAATAAACCTTTAATCAACTCAGAAAATGAACAATAATTCAAGAATTCTGATTATCGATGATGAAAGGCAGATCAGGAAACTTATATCAATTACGCTTGAATCTAACAATTTCACTGTAATTGAAGCTGCCACTGCGAAAGAAGGTTTGCAAATGGCTGCTATGCATCCTCCTGATTTAATTATACTTGATCTTGGCTTGCCAGATGATGACGGCCAAAATGTGCTGATAAAATTACGTGACTGGTATATTTCACCGATCATTATTCTATCAGTAAGAGATTCTGAAAACGACATTATCCAGGCACTTGATAACGGCGCCAACGACTACCTCGTAAAACCATTCAGAACAGGTGAACTGCTTGCCCGAATAAGAAATGCACTCAGAAACAAAGTTGACTCAAATAATAATTCTACCGTTTCTTTTCAGAACATTACCATAGACCATTCAGCACACGTTGTTAAGAATAATGGTATTCCTGTAAAACTAACTTCCACAGAATACTCTTTACTCGCTTTACTGGCCAAAAACGAAAACAAAGTGCTTACACACCAGTTTATTCTTCGCGAAATATGGGGACCTGGGTATATTGAACAATCACAGTATCTAAGGGTATTTATTGCTCAACTCAGGAAGAAAATTGAAAATGATCCTAACCATCCAAAAATCATTATTACTGAATCGGGAATAGGTTATCGTCTGGTTGGGGAAGAAACTACTAATAATATAGTCTGAAATTATTTTCTAATTAAAAGCAAATATCTTCCGTTTTTATTCCAATCTCTATTTCCTGACCAATTGTTAATTTTTTCTGAATCGAATTTTCATTATTCATAAAGAAAGAGAAAGGTATTTCAAAACTGGTATAAATTTCGACCCCGGTTGAAGTTGACTCAATATCATAAATTTCACATTTGAATTTGTTTTCAAATGAATTACTATTAGATTCATTCAACAAATACACATTTTCACTTTTTATCCAAATATTTAACTCGCCAAGTGGAGCATTGTCAGAAACAAGAATTCGCACATTCTCCCTTTCAAAATATTTTTTATTATTAACATTAATCACATTTCCTTTATAGAAATTTTTAATTTCAAAGAAATCTGCTACAAATTTTGATTTAGGCCTTTGGTACACATCTTCTACTATTCCTTCCTGAAGTATTGTGCCCTTCTCTAAAACAGCAATTTTACCGGATAGTGAAAATGCTTCTTTATAATCATGAGTAACATGTATTATTGTCTGACCATTTTTATTGATTTTTCGTAACAAAGTAGAAATTCCTCTTTTTAACTGAACATCAAGAAAAGACAATGGTTCATCAAGTAATAATATTTCAGGTTTTGTAGCCAATGCTCTTGCAATGGCCACCCTTTGTGCTTCTCCCCCAGAGAGAGTACTGACATTTCTTTTCAACAGGTGAGTAATTTCAGTTTCCTCTGCCAAAGAATATACATTTTTTTGAATCTCTGATTTTGAATATTTTCTACACTTTAATGGAAATGCAATATTACCAAAAACGTTCATATGAGGAAAAAGAGACTGATTCTGATAAACAATTCCAATATTTCTTTTTTGAATACTTGTTATTGTAATATCATTGTTATTTGAAAGAATTGCACCAGAATCAGGATTAATTATTCCCGAAATCAATTCAAGCAACATTGTTTTACCGGCACCCGATGCTCCTAACAACATGAAATATTCTCCCTTTTCAACATTAAGATTAATGTTGTTAAGAGAAAACTTCCCTAAACTTTTATTTATTTCCTTGAGTTCAAGCATTTTTCTTTTTCCTGGAAATGAAATTCATCAGAATAAAAATCAAAAGACATATAGAGATAAATAAAACGGTAACGGGTCTGGTATAACTCAGTCCATATGAATTAAACCGCTCAAAAATCATAACCGGTGTAATCATAGGATGGTATGCAATTATTACTACTGCTCCGAATTCACTCAGTCCCCTGCCCCACATCATAATCAATCCTGTAACAATATTCTTCATCGCTAATGGTAACGAAACTGAAAAGAATACTTTAGTTCTGGAAGCCCCAAGTGTCATAGCCACTTTTTCGAGTTTATCCGGAACATTTTGAAAACCATTTATTGCAGAATTTAATAAATATGGAATACTCACAAATGCCATAGCAACAATAATCCCGGCAGGATGATTCACAAAACTAATTCCCACCGGCCATTGTTCCCAGAACAGTGTCTCTGGAAATAACACCTAATAATGCAATACCAGCTGCCGAATGAGGTATAATTACCGGAAGATTAATCAATCCCAACAATATTTTTTTAAAGAAAAAATTCTTTTTTGCGATAAGATAGGCCAATGGGATTGCACCCAAAGAGAAAATCAAAGTTGCTGCAACCGAAGTCCAGATTGTTAACCAAATGCTTTGCTGAACATCAGACTCTTTTGCCGTTTCAAAAATTTCCAGTGGTGTAGTATTAATAAACATACCCACCAAAGGAGCCAGAATAAAAAGTAAAATAAGTCCCCCGAGAACTATAAAAACTAATTGAAGAACATTATATTTTTTCATTATAATTTATGAATACTATTCAAAATATTCAATTTTTCTCTCAACAACTGATATTGCTTTCCCTTCAGATATTTTAATTTTCTTAATCCAGTTATTCTGACTGTCGTATTCGTATTTATATTCTGTTTTATAAAGAAGAGCATTCACTGAATCAAAGCAGGATTCTTCAATAACATTATTCTGACTATCGTATATATAAGTGTTTTTCTTTTCTAACTTATCTTCGTTTGAATAAATATAATTTTCAATTTTAAATCCTTTATCATTGTATATAAAAGTAAATTTCTTTTGCAATTTTAATTCAGAATTATAGCTTTTATTCTCAATCATGTTGCCCTTCTCATCATAAGTATAGGTAAATTTTTTATCAATGATGCTTTCGGTTTTATAACTAACATCTTCAATTAACTTACCTTTTTCATCGTATTTATAATAAATTGTTCTGATAAGTTTTCCTTCTCCGTTAAATTGGGCTTCTTCTGTTCTTCTGTTGAAAGTATCGTATTTGTATACATATTTTTTCTCAATTTCATCTTTAGGAGAATATCGGATATCTTCAGTTTTATTTCCAAACAGATTGAGAAACTGTTTTGAATTTTAATAAATAAACTAAAAAGTTTAAAACGATGTTAATAACAAAGTGATATTCAGTTGATTGATTGAAATATAATTACTATCTTTATGATTAACAACCAATTAATCAAAAT
>JBBIRU010000049.1:0-36538 GCA_037441645.1 Bacteroidota bacterium
ATTGCTGCATATTCTTTTTTTCCAAAAAAACCATCTATAAAAAAGGATATTCAAGAAACCAATCCGCTATTATTACAAAGCTTCAAAAATCAATTACAACTTTCGGCTTAAACCGAACTCAGGTTATTGGATAACCGGATATATTCTAGATAGTATTGGTCTGCCTGTTAAAGATGCCGTTATTTGTTGCTGGGATTCGGCATGGGAGAATCCTCATTTCACATATTCACATCCATCGGGATTCTTTAAAATTTGTTCCAATTCAAACATTTCTATTTTAATGTTTTCATCTATAGGTAAATGTCAGAAAACTTACTTTATTTCAGGTACAAACTTTAATATTGGCAATATCACATTAAATGATTACCATCCTGATAAATTATGTGAAACTTCTTCAAACAGAATTCATTTTTCCGGTTCAGATAGTACGGATGAATTAACAGCATTTCTGGATCCAGTTAATAAATCTATAAACGTTAATAGTTTAAATGATAATAAAATAATAAAAATTGAAATATCTGATTTAACAGGTAAAATCATTGTTAATTATAACTTTGATAACAGCACTTCTGCAATTGTTAAAACAGACTCACTTTCCAACGGCATTTATTTCTTAAAAGTGTATATGCAGGATTATTATAAGATAATAAAATGTATCATTAACTGATGAAATTTATTAATTAATTCCATACTCTCCCGAAGAAAATAAGAAAAGTTTTACCAGTTATGACAATAATGTAACCAACTATTACGTAATCGTTACCATTTATTACTTTACATAATAATTAAAGCTATTTATTACTTTAATTTATATAAAAAATAAAACCGTGCACTGTATTTACAGATTTTATCCGGGTTTTTAAGAAATGTTATTATAAAGAACCTTTCTGTAATTTGTTTATCGGTAGATGTAAA
This sequence comes from Bacteroidota bacterium, assembly GCA_037441645.1. Lineage (GTDB taxonomy): Bacteria > Bacteroidota > Bacteroidia > Bacteroidales > GWA2-32-17 > GWA2-32-17. The sequence continues at coordinate 916 of JBBIRU010000049.1, forward strand.
AAAGTTAACATGGTTAATATAAAAAAAATAGAAAATATTATTAATTGTTAATAATATTTGTATTTTTACTTGTTAAAAGAATTTTATTTTAAATAAAAACATACCCTTATTCTCTTTCATATGAAAACGACTATTATTTATTTATTGGTTTTATTAATCCCATCCTTTGTCTTCTCCCAGGTCTTTACCGATAAGTCTGCTGAAGACATGATAAAACAAAGTAAAACTGTCAGGATTGATGAAAAATCAAAAAAAATAAAATGTATAGAATTAAAAGAGCATTCTGTAACAGTATCGGATTCTAAAACCTGGCTTATTAAAGCGCTGAATTTATCAGTAAATCACGAATTCCGTTTAGCAGGCCAGGAATCAGATAAATTAGGATATATTCACTACAGATATAATTTATATTATAAAAATTTATTAATCGAAAACGACAGGTATTATATCCATTCAAAGGGAATCTGGGTTACTTCAGCGAATGGAGAGATCAGTAAGAATTCAGATATTGCTGTTAATCCGGGTATAAATGAGGAACTGGCTTTAAAAAATGCCCTTGATTATACAAAAGCTGAAAAATATCTATGGGAGGTGAAAAATATTTCAGAACCTAAAGGAGAATTAATTATTTTACCTATGAATGATAAATATATACTCGCTTATAAATTTGACATTTATGGAATAAAACCAGTAAGCAGAAATTATGTTTATGTGGATGCTAACTCAGGTAACGTTGTAAAAACAAAGAACCGTATAATTTCTTCAGATGTTTTAGGAACCGCAGTTACAAAGTACTACGGAACAAAACAAATTACCACCGACAGCTATTCAGGAACGTACAGATTAAGAGAAACCGGAAGAGGCGGCGGAATAGAAACCTATGATTTAAATAATGGTACCAGTTCGTCTTCAGGCGTTGATTTTACTGATTCAGACAATTACTGGAATACAACTACCAGTCAGGATAATGCGGCATATGATGCTCATTACAGCGCTGAAGCTACTTATGATTATTACTATTCAAAATTTGGCAGAAATTCATACAATAACAGCGGGGCAAAGATTTATAGTTATATACATTGTGATTATTCATTTGTAAATGCCTATTGGGATGGCCAGGGCATGTATTTTGGCGATGGTGACGGAGTAGAAACAACAGCGCTTACTGCAACAGATATAGTTGCCCATGAATTTACACATGGTGTTACAGAATATTCTGCCGGCTTGGAATACTCCAGTGAATCAGGAGCATTAAACGAAGCATACAGTGATATTTTCGGAGCCACCATTGATTTTTATGCTAACCCCGGTACCGCAAACTTTTTAATGGGCGATCAGATATTTATTTCCGGTGGGGCTTTTAGAAATATGGCAAATCCCAATCAATACCAGAATCCCGATACATATCTGGGGAATTTCTGGGATTATGCTGAAGAGGTTCATTGTAACAGCGGAGTAATGAATTACTGGTATTATTTATTATCCAGCGGTGGCGCCGGAGTAAACGATATAGGCAACCCATTTTCTGTTAATGGTATAGGCTTAGATGCTGCTGCTTCCATAGCCTATAGGGCATTAACGGTATATCTTACGCCTTATTCAACATATTCGGATGCAAGGTACTATACAATACTTGCTGCAAACGATTTATATGGCTCCTGTTCAAATGAGGTTATTAATACCACCAATGCCTGGTATGCGGTCGGAATAGGCGGATTATACACGAATGCCGTGATTGCCAGCTTTAATCCTTCCCTTACATATTCATGTAATATTCCTGCAACAGTTACTTTTACAAATACTTCAACAAACGGGTCTTCATACCTGTGGGATTTTGGAGACGGAACTACAAGTACAGTGCAAAGTCCATCTCATACATATAATAACCCCGGAATCTATTCAGTTCAATTAATAACAACAGGATCTTCTCTTTGTAATACTTCAGATACTTTATTAGCAGTCAATCTTATTACTGCCACAAACAGCGGAGGTCCTGTTTCTGCTGCCTGTACTCCCACAACTATAAGCCCTGGCAATCCGGGTATTTATAATTTTTCTTTAAACACTATCAACAACAGTTCTGCCGGTTCTTCAGAAGGATATAAAGATTTTACCTGTTCCAACACAACTACTGTTACAGAAGGAGTTCCCTATAATTTGTCCGTTTCAACCAACCCGTCTACACCCGAAAATATAAAAGTCTGGATAGATTTAAATAATAATGGCCAGTTTACCGAAACAAATGAATTGATTTTTACTTCGGATTATAATATACAACATAACGGCAGTATCATTATTCCATCGGGCGCTGTATTTAATACACCCTTAAGAGTAAGGGTTACTTCAGATGTCTATTATAATACTATAACCAATTCATGTTACAACAGTTATTACGGACAAACGGAAGACTATTCCATAGTTGTTCTTCAGAATCAAAATCCTCCCGTAGCAGATTTTTCTGCAAATAACACTTCTGTTAACCTGGGTCAGACTGTCCAGTTTTCTGACTTGTCTTTGAATATTCCTACTTCATGGCAATGGCAGTTTCCGGGTGGAACACCATCTTCATCAACACTGAAAAATCCTTCTGTTGTATATAATTCTTTAGGCTCGTATGATGTAAAACTTGTAACAACGAATGCATATGGAACAGATTCTATAACAAAGCCTAATTATATGCAAGTTCTGAATTCATATAATTTATGCTCCTCAACTTCAACCACAGCTCAAAGCGGCATCCTTTATGATTCCGGCGGACCAACAGGAAATTATCAGAACAGTGAGAATTGTGGTTTTTTAATCGATATTAACTGCGCAACAAGTATTACGCTTAGTTTCTCTTCATTCAGTACCGAAAGCTGTTGTGATTACTTATATGTTTATGATGGCCCAAACACCAGCTCACCTCTACTACTCAATGCTTACGGCTCAACAGTACCTTCGCCGGTAACTGCCAATTCAGGAAAAATGTTTATACAGTTTTATTCGGACGGTTCGGTAACCAGTTCCGGGTTTGCTGCTTCATGGTCGTCTGCTGTTCCATCAGGAAATCCACCGGTTGCCGATTTTGCCATTTCTGACTTAAATCCCCCGTTAGGAGCAAGTGTACAATTTACTGATAATACCACGAACAACCCTGTTTCCTGGATTTGGAATTTTGGCGATGGTAACATATCTACCCTTCAAAATCCGACTCATTCGTATATTACTCCCGGAAACTATACCATTACACTTATTTCAAATAACTGTTTTTATTCAGATACTGTTACAAAAAATATTTCTGTTCAGCAAGCTCCCGGAATTAATATAAATCCATATAGTTTCAATGTTACCATAAATAGCTGTAACGATTCTATTACAGTACCAATGATTGTTACCAATACAGGCTCCGGCACATTGACTATTGAAGCGCAGACCTCATCATCAGGTAATGGCGGAAATATTCAGAATGTTCTGATATTTGATGATTATGCTTCATACAATTACTATCATCAGGCTGCTGTTAATCTTGGACTTCAACCTGTGACATCTAATAATACTTCGGATTTTGCAAATAAGATTATTGACGGAACCCAATGGGATTTAATTATTGTAAGTTGCTACGGTAATGATATGTCTTCATTCTCCAGTCAATTATTAACGTTTCTTTCCAATGGAGGGAAATTAATCTACTCTGACTGGGGTTTTAATTCATCAGATCCATTATTCACTACCTTTGGACTTACTAATTTTATTAATTCATTTACCTCACCTTTAAACATATACCCCACTGCTTCACAACATCCTGTTTTTAATAATCCTAATCATATCACTCAGCTTTTATGGACCGATGATCAATACAATACTGATGGTCAGTTTGTAACCGTGTCTTCCAACGCCACACAACTGGCATACTTCAATGGATTCCCTAATTATGGAGCTATTGTTCTAAATTCATCAGAAAACAGTATTTATAATGCGTTCCAGGCAGTAAATTTTAATGGCGATAATAATTCCAACGGAAAAGCTGATATGCTGGAATTAATTGAAAACGAAATTCAGTTTTTTAAAGGGGCTAATGAAACATGGTTAGGAGTAACTCCCGCTGCCGACACAATAACCCAGGGGAATTCATCACAGTTTAATGTTGAATTTAATTCAGCAGGATTAAACAGCGGTACATATAATTCAATTATCTCAATTACCACAAACGACCCCCTTAATCCTTTAATTTCCGTACCATGCACTTTAACTGTTGCAGGAAATTCCGAGATATCGTTTTCACCGTCAGATATTAATTATAACAATGTGATACAACATTCAACAAATAACGATTCTGTTTTAATTTATAATAATGGTTGTGATACATTGAAGATTTATAATATATCACCAAATAGTTCGGATATACATATAAACACTCCTGTATTAAATATTTTGCCACATGATTCATCCTATTTGGTTGTAACCCTGGTTCCGTCATTTGTCGGTGCCTTTTCCGGAGCCGTTTACTTATACAATAATGATATAGATACATTGTTTACAATTATCGCGAACGTGATGGATCCTCCATCTATTTCGGTAACCCCTGATTCACTCTTCATCACATTTGCACATTGTAATGATTCTGTTGTTGAGAATATAAATATTTATAATTCAGGCCTGGGAATTTTAGATGTAGAAATTTCCGATGGTAATTTTACAACAGGATCCATTACCATACTTGAAGATGATTTTGAGTCAGGTATTGATCCTTTAACCTGGGTAAATGTAAGTGGAGTTGCTTCATCTACAGGCTGTGGAGCGAATAGCGGATCTTACTCATTATATTTCGATTATAGCGGCATCCGGGTTGCCGAGACCAAAAACCTGAACATTCCTGATGTAGGATGGATAGAATTTTATCTGAAAATGGGCGGAGGTTCAACTCCCTGCGAGAATGTTGACGGAGGCGAAGAAGTAGTATTGGAATATTCAATAAACTCCGGTTCCACATGGACGCTTATCAATACGTATTATCCTTACAATTATTATAATTTTACCCATGTTGCAGAACAAATTCCTTCGGCCGCCATTACGTCTCAAACCAAATTCAGGTGGCGGCAATTGTCGAACAGCGGTTCGGGTTGCGATAACTGGTCGATAGATGATGTGCTTATTACAAGAGAATCAACCGGGACATTTGTCGATTCATTAAGTATAAATCCGGGCAGTTCAGTGGTCTACCCCATTACTTTTAACGCGAATAATTACCCGCCGGGATCTTCCGTTGTAAATGTTACAATAAATAGCAATGATCCCTACAATCCACAAATAATTGTTCCGTGCCTGATAAATGTTCCCCAGTGGCCATGTCCTGATTTTACTGCAACTCCGTCTTTGTGCTCAGGGTCGGTAACATTTCACGATAATTCAACCAATAATCCTATATTCTGGACATGGGACTTTGGAGACGGCGCTGTTTCGCACCTGCAAAATCCGGTTCATACATATGCCAGTAACGGCACATACACAGTAAGTCTCGTTGCCTGTAATACAGCCCAGGGATGCGGTGATACAATTACAAAAGATATTACCGTAGATGTTACAGGAATTTTAAGCGCATCCTGTACTCCAACTGCAACTTCCGTATATGGTGAAATGGGAATATTTAATGTGAGCTTCAATACCATTTCCAATGCAACTGCTGTAGATAACTTAGGTTACAGGGATTATTCCTGTGATATTTATACAAATGTTTTTTCAACTCAATCATATCAACTTGTAGTAACAACAGGTAGTGCATATCCCGAAAATGTCGTTGCATGGCTCGATTATAATAACAACGGATCATTTGAAACGAATGAGAAGATAATGACTTCACAAAACAATTATATTCATTCCTCTACCGTTCTGATTCCTGCAAATGCCGTATTAAATGTGCCTTTACGCTTAAGGATTGCAGCCGATTATTACAGCGAGCCAATTCCCCAATCTTGTGTAAATGTATATTACGGACAATTTGAAGACTATGCGGTTATCGTTTCGCAAATACCTTTAGTAGCCGATTTTGCTTATACTTTCATCGATCAATGTTATGGTGTAATTTCATTTGCAGACAGTTCAACTTCAAATCCTGTTTCATGGTACTGGAACTTCGGAGATGGTACTTCCTCATCCATAAAGAATCCATTCCACGTTTACCATCTGCCCGGATTATACAATGTCAGTCTTATCGTTTCAAATGGTCCGCAAACGGATACCATATACCAGTCTGTTGCTATTAACTCTGTTATAGCCCACATCATTACAGACTATGATAGTTTATACCAGAGTATTCCGATTCCATTTACTTCCGATTCATATAATGTATCCTCCTGGCTTTGGTATTTCGGAGACGGGGCAACAGCTGCCATACAATCCCCTTCTCACACATACGATAGTACCGGGGTTTATTCGGTAAGCCTTGTGGTTGAAAACAGTTACGGCTGTTCTGACAGCACTTCCATTTATATTAATGTCCAGAGAGTAGGCATACCCGATATAAATAAACCTGGCAACAGTGTTATGATTTACCCTAACCCCAGTAAAGGCAACTTTAATGTTTCTTTCTCCAATTTCGGATATAAAGACGTAAGTCTTGAACTTTGTGATATTTTGGGAAAAACTGTCTGGAAAGAAGAATTATTTAAAGTAAACAGCCTTGTTAAGAACTTTAATATAACCGATAAAGCAGAAACCATTTATTTTCTGAAAATCAAATCTGACGGCAAGGAATTTATTAATAAACTAATCATTTATTAATACTTCTGCATATCGGAGCATTATGCACAACAAAGATGCCGAAAAGATTACTGCAAATAATAACTTTTATGTTGTAGTAATCTTTGCATCTTTTTTTATAATTCCTTTTTTATATTCTTCCAAACTAATGGACCCTGTTCTGGGTTCCGGTCTTTTAGGATTATCCGTATTAAGTTTTGTTTCTTTATTATTCATTTTGTTTTTAAATATCAGGAATAAAAATTATTTCGATTCCGGTTTATTTAAAAACGGTACTGTATTATCTTTTCTGATTTTTATAATTATTTCAGGACTCTCTGTTTTTAACGCATTAAATAAACAGGAAGCATTTTCAGAGTTTTTTAAGTTACTTCTGTACTTTATTTTCTTTATAGCGCTGCTCTTTATTTTTTTCAAAACAACGTTTGCCGATTATTTTAGTAAATCTGTCATACTTTTTTCAATCATTATTCTCTTTTTGGGCGCTGTTCAATTTTACCAGGTAATTGAAAAAGGATATATAAACCATCAATCTACCTACCTGATTAAAGCAACATTTGCTCACAGGAATTTATACTGTGAAATGTTATTATTATGTTTTCCTTTTACATTATTCGGAATAATCAGTTATAAAAAATCATGGAGATTCTTATCGGTTGTATCATCCGTTTTTATCTTGATTTATATTACGATATTATTATCAAGAACAGCCTGGCTTGCATTGGTTGCCGGAAGCCTTTGTACTTTTATTATGTTTCTTTTATTTAATAAAAAGTTTGTAAAAAAAGGAGTTATTAAAAGAATTCTGTTTTATTTAATTATTGTTTTTACAATAACATTCTCATCTGTTTATATATATTCCAGACTGGATAATCTGACCACTCTAAAAAAACAAATGGAAGGGTTTACAAATCTGAAATACGGATCCTCCAGGGAAAGATTGGTTTTATGGCAAAAATCAATTGAAATTACGAAAAATAACTATTTGCTGGGAGTGGGGTTGGGCAACTGGAAAATTATTATGCCTTCGGCCGGTATAGAAAATATGAGATCAGAAACCGGGGAACTTATTTTTCAACGACCTCATAATGATATTGTATGGGTTTTTTCTGAATGTGGTTTTGCCGGCCTTATACCCTATTTATTATTATTTGTTTTTTCGATATTTTATGTTTTTAAAATTTTGAAGAATTCAGGTAACAAATCTGAAAGTTTTTTTGCTTTAATGTTATTTTATTGTCTTATTATTTACTCGGTTATATCATGCTTTAGTTTTCCTAAAGAAAGAATAACCCAATCCATGTTTATTATTTATATTTTAGCAATGATAGTTGTAATATTTAAAAGCAAAAACGATAAATCAATATCTTTTAAATGGTTAACCCCTGTTCTGACGGCAACGATTCTGCTTAACGGTTTTATTGTTTATGTGGCATACTCCAGGATAAAAAGTGAATTTCATTTAAAAAATGCCATTAATTATAAAATAAAAGAAGATTTTCAAAATACAATCCTGGAAATAAACAAAGTTGATACGCTTTTTTATACCCTCGACCCGACTGCTACGCCGGTTAACTGGTACAGCGGTGTTGCCTGTTACAGGCTCCACAAATTCGATGAAGCAAAACATGAATTTTTAAAGGCATACCATTATAATCCTTATCATCTCCGAACCTTAAACAATCTGGCTACATGCTATATAAAAAACAACGAATCAGAATTGGCAGTACAATATTATAAGAAAGCACTAGAAATCTCTCCCGATTTTGAAGATGCGTTAAAAAATCTTTCCATAATTTATTATAAACAAAGCAAATATGCTGAATCATACGACTATTTGTCAAAATGTAAGATTCAATTTAATGATCCTAAATATTCTTTGCTGGTAAACTCTCTGTTACCTTTTATTATTGATAAATTAATAACAAAGGTCGATGATGAAATAATCATCAGTATTCTGAAAGAAATTAAAAAATCCGACAAATGGATGAAAGACATACATATTAAACACATCAGCGAAAAACGAACGATAGAAAACCAGCTTTTACTGGATGCAATATATGACCTGGAAATAATCCAGAAACTAATAACAACTGAAAAAGCAAAAGAACTGAAAGAAAAGTATCATATTAATGAAAAAAGTTCTTTGTAAAATGTAACTGTTTTTGTTCTGCTAAAAATAACAGATCATTCATTCTAAAAGTTATACTGAACTGTCCTGGGTCGTGATTGAAGGAAAGTCGAAACCTGATTACACATAGTCACCCTTCGACTTCAGGATGACTATGTATAAAACTGTTATTTTATCTGCGAATACAGTTTCATAAACTGTACACGTTCGTAAGCTGCAGGATGTTTTAAATTAGCAAACGCCATGTTACCACGGAAATCTTCAATCGATTTAAAGCCATGTTTATCCATCCACTTTGCCAGACCTTCGTTAATCTCTTTAATATAATCAATACCGTGCAGATATAAAGCAGAAACAACTTGCACGGCATGCGCACCGGCCAGCAACTGTTTAACTACTGAATCTGAATTATGAATACCTGTGGAAGCTGCAATATCGCATCCCGTTTTTCCGGAAAGTAAAGCAACCCATCTGAGTGTATGGAAAAACTCCTGCGGTGAACTGACAATGCTTCCGTCCGTAATTTTAAGATTTTCAATATCAATATCAGGATTATACGGACGGTTGAAAAGTACCATGCCGGCTAAACCGCTTTTTGAAAGTTCTATAACTTTATTTGCCAGCCCGGAAAAATAATAACCAATCTTCAGTGAAACCGGAATACTGACATTCTTTTTCACAGATTCAATAACTTTCAGGTAAACATCTTCATTGGCAGCGCCGGTCTTATCCGGATCAGAAGGCAAAATATAAATGTTTAATTCCAGAGCATCTGCCCCTGCCTCCTGTATTCTGCGGGCAAAGAAATGCCAGTCGTAAGTAAAAACACAATTTACACTGGCGATAACCGGAATTTTTACCGCTTTTTTTACATCAGCAATAAATTTCAGATAATTGTTCAATGTATGTTCTTTGGCAAAATTGGTAAGATATTCCATAGCCTCTTCATAATCATACTGTCGCTTCTTAATGATATCAAGATAGCCATTCATCATGGGCGACATTTTTTCACTTCCATGATTAATAAAATGCTCTGCCTCCTGGCGAATCTGTTCTTCAAAAACCGATTTAATAACTACGGCTCCCGCCCCGTTTTCTTCCATTTTTTTAATTTCATTAATGGAATTTGTAAGACCGCAACTTCCTACTATTACAGGGCTTTTTAATGTAAATCCCAGGTATTTTGTGGTTAAATCAGCCATATTCTTTAATTTTAATAATAAACTAATAAATGATTTCTCAATTTTACGAAATTATTTTATTCTATTTAAATTTAATATATAGTTATAAAACAATATATCTTCATTGGCACGACTTAGCACTTCATTTTTTGAATTTTAAATTATCTTTGCACCGCTTTTAAAGGAGAAAATTTAATGGATCACATTCGTAATTTTTGTATTATCGCTCATATCGATCATGGTAAAAGTACACTGGCCGACCGTCTGCTCGAGATTACCGGCACTGTAACCGGTAAAGATTTACAGGCACAGGTTCTTGACGATATGGAACTGGAACGTGAACGTGGCATTACCATAAAAAGCCATGCCATCCAGATGAATTACTCCTGCGAAGGAAAAAATTATCTCCTGAATCTTATAGATACGCCAGGACATGTCGATTTCAGCTACGAAGTTTCGCGTGCTATAGCTTCCTGTGAAGGCGCTCTGCTTGTTGTTGATGCCACGCAGGGAATTCAGGCACAAACCATTTCCAATTTATACCAGGCTATAGATCATAATCTTGAAGTTATTCCGGTATTAAATAAAATGGACAGCCCCGCTGCCATGCCCGATGATGTAAAAGATCAGATTGTTGAACTCATCGGTTGTAAACGCGAAGAAATTATTGAAGCCAGCGCCCGCACAGGCCAGGGAATAGAGGATATTCTGCATGCCATTATTCACAGAATTTCTGCTCCCAAAGGAGATCCAGACGGACCTTTACAGGCGCTTATTTTCGATTCAGTATTTAACTCTTTCCGGGGAATTATTGCCTATTTCAGGATCTTAAACGGAAGCCTCAGAACAGGTGAACATGTAAAGTTCGTTCACTCCGAAACCGATTATCATGCTGATGAAATTGGTGTTTTAAAATTAAAACTCCAGCCAAAAGATACCATGAGCGCTGGTGATGTAGGCTACATTATTTCGGGAATTAAAAATGCCCGTGAAATTAAAGTAGGTGATACAATCACCCATGTTGAAAACCCATGTTCCAGTGCCGTAGCCGGTTTCGAGCATGTAAAACCCATGGTTTTCGCAGGTATTTATCCTGTGGATGCTGATGAATATGAAGAACTCCGTGCATCGCTTGAGAAACTTCAGTTAAATGATGCCTCACTCACTTTCTCACCTGAATCTTCTGCTGCATTGGGATTCGGATTCCGCGGCGGTTTCCTTGGATTGCTTCATATGGAAATTGTCCAGGAACGCCTGTACCGTGAATTCGACATGGATGTTATTACCACCGTGCCCAACGTTTCCTATAAAGTAATTACAACTAAAGGTGAAAGTATTGATGTTCACAATCCTTCGGGCCTGCCATCTCAAAATGTTATAGACTATATTGAGGAACCATTCATTAAAGCACAGGTAATTACCAAGACTGAATATGTAGGTTCAATTATGAATTTATGTATCGATAAAAGAGGCACCTTACAATCGCAGAATTATTTAACAACTGACAGGGTAGAGCTTACTTTTGAAATGCCCTTGGCAGAAATTGTTTTTGATTTTTACGATAAACTGAAAAGTATTTCTAAAGGTTATGCTTCGTTCGATTACCACCCAACCGTATATAAACTTTCGAAATTAGTTAAACTAGACATATTGTTAAACAGCGAGCCGGTAGATGCACTTTCTTCCCTGATACATGCCGATAATGCATATTATTTCGGTCGCCGTATGTGCGAGAAACTGAAAGACCTGATACCGCGCCAGCAATATGAGGTTGCCATTCAGGCTGCCATTGGAAGTAAAATTATTGCCAGGGAAACCATTAAAGCAGTTCGTAAAGATGTTACGGCAAAATGTTATGGCGGTGATATTACACGTAAACGTAAACTTCTCGAAAAACAGAAAAAAGGTAAAAAACGTATGCGCCAGATAGGCTCCGTGGAAGTTCCCCAGTCGGCATTTTTAGCCGTTCTTAAACTGGATTAAACGAAACTTTGTTGTGGTTCGTGGTTTGTGGTTAATAGTTGTTAGTGACTGGTCGTTTGTCTTTTCTTCATATTTACCATTTACGACCTGACAGCTAAAAACCACGAACTATAAACTTTTTCTTTATTATTTTGCATTTAAACCTGTTATTGCTTATTTTTGGTTCGCCGTGGCAAATAATTGCTTATAAACATTTATAAATATTTTAAGCGGTTATAAGTATTTTGAGTTAGGTTTAGCCACTAGTTAGGCACTATTTTATAAAAAACATATGACTACAAACAAAGAATTAATTAAAAAAGAACTCAAAGACCTTGTTTGGCAAGGTAGATTTTTGAATTATCATGAAGCAATCAAAAATGACAAAATGCCAAAAGGTGACAAGGACAGATTAAATAAAAATAAAGAGTATAAAGAATTTCTTAAAAATTTCACAAGTTCAAATTCCATTTATCAAACCTGGTATTCAAAATCGAGTAAAGTTATAAATCAACTTCTTCCTGACAGACTTGATGAATTTAGAAAACTATACATTAATGAAAAAAGAATAATAAAAGAAATCTCATTTTTAACTTATACAATTTCCGACTATTTTATTGGATTAAAAATAACAAAAGGCTGGGAAAAGGAAGAAGTTGTGAATCCTTTTACAGCATTCTATTCAAAAATGGAATTACAAATTCAAATTTTAAACTCTTGTATTGACGTTATTGATTCAAAATTAATGAACATTGAAGGCATTTTGCAATCTGAGCTCTTTGACACTGAGTTGGAAACTGCAAAGGATATTCTAAAGAAAAAACATATAAGACTTGCTGGTGCATTAGCAGGAATAACACTTGAAATGCATTTGAAAAAAGTTTGTTCAAATCATGAATTAAAATTTAAAAAAATAAATCCAACTATTTCTGACTTTAATGAAGAACTAAAAAAGAATGAAATTATTGATGTGCCAACTTGGCGATTAATTCAAAGATTGGGAGACATTAGAAATATGAGTGTTCATGCTAAAGAAAGGGAACCCAAAAATGATGAAATAGAAGATTTGATAAAGGGCACAGAAAAACTAATCGCGGAACTATACTAAAAACAGTGCCTAACACACGTTTGGCAAAAACTGGGCGGGTGGTGCAACTTGACAATGTCAACAAAGTACAAAAGCGGTAACAGTTTGACGCCCCCTGCGGCTAATCGCCCAGCTTTTCCAAGCGCCAAACGATATCTAATGCATAAAAAAAGCCGTACCCTAAAATAATTCAGAAAAAATTTGGAAAATGTTGTCTGATCAGTTAACTTTGTGCTATGAATCTCGTAAGACAAGTTGTAGCTTATAAGAACTATTTCCTTGACTTTTATACTGAACAATCTGATAATGTTCAGGCTAAAATAGAGTGGACATTAAATTTAATTAGAGTAACACGACAAGTACCTGAAAAGTACTTTAAACATATTGAAGGCACAAAGGGACTATATGAAATAAGAGTTGAAGTTGGTGGAAACATTTATAGAATATTTTCATTCTTTGACAAAGGAAATTTAGTTATTCTCGGAAATGCATTTCAAAAGAAAACACAAAAAACACCAAAACGAGAAATCGAACGAGCACTTAAAATAATGGAGGAATATAGCAATGAAAAATAAAGTAAATAAAAATCTTACATCATTAGATGAACTCCTCGACAAAAAATATGGTAAACGAGGAGCCAAAAAGCGTGAAGAATGGGAACAAGAATTTGAAGCTTTTAGACTTGGTGTTCTTCTTGAAGAAGCAAGAATAAAACTCGGTATGACTCAAGAAGAACTTGCAGACAAATGTGGCACTAATAAATCATACATTTCACGCATTGAGAACAACGCTAGCGATATCAGACTTTCAACATTAATGAAAATAATTCAGCAAGGACTTGGTGGGCACTTAAAATTGACACTGACGTTTTAAAACAACAATATGCACTTGCGCTAACACACGTTTGGAAAAAACTGGGCGGGTGGTGCCTCCCGATAGCTATCGGAATAACAACAATATACAAATATGCTAACGGTTTAAGCTCTCTCTATGACAATAACAATGCAATCAGTTGCTAACATCATTTGCCAAAACGCTGTGCAACTATAATCCGGCATAAAAACAAAAGAAACAATGTCACAAAAGCTATTTCCGATAAAATATCTAACAACATTAATAATTGTTTTTGGTTTTTTCTGTCCATCCTTTTCGCAGGTAAAACCGGATAGCTTAATTCATAAAAACTTTGTAAAAATTGATTTAGCTCCATTATATTACGATTTATTCGACAACCGGGTACAAATAAGAACGGGAGTTGAATATGAGCGGTATGTTTTTAATCATTCATCCATTTCCTGTTACCTGGATATGGGCCTTTATGACAAATATAAATTCATTAAATATTACAACTTTTTTAACGAAAACCAGGGAATGTATTCCATACAACAGAACATTTCAATTATAGGTTTCCATTTGATTCCCGGTTACAATTACTACTTTTTTAATTCCCGGAAAAAAGCAAACCGGTGTTTCTATGCCGGGGCTTTAATGGACTTTAGTTATTATCAAAAAGAATTTGAATACTTTAATTCTCAAACATCTGAAAAATATTCCGACAGCTATAATCAGAAAAAAACAGGAATCGGACTGGGAATTGGTTATAAGAATCAGTATGGAAAACATCTTTTTGTGGAGTTGAAAACATCATTATTAACCAGGATATTTAATTATATTTCTGCAACCGGAAGGACTTCCATTAAGTCGTTAGATGCACAATGGACCAGCACAAATTATAATTTCTGGTGGATTACTAATTTAAAAATAGGATATGCGTTTTAAATTAAACATAGTACGCTTACTTCTTTTTACAATTTGTTTCTTTATTCTCTCTATTCAATGTAAAAAAGAAAATAAAATCTCTGATGACACCTATTTTGGAGGCAAACTTATTATACTTGGTCACAGAGGAATGGGTGCATATTATAAAAAACCCGGGAATACTTATGAATCCATAGACCCTGCCATTAATATCGGAGTTGACGGATGTGAAGTTGATGTACAAATAACAAATGACACTGTTTTAGTTTTAATGCATGACCATTTACTTAATACTCTCACAACTTGTAACGGAAGAGTTTATGAAACCACATGGAATGAATTAAAAGAATGTGAATATCATTCAATTGATAATAATGTTTTTGTTTATTCAGTTGATGAGGTATTTAGCAGAATCAAAAATTTAAATAATCTGTATTTTTCATTTGACAGTAAACTTGACGACGAAACGGAAGATTATATTTTATTTCAAAAACAGCTTTTAAGAGCTATAAAAAGAATTTGCGATAAATATAATATGAGTAATAATATTTTTATTGAAGGAAATGAACAATACCTGTTATTAGCCAGAAGTTTAGGATTAACCAATAAGCTATTTCTATCGGGTATTCTAAATGAAACCAATATCCTGACTGCAAAAAACGATTCCTTTTTCGGAGTCTGTTCCGCTATGAATAGTATAGAAATTAATACTGATATTGCCCACGAAAACGGATTATATGTTATGGCCTACACGCCGAATAATTACTACTCGAACCTGATTGCTATAAATAAAAAAATTGATATACTTCAAACTGACGATCCTATCTCAATACTGAAACTCTTTGACCGCTTCAATTATGATTATGTAATTCCCTAGAATATAAAACTAATACCTGTTAAGAAATTGTTTTGAACTTTACTTTGCTAAAAGCGCAAGGTCTCCAACCTTGTTAAAAGCCCTGATAGTATTTAATTACAAATATGGAAGATACTTCGGACATGCTCAACACAGGCCTCCGGTCCTCAAAAACAAAATCAACGTTGTTTATTTAAGCATTGTAAACATTTTATGGAATTAAGTTATACCGATGTGATTTATATTTGAATCCAATAAGTATAAATGTATATAAGTATAAATCAATCGGCATAAACCAAAATAGAAATTATAATTCGTCCGGTTTGGACTCTTATAAATTTCACTTTGGTATTAGTTGTTTTCCGATAACCTCGTAGAGGTTAAAGAATTGTAACAATCTAAAGATAAGAATTCAACATCATCGTAGATGATGCACTAATCTATAAAATGTAATGATATTATTGCATAACTTAATTCAGGGCGAGGTAAATGCCTGCCTATCTGTCAGAACAGGTTAAAAATCATTCACCAGTAAATATTCAAATAAGTCCAAACAGTTTCTAAATATTAAAAAGTAATTTCGACAATTACTCTACCATCATTCTTCCGGTTATACTTTTTCCGTTTTTACGGCTAATCTGAACAAAGTAAAGTCCGGGAGTATAGTCTGTAATTGCCAATTTAAATTCTGTTTCGGGTTGTGTTGATTTTGTTTTGTATAAAACTTTTCCCTGGATATCTATAATATTTAATTCATCACCAGGATTAAAATCATATTTTACAGTACAGGTTTGTGTGGCCGGGTTAGGAATTATCCGGATCTGATTATTTGAATTGTTATAAAGTTCACCGGTACTGTAATACAATGCCCAGTTCCTGATTCCAAAAGTATATTCGCCGGGAATTATAGTATCGGTATTCAGATAGCCAATAGAGGGGTTTCCTGATCGTGTAAACGGATATATTGTCCAGTCTGAAGACGGGTCAGAACGGTAAAGCAGAACAAGGGAATCAACAGAATTTGTAATTAACTGGACGTCCAGTCCACCCGCACCGGCAGCTTTGCTGTAATAAAATTTACCTTTCATAACAAAGTTCTGCGGAAAAATGCCGTCAATCTTCCAGTAACGTTCACGGGAAACCAGGATTCCCGGAACCGGGTTTTTAAAATTATCGGGAGCCACCCAGTTATGTTCAACTCTTACGAAAGCAGAATCAGGAATAGTACTAACAATCCCGAGAAAAAAGGTCTGGTCGAAACTAACATTACCTGTATTTTTCAGGATTTTAAACACATCGCTGGTAGCATCGTCGGTTTTTTCGTTCAGGTCCATCATGGCGCATACCGGATTGAAAGGAATTGTGAATGTATTTACGCCATACCCATTGGAGATGTTAACTGTTTTTGCAATTTGTTGCCACTGCGCTCCCATAAAGACTACTTCCACTTTATTGCCGACCGACAAATTGCTTTTCCCTCTCAGTCTTTCCCTGCTGTAAACAGTAACATCATAATTCATTCCATTAGGTACAACCCTGAATGAATCGACAGAAAAATGCGAAAAGCCCGGGGAAAAAACCCAATTATCAAAAAATCCTGTCATATCAACCCCTGTCCGGGTAGTAAGGTAATCGCGCATCTGCTCAGATGTGATATCTTTAAATTTATAGGTTTCCAGCATATCTTTCACGGCTGCATAAAAAAGACTGTCGCCCAGGTAAGACCGCAGTGTCTGGGTTACCAAACCGCCTTTATCATATGAGGTAGAACCATAGGTAATGCTATCAGGCACCTGGTTAAGTGTTACATAACCGCCTTCTTCAAAATGATTATATTGCAACACTTTCTTCAGTTTTGATCTTTTATTTGTTATAAAAGTATTCCTGCCAAAAAATGCTTCTTCGTAAACCATTTCACAGAAGGTTGCCCATCCCTCATTAATCCACATATCCTGGGCAGAATGGCATGTAATAAGATCACCAAACCAGTGGTGTGAGAGTTCGTGAGCAAATATTTCCTCGTAAGCAGTATTTCCGGTAATACAAACATTCGGTACTGCAATATTGGTGGCATGTTCCATGGCGCCTGCATCAAAATCAACGCCAACATAACCAACCCTCTCCCAGCGATAAGGGCCAAATTTATTTTCAAATAAAGAAAGAATACTCTTAAGATTAACAAATGAATTCACCGCTTTTAATGAGTCAGCAGGCCGGACATAAATCTGAATCGGAATTGTATCATTCATTCCTACGAATGTATCGTTTACTGCGACATAGTCATTAACCGCAACAGACGCCAGGTAAGTTGGAATTTCGCCTGATAGTTTCCAATGACAAAGCCTTTTCAGCGTACAATGGTTTATGCTATCACTGATTAAAGTGCCATTACAGATTGCATGATGGTTTAACGCACCGGCCACGGTAATATAAAAATCGTAGGTTGCACGATCCACAAAATCATCGACACAGGGGAACCAGCACCGGCCAAAATTATGAGGAATAGTTTCAAAGCCCACACCTAAATTATAGGCCGAATTGCCCGACCATTTAAAACCACCCCAGGCATTTGCTCCCGGATCCTGCTGCGGATGGCCGTAATAATATACCGCTATGGTAAAGGTATCTGTCATATTTAAGGGTTGCGGAAGCTGAAACGACAACAATGTGTCATCATAATCCCAGGTTATTAGTTTCGTGCTGTCAATCATTATCGAATCAATAAAAAAAGCCAGCAAATCAAGATTAACTGTTTGTAAATTATTAACTGTTGGTTTAACAAGAAGCTTTGTATTACCATGAATCGTTTGGTTTATAAAATCAAAAATATCAAGGGAAATAGTATAATGTAAAACATCAATATTATGATTATGTGCTGCTTTCTGGGAAAATATTGGCACAGACATTCCATTGAAAAATAAAAGAAGAACAATAATTTTAGTTAACTTTTTCATCTGTTTATTTTTAATAATTTTCATAGTAAACTGAATTTGTTTACAAATTTACACGTTTGCTAAGGAATTACTATTTTTTTGTGTTCTATTTGCTCAAAATATATAATTTTAACGATAATTTATTTCATGGCAGAAAAACCGGAGAAAATATTACGAGTCATCACACCGTCAAAAGTGTTTCTTCCTATCATCATCGGCCTGGGAATAGTCGGATATCTTTTGTATAAAGACTGGAACGGGGATGCTGTAAATATGCTTAGTTTTACCTGGTTCATGCTGTTTTTTATATTAATTTCATTTGTGATGATGGCCCTGAGGGACATCGGATATATGATAAGACTACGAATACTCTCAGAAGGTGAAATTTCCTGGAAAAAAATTTTTAATATTATCATGCTCTGGGAGTTTGCCTCAGCCGTAACACCTTCTGCTGTAGGAGGAACTACTGTAGCCGCTTTTTTTATTTATAAAGAAGGATTAAACCTGGGAAGAAGCACGGCAATAGTTCTGGCGGTTGCTTTCCTGGATGAGCTGTATTTTCTTTTTATGTTTCCTCTTTTAATACTTGTCATTGGCAAAGCAGCGCTTTTTGATGTTGGTGGAACTGTATTAAGCGACTCTTCATCGTGGCTCGATAACAAATATTTTTATTTTGCCCTGTCGGGTTACCTGATCAAGTTTTTATTTGAACCGTTTTTAGCCTATGGTCTGTTTATAAATCCAACAGCTATCAAGAAACTATTGATTTTAATTTTTAAACTGCCCATACTCCGGCGGTGGAAGAGCGGTGCCGAAAGAACAGGTTCAGACCTGGTAATTGCTTCGCAAATTTTCAGGAAAAAGAAATTCGGGTTCTGGCTAAAAGCATTTCTGGCAACGTTTATTTCATGGACGGCCAGGTACTGGATTGTTAACTTTCTTTTGCTTGCTCTTATCTTCGGTCTTCCAAACGTTGACAGCAGCATAATATTTAGTTTTGGTGAACATATTATCATTTTTGCCCGGCAATTGGTCATCTGGATAATGCTGCTGGTTATGCCAAGTCCGGGCGGAAGCGGTTTTGCCGAAGCTGTTTTTTCCGATTACCTGCGTGAGTTTATACCGATTGGCTTTGTTGCCATTATGGCCTTTTTATGGAGGCTGGTCAGTTATTATCCTTATTTATTTATGGGCGTGCTTGTGTTGCCCCGATGGATTAAGAGAGTTTATTCAAACAAATCCGAGGAGACCCTTCGGGAAAATCCAGTTGAATGAATTACTATTACATTACCGGAACCAGCAGGGGAATTGGAAAAGCAATCGCTTTAACATTGCTTGAAGAAGCTTCATCTTTTGTTTATGGATTATCGCGAAGCAATGATATTTCCCATCCCCGGTTCGCACATACCAAAATCGATTTATCCGATACCTCAGAAGTAAGTTTATTTAATTTTCATAATCATCCTGATGCCACTTCAGTTTCACTCATAAACAACGCGGGAATTCTAGGCCCGGTAAATCCGATGGGTAAAATTGATACTGAAAAAATGAATGAAGTATTAAATGTCAATTTCACTTCGCCTTTTATTTTATCCAATAGTTTTATTAAAAAATTCCAGTCAGACACCTTTGTTAAGGTTATTCTTAATATCAGTTCCGGCGCCGGAAGGCATCCTTTTGAGTCGTGGAGTTTATATGGCTCTGCAAAAGCTGCGGTGGATATGATGAGCAAAGTAGTCGTATCTGAACAGGAACTGATTCCCGGTGAAAATGCAATTCGTGTCTTTTCGGTTGCACCCGGAATTGTGGATACTCAAATGCAAGCCGAGATCAGGAAAACTTCCAGGTTACAATTTCCCAGGCTGGATACATTTATTGAATATCATAAAAATAAACAGTTAGCCAATCCCGACGTAGTAGCAAGGAAGCTGGTTTATATTTTAAAAAATCCTGATCAGTTTCAGGATGTTCTTTTGGATATCAGGAACTTATAATATTCCTGGTTTTTCGGGCAAACAATAAAATAACAATTAATATAACAAAACAATTAAACCCCATCAGTGATGAGGTCCAATTGTTAAATATATTGTAGTGAATTAAGTTCTAATCCTTACAGGAGAAAAAGAATCTACACACAGATTAAAATCTGCGGTTTCCGCCTTCTCTGTTGTATCCGCCACCACCGCTTCTATGGCCGCCTCTGAAGTCGCCGCCTCTGCGTTCGCCTTCTTTTTTCTCTTCTGCTTTATTAACAACAATCTTACGGCCAGCTACTTCAGCTCCGTTAAGTTCGTTAATAGCTTTTTGAGCTGATTCATCATCGGGCATTTCAATAAACCCAAATCCTTTACTTCTTCCTGAAAATTTATCGGTGATAATCTTTACAGATGCTACTTCACCATACTCTTCAAAAAATTCTTTTAATTCAGTTTCCTTAATACTAAAGGGAAGACTTCCAACAAAAATGTTCATAATTACGTTTACTAGTTAAAAATTTAAAAACTTAAACAAAGGTATGGCATTTTTTTATAAAAAACGATTTTTTGTCTGAATTTTAATGAAATAAATAACTTTAGTAGGAATATTTCTTACTGTCGACAATCACTTCTATCACATCATTAAACGCCAGAACATCGATCTGGCCTGTGATTTCGTTATGAGCAACAAACCCGTTTTCGTTATAGGAAGAATAATTCGGGAGAGGTAAAAAATACAGATTATTCTTTGTTTTCAATAAAAACTGACATCGGGCTTCTTTCACCAACCTGTCAAATTCTTTAAAACTGAAGACCGTTTTATTCATTAAAACATCAATTTTATTGTATTAACGTCTAAATTAGAAAAAAGTTTTGAAAAGTTAATTTCTGATAACATTATTTTAAATTATTTGTTCTGTATTTTATATACCCGTTAAAACCTTACCTTTGCTTTCATGGAACGTACAAAATATCCATATCAGCTCGAACATATTCACGAATTTGACAATCTTGAACTTGTTGCAAATCTTGTTGTTGAAGGCTTCATCACAGGTTTACATAAAAGTCCTTTTCACGGATTTTCGGTTGAATTTGCCGAACACCGGATTTATAATACCGGTGAAAGCACCAGGCACATCGATTGGAAATTGTATGGAAAAACAGATAAGCTGTTTGTAAAAAAGTACGAAGAAGAAACCAATTTACGAAGCTACCTTGTTATTGATACTTCATCGTCGATGTTGTTTCCCTACAAGGACAACAAAAAAATGTCGAAACTTGTTTTTTCGGTGGTTTCTGCTGCCGCATTAATTCATTTGCTCCGCCGGCAACGCGATGCTGTTGGCCTGACTCTCTTCAGCAACCAGATTGACTTACAGACCCCTTCACGGTTATCTCCTGTTCATGCCCGGTACCTGTTTTCGGAATTACAGAAACTGATTGATCCTTCCTTTAATTCACTTCAGCGAACAACTTCAGCAGCCAAATCGTTACATGCTATTGCCGAAAATACCCATAAACGGTCTCTCATTATTTTATTCAGCGACATGCTGAGTTCAGAAGAACCCGGTGAAATTTTTGCGGCGCTTCAGCATCTTCGCCATAAAAAACACGATGTTATTTTATTTAATGTTACAGACCAGTTGCTGGAACAGGATTTTTCGTTTGGCAACAGACCTTTTCGTTTTATTGATATGGAATCGGGCAGGGAATTAAAACTGAATCCCAATAACATCAGGGAAGAATACACCTCGGCTATGAAAAAACATGTGGCTGAATTAAAATTAAGATGCGGACAGTATAATATTGACCTGGTTGAAGCTGATATCAATAAAAACTTCAGCGAAGTTTTACTTCCCTATCTGTTAAAAAGAAGTAAGCTACATTAACCGGCTGAGAAAACGGGGCTGGTCCTTTAAAATATTCCGAGAACTTACTTTATCATTTGCCATCTGCATTTTTAACTCTTCCTGGTTTGCAAATTTTATTTCGTTCCTGAGCTTTTTTATAAAATATACCGAAATATTCTCATTATAAATATCTCTGTCGAAGTCAAATAAATTCACCTCTGTCGTTCGAATCCTGGGTTGATCTGAAAAGGTAGGCCTGAAGCCAATGCTTAGCATTCCCCTGTAAATAACTCCGGAAATTTTTGAATATACAGCATATATACCATCGGCCGGAAGCATTTTTAAAGGATCAGATAATTCAATGTTCGCCGTTGGAAACCCGAGTTTACGTCCAATTTTATTCCCTTCAACTACTTTTCCCGAAATAAAATAATCATACCCCAGCATATTATTTGCATCATCAACATTACCATTTTGCAGGGCATTACGTATTTTGGTAGAACTGACATTCAATCCATTAATATCAAAAGCCTCAACTCTTTCAAGTTTAAAATTAAATATTTTGGCTAAATCGCCTAATGTTTCGAATTTACCGGTTCGTTCTTTTCCAAACTGATGATCATAACCAACAACAAGTACTTTAATATTTAATTTATCCACAAGAATTTTTTGAACATATTCATCTGAGGTAAGCTGGGCAAAATCAAGCGTAAACGGCTGGTAATATACATGTTCAATGCCCAAATCCGTAAACAATCGTTTCTTTTCATCAAAGGTATTTAAGATGCTGAATTCTCCTTTTCCCAGAACATGGCGGGGATGCGGCCAGAAAGTCAGAACGGCAGGAGTTCCATTGTATTTCTTTGCAATCCGAATGGTTTCGGAAAGAACTTTCTGATGGCCTAAATGAAGTCCGTCAAATGTACCTGTTGTTATTACCGGATATTTTATATCTATATTTCTATGAAGATTGACTTCTCTCACGTTAAAAAATTATAAATGCAAAGATATAACTTAAAATTGCCTCTGAAAGCTATGAGATTCTATTAAATATTCATTTAATTTTGTTCTTTATTTAAATGTATCTGAAATAGCCATAATTAATAAATTTCACAACAAATGAAAATTCATTTTTTCTTTTTAGGCATTCTCTTCCTGATGTATTCCTGTAACAATTCTCCTGAGGGAATTGAGGTATCAGGGACTATTAGCGGAGGCAAAGGCAAAATAATTTATCTTGCTAACTCAGATAAAACAGATTCGGTAGTAATCGATGCAGAAAATCATTTTTCGTTCATAAGACAAAATAACGAATCGGATTTTTACAACCTCTATTTTAACCGGATCGATCCGATATTACTATATATTGACTCGGCAGAAAAACTGGTTATTACTTCCGATACTGCTAACTTCAGTTCAAGCTATACTGTTACCGGCTCGCAAACCTCCCTTCAGATAATGCAGCTGCAACAAAAATTGTTAAGTGTTTATGCGAGAATCCAGTCTTTATATAATGAAAAGGTATTAACGGCAGATAGCGCTCACCTTGATTCGGCCCGGACAGCATTTAACAACGAAAGCAATATGATGGTTCAAAACCATCGCCAGGAGGTATTTGATTTTATACGAAAAAACCCTTCTTCTCTTGCATGTTTACCAGCTATTTACCAGGCATTCGACAGCCGGAACCCGGTTTTTAATTATGAAATGGATGCTCCCTATTATCACATGATTGATTCAGCGTTAATGGCAAGTAAACCAAACTCCAAACACACAAAAGAATTTCACAGCCAAATTGTTGAATACAAGCAACAATTCGATAGGGTAAAACAAATGGAAACGAAAATCCAAAATGGCACCGAAGCTCCTGATTTTGAAGTTCCTTCTCCTGAGGGTAAAATGATAAAACTTTCTTCGTTCCGTGGAAACTATGTTTTACTCGACTTCTGGGCATCGTGGTGTTCGCCTTGCCGTAAGGAAAATCCGGTTGTTGCTGAAGCTTATAAGAAATTTAAGAAAAAGGGCTTTACTGTTTTTCAGGTTTCTCTTGATAAAGAAAAAAATGACTGGATTACTGCCATTAAAAATGACGGGCTTGGAGAGTGGAAACATGCCAGTGATTTGCAATACTGGAATTGTGCTCCTGCCAAATTGTATGGAATTCAAAGCATTCCCTCCAATTTTCTGATCGATCCCAAGGGGATTGTTGTAGCCCGCAATCTTCGTGGAAACGATTTAATTTCAACCCTCGGACAAATCTATAAATAACTGAAAAATATCAAGAAATATCATTTTTGTTTTCTTTTGCTTTTTACCATACCTGCTATTTCCTGGGGACAAGGATATTTCCAACAAAGAACAGATTATCAGATCAACGTTAAATTAAACGATGTTTTGCACAAACTCAGTGCATTTGAGACCATTATTTATACAAACAATTCCCCTGACACACTTTCTTATATATATTTTCATCTTTGGCCAAACGGGTATAAGAATAATTCAACAGCCCTGGCTAATCAGCTTATGCGCAGTAATCAGCTTGAGTTTTACGAAGCAAACGACACTTCCTATGGTTTTATCGACAGTCTTGATTTTAAAATTAACGGAACATCCATACAGTGGAATTATCTTAAAGATACTATAGATATATGTATACTCCATTTACCAGAAAAACTTTTTCCGGGCAAGGCTATTCAGATCACAACACCATTCAGGGTAAAAATACCGGGCGAAGCATTTTCAAGATTGGGAAGATATAAACAATCTTATCAGGTTACCCAATGGTACCCTAAACCAGCCGTATATGACAAGTTCGGTTGGCATGCTTTCCCTTATTTAAATGAAGGAGAATTTTATTCGGAATTTGGCAAATTTGATGTATCGATTACACTTCCCGATAACTACACAGTTGCTGCTACCGGCATCTTACAGAATAATGAAGAAAAAGAACGACTTAATAATCTCATCGAATCGACTTCAAGAATAAAATCATTTGACAAAAACAATATTGGTTTTCCTCCTTCTTCAACAACATTCAAAACATTACGTTTTGTTCAGGACAGTATTCATGATTTTGCATGGTTTGCCGATAAGAGGTTTTATGTTGCCAAAGGAAATATAGAACTTCCCAATAGTCACAGAACAGTTACTACATGGGTTTATTTTACCAATATTGAAGGTAATCTGTGGAAAAATGCTATTAACTACGTTGATAGCGGTGTATATTATTACTCTAAATGGATTGGCGATTATCCCTATGCAGAATGTACCGCTGTTGAATCTGCTTTAGGTGCAGGCGGAGGAATGGAATATCCCATGATTACAAACATAGGGTTATCCGGAGATGCGGCAAGCCTCGAAGAAGTAATCGTTCATGAAGTGGGCCATAACTGGTTTTATGGAATTCTGGGATCGAACGAACGTGAACACCCCTGGATGGACGAGGGAATAAACAGTTATTATGAACAGCGGTATACTGTAGAACAAAAGAAGAGTAACGGGTATTACGGAAACGTAAATATTCTTTCAAAAATGCTGGGGAAAAAAACTATAACTCCCTTTGATGTGAACCGTCTTGCCTGCGATTATATTATGCGTAATGGTTCCGACCAGGCCCTTGATCTTCATTCGGAGGCATTTCTTTTCGAGAATTATGCCATTGTATCATACATGAAAGGTGCGCAGGCAATGAATTATCTTAAGAATTACCTGGGAGCAGAAAAGTACGATAATTGTATGCAGGAATATTTTGAAAAATGGAAATTCAAACATCCTTATCCTGCCGACCTTCAAAAAACTATGGAAGAATGTTCCGGAAAAAACCTCGATTGGTTTTTTAAAGGTATTTGCAAAGAAACCCGGCCTTCCGATTATAAAATTAAAAGTTTAAAACCAGATGTTGATTCCAATAAAATTAACATCCTGGTAAAAAACAAAGGGAAACTGACCGCCCCGGTAAATATTTCATTCTTTCAGAACGATTCACTTACCGGATCGATATGGATTGATGGCTTTACCGGGGAAAATAACATTGTACACAATTTACCGGATTTTAACAAAGCAGTTATTGATCCCGATGGTCTTATGTTCGAATTGAAAAGGACTAACAATACTTCACGAACACAGGGTTTATTTAAGAAAACCAAGCCATTAAACTTAAAACTTCTGGGCATTCTAGAAAATCCCGATAAAACACAGCTTTTTTATACCCCGGTAGTGGGATGGAATACATGCGATGGAATTATGTCCGGTATATTGTTATACAATCCTATTATACCAGAGCGAAAAATACAGTACAGGCTAATGCCAATGTATGGAACTGCTTCAAATGATTTCACCGGAATGGGCTATTCGGAATACAATTTTTATCCGACCTTTTTAAATCTTCAGAAATTCAGTCTTTTTGCAGAATACAACCGCTTTCATTCTGTTAAAACTGAAAATGCGAGTTCGTGGCAGAAATTCGAGGGAGGATTAAACTTTATTTTTAAAAGAAATCCGGCCTTCCCGAAACGTCAATGGCAAGGGGTTATCAAATCCACTTATGCCTCCCATCTATACCGGGATTCTGTCATGAATCTTTTTGTTAATGCAACTGTTATTTTTCAAGATCATTCCAGAAAAATCCCTTTTCATGTAGAAATACATGCTGAAAGTGGCCCTTACTATTTAAAAGGATGGACTGATTGTTCCTGGGGAGTAAATTATAAAGGCAGAAAAACAGGCTTTAGCGCCCGGTTCTTTGCAGGAACTTTTCTTTATAACAACAGTAACGCCGGAGAATATAATTTTCATTTATCAGGGAAATATGGAAAAAGCGTAAATCAAACTTCAAATGACTATACCTATTCAGAAGCTTTCCCTGACCGTTCAGGCATTATGCCCCCGGACAATATATGGCAGCACCAGTTTATAAAGAGTGACGGAGGGTTTAGCATATATACTCCTTCTTCATCAGGTGCCTGGATGACAGCCTTAAACATAGAATCTGCTTTTCCTCTTCCCGTCCCTTTAGGAGTATTTTTTAATATTGCCACCTATAAAAATGCGTCGAAAGAAGATGCTGCTAATCCCAGTACTTTTCGATGGGAATCGGGTATTGAACTAAGAATTATTCCTGATATCTTTGTAGTTTATTTTCCTGTTTTTATATCAAATAGTATTAAATCGACATATGGATTCGATAGTAAAACATATACCGAAAAGATTCGTTTTACACTTCGGTTCTCTAAATTAATTCCATTCAGATACACAAACGAAATACCCATGATGTTTTGAATAACAATAAAAAAATATATTTTCTTTCCGATGCTCATTTAGGTTTACCTAATCATAAAGAAAGCCTTGTAAGGGAAAAACTTCTTGTGGAGTGGCTGGAAACAGTGAGAAAAGATGCAGAAGAAATTTTCCTTGTGGGCGATATTTTCGATTTCTGGTTCGAACACAAAAGAGTTGTACCCAAAGGATTCACCCGGTTCCTGGGAAAGTTGTCAGAAGTATGCGACAGTGGAATTCCTGTCCATTTTTTTACCGGCAATCACGACCTTTGGATTTTTGGCTACCTGCCTGCAGAAACCGGGGTAATTCTACATCGCGAAAAATTTATATGTGAAAGAAGCGGAAAAAGATTCCTGATTGCTCATGGTGATGCTTTGGGGCCGAAAGATAAAAGCTTTAAACTTCTAAAAAAGCTCTTTCTGAATAAAATTTGTCAATGGTTCTTTAAACGTCTTCATCCGAATTTTACCATGTGGATTGGCATTAATTGGTCGAAAGGCAGCCGCTACAACGACAAATCAGAAAACCTGAGATTTCTTGGTGAAGATAAAGAGAGGCTTATTGCTTATGCTAAAAGAAAGCTCAGCCAGGAATATTACGATTATTTTATTTTTGGCCACAGGCATGTGCCTTATGAATTTAAACTGGGCGAAAAAACAAAGTTTATAAATCTCGGCGATTGGATAACAAATTTCACCTATGCCGAGTTTGATGGAAAAGATTTGAATCTGAAATACTACAAAAAATAAAAGCTGCTTATCTGGCAGCTTTCAGATTCATAATATTTCTGTATTTATTGTTTAATAATTTTCTTTGTAAATGTACCTTTTGCAGTCTCAAACTTTGTAAGATAAATACCTTTTGCAAGGTCTTTTGTATTGATACGTTTTGATTCACCTCTCCCGGCAACAAATGATTCAGATTTCACAAGATTACCTATGGCATTATAAATATTCATTTTTACATCCGAAGATTTAGTGAATGTAAAATCTACATCCATATAATCAGCAACAGGGTTTGGATAAACGTTAATTGTAGGGCTTAGCAGATTTGTTTCTTTTTTATTTAGAATAAGATCTGATTTATCTACGGTTAAATACATCATCGTGTTTGAGCTGCCTGCTATTGTACCAGGAGATACATAAGGTTCTACATAAGCTCCCGGATCAAGATCAAACTGATAAACAATGTGCAATTGGGAATCCATCGTTTTTGACAATGACGGGTATATTTGTTCGGTAAAATCATAATCGCCCGGATTTCCTGCTGTTAACTCAACAAATTGACCCCATTGGCCGGTTGCATTATAGTATTTTCTTCCCCAAAGGTGGTTCGACAGTGCTGGTATATACAAGGTACATATCTCCGTTTGCATCTATTGAGAGTTGTGGTTGGGAAACCGGAGCTCCATATCGAAAGGTTGCCATTACAGTTGTTCCGTTAACGAAGTTTTCAAAAATAGTTCCGTTTCCATTATGGTCCTGCACCCAGGCTACTAGCTTTCCCTGAGCGTCTAAATTATCTACATTTAAACCGTTTAAACCTGTATATGTTGGATCACCTTCATTCCAGATTCCCATTCCGTTTACAAGGGTGAATACGGAATAGGAGGTTGAGGAAACATTTAACACGCGTTTTATTCCAAATACTACATGGGCATTTCCGCTTGGGTCAAGTTCAACTGCGTAATGTCCATCGGTAACATACATGGTATCATTTGGAGCTGAATAATCAAAATAGGGATGCGGGTTCTGGAAAATAACCGTTTTTGTCCAGGTTGTTCCTGCGTCTGTTGATTTCATTAAAACCAAATCTGTTGGCATATCACCTACTACAAAAGCAATGGTATTTCCCTGGGGTTTTGCCCAGGCATATTCATCGCCGCCAAAGCCTTCGGTGTATGTTTCGAGACCGGCGGGTATTACCTGATTGATATCCCAGGTTGTTCCGCCATCGGTTGAACGATAATAGTATAAAGGTGATTTCATACCATTTATTACCACATTTGTATCATTATCATTACATATAACATGTATTGTATTTCCAGACGTGCATACGCGTGGCCAAGAGGGATGTGTGCCGGTAATTTTAGGCAAAACGGATTGTGTCCATGCCCCTGTACCTTTTGGTACACGTATATTCATAATTAATGAATATACAGCAAAATTATGTGCTATTACAACTTCACCTTCTTCATTTGTTCCAAGAGCTGCATATGATGGCCAACCGGTTTTCTGATTTTCAATTCTTGCCGTAGGATCCGGCCCCCAGCTGGTTCCGTCAAAATAATTATACCCTGTTCCACGTTCCGGATAATTAGGTGGAGTAGTGCCAAAAGTCCAGGTTGTACCAATTGTTCCGTCCGGAAAAAGATGACACCTGGAGTCAACACAGTCATTGGTTTGTAAATCATAAGATGTTGTTCCCACTGGTACATCAGTTAAAACCTTTACACCATTATTTACACTACTCTGATTGGATTGATATTCTAATAAAGGTCGAGACTCTACAGATTTTTTTTCTGTAATGTTTCTCCCATTTGCAGGCAGTTGAGGTCTGCTTTGAGCCATTAAACTCAAAGAAGTTGCTATTGTAAGACTTAATAATAAAAAATTTTTCATGATTATTTTTGACTTAGGTTAATTCTCAATCACATACAAACATAAAACTTTTTTTGACAAAAGCAAAGAATAAATATCTGTAATTTATATTGTTCGTTTACACGATAAAAAAATCCCCGAAAATTCCAGGGATTTTAATATTTTTTCATCAGAATATAAATCTCTAGTTTTTAATAATTTTTCTCGTGATAGTGCCTGAAGAAGTTTCAAATTTTACAAGGTAAATACCTTTTGCAAGGTCTTTTGTATTGATACGTTTTGATTCACCTCTCCCGGCAACGAATGATTCAGCTTTTACAAGACTGCCAACGGCATTATAAATATTCATTTTTACATCCGAAGATTTACTGAACGTAAAATCTACATTCATATAATCAGCAACTGGATTTGGATAAATATTTACATTTCCATTTAAATTTACTTCCTGCATTCCTACAGTACAGACCAGTACAGTATCAGAAAAATCGGCAAGGTTATAAGTAGCAGCCATTATAGAATTATAAGCTACTGGATCTCCATCATTATTTAAAGCATTTCCAGGCTCAAAATCGCTCATATAAATAAAGTGAACTTTCCCATCTGTTGTTGGTGACATAGACGGATATACACATTCCAATCCTACATGATCATCACCGCCTGTTAAATCCTTAAAAATAGTCCAGGTATCTCCATTAGTTAATGACCTTCTTCCCCAAATATGATTAAAATATTGACCTGCACCACTTTGCATTGTTTCGAGAGGGCTGATATAAATCAGATATAAGTTGCCATCATTTCCGAATGTTAATTGTGGCATTGATGTTATTCCAAGTTGATAATCACCAAAGGTTCCGCCTGTAGAAAACAATACACTATCGCCGTCTAAATCCAATGACCAGGCAATAGTCTTACAATTGACGTCCAGATCTTCAGGTAAAACGCTTGTAAGCATAGGATCACCTTCTTTCCAGAATCCTATACAATTATGATATGCAGGGAAAAAGTTATAACCAGCATCTGTAAGGTCATCATTTAAAAAACCACAGGTTCCAAATGCAACATAAGCATTTCCGCTTGCATCAAGAGTTATTGAATGAGCACCATCGCATACTGCCGGAGTATCAGTAACCAACGTTGTAGTTTCAACAAATAATGGATAAGGATGTTGGAAAATAACAGTTTTAGTCCATGTATTTCCATTATCTGTCGATTTCATTAAAACGAGGTCTTTAGCTTTATCGCCTACAAGGAAAGCAAGAGTATTGCCAACCGGCTGTGCCCAATCATAACTATCTGCATCAAATCCATCCGGATAATAAATATCTTTTTCCAGGCCGGGAATTTCTTCTCCCTGTTTATCCCAAGTGGTTCCACCATCAGTTGACCGGAAATACAAAAACTTAGTGGTAGTAAAATCTACACAAATTACATGTATTGAATTTCCCGATACGCATACCCTTGGCCAGGTAGGTTCAGTACCAGTATTAAATGGAATTAATGTTTGTGTCCATACTCCTGTACCTTTAGTATCTCGCTTACTCATAGCCAGCTGAGTGGCGCTATGTGCAACAACCAGTTCGCCTGCACCAATAGGAGAATAAGACGGGAAACCTGTACGAATGGTTTCAATACGTGTTGTTGGTGCGGGAAGCCATTGGCTACCTAAAGGTAAGGTTGGATCATAATAGTTATAACCGGTACCACGATCAGTATAAGAAGAAGTACCAGCAAAAGTCCAGGCTGCAGCGACTGTTCCATCGGGATATAAATAATTACGATTATAACAGGAACGATTTGTCATTAAATCATAATATGAACTACCTATTTCTTCTTCGAAAACAAATGGAGCCTTATTATGAGGCAATTCCAGAACCTGACTTTGATTTAAAGGAACCGGTTCTTTAGGAGTGTGTGTAGGTGCTTTTACAGAATAATTTCTGAGGTTTGCAGGCAACTGTGCTCTATTCTGTGCTATCAGGCTTATAGAGAATAAAGCAATAATACTTAAAGTAAAAAGTTTTTTCATAATATCAGCATTAGGTTTCACTTAAAAATTTAATGTAAATATAAGTATATTTTTAATTTTTATATAATAAAAAAAATGCCCCGCAGGTGCGGGGCATTTCAATGTGATACTTAAAAATTTACATTAGTTCTTAATAATTTTCTTTGAAAAAGTTCCGGTTAAAGTTTCAAATTTAACGAGGTAAATTCCGGTTGAAAGATCTTTTGTATTTATATGTGTTGCATTACCTCTTTCAGAAGTAAATTTTTCTGTTTTAACAAGGCTACCTACCGCGTTATAAATATTCATTGTTACCGGGGTTGATTTATTATATGAAAAATCAACATCCATAAAATCGGTTACCGGGTTTGGATAAATATTTACTTTTGAATTTGAAAGGTCTGTATTTTTACTACTTAATAATAAATCAGATTTATCTAATGTTAAATACATTATAACATTCTGGCTTCCGGCAATTGTACCTGGAGAAGCAAATGGCTCAACATAAGCACCGGCAATCAAGTCATACATGTAAATAATGTGTAATAAATTATCCATTGTTTTTGACAAAGATGGAAAAGTTTGTTCTGTATAATCATAATCACCTGGATTTCCTGGTGTTAACTCACGAAATAATCCCCATTGACCTAAAGCTGCAGAATATTTTCTTCCCCACAAATGATTGTAATAGCAATTACTTGTAGCATCCAGCTGATCTTCAACTGCACTTGTATAAACAATAAAGATATCGCCATTCGAATCAATTGAAATCTGCGGTAACGAAACTGGTGCTGCTGTTCCATAATGCGCAAATATAGTTGTCCCACTTACATAATTATCAAATACAACATTATCCCCATTACGGTCTTGAACCCAAGCTACAAGTTTACCCTGATTATATAAGTCGTCTGTATTTAACCCATTTAGACCTGAAATAGTAGGATCACCCTCATTCCACATACACAATCCATTAACAACAGGGAAATAATTATAGCTACCATCTGCTGCTGCCCATAACATTCTTGTTGTACCAAAAACAACGTGAGCATTTCCAGACGGATCGAGCTCAACTGCTAAATGTCCATCAGAAACATAGGCCGTATCTGTACTGGGAAAAGTCATAGAAGATAAACTTTCTGATGGAATTGGATTATCAAAAACAATCGTTTTAGTCCATGTAGTACCGGCATCTGTAGATTTCATTAACACAATATCAGAATATTGTTCGCCAATAACAAATGCTATTGTATTACCCTGAGGTTTTGCCCAGGCATATTGATCACCGCCGAAACCACTAGTATAAGTTTCCAAGCCAGCTGGAACCACCTGATTAATATCCCATGTAGCGCCTCCATCCTGTGAACGATAATAATAAGTTGGGGCTTTCATTCCGTTTAGAACTATATTGGTATCATTATCATTAGCTAAAATATGAATTGTATTTCCACTTGTACAGATACGCGGCCATAAAACATTACCAGCAGCTTTGGGTATAGCTGTTTGTGTCCATGCGCCAGTTCCTTTAACAGGACGTGTATTCATATATAAAGAATTTGTAGAACCTGAATGTGAAACAACTACTTCACCTGCTTCACCAGGTCCTAAAGGGGCGTAGGATGGCCAACCGGTTCTTATTGTTTCAATTCTGGCTGTTGGATCTGGTAACCAGGCAGTACCATCATAATAATTGTACCCTGTACCACGTTCCGGCCATGAAGGAGCTGCTACTCCAAAAGTAAATGTAGCACCAACAGTTCCATCCGGAAAAAGATAACATCTGCTATCCATGCAATCATTGGTTTGAACATCATACGTTGTTGTACCAATCTCTAAATCAGTGAGAATTTTACTACCATTATTTGATAATACAACTGAATTTGAAGGATTTTCAACTAATGGTTTTACTTCCATCTTTCTTTGAATACTAATATTTCTCCAATTCGATGGAAGAGAAGGTCTACTTTGAGCAAAAGTACTCAAAGATAAAGCAGCGGCAATGCCAACGAGTAATAGTTTTTTCATTGTACTGGTTTTTAGTTAAACATTAAATCATTTGTTTGCAGCAAATTTAATAAAAATTATTCTCTTATATAGTAAAGTAAACTAAGAAACTGTTTTGATTTCTTGTTTTGACCTGGTTAATGTCCTACGGACAAACTATCATTAGTTTAATTTTTTATTGATATGGAATGCCTACGGCATATTTATTTTCTCCGTCAGGAGAGAAATACCAATAAAAAATTAAAAAACATCGGGTATTCCCCCGTCAGGGGATTAACATCCTGGATTAATAAATGGTGAAATTTCAAAACAGTTTCTAAACATCTAAAATAAAAATGCCCCGCATTTGCGAGGCATTTAAATATAAAACCTATCATTATTTTTTTATAATCTTTTTGGTAAAGGTACCATTGGAAGTTTCAAACTTAGCGAGGTAAATTCCGCCGGGAAGTTCACTCACATTTATTTGTTCTGTTTCACCTCTTCCGGCAATAAACTTTTCACTCATCGCCGTACTTCCTACCATATTTAAAACAGTCATATTTACTTCGGTTGATTTATTAAATGAGAATGAAACATTCATATCATTTGCAATGGGGTTGGGATAAATACTTACTAAAGGGCTTGTCAGATTTGTTTCTTTTTTATTTAGAATAAGATCTGATTTATCTACGGTTAAATACATCATCGTGTTTGAGCTGCCTGCTATTGTACCAGGAGATACATAAGGTTCAACATAAGATCCCGGGTCAAGATCAAACATATAAACAATATGCAATTGGGAGTCCATAGTTTTTGACAATGACGGGTATATTTGTTCGGTAAAATCATAATCGCCCGGATTTCCTGCTGTTAACTCAACAAATTGACCCCATTGGCCGGTTGCATTATAGTATTTTCTTCCCCAAAGGTGGTTATAATAAACATTATTCGAGAGCTGGTCTTCGACAGTGCTGGTATATACAAGGTACATATCTCCGTTTGCATCTATTGAGAGTTGTGGTTGGGAAACCGGAGCTCCATATCGAAAGGTTGCCATTACGGTTGTTCCGTTAACGAAGTTTTCAAAAATAGTTCCGTTTCCATTATGGTCCTGCACCCAGGCTACTAGCTTTCCCTGAGCGTCTAAATTATCTACATTTAAACCATCTAAACCTGTATATGTAGGATCGCCTTCATTCCAGATTCCCATTCCATTTACAAGGGTGAATACGGAATAGGAGGTTGAGGAAACATTTAACACGCGTTTTATTCCAAATACTACATGG
>JBBIRU010000050.1:0-35427 GCA_037441645.1 Bacteroidota bacterium
ATGCTATTAGTTTGTACAATAATAAAAGACTTCATTTATCTTTGGGATACAAAACACCTAATCAAATTTTTAAAAAAGGCGCATAAATTAAATAATAATCTGTAGCCGTATTTTAGGACAAGACATGGGAAAATCAGTAATCGCCATTAAATAGTTTGTTGTAAAATGAATCCTAATAATACCTAAATAATTTTAAAATATGGCCGTTGAAATTCGTGAAGCAATATCAAAAAGTGATTTGAAGAAATTTGTAAAATTTCCTTTCTCACTATATAAAGGTAATAAATTCTGGGTTCCGCCGATTATTAAAGATGAAATACATAGCTTAATGCCCGAACACAACCCTGCCTTTGAACATTGTAAAGCAAAGTTCTGGCTGGCATATAAAAATGGTATAGTTGCCGGCAGAATCGGGGCTATCATCAATGAAACTTTTAACGAAAAAACCAGCGAAAAAACCGGAAGATTCAGTCGCATTGAATTCATTAACGATCATGAAGTTGTTTCTTTGTTAACAAAAACAGCAGAAAACTGGCTTAGAGAACAAGGAATGAATAAAGTAATGGGACCTCTTGGATTTAACAACTTGGATTTACAAGGAATGCTGGTTGAAGGGTTCGATCATTTACCTTCCATTGCTTCTGTATATCACATGCCATATTACTTCGAACATCTCGAAAAACTCGGCTATGAAAAAGAAATTGACTGGATAGAATTCCGGTTGACCCTGGGAAATGCTCCTGTAGAAAAAGCCAACCGCGGAGCTGCCCTCATACAGAAACGTTTTGGAATTGAAGTAGTTCATTTTAAAGATATGGCTGAGTTGTTACCATATTCTGATACCATTTTCAGCATATTAAACGATGCATTTAGCGACCTTCCCTTTGTTTCTCCTTTTTCTCCGAAGATGATGGCATTCTATAAAGATAAGTACATTAAAATTCTCAATCCTGAATTTGTAAAAATGGTAAAGCTTAAAGGAGAAATGGTTGGATTTATTATTGGATTACCAAGCTTATCCGAAGCCATGCAAAAAGCAAACGGCAAACTTTTCCCGTTTGGATTTCTGCATATTCTTAAAGCAAGAAAAGGAAAAGATGTAATGGATCAAATGCTTACAGGTGTCAAAAAAGAAGTGATGTCAACCGGTGCCGGAGTAATTTTAATGGCAGAGATACAAAAACAGATGCTCAGTAAAGGGATGAAGTATATAGAAACCACCGGGATATTTGAAACCAATTCCAACGCAATTTCCAATTGGAAGAACTACGAACACATACAGCATAAAAGGAAAAGGTGTTTTAAAAAAGTGTTATAAAAACGTCATCGTATCTTCTAACGGATTCCGAAGAGTTGTATAATTTGTTATTATTTTATTTCTATTCCGTATCTTTGAATTTCATCTATAAACCCACTCTGATCGTTACCTTTCTCTAATAATATAGGTTCAATTCTGTCATCAATTTGTCTTCGTAATTTCCAAAGTATAGGTGTAGTTGAGAAATAGTCTCCTTTTATTTTATTTACAATAATAGCTACATCAATGTCGCTATCCGGTTTGTTTGTATTTTTAGCATAAGAACCAAATAAATAAACTTTATCCAAATCAAAATGATTCATCAATAAAAGCCTGTATTGTTGTAACTTGTTTATAACCTCGACTTTATCCATTGCTGAAGTTTTTTTGTTTTATCCAGAATCTCCTGGCACTTTGCTTCGGTAAGACTTTTTAATAACCGTTCTTTATAAGAAGGGTACCGGCTTCAATATTTAAAGGTTCAATCTGATCTATAAAATCTTTTTGAGACTCTTCAAAAAAATCATAAAATTCTCCTTTTTTTGCAAGATAGGATAAGCTATGTGTATATGGTGGAATATCTGTTTTTAAATTAATATAATAGGCCTTAAAAATTTTCTCAATTGCCTGATGACACATAAATCCAACATATAAATAACGTTTACTGACTAACATTGCTTCAGCTGTGTCATAATCATAATCCGATAATTCTGTCCAGTATTTTATTTTGTCTTCCATTTGATTGTAAAGATTCTCAATCTTCATCCAAAATTAATAAATTTAAAATCAATTCCAAAAGAATAATAACTCTTGATTAAGGTTTCCATTTACTAAAAACAATACTAAATTTTATAGTGTATATTTTACTAAAACATGATTTATTACACAAATTTTTTATTTTATTCATTTTTGTATAATTTTCATATTCATCGCTTACAAATATGTATTTTTATTCTTATGGAATCGTGTCGCAATAGGCGATATAAAATTACAGGTGTAATCCCGGTCTTTCTTACTGCAACTGGTAAAATAACTACTATAAACAGAAAATTGTTCTTAATTCATGTTAAGATATTTTCAAGCATTACAGATTTAATGTAACTTGCAGCATGAAGCCTTTGGATCAAATAAAGCAGAAGATCGGCCGTTCGGTTCTGAAAAAAAACATGAAGAACCACGAACGCAAAAAGGTTTTTCACAACTTTAACACAGCCCGGTCTGTTGGTTTGCTTTTCGATGCCACCGATCATGGGAACTACGAAACAGCCCGATCATTTGCAAAATTCCTGACGGAAAAAAAATTACGGATTTTTGGATTGGGCTTTGCCGACAGCAAAGAAGTAATGAATTTTTACCAGTATTATACCGGTTTTCACTTTTTTACCATAAAGGATTCCAACTGGCAGGGTATTCCAAGCAATCATAATATTAATGATTTTATTAACGAGAAAATTGATATTCTGATTGATCTGCACCAGGGTGAAAATTTTCAGCTTGAATACATTAATGCGATGTCAAAAGCAGCATTTAAAATCGGAACTTATACTCCTGACTCAACTCATTATGATTTCATGATTGATATCAGCACCAACCCCACAGCCGATTTCCTTTGCGAACAAATAAAACATTATCTTTCCATCATAAATAATCACTGATATGAACCGTTTTCGTGGCACAGGAGTAGCGCTTGTTACGCCTTTCAGATCCGATAAAAGCATAGACTTCATGGCTCTTGAAAAAGTAATTAACCATGTAATTGAAGGAGGCGTTGAATATATTGTTGTTATGGGAACAACAGCCGAAAGTGCCACCCTCAGCGCAGTCGAAAAAAACAGTATCATCAAATATGTTGTTGAAAAGAATGCAGGTCGGGTTCCTGTTGTTCTTGGAGCAGGAGGTTATGATACAATGGCCATTATTGAAAATATTAAAAAGGCTGACCTGGCCGGTATTGATGCCTTTCTTTTAGTAACACCGTATTACAACAAACCCAACCAGCAGGGTCTCTTTGAACATTTCGGTGCTATTGCCAAAAGCAGTCCCCTCCCTATCATAATGTATAATGTTCCGGGCAGAACCGGAATAAACATGACAGCAGAAACAACGTTAGAACTGGCTCATAATTTCAAAAACATTATAGCGGTAAAAGAAGCCTCTGGAAACATTGAGCAGATTATGGAAATTATCGAGAAAAAACCTTCGCATTTTGATGTAATTTCTGGTGACGACAGTATCACTTTACCACTTATTTCTGTCGGAGCCACAGGTGTAATTTCCGTTGCAGCCAATGCACTTCCCAAAGACTTTTCAACTATGGTGAGGCTTGCTCTTTCAGGCAAATACTCCGAAGCAAGAGTATTACATTATAAGCTACTGGAATTTTCGCGTTTATTGTTTGCTGAAGGAAGTCCGACAGGAGTAAAATGCGCCATGACGAAACTTGAAATCTTAGAAAACCACCTTAGATTACCTCTTGTTCCAGCTAGTAAAAGTTTAGAAGATAGAATCTCCATCTGGTTCTCAAAATATCTTTTTTAATGAAAAAGTTAATATCTATTTTTCTTTTCTCTACATTAATAATAAACACTAATAAAAAGGACAAAGATTTTATCTTGCTATCCCTTTTCACAAAAACATAGATTCCATTTATTACATAAATAAAACCACATGGTTAGCTCCCTCTCCTTTTATCCATTACTACACAAAAATTCAGCCTTGACAAAGGAGAAACCTATTTGCGTGCTGGCTTATTTGGATATAAACTAAGCCCCTATGTAACAAATATTCCTGAAGCTAAGAAAAACCTTTATATGTATAGAACCATGAGGGTATTGGGTTTAGTTCAGATGTTGATATTAGCTCCATTATTCTTAAAAAAAGAGATTGACTGGACCAATGAATATAATGCAAAATATTCACCTCCGTATCCTGATATTCAAAGCCCGGGATATATCTGGTACTCGTTTGGCTTTATGTATACGGATGCAATAACCTATCATTTTATTTCTAAACCTTTTTTCAGAAAATCTCTTAGAGAATATCATAAATATAAAAAAAATCAACAATAATAAATTAGATTTATTTTTCTTCTATAGCTTCATAAATAATATCCATCACTTTATTCCTTATCCCCAATGTATTTATTTTCTTATTTTCAGCATCGGGATATACCCTGTTGGAAAGGAAAATATATACAAGATTCTTTTCCGGATCTACCCAATAACAGGTACCGGTAAACCCCTGATGTCCGAATGTTTTTAACGATGCCTGTTTTGAAACAGGACTTTCTTTGTTTTTATCGGGTTCCGGTTTATCGAATCCCAACCCTCTCCGGTTTTTGGGACAAAACTGGCAGGAAGTAAATGTATTTACTGTCGAATGGCTGAAATACTGAATACCCCCATACTCACCCTCCAATAGTAACATCTGGCAAACTTTCGCCAGATCGTTTGAATTTGAAAACAAACCGGCATGTCCGGCCACACCACCCATAAGAGCTGAACCCTGATCATGAACATACCCCCAGACTATTTGTTTTCTAAAAACCGTGTCGTTTTCCGTTGGAATGACCCGGTCGCGCGAAAACTTTTTCAAAGGATTGTATCCCAAAGTAGAGGCTCCCAAGGGTCTATAAAACATACTATCGGCAAGAACACTTATGTTTTTGTGAGTTGTTTTCTCAATTACATCCTGCATCAGATAAAATCCGAGATCACTGTATTTGTATTCTTTTTCAGCTAACAATTTCGACTTAAAAATTTCTTTAAAAATCGAATCCCTGTATGAATTTAAAACATAAAGACTATCGGCCACCTGGACAGTCTTCTTATTTGCTGAACGGGTCGAAAAGTATTCTTTTCGTTTTTTATCATCTTTTGTAATGTCAATGTAAAATGGAATCCAGGGTACCAGCCGGGCCTGGTGGGTCATCAGGTCTCTGAGGATAATTTTTTCTTTATTTGTTCCTTTGGATTCCGGTAAATAAAATGACAATTCCTTGTCTATATCCAATTTCTTAACATCGTACATATTCATGGTTACCAAAGTAGTTGCAATAGTTTTTGTAACAGAAGCAAGGTCAAACAAATCATCATTTGTAACCGGCTGCGATTTGTCATACGTAAAATATCCGAATGATTTCCTGTAAATAACAACCCCATCTTTTGCCACCAGTACCTGGCAACCTGGCATGGCTTTACGGGAAATGGCATCATTGATAACAGAGTCTATTCTGTCAAATTTATTACTGTTAATTCCTAATTCCTCAGGAACAGAATATTTCAGACGAACAGGTTTCCCGGTTTCGATTCCGAAATTATAAGGAAAAGCAGGAGAAACATTAACCGGTAAATGTCCTTTGGCGCTGATTCCTCCGAATAAGACCTGGGGGGCAATTTCGGCGGGATATCTTGTATCATCATACCCGATCAGTATCGCTTTTATTTTTTTATAAAAAGGAATCCTGTTAAGGCTATACGGACTTGCAAAAAGATTTAATACCACATGATTAGAATCGGATAAATATTTTAACAAATCAATGCTCTGATCGGTAAAGTTAAAGGTACGAAATGAATACCGATTGGTTTGTTTCAATGAAATAATTATAAGATTATAATTTCTTAACGTGTCTTTTAACTCTGACAACTCCGAATTATTCATCTCCTTTTCTATATTAAACTGTGCAATGGGCGCATATAAACCCAGGTTCTCCTGAAAAACGCCCTTTTCCGTTTTTCCAAAAAAAACAGAAGCAATTCTCAGGGTATCGAGACGGGTAATAGGAATAATATTCTGCTCATTTCTGACTAATGTTAATGAATTTTCTGACAGTTTCCTGTTTAAAAGATCATCTTCAGGACTAAATAAATCCTTTACCAGGTTAGCAGTATCCACATACTGGCAATGATCCAGTCCTGCCCACTGTTTTACCTGCAGGATACGCTTTACATGGACATCAATATCCTGTTCGCAGATAATATCGTCTTCAATGGCTTCTTTTATCAACCGCACACCCCACGGCACATCTTCGGGGCAAAGTAAAATATCATTTCCGGCAAGTAACGCTTTGAGAGCGGCTTCACCCGGTTTAAAATACTTTGTTACACCTTTCATGTTTAAGCCATCAGTAAAAATCAATCCTTCAAAACCCATTTTGTTTCTGAGCAGGTCATTTACCACTTCGGGCGAAAGGCTTGTCGGACGCTTATTGACCGGATCGAGGGCGGGCACATCAAGGTGTGCAACCATCATTCCTCCGATGCCCTTCTTTATCAGCTGGCGAAAGGGATATAATTCCAAACTATCCAGTCTTTGCCTTGAAAACCCGATATAGGGAAGATCGCTGTGCGAATCGGTTTTTGTATCACCATGCCCCGGAAAATGTTTTCCTACCGCCAGCACATGCATTTCCTGCTGCCCGCGCATGTATTCGAAAGCCTTTTCGGCAACCATTTTTTTATTGTCGCCAAAGGAACGCATGTTAATAACAGGGTTTAAAGGATTATTATTAACATCAAGCACAGGAGCAAAATTCACCTGGATTCCCATGCGTTTCATTTGTCGCCCAATAGCCTTTCCCATCTGGTAAATAAGTTCATCATCCTGCATCGCCCCAAGCTGCATCTGTAAAGGGAAGCGCATAGTTGAATCGACACGCATCGACAAACCCCATTCCCCGTCAATACTCATGAGTAGAGGCACGGTTGCCAGAGATTGAAGATAGTTTGACATGTTTACAAGCCGCAGAGGTCCCGATTTAAAGAAAATAACTCCGCCTACTTTATATTCAGAAACCAGTTCGGCTACTTCTTCATAATGTTTTTCATTTCTTTCGGGATAGGCCGAAACCATAAAAAGCTGGCCAATTTTTTCATCAAGAGTTAATGTTGCAAGAACTGAATCGGCCCATTTTTCGGATTGAACCGTAAAAATGCATGGTTTTACATGAGGTTCATCCACGGGAATAACATAATCATCCCTGTATCCACCTGAGAAAGAAGATATAATTCCGGGAAAAAAAAGTAAAAACAGCCAGCGTTTCATTATGGTACGATTACAACAAAAATAAACGAATAGCCTTGCGTTGACATTGCAATTAAAATTATTTTTTAACAATGAAAAGTTAAAAGATTCTTACTTCTCTTAATCACAATATTTATAAAGTACCCGGTAGGCTTCTTTAATGCCTAATTCACCGGCTTTACTGATATCATTACATCCGTTTTTATAATCCTTCAGGTAAATAAAAATTAATCCCCTGTTGTAATATGCAGCTGAAAAATTATTATCGACGGCCAGGCAACGAGAATAATCGTTTAACGCACCGGGAATATCATTAATCAGGCCTTCGGTATATGCCCTGTTAAAATAAGCATAACTGAAGCCTGGATTCAGAAGTATCGAAGTAGTATAATTTGCAATAGATTGTTTATAATAATCATCGTTAACGACTCCCGATGAAGGGTTTGAATTATCAACGGCAAGCATAAGCTCATCCTGAGCGCCAAAAGAATTGAGAATCTCTCCGGTCTGGAACTGCAAATTACCTTTCATAAAAAACAAAAGATAATTACTCGGACAGTTTTTTATCGAAAGATTAATTGCATCCATCGCATTGTTATAATTTTGAGCCTGGTTAAATAAAATGCTTTTCAAAAAATGATAATCACAATTCTCCGGCTCGTACTTTATTAGCGAATCCAGCTTTGTTATACTTTTTTCAATGGTTTCATTTGAAATATTATGTTTTGTATTATTTAACTCCACCTGCAAATCGATTTTACTTTTATCATTCAACTGGTCAATAGCCAGCAGAAAGTTGATTGCTTTTGTATTATTCTCAGGTGGTATAATTACGATTGAATAAACCGGAATAGTCGAAATCTGATAGTCTTTATATTGAATTTTTCCGGTCTCGAAATCAATCGACGTAAAGTCGGATTTGAATTCCATCAGTTTTTCCCTGGTAACGGAATCGTTGCTATCAGTTAAAGCAGATGTTTTCTTCATTAATAAATCCGCTTTATTTTTATCTTCAGAAGCTCCCGCCTGATCGTTTAAATATATTCTGGCCGAAGACCTGTTCAGGTATGCGTCGGTAAGTCCGGGATATAGTTCGATTGCTTTTGAAAAATCCTGTACGGCTCCTTTATAGTCTTTAATTATAAACCTTACTATGCCTCTGTTGTAATAGGCAAGAATATTCTGCGGGTTTATTCTGATTACTTCCGAATAATCTGTAAGCGCTTCTTTATATGATTTGATTTCAGATTTCAGAACAGCCCGGTTGAAAAAACACAAAGCATTTATTGGATTAATAGAAATCACTTTATCATAGCTAGCAAGGGCATTATTGTATTCTTTTTTCTGATGATAATTAACTGCCTGAAGATAGTATGCCAGGACATTTAAAGAATCCTTCTTCAAAACAAATTGCAAATCTTCCATAGCGCCTTCAGGGTCATTATTTAATAATTTTATTCTTCCCCGCTCAATTCGTACATCCAGATCAAAGGGATTCATTTGAATTGCTTTATCACAATCAACCAAAGCTTCCGGATATTTTTTCTGGGACATTTCCACCAGGCTCCGGTACAAGTATGCTTTATAATGTTTGGAATCAATTCTTATTGCAGTATCCAGATCACATAAGGCGCCCGACGTATCGTTAATAATCAACTTAACATAACCCCTGCCGGCATAGTAATCAGCACTCAACGGGTTTAACGCGATTGATTCATCAAGATCTTTAAGCGCTTCCCGGTAATTTTGTTTCTCAACCTTTGTTATTCCGCGATAATAATATGCTTCAGA
This sequence comes from Bacteroidota bacterium, assembly GCA_037441645.1. Lineage (GTDB taxonomy): Bacteria > Bacteroidota > Bacteroidia > Bacteroidales > GWA2-32-17 > GWA2-32-17. The sequence continues at coordinate 9,110 of JBBIRU010000050.1, forward strand.
GAAACCCGGATGAAGTTGAATGGTTGTGCTGAAATCAGATTCGGCTCCAAAATTATCGCCGAGCTGTAACTTCGAAATTCCTCTTAAATACCAGGCCAGGTGCTGATCGGGTCTGATTTTAATAACATCGTTCAATCGCCTGATGGCTTCCACATAATCGCCATTCGCCAGGTTTCTTCTGCCTTCCTGTAAACTATGATTAATGTCGAGCTGTGCAAAGGAAGTACCAATAAAACATGTCAAAAACAAAGAAATAAAACACCATCGGGAAAAACAAAAAATAGCAGGTTTAATCATTTACTTCTTAAGTAAAATTGAAAAACGTTCTTTATTTTAAAAAATTGCTCTAATTTAATTAACAAAAATGTCAATCGCCAGAAGATTCTGACAGACTTAATTCCTGTTCATTATACCCTGAATTATATTAAAGGTAAATCCGGAGCATATTTATAAGCATTTTGCAGAACATACTTTAATCACTTAAATAAATTGATTTAGAACAAGTATAAAATATTTTCAATAAAATTTTATATTTTTATCATTCTAAAATTAAATCCATGAAACCTTCTGACAAAATTTCAAAGTATGTCTGTTACGGTGAAATAGTCCGTTCCGATACAGCCCGCCGTAATAATCTGGATAACACACCAGATGCGGCTACAATAGAAAAAATCAAATTATTATGTACAAATGTATTTGATAAAGCCCGGGAACATTTCGGAGTGCCGTTATTCATATCATCCTGTTACCGCTCCCAGGAAGTAAACAGGCTTGTGAAAGGGCAACCCCATAGCCAGCATATGCGCGGTGAAGCCATCGACATTGACTGTGATGTTTTTGGCAGGGTAACCAACAGGCAATTGTTTGACTGGATCCGCAATAATCTCGATTTTGATCAGTTGCTGTGGGAAGGCGGAATAAACGGGTGGGTTCATGTGTCATATAAAGCAACCGGAAACAGAAAAAGCGTTGGAACAATTTCTAATCCATGAAACTTATGAAAACAATTTTACTTTTCAGTTTCTTTTTCTCCGTTTCTTTTTCTCTTCTTGCCCAATTTGAAATTGTAGGAATTGATAATGCCGAAAAAGCAGCCCGGCATTTCCTCGAAAAGCAAACAAGAAATAATTCTTATTCCATAATATCCAGGAGAGAAATAATTTCCGGGAAGAATGTTTTGTGCTATGTTTTCGATCTGGTTCCTGATGGTTTTGTTCTCGTTTCTTCAAACACAAGTCTTCCTCCGGTAATTGCATTTTCCCGGGAAAGCAGATTCGGTGAAATGGACAATACAAACCCATTGTATTCAATGGCCAAAGCTAATCTGACTCAAAAATCAAATTACAATAATTTATATTCACAGAAGTATATTGCTCAATGGAATAATTTATCAGGCAGCAGTAAAAGCCTGGATACCACTTTCCAGCAATGGCCTGCAACCGGTGATGGCTGGCTTACATCAAACTGGACCCAAAACGCACCTTACAGTAATTTTTGTCCGATCGACCCTGTAACATCTCAACGAAGTATTGCCGGTTGCCCTTCGATAGCCATGGGACAAATACTGAATTTTCACAAAACAACAAATAATACACATTTCGACGACAATGATGATTATTATCATAATTATGCAGGCCGTCAATACTGGATTGATAATGACTATATAGCACGTGGATTCCCGTCTTTTTCCCAATTAAATTCCTATCTCGATACTCTTAATGAACATTATACCAATGACATTCCCCTCACCAACAACGATAAAGCGGCCCTTACTTTTGCCTGTGGTGTGGCTGCTACGCAGGTTTATACCTCAAGCGGTTCAGGAACTTTCGGAGTAAACCAGGCTTATGAAGCCTACCAGCGTTTTAATTTTACTACCGCATCCCTTCTCGACACCACAAATAGCGATTTATTCCCACGTCTTATTCAGAACATTAAGGACACGCTTCCCGCCCACCTTGCAATTGTTAATCAAACATCTACCAGTGGACACAATGTTGTTGTTGACGGGTATAATACTGACAATTATTTTCATCTCAATTTCGGATGGGGCGGAAGTTATAACGGGTGGTACCTGATCCCGCAGGAAATTCCATACAGTCTCACTTATATCGAAGGTGTTGTGCTTGACATTATGAGAATTCCTACATCAGTATCTGAAGCCAAAACAACGAACACAGATGTTTCGGTATTCCCGAATCCATTTAATGAATCTACTGTAATTGCTTATTCTCTGAAGAATAAAACAGGTACCCGTCTTGATATTTATGACCTAACCGGAAAAATTATTTTCAGCCATATTATTGATTCGGAAGAAAGCGGGTGTCACGAAATTTCTATAACATTAAATTTATATCCGGAAGGAATTTATATGTATAGATTTGTTGCAGACAATAAATTATATACAGGAAAGCTCATAAAACAGAAAGCGAGATAGTCCTGAATAAAGATATACTAATACCGGCTGATTAATCAGAATTGTGTATTCCAGGCCAAACAGGCTTTTAAGAATCTTATAATAATACTGAATACAGGGAACATATTATCAGCCTGAACTTCATTCTTTCACAGCAAAAAACCTTACAACATCGGATCTTCCAACATGCCCGCTGCCCTCTTTGAGATAAATTCCAGTCTCATAATTTTCAATTATTTTAAGGCCTGAAAACTCCTGTTCAAGAATTTTTGCCGATAATAACATATCCGGATCTTTTGGTCCGCCAGAGCTATTATCTAATTGTAAAGTATTAAAAGATTCAAGAATTAAGTGTCCACCCTTTTTCAATCCGGCTATTAATTTTTTATATAATTTTCTTCTTATTTCTGATGGAAGATGAAAGAATATTAATACGACAGCATCATATTCCTCCTTTTCAATTTTATAATCAAAGGCATCGCATATCTTATAATAAATCTCAGCCTTTTTTAAATCACACAGTTTTAATGCTTTCTCTTTTGCCACTTTACTCTGGTCAAAAGCAAAAACACTCCACCCTAATGCAGCTGCATATACCGCATCACGTCCCTCGCCTGCTGCCGGAACAAGAATTTTCCCGGGTTTTATTTTTTCAATTTTACTTTTAAAATATTCGTTTGGTTCAGTTCCGAAAATATATTCGTGAACAGAATATTTTTCATCCCAAAAATTTGCATTCATATCAATGGCGTTATTTTCAAAAGTACTCTATCTCATAATTGTTAAAAAATATTTATGTTAAATTTTATGAATCAACTATTTATTTTTGTACTTTTATCATATAAAACCCCTTAAAATCAATTTTATGAAAAAGACAATCATTCTGTTTCTGACTTTTGTATTCTTTGCATTTATTGGTTTTAGCCAGAATAATAAAGACACATCTGACAAACAGGTTAAAAAAATTGAAAAAACAATCATTATTTCTTCCGATGATGAAGGTGATGAAAATATAATGATTGATGGCGATGGCCCTATGTGCTGCAAAAAAATGTTTCACGAAAAATGTGGTAACAGTTGCAACAAACACATGAAATTCATGAAAAATGAAAATTGCAAAATGAAAAGCCAAAAACATTTGAGCCTTGCAAAAAAAGGTTTGGTGTTAATGCCTGTTATTCTTTTCTTGTTTTTCTTTTTAATATTCCTTTTCTGGCTTCGAAAAGAAAATTATAAACTCAGCGATGCTTTATCATCAAAATCACCTGAGGTTTTAAAAACTACCCATAGCCGACCCGACCCCGTTGATCCAGCCAAAACCATTACCGAAATAAAAGAAGATATCTATTATCCGCGCAGTACAAGCAAACTGATTGCATTTTTTACCGGATTAGCAGGTATAGTAGTTGTTATTTGTGGTCTTTCTTTTCATATTTACATAATGTTAAGCGGAATTGGAAATGGCTGTAATAGCCATCATCACTGCGGCGGACTGATAGCCATTGTATTGGTTTTATTTGCAGGCATGCTTCCCTATATATTCAGAACCATGTTTAAAAAGTAACTTTGTTGGCCAGTGCTGGAAAAAGTTGAAGGAATAGTATTACGAAGCATAAAATATTCCGATCATTCTCTTATAATACATATGTACGCCCGTAAACTCGGGCGTATTTCGTGCATGGTTAACAGAGCCCGAAACAAAAAGTCGGGCTTTGCTCCTTCCTTTTTTCAACCTTTTAACATTTTACAAACAGAAATTTATTATAACCAAAAAAAGGAAATTCATCCGATAAAAGAAGTTTATTTATTAAACTCGTTTTCCGGCTTAACAACAGACCCAAGCCGCCTGGTTATTCGAATGTTTCTGACAGAAATAATGAACCGTTGTATTCGCTATCAGCACACCGACGAAGAACTATACGGGTTTCTTTCAGATTCGATTTACAGATTTGCCCGCGAAAATCAATCTCCGGCCAACTTCCATCTTTATTTCATGATTGAACTCACGCGATTCCTGGGGTTTTATCCTGTAAATAATTACAGTAAAAATGAACCTATATTTGACTTGCTAAATGCCTGTTTTGTTTCTGAAAAAATGGGCTCTCAAACATTAAGCACAGAATTTTCTTTTATTCTGCATCAGTTCTTAGAACTTGAATCGGAAAACTGGTGGGAAATACCCTTAAATTCTACCCAGCGAAGATATCTGATTGAAGGCTTATTAAACTTCTACACTATTCATACAGGATCGAACATGAATATAAAATCGCTGGAAGTATTTAGCGAAATTTTTAAATAGAAAATTTATTATCTGTAAAGTATACCTATCATAATTAAACCTTATTTGATGAAATTTATTAAACTAAGTTATATTTGTAAATGTCAGAAAAGTGAGTTTAAAACATACTGGAAATGATCCATAAAAGACCTTTTTTATTGCTTTGTCACCTTTTTATTTTCTTTATTTTTATCAACTTGAGCCTTACCTCTTCGTCGCAAAATATAAACTCCAAACCCTCATTTTATTCTCATGTAATTGATTCGCTTAATAAACTTTTAAAAAAAGAAAAAGAAGACACCTCCAGAGTTAATATTTTAAGTGATTTAAGCACACAATTTCTTAATCTTGGAGAATATGAAACTGCAAAAGATTATATATTACAAGCTGAGTTACTTTCTAAAAAAATAAATTATAAAAAAGGAATTGCTATTTCACAAAACAAATTAGGCACAGTTTATCTTTATAAAAATGATTACAAACAGGCAATGGATTACTATTTTGCTGCGTTGAAAAAAAGGAATGAATTAGGGAATAAAAAGGATATTGCAAACACTTTAAGTAATATAGGAATTGTGTATTCACGCCTAATGGATTATACAAATGCATTTAAATATATTTATAAAGGATTAATAATAAGAGAAGACTTAGAAGATAAACAAGGTATTTCAAGTACAATGATTATTCTGGGCAATCTGTATATGATTCAAAAAAAATATTCAAATGCTTTGCAATGTTATTTAAAGGGATTAAATATTGAAAAAGAAAGAAAAAACAAAACAGGTATTTCAGATTTTACAATTTTAATTGGTAATACATATCTGGAACAGAATAATTTCACTAAAGCCCTGGTTTTTTATTCGAAAGGATTAAAAATAAAAGAAGATTTAAACGATAAAAATGGGATTAGCCAATTGCTTTATAATATGGCTGTAACATATTATAAGCAGAATAATTTTTCTATGGCAAGGGAATATTTTATTAAAGAACTTAAAATCACAGAGGAGATTGGAGAGAAGCAAAGCATTGCTAATGCACTTTACAGTATTGGCTTAACGTATAGTTCAGAAAAAAAATACTCTTATTTTATTGAATTTCTAAGAAAAGCCGACACGCTTTATAAACAAATAAATAACTATTCAGGCGAAGAGAAAATCTGTTTTGAATTTGGTAATTTATACGATACTCTTAGTCAAAACGATAAATCCTATGTATATTTTAAACGTGGCTTAGAAATAAGTAAACAGATTGGAGACAAAGAATATACTATTCTTTTTTATAAATCATTAATGAATCATTTTATTAAAATTAATAAATATAAAGAAGCTAACACTTTTCAGGAATTATATTTTAAAATGAAAGATACATTACTAAACGAAGTAAAAGAAAAACAAATTGCAGATATACAGATAAAATATGAAACTGAGAAAAAAGAAAAGGAGATTGAAACGTTAACACAAAAAAATCAGATTCTTAAACAGCAAAATAAAATTCAGATTCTTGAAGTCAGCCGTAACAGATACATTATATTCGGATTAATTGGTTTAACGGTACTCATTGTTCTAATCGGTTTATTGTTTCTTCGTCAGTATAGATTAAAGGCACTCTATATAAAAACAGCAATAGAACAAAAGCTATTACGTTCACAAATGAACCCTCATTTTATTTTCAATACTATGATGGGTGTTCAGAATTATATTTATAAACAGGACCCTGAAAGTGCTGTAAAATATTTATCTTCGATTGTGAAATTAATGCGTTCTATTCTAGAAAGTTCCCGTGAAGAATATATTTCACTTGAAAAAGAAATAACATCGCTTGAACATTATTTAATTCTTCAACAATTGAGATTTAAAGATAAATTCGATTTTACAATTGATATTGACCCGGCTATTGAACTTGAGAATACTTCCATCCCTCCCATGTTTGCCCAACCCTTTATAGAAAATGCAATTGAACATGGAATATTGCATAAAACTAATGGAAAAGGATTGATATTGATTAAATTTGAATTGAAAGAGAAAACATTAATAATGGAAATTAAAGATAACGGAATTGGAAGAGAAAGATCAAAAGAGATTAATCAGTTACATCAAAATGAACATTTATCAGTTGCTACAAATATTACTAAGGAAAGACTAACCATGTTAAATCGTCGCTCAAAAAAGAGAATTCAGATGTTCATAACTGATTTAAAAAATAGTAATAATGAAGCTGAAGGAACAAAGGTAACCTTTATCTTTCCATTAACTTATACAGGATGATTCGATTTTTTTAACCTTTTTGAATAATAATTCTTTCAGTAGAAATATGCTAAAAGTTGTAATTATTGACGATGAATTAAATGCAAGAGAAGTGATAGCTTCAATTATAAAAAAACATTGTGCACATGTTAATATTGTCGCTGATGCGGATTCTGTACAATCCGGAATAAGTATAATTGAACAACACAAACCTGATATCGTTTTTCTCGACATTCACATGCACGATGGAAGCGGTTTTGATTTGTTACGAAAATTAAAATCAATAGACTTCAAAATAATATTCATTACAGCTTTTGAAGAATATGCCGTTAAGGCTTTTAAATTCAGTGCCCTTGATTATCTTTTAAAACCTGTAGAGGCTGAGGATCTGGTTACAGCTATAAAAAAAGCAGAAGAACTAATTCAACAGCAAGATATTTATGATAATCTTGAAGCTTTTAAAAGTAATTACTTCAGTAAAAACAAAGAATCAAAGAAACTAATCCTAAAAACGCTTGATAGCGTTTATGTTATAAATTTCACAGATATTGTCCGTTGTGAATCAGATGGATGTTATACAAAGTTTTTTCTGAATAACAGTCAAAAAATCATGGTATCTACAATTCTTAAAGAATACGATGAAATGTTGACTGAGTATGGTTTTTTCAGAATACATCAATCTCATCTTATTAATCTCGACTACTTTATGCAGTTTAAAAAGAATGATGGTGGTTTTGTCATAATGAAAGATGGCACTCACGTTCCCGTTTCTTCACGAAAAAAAGAATTACTGATGCAGGTTTTAGAGAAACTCTGATAATAATATTTTACATATCTCGATCAGATTCCTTTTATTTTCACTCGGATTTTTATTTACTAAACGCAAATCTTTATTGGTTATTTTTTTCATTTTTTTTCGTAATAATTTTATAAAAAAAAATGTTGCGAAATATTTTCATCATTATTATATTATTTACGATTAGTGTTTTCCAAATAAAAGCTCAGATAACTGTAACTACATTCAATGGAAAAGATTCCTCAAATTATTCAAAAGATACTATTGCAAAAATAAGTTTATTTACCGGAAAATACATTAATGGAAATGTATATTTAAATTGGGTAATAACAGATCAACACACAGATGGTATTTATATCATTTATTATTCTTTAGATGGAAAAAAATTTACAATGGCTGGCACTAAAAAAGGTATTGGTGTAGCAATCTCCAAGGATATTGGATACTATTTAACATTGTCCACACCTTTCTATTTCTCAAACAAAATTATTTATTATCAATTACTTCATTTAGGCATTAATAAATCTTTTATCGTGAGTGATATTATTAATATTAAAATCGGCCAAATAGAAGAACAATTGAGTGATTCAGTAACCTATTACACTAACTAATTTATATTTTGCACATTAAAATATCATATTATAGATTTTTTAAATAATATGTCTTTTTTTTCATGCAATTTGTCAGTTTCTTTCTGAAAGTTCTTGCTGACTCTTCTTTTTCAAAGGGTTAATAATTTGATTGAAGTACTGCAGAAATTTAACTTTTTCTTATTGTGGCACTTTAAGTTTATTTCGAGTTTTAACTATTATAAACACTGTATAATTGCTCTTTTTATTTATTAGCATATTTTAAAATTAATTTTTCCTGATTTTTGAACCCAGAGAGTTGTTTGCAAATTTTTATTTGAAACTAGCTAATTTTTACCAATACAAAACGAATATTAATTGAATTAAGAAAATAATTTAATGGTTCCTAAATTTATATGAATTTATTTAAAAAGTTTCCATAAATCACATGCTAACCATTATGTTGAATAAGGAAAAAAAAGACCAACAGTTTAAAAATCTTTCAAAAAATAAAAACATAAGTTTAGCAACATCTTTGCTAATTGTTTTTTTTCTGTTTTTCTTTTCATCGCAAGCTACAACATACTTTGCAAAGACGAGCGGCAACTGGAATGTAGCAGCTAACTGGGTAACAGATGTATGTGGTGGAGCTACAAACTCAACAGGACTTTATCCCGGAGCAGGTGATGATGTGGTAATTTGCCCTGGAAAAAGCATGACAGTAAACGTAAATATTACTATCAACAACCTTACAATACAAGGCAACGGTGGTAATGGTACTGCCAATAATGGAACGCTTTTTATCAATTCTACCATAACACTAACGGTATCAGGAAATCTTGTTTTTGATAATATTAATAATTCTTCCAGCACCTATTGTCTTCAAGGAGTCAACTCCTCTTCAATTTGCAGTGTAACAGGCAACTTCATTGTAAATTCAAATTGCACCTATGCAGGCATTCGGGGAGGAGGGTGGCAAATAACATTTAGAGTTGGCGGTACCACTACTATCAACGGAGCATTGTATTTTATATTAGGAACAATATGTACTTTCACAGGAGACGTTATTATTAATTCCCCAGGTGGCGTATGGAATGCTTCCGGAACAGGAAGCAGTCCTTCTTTTACTTTTGGCGGAAGCCTGACTAATAATAATACATTTATTTCAAGTGGCCCTCCTTACACGTTTAGTGGTTTAGGAAATATAGGTGGCACAAACGCTGTAATTTTTAATACGAATCTCACTATTAATGGAACTTATACTAACACGGGTACACTTACAATTGCAAGTGGCGGTAGCGACCTGCTTGGAACAGGTTCACTCACACAAGGTGTTGGCAGTACATTAAACATTATTCACAGTTGTAGCATTAACTACCTGGATGCATCTGCCGTTCCTAATACTGTAAATTATAATTATAATAACTATGGTGCAGTTGTAAAAGGTGCTGCTTATTATGATTTAAATTTAACCGGAAGCGGTAGTACTACTTTTATCTCTGGTCCAATCACTGTTAATAATAATCTGTTTATCAGTTCAGGAGCTAATCTTCGAGGCAATCAAGGAACACCTTCCGTTGGTTTTACCCATACTGTTTCAGGTATTACAACCATCAATGGAACACTTGCCTGCAACTATGACAGTGATATCTGGAATCTGAACGGAGATGTAACACTAAATGGAGGTACATTGGGAGGCTGTTCCAGTTGTGCATCTCCATATGGTACCATTAACATTGGCGGAACCTTTACGGTAGCATCATCCACTTCCTATATTGGAGCGGGTACCATGAACTTTTATGGAATAAGTAATATTAACGCAGCTCTTAATATGGCTAATTTTTATACCGGAATAAAAACATTTACGGGTTTGGTAACTATAGGTTCATCAGGCTCATGGACAACGGGTACCGGGTTAACTGTAGGAACTGCAATTTTTCAGGGAGGAATAACAGTTGTTAGTGGCGGAACATTCAACCATAATCCCAGGGTAAAATTTAACCAAAATAATCAATCATTAAATGGAACTATGACTTTTGGAATGGGAGACAGCGTTAATGTAATAACGGTAACAAATAATGGGAATGTTTCTTGTCTATTACTAAACTTAGCTGGTAGCGGATCATGGGTTCAGGGAATTAATAGTACTTTGAATATTGCAGGATTTATTACCGTTTCATCATTTGATGCTACAGCCAATGGAAATACGGTCAATTATACCTGTACAGGAACATCCTATCAAGATATTCGGCTTGGAACCGGTAATACTTATTACAATCTCACACTGTCAGGAGCTATGACTGGAGGCTGGGGAAAATGCTTTGTAGGTAATACCATCATAACAAATGATTTTCTTATTTCAGGAGGAAGTATCTGCTCTGAAGACGGAACCTTTGGTGGAGGTGCTAATATTATTAATGTAGGTGGCACTACAACCATTACCGGGGCCAGTACCATGAGAATACAAGGAAATGCTGCTGCAAAATTTATTACTCAGAATTTAATTATGAATGGAGGAACAATAAATAACTTGACGAATACTTCAGCTTTGCTGACAGTGAATAATAATTTTACAGTAAACTCCGGCACAACCAATACTATTGACAAAACTCCATTTATTATGAATTCTGTTTCAGGCAATTCAATTATCAATGGTGCTAACAATTCCATAGTTAATGGAACTTTAACTATATCAAACAGTGGTGCTGCTATTAATGCAGCATGTACTTTCAATGGTAATTTATCTGTGCCTTCAACAGGTATAGTAACTGTTACACAATTCATCACTACCGGTACTTTTTCTTTCAAAAACGGATTAAACGTGGATGGCAGCTTTAATGGTACAAAAGTTACTTTCGGAACAAATGACCAAATTATAAGTGGAAATTCAGGCAACATTACTTTTTCCGACATTGTAACTTGCGCTTCTTCTAAAACAGTTACTAACAACCATCCCAATATAAATATGACAAGTACAGCCTCTGGAGTTTTAGCTGCCGGAAGTGGAACCTGGGCACAAGGAACAGGCACATTACATTATTGGGGTTCAACTATTTTAGTTACAAATTTCTCTGCTTCTTCTGCTGGTAACACTGTTGATTATGCCGGAAATGTGGCTCAGGCAATACGTAATCCAAATGCGGGAACTGCAGGCACTTATTGTAATCTTTCTGTTACAAATTCCAATACTAAAACAATCGGGTTTGCAAATGCTGTGATACATGGAAATCTTCTCATAGCTAATTCAGCAGTATTAGCGGTGGCTGCAAATAATTTTTCTATTGCAGGTAACTGGACTAATAACTCGTCTGCTGGCACACCTTTTTCATATTCCGGTGCTCAAATTGTAACTTTTAATGGTGGCTGCCCGCAAATTGTATCAGGAACAACTGGTTCAATTTTTAACAATCTAACAATGAATGGAACCGGTGGTTTAACAATTAACACAGCCGCATTAATTAATGGAAATTTACAATTAACAAATGGTATAATAAATTCAATCCCTTCACTGCTAACATTGGGAAATTCTGCAACATGGTCTTCAGGCGGTAACTCAAGCTATGTTGATGGACCATTAAGAAAAACGGGAATAACATCTGGCTTTATATTTCCAATGGGCAGTGGAGGAATCTGGGCAAGAATTGAAGTTTCCGGAATTTCTTCATCTTCCGATTTTCAGACACAGTATTTTCGGGCAAATCCGATTAATTCAACAAATTCAACTATAGTTTCTCCTTTAGACCATATCAGTTCATTAGAATACTGGGAATTAAATAAAACAGGAGGTACAAGCAGTGCATATGTAACACTTTATACTGAAAACGCTTTAATAAATAGCGGAGGAATAAGCAACTGCTCTAATATTTCTGTGGCTCATTTCAACACTATACTATCACAGTGGGAAAATGCAGGCGGTACAGGTACGGGTCCATCATGTCCTTTTCCAGGTACTTCTGCAGTTACTGTTACTTCTGATCTTCTTTCTTCGTTCAGTCCGTTTACCTTTGGATCAAAATTCGACGATTTTTCACTTCCTGTAACATGGCTATCATTTAATGCAGTAAAAAATGAGAATTCAGTTGAACTTAAATGGATAACTGCATCTGAATACAACAATAATTTTTTTAATGTTGAGCGATCAAAAGATGGAAATAATTTTGAAGATATTGCAAAAATTAAAGCATCTGGTAATAGTTCAAATACCAATGAATATCTATTTGTAGATCAAAAACCTTACAAAGGAATTTCTTATTACCGAATTAAACAAACTGATTTAAACGGAAAATATACTTATTCACAAACCCTCTCAGTTAATTTTGAAGGTTTAGAAATAATTGAACTTTATCCAAATCCCACATCAAATTCATTAAATCTTCAAATCAATTCACCTGCTGACACTTATATATATATATCAATTTATAATACATCCGGACAAAATGTCTTATCTGAAAAATCTTTTGTAAAAAAAGGCCTTGTTATGTTATCCTATAACATTTCATCATTAAACCCAATGATATATTTCTTAAAAGCTGTAACAGAGGACAATAAATATTCAAATGAAATAACTTTCATAAAGTCAAACTATTGATAAAAAAAAGATTACCCCGTTACATGGTGAATAAATTAACAGAATGCAAAAACTTGTAATAGTTGATGATGAAAATAATGCCAGGGAAATAATCACATCCATAATAAGCAAACATTGTCATAATATTGAAATAGTTGCTTATGCAGATTCTGTCTCATCAGGTATTAATGCTATTCAAAAACACAACCCACACATTGTTATTTTAGATATCAGGTTAAATGATGAAATTGGGTTTGATATTTTAAGTTATTTCAGTTCCATTGACTTTAAAGTGATTTTTATAACAGCTTATGAAGAATATGCATTAAAAGCATTTAAGTTCAATGCCCTTGATTATATTTTAAAACCATTTGATACTGAAGAATTAATTTCAGCAGTTTCAAAAGCTCAAAATTCATTCCAGCAAAAAAACAAAGCACAGAACTATCTTGATATCTTGCGTTATAATGTCAACAACAAATCCAAAACATCAAAAAAAATTATATTAAAAACTATTGATAGTATTTATGCTGTTAAAATCACAGATATTGTACATTGTATTTCTGAAGGAGGTTACACCACTTTTTACCTGAATGATGGTCAAAAGATTATGGTTTCAATAATTCTTAAAGAATTTGATGAATTACTTAATGAATATGGATTTTTCAGAACACATCAATCGCACCTTATCAACCTTGATTATTTTATGCAATTTAAAAAAAATGATGGTGGTTATATTATATTAAAAGATGGCACTGTTATTCCAGTTGCTTCCAGAAGGAAAGATTTCCTTATTAAAACGATTTTGAAACTTTAATGGAAAATTGATATAATACCGACCATTAAATTAATCTAAAACAATTAGACAAAAATTATGTCAAGGGGCAGGAATCATAGTGAAATTTAGACTCTTAAATAAAAACCCTATTCATTTTTCTTATTAAAACCTATCCAGGACATATAAGTATCTACCCTGCTGTTAATGTCTTCCGAAAGTTTGAAGAAATACACAAGCAAACAGAATATAACTGTAATAATTCCGCTTCTTACAATAATGTCTACATAAAATGGTTTTATAACCGGCAAATAATACCCTGGAATAAATGCAATTACAGAAAATAAAATTACAAGTACATATTTATAATTAAATGGCTGGAAATTAAATTTATTCCACAAAAACATCCAGCGCATAAGGTTAAACAAAAATAAAGATATGGCATTGGCTATGCCGGCGCCTACAATTCCCCAGGTTGGAATGAAAAGGTAATTGGAAACAATAACAATTATTACAAAAATTGTCATAAACAAGCTCTGGGCTTTATAGTATTTTGATGTTGCAATAATAGTACTGTTAATTCCTGTAGACATATCAATAAAACTGCCAAGGCAAACCCAGAAAATAACAAATTTCCCAACCTCATAACTTTTGGGGAGAATACTAAAAACGTTGTCAATATTTGCCCATATACCAATAAAAAGCAAAGCAGAAAAAATCATCTGGGTAAGGCAACTCTTATAATAAATATCTTTAACCGTTTTGAGGTCATCGTTTTTCCAGGCCTCGGCAACCACTGTAGAAGAAATTTTCATCAAAGCACGGGATGGCATAGTAATAATTGTTCCGAAATAGAAAAGAATCGAATAAATACCTACCCATGCCAGATCGCCAAGCATAGACTGAAGCATAATCTTATCAATACTAACTATCACAGTACTTGAAAACACAGCAATGATACCATATATTCCAACACTATACATGTTTTTTCTGAGTTCGGGTGTCACAAAACCGCGGTTGGGTTTAAAACTCAGATGTCCATCCCTTCCCACTAACCAGATCAATATTACTGCCGGTAATGACAAACAAATCACATAAGCAAGAACAAACCGGTCGAAATTTAAAGTAAAAAAATAGGATATAACAATTGCCAGAATTATAAAAATACGCTGAAGGAATTCTTTTAAAAAAGAGCCTCTCACGCTTTTATATAAAACCCGCGAATATGCATCAAACGAACTAAACAACAAGGTAAACAATATCAGAGGTATAATATAAAAAGAATAGCGGTTAAACAATGAAAAAGCTTTATCGGATCTATCCACAATATAAGGTTCAAGTATATAAAATAAAACCGCAGACAATAACATGCCAATAATCAGCACATTTCCAAGAATATAAAGAAAACCGTTATGCTTATTGGAATCGTTTCTGAAATAGGGAAACAGGCGAATTGTAACATTATCAAAACCCAGGTTCGCAAATTGGGCAAAAATCAGTGAATAAGCCACCAGTACATTGAGTAAGCCAATTTGTTCCTTGGAAAAATAATAGGGCATAAAAAGATTGGTAACCAAACCCAATCCTGCACCTATATAAATGTAGAGAGCTCCATGAATAGTCTGTGAACGAATTACTCCCAAAGCAATTTAGTTTTTCACAAATGTAGGAATAGAAAACGAATGTCTTATTGAAAAATTATTTCCATCAATTTATCAGCATTCTTTTTAACGTTAAAAAAACTATCGAGTATTCCTTTGCGACGGACTGTTTCGAGCGAATCAAAAGAAATGTTAAATAAATTTTTGATATAATTCCTGATTTCTTCAGCTGAGTTTGCCACATGGCATAAACCTTCCAGCCCGGTATTATTCACCATTTCATGATTTACCACACAATGCCGTCCCCTGAATAATCCCGAAAGAAGTTTAAGTTTAATCCCTGTTTCCTGGAAGGTAATCAGAACATTCATCTGTGCATCAGCCAGTAAATTTTCCATTTCGGTAAAATCAGGGTTGGCTATAATCTTAATATTTTTTCTCAATTGGGCTGCTGCAAGAATTTTCTGATCCGGATCTTTTCCGGCAATAACCAAGGGTATCTCTATTTCATTAAAAACATTATGAATCAGGAACAGTGAACTTTTTATATTATCTGCTACCGAAAGATCTCCATGAAACAACACATATTCTCCCCTGCCTTCGGGTATTTCTACCATCTCGTAAGGATGAAATGCCGGAATTAAAGTGGCTTTCCCGTATTTCTGGCCAAAATGTTCTTCATCAGCCGGCGAGATGGCTGCAATATGACTTGCCTTTCTTAATACCGATTCGTAATCTCTTAATTTTTTTGCTTCGTTTTTAAAATATAGTTTTTTAATAAAATTTGATTCTGCACTGGCTAATCCCATATAATAATTGTGCTCTATATTATGAGTTCTTACAACTGTTCGCCGGTTTCTGTTACTTATTTCAGGCAGAAAAAAAGTGGAATGTAAACCTTCGAAGAGAATGGGATAATTATCTTTCTCAAGATTTATTTTTAATTGAGCAGCATTACGGGTAGAAACAACAAATGGAAGGCTTTTAAAAACATACGATATTTTTTTTGGACGGGGATAATAATGTACTTCTTTACAATACTTCAACAACACGTTGCTGGGTTTTCTTCCATATTCGAAACAATGAAGAATAATTTCGCAGCCCCTCTCTTTCAGCGCTTTGATTTTATAAAAAACATCAATAACACCACCGTAGTTAGGAGGATATGGAATATTAAAAGAAACTATGTGTAAAATTTTATTCATAAAGCGCCACCTCAAACCTGCATATTTTTTTCGTCTTTTGCAAATGTCTTTAAAAACCCATAAAATTTGCAACTATTGCCCGAAGATTTTTATTTTAATTATCTTTGTTGCCTCTGGCCCTGTAGTTCAATGGATAGAACGGAAGTTTCCTAAACTTTAAATTCGGGTTCGATTCCCGGCGGGGCTACTACCTTTACAGGTAGCCCTTTCCAGTTAGTTCAGAATTTATTTTGTAATTTTCGACCCGAAAATGAACCAAAAGCAACCTTTTTGCAATAATTTTTCTATGTATCGTCCTGACAATCTTTGTCAAAATGTTATTTTTATATAAGTCAAATATCAATACAAAAAACTACATATGTTTCGTAATATTTTTTGCGATCTTTGTTTTAAGCAGTAGCTCACAGATTTTAATAAGAACGAACTCATACATTGATCTCTCTGCCATTTCATCGGGTACAGATTTGAAAAATGTAAAGTATGGCGAAAGGGTGAATATTGAAGAATCTATTTACTATCGCAACAGGTACAGCAAAGAAGGTAAAGAAAGAACTGTTTATACAATTTTTACAATTTATAAGAAAAATTCATACATAGGCATTTGTCCGTATGGTATCGACTTTGATCTTATGAGTGAGCATTTTCAAAAAAATAAGGCAAACACCTTTCGTTATTGGAATAAAATAAGAATGGGATTTAAAATGTTAGTTGAAAAAAATCTGAATGATCGAAACGAGAAAGTATATGATTATTTTATTCCGGAAGCTTATTTCTCATTTCTACACCTTCCGCATAGTGCAAGAGGTGATTTAACAACCAAAGCGAGAAAAGGATCTTTTATGTTTTATTTTATGATTGCTCCAACGAAAAGGGCATTGTTTTGTATAAAGCAAAATATTGGTTCAGTATGGATCAAACCCTACTTTAAGCAAGAATCCATATTCTTCAACCAGATGGAAAACTCCTCAGGAATAAATATGGAATTCGAAATAAGCCACAACGGGTATAATCACAGTATTGTTCAGTCTTCAAGAGATATTTACCGGGGAATTATGTTATTTGGCGGGCCGGAATATAACTTTTCACTTAACCGTATATTTTTAAACATAGGTTTCCTGATTACTACAGAAAATCATTAATCAAAACATAGTGTGCGGGACCTCTCAAAAGAATTCATGGAAAATAAAGATCCTTTTATTTCTTTTTGTATTTATAGCTAGCGTATATTATTAAGTGATATTTTATAATATATCCACACTTGTTCACGTTTTTTTATCTTTGTCTAAAAAAATAAAATTGTGAATCCGCAACAAATACATTCTATTTTCGAATCATTTTCATCATTTAACATACTTGTTATTGGCGATGTAATGATAGATTCATATATGTGGGGAAAAGTTTCACGCATTTCGCCCGAGGCTCCTGTACCAGTAGTCAGTATTTTAAAACGGGAAGACCGATTGGGTGGCGCAGCCAATGTTGCCCTTAATCTTCGTTCCATGGGAGCCCTTCCTATTCTGTGTGCTGTCATTGGTAAAGATTCAAAAGGTGCTTTGTTCCGTGAATTATGTAAAGAAAACAATATTGAGACTGGCGGAATAATTGAATTGGACTCTCGCCCTACTACTATTAAAACCAGGGTAATTGGCGGAAATCAACATTTATTGAGGGTTGATGAAGAAATCTCATCACAGGTTTCTGAAAAAGAAAATTCCGACTTAACAGATTGCATAATCTCAATTCTTAAGGCAAAGAAGATTCATGCGATTATTTTTGAGGATTATGATAAAGGTGCTATTTCATCATCCCTCATCCGTTCAATAATAAAAGAAGCCTGTCAATTAAACATTCCGGTTTGTGTCGATCCAAAGAAACGAAACTTTTTGGCTTATGAAAATGTAACTTTGTTTAAACCCAACTTTCGCGAACTAAATGAAGGATTAAAACTTGATCTGAAAAAGAATGATTTCGAAGGGATTTTCAAAGCATGTAAAGTATTTCAGAAAGAAAAAAATATTTCTGAACTAATGGTCACACTTTCAGAACTGGGTATTTTTATCAGCGATGGCAAAAGTTTTCACACGATACCCACCCAGGTGCGCGATGTAGCCGATGTTTCAGGTGCGGGCGATACCGTAATCAGCATTGCTACACTTTGCAAAGCAGCCGGTTTAAAAGCTGCTGAAACAGCTGCTATTTCCAATATGGCTGGTGGGCTGGTATGCGAAAAGGTAGGTGTTGTTCCGATCGACAAAGAGCAATTACTTGTAGCCTGCAATAATTTTTTCTCAGCATAGATAAGGCTTACAACTACTTTTTTTACTTTATTTCAAAAAATTATTTGCACAGAATATTTTTTTCTCTTTACCTTTGCAGCACGTTCTTTTAAAAATCACTTATCAAGAAAAGCAGAGGGAAATGGCCCGATGACGCTTTGACAACCTCTCCCGCAAGGGAAAAGGTGCCAACTCCATCCTCAATACCGGGGAAAGATAGGGTAGAATAACTTTAAAAATTTCAAACAAAAAATATAAAGCTCTTCTGACCCCTCAGACGAGCTTTTTTCGTTTTGCTCTTTTTGTAAGTGATAAAAATAAAAACAATTAAAATCACCTATTATGAGCAAAACAACAGAAATTATCCACTCTATTCCGGTGGACGAATTAACCGGAGCTATTTCGGTTCCCATTTACCAAACAGCAACCTATGTACAGGAAGCGCCGGGCGTTAACAAAGGTTTCGACTACAGTCGCACCAATAACCCCACACGTAAAATTTTAGAAGAAATTGCAGCAAAACTCGAAAAGGGGAATGCCGGCTTTGCCTTTGCATCCGGACTCTCGGCTATTGATGCCATTGTGAAATTATTAAATACGGGAGATGAAATCATTGCTGTAGATGATATTTATGGTGGAGCCTACCGCTTATTCACGCAGGTGTATGCACGCTTTGGAATTACAGTACAATTTGTTGACACAACAGAAGCTGAAAATGTTTCGAAGTATATTAACCCAAAAACCAGGTTCATCTGGTTAGAATCACCTACCAATCCTACCCTGAAAATTTCGGATATCAGAAAAATATCAGAAATTGCACATCAGTATAACATTCTGGTTGTAGTTGATAATACTTTTGCTTCACCCATTGCACAGCAACCTTTGTTACTGGGTGCAGATATTGTCGTTCATAGCGGAACAAAGTACCTGGGAGGACACTCCGATTTAATTGCAGGATTAGTTATAGTAAAAACAGCTGAACTGGCCGAAAAAATAAAATTCATACAGAATGCATCAGGCGCTATCCTTGGCCCACAGGACTGTTGGCTGCTTATACGTGGTATCGAAACAGTAGAGCTGAGAGTAGAACGGCAATTCATGACCGCATTGAAAGTCGCTGAATTTCTTTCCACCTGCGAAGAAGTTGCTGAAGTATATTATCCTGGTTTACCCCATCATAAAAACCATGCTATTGCAAAAGCACAGCAAAATGGACTTTATGGAGGAGTGGTATCATTCTATCTGAAAGAAAACACAGAAAAGGCCGCCATAGATTTTGTTTCAAATACAAAGTATTTCAAATTAGCTGAAAGCCTTGGTGGAGTTAAGAGTTTAATTTGTCATCCTGCACAAATGACTCATAAATCAATTCCCCGTGAGAAGAGATTACAATCAGGAGTTGAAGATTCACTTATAAGACTTTCCTGCGGAATCGAAAATACGGAAGACCTTGTAACTGATCTTGAAAAAACTTTTAAGAAAATCAAGAAAGATATTGAAGTTTAACATATAACAATTGTTATACAGTTGTCATTCAATTGTAAATTATCCTGATTAGTAAAGCCGGATTATAGATGTTTTGTAAAAACAAAGTGAATAAACAGTCATAAAATATTGATAAAGCAACACAAAGGATCAAACATTTTCTGACCATGAATGACCATTTCCCGACAAATATTAACTAACAACTTAAAATAAAAAAATGAATAACGATAAAAAATTGACCATAGGACTTTTCGGGTTTGGTGTTGTAGGCGAAGGAATTTACAATGTGCTTCAGCAGACTCCTACCCTCCGGGCAGCCATCAAAAAAATCTGTATCAAGCACCCTGAAAAACAAAGAAATGCACCAGCCGGATTTTTCACCACGGATGCAAACAAATTGTTAAATGACAATTCTATCAATGTAATAGTTGAATTAATTGACGATGCAGATGCAGCTTTTGAAATTGTAAAGACTGCTTTAAATAATAAAAAAGCCGTGGTAAGCGCCAATAAGAAAATGATAGCCGAACACCAGGCAGAACTTTTTAAGCTGCAAACCGAAAACAATGTTCCGTTTCTTTATGAAGCTGCAGTTGGTGGCAGTATTCCTATCATCCGAAACCTGGAAGAATATTACGATAATGATTTGTTAAACTCTGTTTCCGGAATCATTAATGGCTCAACTAATTTTATTCTTACCAGAATTAATGAAGATGGACTTGCATATGAATTTGCCCTTAAGCAAGCACAGGAATTAGGCTTTGCAGAAAGTAACCCTGCACTTGATGTAAAGGGCAAAGACGCTGCCAACAAATTATCGATAATTCTGTATCATGCATATGGGATAATCTGTAACCCGGAAAACATAGTTCACAAAGGTATTGCATGTCTTCATCCCGGCGATGCACTTTATGCTAAAGAAAAAGGACTTAACATCAAGCTGGTAGCTAATGCAAAAAGAGTAAACGAAAACGAAATTGCCACTTATGTTCTTCCCTCTTTCGTAAATAATAAGAACCAGCTTTATAATATCCGTAATGAATTTAACGGCATCCTGATCGGAAGTAAGCTGGCCGATGAACAGTTCCTGTATGGCAAAGGCGCTGGCCGCTATCCTACTTCATCGGCTGTTCTGAGTGATATTTCTGCACTTCGTTATGATTATAGATACGAATATAAAAAAGCCAGGACTGGAACAAAGTATAATCTCACCCATTTTTATTTTATCCGGATCTATGTTAGTTACAGCTCGCAGAAATCCTTTGATACAAGCAAATTTATCAGCATCGAGGAAAATTATCGCAGTATCAAAAGAAACTATATAGTAGGAATAATAAATCTACGTGAACTGCAAAAATGTGAATGGTATAACAATGAAGATATATCAGTGATCGCATTTTCCGATGAAATTCACGAAGAACAGATTATTCTCCGGAACAACGAGGAATTGTGTTTTGCTTAATCCATATACGGGTACCTGTAATCCGTAGGTGAAATTAAAGTTTCTTTAATGGTACGGGGGCTTACCCATCGCAGGAGGTTAAGATGACTTCCGGCTTTATCGTTGGTGCCGGATGCCCTTGCTCCTCCAAAAGGTTGCTGCCCGATAAGCGCACCAGAGGGTTTGTCGTTGAAATAAAAATTTCCGGCAGCATAGCGTAATACTTTACACGCCCTGATCTGGGCGAATTTATCTTCTGCAAAAATGGATCCGGTTAAGGCATAGGGAGAGGTCTGGTCACAAATCTTAAGAGTAACTTCAAAATCCTCATCTTTATATACATAAATTGTCATTACCGGCCCAAAAATCTCTTCCTCCATGGTTATAAAATGAGGATTGGTGGTAAAAATCAAGGTCGGTTCAACAAAGTACCCTACAGACTTATCTCCTTTTCCACCGGCAAGAATTTCAGCTTCATGACTGCTCCTGGCCTTTTCAATATAATTCATAATATTATCAAAAGAGGCTTCATCAATAACAGCGTTTACGAAATTATTATAATCTGTCGGATCACCAACTTTTATACTTTTAATCTCATTAACTAATCTGGTTTTAATTTCCGGCCAGAGCGACTCAGGAATATATGCCCTCGATGCAGCAGAACATTTTTGTCCCTGGTACTCAAACGCGCCACGGATGATCCCGGTAACAACTTGATCAACATTAGCTGAATTATGAACAAAAATAAAATCCTTTCCTCCCGTTTCGCCTACCAGTTTAGGATAAGTTTTATATTTTGAAACATTGTTACCAACTTGTTTCCATAAGTTGTTAAAGGTCGCTGTTGAACCTGTAAAATGTATACCGGCCAGGTCCGGATGATTTAATACGGTATTTCCAATTACCGAGCCCGAACCAGGAACAAAGTTTATGACACCATCCGGCAATCCTGCTTCCTTCAGAATCTTCATTAAATAATAACTTGAAAGCAAAGATGTTGTAGCCGGTTTCCAGACTACTGTATTGCCCATAACGGCCACAGAAGTATTTAGATTGGCTGCAATGGCAGTAAAGTTAAAGGGTGAAATGGTAAACACAAAACCTTCTAAAGGCCGGTATTCCAACCGGTTTATCATATCGTATTCAGTGTGGGGTTGCTCACTGTATATCCGCGAGGCAAAATAAGTATTGAAACGGAGGTAATCAATTACCTCGCAGGCAGCATCTATCTCAGCCTGGTAACAATTCTTATCCTGTCCCAGCATAGTAGCAGCGTTTATCTGTGCACGGTATTTCTTTGAAATCAACTCGGCAGCTTTAATCATTATCGAACCTCTTTCCACCCAGGAAAGATTCATCCAGTCATCCTTGGCTTTCAGGGCTGCTTCTATAGCCATGCTCACTTCTTTTTCAGTAGCTATATAGTATGTTGCCAGAGCGTGATTATGATTATGAGGCATCACTATCTTTCCGGTTTTACCTGTACGAATCTCTTTTCCTCCTATAATTATTGGAATTTCAATTACCCTTTCTGACATAATCTTAAGCTCGTCTTCTAATTGAAGACGTTCCTTACTTCCTTTCAGGTATTCTTTTACCGGTTCATTTTTAGGTTGTTGGAAATTATATATGGCGTTATTCATAAAAATTTAATTTATTCGTTATGTTTTATTTTACATATCGCAAAGATATAGCAAATAAAATTCGTTTGAAAATATATAATAAGAATATATGTTAAAAAACAGCATTTTATCACAATTCACTAATTAACATTATATTAAATTCAACACATGATAATTGTCATTTTGTTTTTACAGTATTTATACCTATCCAACCATAATTCAAAACAGGCGATATTACTCTTTTGTTAGGAACATATTAAAATAAACTTTGACCTACTAATTTTTTTATCAACCTAAATTAATAAATTATGCCAAAGAAATTAACAAATTGGTTTAAGCTTTCAGTTAAAACTATACCAATTAAAAAATTATTGATAACAACGTTATTAGGATTACCATTATCGTTGCTCTCAATTTCGCAAACAACTACCACATTTAATTACACGGGTAGTATGCAAACTTTTACAGTACCCACTACCGGAAACTATCAACTTGAAGTCTGGGGTGCAGAGGGCGGTACTTCTTATTCTCAAAGTCAATCTGGTTATATTTCCGGAGGAAAAGGTGGGTATTCAAAAAGAATTATCACTTTAAATGCCGGACAAACTTTGTATATTTATATTGGAGGACAAGGTAATACCCATACTTCAACTAGTACTGGAAGTATTTCCGGCGGATACAATGGTGGTGGTGAAAGCTCCAGTACAAACACCTATGGAGGTGGCGGAGGTGGCGGAGGTGCTACACATATTGCAACCGCAAGCGGATTATTAAGCACACTCTCATCGAATACGTCTGCAGTTTTAGTCGTTGGTGGTGGTGGAGGTGGTGCATGGGCTTGTAATTATTACAGTTGGGTCGATTACAGAGATGGAAGTGTTGGTGGAGCAGGCGGAGGAAGCACAGGACAAGGCGGAGGATATGGTTATACAATGGGTTATACAACTAATGTCAGTAACAATAATATCTATAATCAAAATGATTCAAGAAGTCAAGCCTATAATTATACAACTGGAGGAACACAATCTGCCGGAGGCTATCAGGGTTGTGCCAGTGGTTCAAACACATTCTACTCAACTTCAGTAGCTTCCGCTTTCGGACTAGGAGCATCATCAGGTAATGCAGCATCTCACAGCGGAGGAGGTGGCGGTGGCGGATGGTATGGTGGTGGAGCCGGAGCTTCGGGCGAAAATGCAAATGGTACCGGCGGTGGCGGTGGTTCATCTTACAATGCAAATGATGTTAATGGTCAGAATATTGCAGGAAATACCACGATGCCAAATCCAGCAGGTGGCACTATGACAGGTCGTTCCGGTAATGGAATTGCAATTATAACAAATTTATATTCAGCATCTATTTCACAAACTGCAAATATTTTATGTAATGGCGCTTCAACCGGTGCTCTTTCGGTTACTGTAAACGGTGGAGTTTCACCTTATAGTTATGTGTGGAGTCCAAACGTTAGTTCCAGTAACGTTTCTGCCGTTTCAAATTTAACAGCAGACATTTATTCTGTGACTGTAACTGATAATCTTGGGGCTACTACTACTGCTTCTTACACGATTACTCAACCTCCCGCCGTAACAGCTACGATTTCACAAACGAATGCAAACTGTAACGGAGGAACTAATGGTTCAGCAACAGCTATTGCATCCGGAGGAAATTCAGTTTATACTTATGCATGGTCTAATGGAGGCAATACAGCAACTATAACAAATCTACCAGCTGGGTCATATTCTCTGACTGTCACAGATGGAAATGGATGTAAGAATTACATTCAGGACAGTTTGACTATTAATACTGGCACACTAAATCAGAATGTGAATTCAGGTAGTAATTACACATATAATTTCACTTCCAGTATTCCTGCTTCATGCGCGATTACAGGAGCAAAATTGACCACTATTGGTTATTTTGCATATGGCGGAGCCTATTATTCTTATAACGAATGGATCATTTCAGGAACTAATATTGGTGCAACAACTATTGGCGGAAGTGGAGCTATGAATTATACAAGAGTCCTAAATTATACTGGCTCAATACCAGGATTTGTAAATAACGGCTCTAACACTTTGCGACTTAATGTTGCATGGAATGCTACAAAATGGGTATCCTCAGATTTAACATTATATTATAAGACTCAACCAAATATTGCTGTTATTACAGAACCATCTGCATTAACATCAACCACCTCTCAAACTAATATATCATGTAATGGTGGTTCAAATGGTTCAGCAACTGTAACAGTTTCAGGTGGAACCGGAACCTATACATATTTATGGACTGGTGGTGAAACCTCAGCGACAAAGTCAGGCTTGTCAGCAGGAACTTATACTTGTACTATTACTGATGCAAATTTGTGCTCCATAACAAAATCATTTACAATTACACAACCAACTGTATTAGCTGCAACAACAAGTCAGACAGATGTGTTATGTAATGGCAATTCAACAGGATCAGCTACCGTTACACCATCAGGAGGAACAGGAACCTATACTTATGCATGGACTGGAGGCGGAACGTCTGCTACTAAATCAGGACTGACTGCAGGAACTTATACTTGTACTATTACTGATGCAAATTTGTGCTCCATAACAAAGTCATTTACAATTACACAACCTGCTTCTGCCCTTTCAGCTACACAAAATCAGGTAAATGTTTTATGTAATGGAAATTTGACAGGATCGGCAACTGTTACACCTTCGGGCGGAACAGGAACCTATACTTATGCATGGACAGGTGGCGGTACTGCTGCTACCAAAAGCAGTCTGGCTGCGGGTACTTATGTCTGTACGATTACGGATGCCAACTCCTGTTCTATTACAAAATCGTTTACGATTACTCAACCTACGGCATTAACTGCTTCTACTTCACAGGTGAATGTAAGTTGTAATGGTGGTTCCAACGGGTCTGCTTCGGTGGTTACTTCCGGTGGAACAGGTACATATACATTTGCATGGACTGGCGGCGGTACTGCTGCTACCAAAAGCAGTCTGGCTGCGGGTACTTATGTCTGTACGATTACGGATGCCAACTCCTGTTCT
>JBBIRU010000051.1:0-34866 GCA_037441645.1 Bacteroidota bacterium
TGTCGGGATAATTGATTTTAAACTGCACCATCAGTCTGGTTGAATCACCAGTTATTGCAGAGTCCGGTGTAAGCGGAACTACGCTTAAATCAATAGCCTTTTTCTGGCTGAAAACATGGCTTGCAAGTAAAAATGCAAAAAGAAAAATCGGGATTAGTTTCATAGGGATATTATTTAGGTTAAATCATCGTTTCAGGGAGATTATTTTACCATGACCAATTGTTATTTTATGATGAACATACTCAATACATTATGCTGTTTACTTAAATCAGGTCAAAATGTTTCACAAAAATCGAAATATTTATTATTCTATTCACAGTCTTATAATTGCACTCCATTATGATAAATTATTCTGAAATTTTGATATACCTCCCCAAATATACAGAGTCAGAATTTTAAAAACCTAACCACCATTTCTTAAACTATTTTTAAACAAATTTTCTAACTATCATATATACAGAATAATATTTTTCACAAAATCCTTTTTCACTCTTTACTACTTTGACTTTTCACTTTCTGACTTTCTTTTTACTGCTTCACCGGAACTGAAAAATAAAACTGACCTCTTGTTCAGGGATTATTGTGGGGTTTATCTTCAGGGATAACTATTATAACAGTATATAAAACAATGTCCGTCTTCAAGTGCCTCAAAATAATAGTTTACCACTTCACAAATCTCTCGCTCGCATTTATATTATTCCCTATTACCCTTATACCATATACCCCTTGTTCTAAATCACTAATGCCAATAACAGTTTCGTTATTCTTAGTTGTAATTTGTTTTACCACTTTCCCCTGCATATCATACATGGTTATAGTTGCAGGTTCGGTTAATAATATTCTGAATTTTACATGTAATTCACTGGTAGCGGGGTTGGGATATATTTCTACTTTTTTCGGATACCATGTTTCTTCCATAACATTAGCCCCGCAATTCTTTACATATACCTGTACTGTATCGCTCCGGTTCCAGCCCCAGGGGTCTTGTACTTTTACAATTACCTGTTGCATTCCGGTATCGGTTGGGAGGTATGACACCAAAGTATCTATCCACAATGGCAAGGTGTAGGGGTAATATACACTATCCAACGCAAGTGTTGTGTTTGTATATACAAAGTAAGGCGCGCTTCTTCCTTTAAAGCGTACCTGTAACCACGCTGTATTGTTCTTGCAGGCTGTATCGGGTGCTTGCAATATCTGGCAAACTAAGGCAGTATCGTTGCAACTACGTAAACCATCGCAACCGAGGCTGTCGGTTTTTACAAGCCAGGCTTCCTGGTTAGGGCCTACATTGGTAGTATCAAATGCAGAGCCACAGAAAGCAAATCCTTTATCACTGGTTTCTATTAAATCCCATGCACGGTAACGTACATATTGGGTAGTATCTCCCTGTAAGTAAATTCGTGACCATAGAACATTTCCATCATTATTGAACTTTGTTAATTGAGAATAATAAGTCGAAGGAAGAGCTACTGGATTTCGTTGTATTAAGATAGCCTGATTACCGTCTATTGTTGCAACAGTTTTATTTACATTTACGCCCTTTACAGTTGTGCCTATTTGCTTAGTCCATATTGTATTAAATAGCCTGTCAATTTTTATAACTTTTGCAGAATAATAAAAATTCCCCCCTCCAAAATCATACATGTAAAACTTGCCAGTTAAAAAGTAATTTGAATCTGAACTTTGTGTAATTGCTATTATTCCATCATAATCCGATTTATTCGGACTTCCATAATAATATTCTCCAAGTACCTGACCTGTAGTATCTGCATTTACCAAATACCAGTCAATCTGATTGTTAAATTTATTTGTAATTGCACCAAGTAAAAGGTTATTATCAAAACCAGCAGTTATATTATAACTGCCATCCAAGGTGTTTTCGAGCCCTATACTATTGGAAGTGGTTTTATTAAAATTAGTATCTGTTTTCCAAAATAAAACGTTATACGCAGTTAAACTATCACCATTATTGTTATATTTTGTTGCTCCTCCAAAATAATAATTTTGATTTAATTTTACATTTCCCCAGAAATATGTCAATTTATTTGCATAAGCAGAATCACTAGTTTGTACTAGATTTGTATCTACAAATAACATGTATTGTCTTTCATCAGAGGTTATTGCATCTACAAAGTTGCCAACAATTAAAATATTGTTATCAGAAACGATAATAAAATTACAAGGAAAATAGCTTACAGTATCTTCACCAATAATATTTGAATCTAATACTAGACCATTTTCATCAGCTTTGACAATCAATATTTTTTGATTGGGGCTTTTAATTTTTCCATGTACGTATATATTGTTGTTAAATTGAATAGTACTATTAAAAATAGGATAAGTAGTACTACCAAAATCGTATGTTTTGAAAAACTCAGTGGACTGTGCCTGTCCACTGAATTTTGCAATTATTAATAATAATAATATCAAAAAAACTAATCTCATTTTTTAATATTTAATTTGTTACTGCATTGCTTTTCATCATTAATATACAAAGCTAATATATAAATACCAGTTGTGCATGAATTACAATTTACCTGGATTTCTCCTCTAGTTTCAGTTGGTTTGTAGCAATTTATTATTTTTCCGTCAGGAGAAACAAACTTAATTTCAACATTTCCTTCCTGGCTACCTGTATCATATTTTATTATCATATTACCGTTTGAAGGATTCGGATAAACTACTAACATTTCGCACATATCTGATATTTCAGAATTATTTGTGTTAGCCTTGTAACTCCTTGCCGTTGCTCCTCCATCGGGCAACCATACAATATAATCCCGGGTTAAACCTATTTTATCGAGCAAGGCTACAGCATCGCTCTGGGCTACATGAAACTCAGTACCTGCAATGTTTTCAATATATGCCTGGTTTGAAAGGATTAAAGAATCGGCCGAGCTGTCCGGAAGTTGCAAAGTATTAATCAGTATTTCGCCTAAATTGGTCAGCTCGCTGTATTGCATTTGCATTATTGCCGGCAAATCATAGGTTAAACTGTTTATTACCGACAGCTCATTTTGAGCAGTGTTGTATTCGTATTTATTAATCAATAAACTGTACCGGATAATCCTGTCGTTAAGTATTTCAGAATTTTCAAGATAATTAATAAGGCTGTCTGCCTGGATACCCGTGGTGTCTTTATTGCATTTTACAGCAAGCGAATTAATTTCAACCTGACGGCGGTTTCCAAGCCAGGCAATGTAATTTTCAAGTGTGGTCTTAGCATTATGGTTATTCGTTTGTGCAGCCCACATCTGGTTTTTGAAATTCTGGTTTACGTTCATCTGATTAATGTATGGGCGGACGTTTAATGGCAAAGGAGAATTGGCCAGAACAACAGCCTTTTTCTGTGCCGGTTTATTAATGGGATGGGTCATGAATGCTATTAAAACAGTATCGGACAAATAAGGCGACGAGGCCATCAGCTGGTTATAAAATTTAGTAAAATTATTGGGTGCAAGATTAGCAATAGAAGCCAGGAACTGGTCTGTATTACCATTATCGGTAAGTGATTGTAAAACATTTTCCTGGTAATTTTTAACCATAATTAATGAATCTGAAGTATAAAAGCTATTTGACATAGACTTATTTCCATTGATTGATCCATTTGGACAAAATTGATCCACAGTTTGATAATAAACATTTCCTTGCCCATCTTCATGAGCATTTATTTGTCCAAAACCTGGATTAGCCACACAATCTGATATGTTCGACGGATTAGATCCCAAATCATCACAGTAAAGATATTCATAAGGAGTTGTTGTATTATTAAAATATTTAAGGCTATTGAAAGGAGGTAAAGGAGTGCAATAATTATTAATAACACTATTGTATGTCGAGTACCCCTGATTATCCCATTTTTGTTGAAATGTGTTTGCATGCCCGTTATAAATAACCATATCTCCCCCCTCAAATCCAAAATAACTTCCAAAATCTGTTAATGGATGTAGGTGGTTGTGATTATTGCAATTATATAAAACCCCGTTATACCCATTACTCAAACATCCCGCATACATGTTGTTAAAATTGTTATTATGTACAACATTGGTGTTAGAGGTATTTACAACATCATTAATATTGGTAACAATGCCTACCAGTCCGTCATTAAAATTATTTTCGTAAACATCGAAAGAAATGATGTTTTTAAACGCAACACCAAAGTTAATAGTTGAAGGATTATTAGTGATATAACCATTATTGCCGACATTAAACGTATTATTATGCACCTCCGAACCTATTGCAGAAGTACTTTGAATTAATGCCCCGCCGTTGTTGTTGTTAAATGTACTGTTACTTATTACAGCATGCGAATTTGTTCTTATTCCATATTGTAATTCTCTAAAAGAACTTTGGGTAATCTCTGTTCTTGTATTTATTGAAGTTACACCGTTACCCCTGTCATTGAGATTACTTAAAGTATAAGGTTCCTGGTTATCAAACTCGCACAAATTGATATGCACCGGATTAAAATAAGCGTAATTATTATAAAAAATAATATGGCTATACGGCTTATTACCGGGAGGCAAAAGTGGAAGCCCTGTAGTAATAAAATGACAATTATCAATTATGCTATTTGGAAAGGGAGATAAATATCTTAAATAAAGGTCATAAGAATTATTTATGTAATTAGAGTTCGTTGTTATGAGCCTGCATGTGTTAATATCAACACCTTTTATAGCGTTTTCTATATAAGAATCATTAATTTCAATAAGAGTATTTGAAACCGGCAGGGGAGCAGTAGCTGTACCTGTTCCGTTAATTCCATTCCACATTTCGCCGCTGCAATAATTTGTCAGAGTACTATTAAGTACTTTTAAAGTACCACCTGACAAAACAGAAATATCTGAGCCTGGCGTGAACCTTATTGTGGAATAGCTGATTATTAAAGTTGCCCCGGAATGAACTACATAATGTCCGCAAAAATCAAAAGTTTGCCCGCTAATATTAGTAGTACCGGAAGATATATCAATTGTGGTATTGCATGGATATAAGAAAGAAGGTGGTAAAACATCGTTAATAGTAAAAGTCTGGGTTGAAGTGCATCCATTGGTATATGATGCAGTAACCGTATAATTTCCGGAACACAAATTCAAAGCTGTTTCGCCCGTTTGAGTTGGAACGGTGCTCCATGTGAAAGTAACACCAGGCTGAGGAGAAACAGTAATGCTTCCATTACAACCACATGGATCAGCATCTGTAATGGCAGTTAAAGCAATTACAGGCCCAGGTGTATTAGCAATAGTTGTATTATTTGTTGCAGTACAATTATTTGCATCAGTTATTGTTACTGAATAATTGCCGGCACATAAATTAGTTGCTGTTTGTGTAGTTTGATTAGCCGGGTCATTCCATAAATATAAGTAAGGAGAAAGTCCTGCCTGGGGTGTTACGGTAGCTGTTCCATCGCATGTACCGGAACAACTTGCATCAGTACTGACAATTGAAGAAGTAATTGCAGGAAAAACAGTAACGGTTACCTGATCTGTGGCGGTTGCGCCACTTGCATCAGTAATTGTTACAGAATAAGAAGTAGTTGAAGTTAGAGAAGGAGTTGTAATCGTTTGGGTCGTATAACCACCAGGCTGCCATAAATATGTAACATTGCAGATTGTTTCATTAGGAGTTGCAGTTAAATTTGTAGTTGCTCCCGAACAAACAGAAGTATTTCCATTTATTGAAACAGTAAGGGGAGGTATTACAATTTCTTTTAATGACAGGTTGTCAATAAAAACATTTCCATCCGTAGAAATAATTCTAAAAAATTTTGTTGGAGTTGTGCTGCAATATGTTATTTCCCCCATTTCTGGTTGCCATAAATCACCATTTATTGAAGAATTCAATGCTTGTACTGTTGTTGAAAAAGTATTTTCCTGCAAGACAGTTACATTATCCGGGTCTGATCCGGGATCAGTTGTAAATTGAATTTTGTATGAATAATTCTGACCACTCGTATATAAAGAACCCATTATATTAGAACAAAATGAAAGATCACATTTGAATTGATACTTATGGTAAGTCTCAACATTATTCTTCAATGTTGAAAATGCATAATTTACCCATGCACGCAATATCTCATAACGTTCATTTGTCAATGGAGCTAAAGGATTATTAGGATTTGGAAGAGGATTTGGCATATTACCAGATATAAAATTCGAAGAACTATTGCCCCAACCATATCCTCCAAGATGAAAGGGACTTGCTATATAAAATGGATCTTTATATGAATTTTCAATAATAGTACCACCATATAAATTAAATCCATTTTCTAAGTAGCTAAATGGGTGTGCACCTGAAAGATGATAGCCTCGATAATATTCACCTTCATATCCGTCATGTCTACTGGTATAGGGTAAATTAAAATGAATTCCATCATTTTGTTTTACTTCTGTACCGTCTTCAAATCCACCATTTATAACTAATTCATCACCAAAAGGAATTGACAGATTAATTGGTGGCTGCACATCAATGGTGTAGATAATTAAAGAACCACATTCATGCCCATCCCATAAGTTAAAACCAAATTGAGCTTTTCCAATATAACCTGGTTCAGGTGTATACTCAATTTGAGTTCCTGTTCCATTAATTACAAGACGTGCATGTGAATTAGTACCATCACTAACGCCACGTATTCCGAAAAGTGAATTTGGCATGATGCTTATTGGATCGCCATTATAATCAAAAATGTTATCATAAGAAAGTAATGCTGGGTCACTCGGAATATCTATTATCATTGAAGGATTAGAAGGATAATTTGGAATAAACATGCTGTGGATAAACTGTGTTTCAGGGAACAGTGCATCAGAACCAGATGTAGAATAAGATGTTACAGCATTATTGTTATTTGCTCTAAAAGGCGGAGTGTTGTCTAGTAAATTAGAATTCAAATCAATATTATTGAGCGAGGAACTGTTTAGAAAATTATTTGTAAAAGTATAACCTAATGTACGTAAAGCTCTCCATTCTGCTAAAGTCCATTCTCTTCTCATTTCTTCAGTACTAAAATACGGACCTGTAACATATCTTGGTTGAAAGCCTGGAGAAAACTGTGCCATTCCATGAAATGATAAAATGGAATAATTCAAATGACATAACAAAGATCCGGAGGAAGAATTTAAAAACCAACCATTTTCATGACATCCTGAATAAACTGGATGGTTAGTTGGTGTACCTGTACTATTTAACCAAATATTATTTTGACGTAAAGGATCGTTAACAGAATTATTAATTTGCAAAACAGGCGATAAATATGTACCACCAACTAAATGAGTAAGAGTGCCGATATTTAATATGTCACCCTGAAATAAGAAATTCCAGTCATATAATGTAAAACTATTATTAATTGATATAGCAGGATTAGAATAGGGAACAGATGTTGTAAGATCTTCTGAAATACCCGTAACCCAACCAAGCATATGTGTAACTTCATGTAATAATATACTATATAAGTCAAATCTATTATTTACATTGACAGTCTGATAATCGTCATAATATTCTATCGGATGATTTATTCCATAAGTATCCCAATATTGATCAAAATTGACCTGTAATAAAGCGTCATAATTATTAGGATCAGGGTCTATTCCGGTTTTAATATGGTCATAAAAATTTCCATTATAAACACCCTGTGAAACACCAAATGTATTCGCAGTATAATATGGCCCCCCCATTGCAAGCATACTAGAACCGGTACTTATTGGATTTATATTGCTAAACGATTGATTAATAAAAATATCAATTCTTTCACCTGCCGGAATTTCGATTACGCTTTCGATATATTCTAAGACAGCACAGAGTGTATTTCTTCTTTGTTCGCCAATTGTAATACTTCCAACCAATGTTGGGTCAGTAAAACCTCCCGGACTATGATTGAAATCATCATAGTATAATCGAAAATGATCACCACATAAAAGAATATTTTCTGATGGAAATTGATCTTGAGAAAGGAAATTTCTTGCATTTTTGGGAAGCGACTGGGTAGTATCCACATTATTTACATAATCATAATATTTTTTATTAAAATCTAAAATGCTTTTTGCAGAAGTACCGCAACTGGCAATTCCATTAGGAGTAGAAACAATCTCTAATCTTGAGTTTATGATATTACTTAAAGAGGAAGAGTTATTATTAACATCTGTTGCAGTGGCTATTATATATGGATAAGTTGTTGTTGTTTGAATAGACCAATTCCCAGTAGAATCGGTATTTGTCGACCCCAAATAATTATTTGCATTCTCATCTCCTGTACTACCAAAAATTTCAATAACATCATTTGGGTCTGATATGCCTGAAACAGATGTTCCGTTGTAAGAATTAATCACAGGTGCCGGTTTATCATAGTTCCCGCTTGTATGAGGAAATACGGCCTGTGTCAATGTTATTCCCTTATTGTTGTTGTAAATCCGGTTTCCTGAAATTCTGTTTGAATAACAATCCTGGCCGACCAATATTCCATAATAGGTATTATTGGCAATTACATTTCCTTCGTTATTGGTCGTTGAACCTATAATATTTCCATACGAAGGAGGAGTGGCTATTCTGCCCGAAGGAATCTTTTGAATATTAATCCCGGCATAACGATTATTGTATACGCTTCCTGTGTTATCTGTTCCAATTATATTTCCCGTTATTAAATTATCTGAGGAACTTAAAAACCCGATAGCTCCTTCGCCTAACAAAAGATCGTAAAGCATCCTTATTATATTGTAAATTACGTTTCCTGTAAACCGGGAATTATTAACCCGGTTACATAATATTCCATTATACCTGAAATTTCTTAAACATAAGCCATTTACTACACAGCTGTCTGCCGAATAAAGCGAAATTCCCACGTTAAAGTTTCCATTCCCGTCAATAATAATGGAAGGTGAACCGGGCTGATAACCCGGCTGGCTTGCGCCGTCAATAACTACCGTCCTGCCTAATTGCGGTAAACCGTAATTCAGACTGATAACATGCAGGCCGACCCCCGGAATATTAAAAACAATGTAAACTGTTTCAGCCGGAGAATCTGCAGCTTTACGAAAAGCCCACTGCAAAGTACCGTACATCTCAGGGTCGCATAAACTGTCGATATAATTGTAATTATACAAAAACATATCCGGGTCTGTAATCTTGGTAACAACAAGTGTGTCCTGTGCAAATGCACGAAAACTGCACATCACTATGGCTAATATAACTAATGTTCTCATATTCTTTTTATTATTGGGTTTTGGAATATATTACCTGTTAAAATATAACCTGTTTGTTTCGTTTCCCTGGTTATCTACAAGGAATAATTCAATATAATTAAAAGCCGCTTCCTGTTGTTTGGTAAGGTTCAGCCTTATATTGGCGCTGTAACCATTTACAGGTGTAATAGCGCCATTCTGATTGATATAATATTGCCCGCTTTGAAAAACAATATTGGAAGTTAAATTCAGGATATTGCCTGAATTCTGATTTGTTCCGACTAAAATTCTAACTGAAGCTGCATCTGAAACGTTGTTAACTTTAAAATCCATGTTAAACGAGATTTTGCCTGTATCAAGGGGAGTGCCTGAAACTGTATCCAGCTCGATTGCAGGGTATACGGATAAATCCAGAATTTTAACGGTGGCAGATATGTTCTGGGAAAAACAACAAGAGGAAAAAGTACTTACAAAAGCTATTATTAATAGTGTTTTCATTGGGTATATTTTTTAGGTTTTATCAGGTGTTTATTCAATTTTTTGTTTATTCAATTCAAAGACAGTTATAATTTTAAATCTCAAAATATTATGATGTTTACTTATTTAAATATAAAAGGTTTCAAAAGTTAAAAAGTATTTCATATTTAACTCACATTCTCATAATTACACTTTTTCGTTTTAGAATAGTCAAAAATTTTTGAATATACCTCCCCAAATATATAGAGTCCAAATTTTAAAAAGGTAACCACCATTTCTTAAACTTTTTTTCAACAAATTTTATAACTACCATATATTCAGAATAATATTTTTCACTTTTTTACTTTACGACTTTCATCTTTCAGACTTTCTTTTTACTGCTTTACAGGAACTGAAATATAAAACCGGCTTCCTGAACCTTGATTACTTTCCACCCATATTTTTCCGTTGTTTAATTCAATAAGTTCCTTACAAAACTTCAAACCCAGACCGTTTTTTTATCTACCGTACCTGAAACTTGTTAAAACCAGTTTCAATATCCTTTTGGCATTTGCTATCTTTTAAAAGGAATGATTTTCAAAAATAATATAAATTATTATAACTGATAATCAGCAGATAAGCACATTCAGGGTACACCCGTAGGGCTACCCTGACCCTGTTTTTCACAGCAACTTTGTGGAAAAGAACATCAAAAACAATTGCACAATGGAAAACATGGTATTTACACAGCTCTCAGTACAGGAAGTGAGAACTATGCTTCGGGAAGAAGTACGTCAGGCTCTTCGTGAGCTTAATCAGCAACCCGCAAAAAACGAAAATGAACTTTTGAATATTCAGGAAGTGGCAGAGATGCTTAATATGGCCGTTCCGAGTATTTACGGACTGGTTCACCGGAGACAGATTCCTTATATCAAAAGAGGTAAAAAGCTTATTTTTGAAAAAACACAAGTGGAAGAATGGCTAAAAAACGGAAGGCAGAAAACCATTTACGATACCGGCAAACAAGCCGATGAGTACTTACAGGAAAGATCACCCTGAAAGTCGATTCTGATAACAAATGATAAATTAAACTAAAATTCAAAAAAAATGAAAACAAAAACCTTTGAAGTTTCGGCAGAACAAATGCCGGAATTTGCCGAGATCATCGGGAATCATGAACTGGATAATGATATTCAGGGAATAAATGACGATAACGAAATTATTGTCAATGTACATTACGAACCGGAAGAACGTCTGGCAGTATTTGAACTTATGGAATTACTCGATCCAGAAGATGACGATTAATCCCGGATGTATCCAGCAGAGGGCAATGGCTATGCTCTGTTGCCCTTTTTTAAGACTTAAAAACGAAAATTATGAATTATATAGCCCAAACCACCGGAATCCGTCTTGAAGTCCCGCAGAGCTTATATGCAAGGCTGCAAACGGAACAGGAAAAACGCAGAATCAAAACAGGTAAAAAACCTGCTCTGGCTGCTATCATTCAGGAATTCTGCTCTGAAAAACTGGATGAAAACGAAAATGTACATTCTGTTGCACTCATGGCACATGAAAGTGTGCAGAATTCCGAACCCACAGGTTCAGGCATACAAAAAGCAGATTCCGATACTGAAAAAAGGCTTCAACGTTGGGAAGAACAACTTTCAATAAAGAACAAATCACTACTTGAAAGAGAAAGCAAAATGAATGAACGGGAAAAGGAAATTATGAAAGAAAAGAACGAAGTGCTTGAATTGAAAGGCAAAGTGCTGGATGAAAGAGAAAAACTTCAACAAAAGTCTCTCGAAGGAACGGAATCTGTTATTGAGAAAAAACTCCTTCAAAATGAATTAAAATATAAAGATGAAAAAATTCAGCGTTTAGAAAATGAGCTTAGAATTGCCAACAGCAAAGCACAAAAAATCACCGGAAGACCATAAGCCGGTTAAAAAAAGAAAGCAGATTGATGGAAGATGACATTTGTGTTCGATTCAGGAATAAATTTCAGGAAAATTAAAGGATTCACTGCATTCATTTACTTTTTAAAGAC
Source organism: Bacteroidota bacterium (assembly GCA_037441645.1). GTDB lineage: Bacteria > Bacteroidota > Bacteroidia > Bacteroidales > GWA2-32-17 > GWA2-32-17. The sequence continues at coordinate 11,677 of JBBIRU010000051.1, forward strand.
CTTAAAAAGGTTTCAGGCAAAGAAATCAGAAAGAATTATTAGAATATTTTGCAACTACCTTCTTGTTTTCAAAATCATTTCAAATTCTCTATCCTTTAACGAAGGATCGGATTCAATTGCTTTTTTATAATATTCAACACCTTTATTATAATCTCCTGCATTCAATAATGCTTTTGAATAAACATAATTATAAGAGGCATTAAAAGGGTCTGATTCTACCGATTTTCCCGCATAAATTAAAGATTCTTTCCGGTATTTTTGCGGATCGGTTTTTATCATTAAAAAAGCAGTTTTAAAAAAGCAGTCCGGATCGGTTTTAGAAATATCAGCAGATTTCCGGTAATGATAAAGAGCTTTGGTATAGTCTGAATCCAATTCGTAAAGATAACCGTACAGTTTATGTACATAAGGACTGTTCGGGGTCAGCTTGCATAATTTATCTACTGTTTCTTTTAATTTTTTATAATCTTTCTGGTTGAGATAAATTGTTCCTAACCATTGTAGAGTCAGTGTGTCATAAGGATAGGTCTTTAATTCCCTTTCAAAGTAAAAAACAGCTTTGTCGAAATCCTGAAAAGGCTTTTCAACAATATAGTAAAAATTACCTAAATTAAAATTAGTTTCATAACCTAAACTATCCAGTTCATTTGCCCTTAATAAATATTTTTCAGTATTGACATAATCTTTAAGAAAATAATATGAATTGCCTATTAAATAACACAACTCCTTGTCGTTGTTTTTCTCAGAATAAGCTTTGATAAAAAACGTCAGGGCAGCTTTATAATCCTTTTTATTGTACGACAAAACACCCAAACCGTAATTTGCAGAATAACTGTCTTTTTTATTTACAGTATTATATTTCTTTAGTAAATACTCTGCTTTTGAAGGGTTAAACAGATCAGTGTTGTTATAAATATTAGCTAACATGTATAATGCATTGGCATAATTACTGTCAGCTTTCAATATTTGATTTAAGTATATTTCGGCATTTTTAAATTCATTAAATCTGGTAAGAAGCAATTTAGCAAGTTCGTATTTTGCATTTATATTACCGGGATTAAGTTTAATGGTTTTTAATAGATTAATCTTCGCTGAATTATAATCTTTTTCAAGGTTATTGAGATTTGAAAGATAAAACCATGAATTTGCATTACTGCTGTCAAGTTCAATAGCTTCTGATACTATTTTTTTTGATTTACAGACATTGTTTGAATCTATTTTTATCAGGAGAAGCGAATAATTCTGTAATGCTTCAATATCTTTTGGTTTCATCTGTAAATATTTTCTATAATAACGTTCACTGTTAATGAAATCATTTTTATTACTATAAAAATTAGCCATATTATAGTAAAGAAGGCTGCTGTCAGGTTCGGCTTTTATTGCTTTCTCCATTTCAATGATTGCAGCATCATAATTTTTCAGATAACATTGACAAACAGCCAGGTCATTACCATAAATGTATTTCTGACTTTTTAATATGGGTTCGGAATCATAAATAAGCGCAAGCGCTTCAGAAAATTTATTATTAATCATATAGTCTTCGGCAATTGATAAATTTACCGCAAACTCAAAAATCTGCATTATCTTAACAGCAGAACTGTCGCTAAGCTTATAGAACGATTTTATGCCAAAATCTTCATCGGTCTGCCTGCCGTTGATTATATTCATTTTTTTAATATTTAACTGTACGCTGTCATTGCTTCTTATGGGTTCATACAGTTCACCGTAAAATATCAGGAAAGTTTTTTCTTTTATGCCTTCGGCATATACATCGCTACCTGATACGGGGGCTTTTTTAAAATCAGTTTTATAAATTATCCTGAGCGGAAGATTATTTTTTCTGGCTTCCCTGCTTATAAAACTTACAAGGGCTTCTTCAAAATTGATTTTTATATTAGGATTATCCTGAAGGATTGTGAAAGGCAGTATTAGTACGAAAAAACTGTCTGCATTTTGTTTCAGTTGATTGTTATTTATTGCAGCCTGTTGTGTCCCCTTGTGATGTTTACCCGAATATTTATATATCAGAATTCCTCCCGCTATTATTGAAATTAGAAAAATGCTGAAAAGAAAAATTTTCTTACGACCTCTTTTTTTTACAGTAATCCCTTTACTTCTTTTTTGCTTTAATTCTTCTGTTTCAATCTTAAAACGGTTAAGTTCACTCTCCAGTATATTTATCTTATGCCGTGCTTCGTCCAGTTCCCTGATTTTTGATTCTGATCGTAAAAGTTCTTCTTCGAGGTGAATTATTTTTTCCTGCTCTTTTTTCAGTTCCTGTTTATCTGCTCCTTTTAATTCACTGAGTTTATTTTCTAATTCCTCTTTTTCTTTTAATAATTTATTTTTTATTTCATCAAATCTTTTATCATTAGCTGCTTTTAGAGGATTTTCATTTTGTTGTGAAATTTCTTTCTTTAAATCTTCGGGAACAAATGTTTTTAGCAATTCAATATAAACCCAATTAATAAGTAATCGTAAGGCGATTATACCGTAATAGGATTGCTCTTTCGTTATCAGGGTATCATGAGTGGCTTCATTTCCGTGAATCTGTATCGACTCCAGCCAGTTAATAACCTTTCTCGGTGCAAGGTTATCTTTGATAATGGTTTCGATTAAATCCTTATAATTTTTATGAGCGATTTTATCATTGGAAACTTTCTCGGAATATTTATATAATATCATCAATTTACAGGCAGATTCACCACTCTTTCGCATGTTTGTCAACGAATCTGTATAATATCCTTTATTAAATAAATCGATAGCTGTCATTGACCATCTTGCAAAATCTTTTATTTTAGTATTGAAATTATTTTCCATTGGAATAGGTTTCCTTTATTAATTCTGCATATTCATTCTGAAATAATTAATAATGGAGTGAGAACTACAAATATAATTGTTTTCAGTATTCGTTTTTTAAGATTATTAATCCTTTTCATTTTTGTGAAAAAATGATTATCTTTGATATATCTTAGGTAAGGTGGAAAATAAGAAAAAAGCCTTTAACGTTACCTTATTGTTACTCTACACATGCAATTAGCTTATAAACAGTGCACTTGCCAACACCGACATCTTTTATATTGCATGAAGAAATAAATAAAACAAGGAAAATGAACTTTATAAATGTTATTATTCTCATAATTATGACTTATTTTTCTATAACTTTTGTGCTGGGAATTCCTGGATAGTTGTAAGATTTTATTTGTGACAACATGTTAAGAAGAGCATCCGTAGTTGTAACTCCTGTTCCTGTAGGTTCGCCGGTTCTGCTGAACTTGTAGGAACTTGCCACATAACTGTTCAGAGCAACATTATACACTTTTTGTTCGTCGGGTTTTGTCCCATCAGGAAGAAATAGTTCTACTTTAGCAATACTTTTATCAGTGTTGATATATATTTCCGAGAGTAATCCGGCGGATATCATATCCGCTTTTTTTTCTTTTCTGTAACCAAAACTGATCAGTTCACGAATCTGGGAAGGTGTCATTTTGCAAAGCATAATTTCATTTGAAAAGGGATCAAGTTCGTAAATCTGCTTGAGCGTTATATTTCCCTGGGGCAGCTCTGAAACTCTTATTCCTCCGCTGTTCTGAAAGGCAAAATCAGCTTTCGATGATTGTAACGTTGCTGTTGCCATAAATATGCCAAGTGAACTTTCACCGGTAAGAGGCATTCCAAGATATCCTGCCGTTTTTAAAAGTTCTTTATTGTTGTTATATGTTACAACTTTTTTCATAACCGTGGTATCTATCCTGTTATATCCTTTTAACGATAGTAATGTGTCTTTTATGGAAACTATTTTATTTTTTTCCAGTGTAATGGTCATCATACCGAGGTATTTTACATAATACCCTGCCTGGGCTATCATTACACCATTTATTTTTCTTCCTGCCGGCAAAGTTGTATGTGTATGTCCTCCGATAATGGCATTTATTTCGGGCATTTGCAGTGCCAGAATAGAATCCTGTTCGAAACCCATGTGTGATAGAACAATAAACACATTTTTCTTTTTACTTAATTTGGTATATTCTTTTGTTTTTTCCAAACCGGGAGTAAACCTGAATTTTTTACAGTTTTCGGGTCGTGTATCGGGATAACCATTCGGTTCCACTTGTGTTATTCCCAGTATCATAACTTTCGTTTTTCCTTTTTTGAAAACAATCCAGGGCTTAAGAGATGGAAAATCAGTTAACGTTGATTCCATGTTAGAAACAATAAACGGAAATTTTGCCTCTTTTATTCTTTTTGCCAGTATTTGTGGACCGTAATCGAATTCATGGTTGCCCAGGGTGCTCACGTCAAAACCCACATCGTTCATCAGGTCAATCATGGGATAACCTTTTTCCGGATATTTATCAACAATGGGATTCCCGCTGAATAAATCGCCGGCAGTAACAAGGATTACATTTTTATGTTTTGCTTTTATTTCTTTTATCATGGAAGAAAGGCAGGGAAGCTGGTCTATCCGGCCGTGCATATCATTTGTGTGGAGGATTACAATTTCTGTCTGCTTTGCTTTCTCATTGTTCTGAGAAAAAACGGGAGTTGTAATAAATAATAAAAATATAAAAAAAGATACGGCATTCTGAACTAAAGTCAGGGCAGGAAATATTCCTTTTATTCCGACTTTAAGGTAGGAGTATTTAAAATTGTTGAAGTAAGGGGCGTTAGCCCAAAATCTGAATATAGAGAATATCCTTTTCATTTCTTATAATCTAAAAGGAAAAATACATTCCGCAAAGTCCGGCAATAAATCCAATCACTATTTTAATGGCTTTAATTTTCAGGAAACTTATTTTATCTTCGGCCAGTAATGGGATTCCGGCATGCCCTTCCTGTACTATCGAATTGGCCAGTAAAAAGCTAAAAGGGATAGCACCTTGCATGAACAATGTTATGAAAATAATGTGCGGACCTGAGGTAGGTAAAATTCCTATTCCTATAGCCAGGAAAAGAACCCATAAGGAATTAGCTTTTACCCATTCATCCAATGGCAGGTACTGGTTCAGAAAAGCTATAAAAATCAATGCTCCCAGGGTCCAGATAATTAATCTTGCAAAATGTTTTTTTAACACATGCCCCCACAGGTGTTCCATTAAAAAATGTTCCGGAACGGTAATAATAACAAACAAAGAAATCAGCCCCATCCCCATAAAAATGAGAGTCTCAGGCGAAAGAAGTCCGTGATCATGACCACCTTCATGTTCATGACCTAATTCGACAAACTGGCTGAAAATAATAAGAACAAGTATTGCCACAAACATGGAACGCGCGAACGTAAAACCATATTTTTTTTCATGAACATGTGTGTGATGTTCAAGCGGACCTTTGGCGCAACAGTCGTCACCGTGCATCTGAAGATGTTTCTCGAATTTTGGTTTAATACCGGGTTTTAAAATAAGATTGAAAATTAATCCCGTTATAATTGCAATTACCGAAACCAACGCGAATATTTTTAAAGCAGTACCGGGAATAAGAGAGATCATAATAAATGCTTCGTCACCAACGGCAGCAATAGTTCCGCTTGACAGGGCCGAAAAATTTATAATGTTATGTGTAAACAGCGAAACAACCGCAAATATCCCGGCGCAACCAGGTATGATTCCTAATACAGTGGCAATAAGCGTTTGCAACCAGCGTGACTTTTGAAGCGGTTTACTCCATTTTTCCTTGGTACGGACATTAATGTACTCAATTATGAGCATCATAAATAATACAAAACCCGAAACGAGTAGAGTTTGCTTAATAATATCGAGCCAGTCAATATTCATTTTAGAATGATTACAAATAGCAAAGGTAAGAGAAATTGTAATTTTCTGAAATTATTCTTTTTTTGGAAAAGCCACAGCAATTACAGCAATCTTACGTTCGCGGGCAGCGGCCGGACTATATACAGAATTTCGCAGATCATTCAGATTGTCACTCACACCTTTAACCACCATTTCTTCACCGTAGGCTTCCTTTTTAATGGTGAGCTTTGTTTGCAGACTGTCTGCAGCATCCAGGTAGGGAACCAGAACGCCGTTTTTGTATTCCCTGAAGAAGTTCACAAGGCTCTGGGTACGTCGTTTTGATAGATTGATGTTATATGCGTTGCTGTTTAAGGGACTTGCAAATCCTTTTATGGTAATCTCTATTTCCTGGCCTTCAGCAAGCAACTGTTCCATAAGTTGTGTGAACTTTATGAGTTTATTTAGGTTTTTTTCGACACTGTCGATAAAGAAACTTTCGATTTCAGAAAGAGCCTTCTCTTTTTCGTCAGCTTTTACTCCTTCCGACCAGGATTTCTGATAATCGTTTCTCATACCGAGATATTTTTCGGCAGTTGTTTCGTAGTTCAGAGTTGTGGAAGTATCCCATGTACGGGGATTGGGTTCATCGTTATGAAAAAACAAGGAAATGGGAATAAGTTCAGTGGATTGTCGTTTCAGTTTGGTTTCAAGTTTTACATCGGGTACTGAATCCGGTTTGGGTTTTGGTAAAGTAATCTGAAAAAGATCATTACAACATCCGGCAGTGGAAACCGATTTATCAGATGTTCTGTTTGATGAAAAATAGGCATGTTCACAGTTATCAGCTACGGAATAAAATACATCATAGCTGCTGGAATTCAATGGAAATCCAAGGTTTTGAGGATATTTAAGATTTTCTAACTGTCCCTGCACCGAAAAAATATCAGTACCTCCCAGGTTGTCGAACCATTCACTGGAGAAATAAAGGGTTTGATTTTTTTCATTCCAGAAAGGGGTACACTCATCATCCGGGCTGTTTATGTTTTTTCCAAGATTTACCGGGGTGTTAAAGGTTCCCAACGAATCTTTGCTATACCATAAATCGAGTTTGCCAAAACCATCGGGTCTGTCGGAGGCAAATAATAAATAACTTCCCTCGGGAGTTTTTGCATAGCAGGGATTTGTTACAGAAGCTCCCGGGTAATTAATGTTTTCGGGTAGCGGGGTGGGGGCCATCCAATGATTCCCGGAAAATTCCGAAGTATATAGACTGCATTTATATTTTCCTGGTTTTCGTTCGCAGGCGCTGAAAATAATTTTGCCGGAATTGGGAACAAAGGTAAAGCTCGATATATTCTTATCAGGTATATTGATATTGCTGTCGAGAATGGTTTTAACAAGTTTATCCTGTACTTTTGAAATAGAAATCAATTTCGAGAAATAATTAATGCTGTCGGCTTCATTTACAGGTCTGAGACTTGTTATATATTTCAGCGAATCGCTGAAATCCTTTATCTGGAATTCGCTGTATGGACTGTTGTAAACTGAATCCATCCTCTCAAAAGGAGTTTCAACCGGATCGAAAGTCATGAATAAAGCATTTTCGCAGGAAGTTATTTCGTGACGGGCTTTTTCGGAATAATAATTTTTATTTTTAATGTTAGCGAGGTAATATTTCCTGAAATTTAATTGTGCTTTTTGATACGAACCCATGTTCTTCTGAACCATACCAAGCCAGAATGGAGCAAAAGGATAGCTTTTCGGTTCACGTTCAATAACAAATTGGTACCACTTTTCAGCAAGACGATAATCGCGGTTGAGCCGGGCAGCTTCCGCTAATCTCCATGCTACTGCAGGAGACTCATTCATTTGAATGGCTCTCTGGTAATAATATACAGAAGCTTCGAAATTTTCGGCTTCCATTGATTTTTTCCCCTTATTTAATAACTGACGGATAGTTTGTCCCTGTATAAAAGGCAAGGAGAAAAGAATCAGCGTTCCTATGAGTATGGTTCTTTTCATTATTTAAATAAAAGGAGGGCAAATATGTTTTCCGGGGATTAACGCTTTTTCGGAATTACCGAAAATATAGCGGATGGATAATTCCAGGCCGCCCCGGCCTCCGCTGGCAACAGTTAATGAAGAAATATTTATGTCGTAACTGACCCCGAAGCGGAAATTCTGGTAGTCGAAGGCAAAGCAAAGAATAGCAGCATCTTTCCAGCGCAGCCAACCTCCTAGGTAAATAGAACGAAAGGCAATGCTGTTTAATTTTCGCTGAACCAGACCGCCCAAATTCAATTCATTAAATCTTCCCTGCCGGAACCAGAAAACAGTAGGTAAAAGTGACAATTTGTTATTAAGATCAAAACGGGAGGAGAAATGGAGATCAAACTTACGGTCGAGTTCTACTACAGATTGTTCAAAAAAAGATTGTTCAGGCTTATTTAAATGATGCCATGCGATACCCATTTCTAACGGTATTTTCTTATAAATGTAATTAACATTAGCGCCAAGGGAACCGTCGAAATAAGTCATATTATCGGAGGGAAAAGTTTCTCCCGACGGAGAGTTTGGATCGTAAGAGTAACCGTTATACTGATTGCCGAAATATAATTTGGAATAGTTAATGGAATGCTGGTTATATGCAACATCAAACCCTAATGATATAACCAGGTCAGAGTCATTTTTTAAACGGTAATGCCAGGCTGCTGCCAGTTTAATCTGATTTGTTCCAAAATCACCATCTCCGGCTTTATCTGTATTAAAAATCAACCCTGCACCAATAAATCCGGGTATCTTAAATTTTCTGTAGGCCATGTCAAAACTGGCAGAAAAAGTTTTGTACGGAACCGTAACAGAACGCCATTGTGAGCGTTCGTTTGCATGAACCCTGTAATCTGCATCGAACAATCCGGTTAATGAGGGGTTTAAATTGATGGGAGATAAATCGGCCTGGGAGAAATGAATATCCTGCCCAAAAATATTTAAGCAATTAACGAGAACAATCAAACCAAGTAAAAGAATTCTTCCCACGGTTACCTTATTAAAGTAATATTTCCTTTTTTCTCGAATTGCAATTTATTTATACAGGTGACTTTAAGATAATATACGAAAACAGCCGGGTCCAATGGTTTTCCTTTATACGTTCCATTCCATCCCTGTGAAACAGATGTAGTTGAAAAAACAGTCTCACCCCAGCGATCATAAATGGCAAAATAAAGTTCACTGGCAATATCTGCTTTTACATACAAAATGTCGTTTTTGCCATCACCATTTGGAGTAAATGCATTGGGTACATAGATATAAGGATCGTTGCAATTAACATCCATAACGTTAATTGTTACCGAATCGGTGTTTGTACATCCCCATGAGTCTTCAATTATTACCTGGTAAGTGGTTGCTTCATCCGGGGTTGCTGTTGGATTCTGCAGATGAATACCATTGAGTGTTCCTGCTGGAAGCCAGGTAAAGGTATAATTGGAATTGGAAACAGCAAAAAGATGGGCAGACTGACCGAGGTAAATAACAGGGGTGTTTGTAGTGGCATCAACACTGGGAAGGTAATCGGAAATTTCCACATTAAATTGATCCGTGAAACTACACCCGTTATGATCGGTAACTGTTACATTATAATTTCCGGGACAAAGATTCTGTAGTGATGAAGAATGTGAACCGTTACTCCAGTTGAACGTGTAGGGCAATGTGCCTCCCCAGACAGGTAGCAGGATGGTTCCGTTACATGCAACGGCACAGGCTACAGGCGTTATGGTTGTATCATGAGTTATTATTGCAGGTTGGGTAATGGCAAAAGATAATGTATCAGGACAACCATGAAAATCTGTAACATATAGCCAATAATTTCCGGGGGTTAATCCTGTAACCGGGTTTCCTGAATATCCTGTACTCCAATGATATGTATATGGAGGAGTTCCCCCGTTTTCAACCGATGCCGTGGCAGATGTGTTTCCTCCATAACAGGCAATTCCGGGAATAGTTACTTTTGAGAAAATGGAATCAGGCTGGTAAACATATACTCCCTGAACTCTTACGCAATATTCTGAATCAGTTACAGTAACCCAATAATAATTCGAACAAAGATTATTAATAAAGGTAGTATCGCTACCTGTATTCCAATGATAGGTATAAGGCGGAACCCCTGGCGTGGAAATACTTACCTGTGCGCTCCCGTCGCAATAACCGTAACATAATGTACTTTGAGCCGCTGTCTGAACAGCCAGGTTCGACTGATCAACAATGTCGGTGGAAAGAATAGTGTCACAGCCATGTGCATCGGTAACCGTGACAATATAATGACCGGAATAGAGGTTGAGGATCAATGAATCGTTTAATGAATTATTCCAGTAATATGTATATCCCGGTGTACCTCCTGACGGAGTTACCACAGCCGAACCTGTATTGGGATGGGTTAAATCGCATGAGGCAGCAGTAAGGCTTGCAATGGAAGCAATAAGTAAAGGTGGTTCGGTTATATTGAAATTCAGGATATGGTTGCAGCCGATTCCATCGGTTACGGTTACTGAATAATTATTTGGACAGAGATTGCCGACCGAAGAAGTTGTATCATTGTTACTCCAATGAAAAGTATAAGGATTATATCCATTGTTTGCATATACTGAAAGAGAACCGTTACAGAAACCATAACATTGTACATTTTGAACCGGACCTGCGTTGAGAGTAAACAGGTCAACATCCACCCTGACAGAATCGGTACTGGTGCAGCCATGTTGATTTGTTACAGAAACATAATAGATTGTGTTTTGTCCGGGATTTATTTGAGGACCGGAAGTATACTGACCATTGATGATGCCGGATGCAGGCCACCATTCGTAGGTTAATGTATCGCCGGGAACCTGGTTATAGGCATGAATCTGGACAGTACTTCCCACACATATTGCGGTATCCTGGGAAGTAGCGATATTAACAGGATATACATTGACCTTTATAGAATCAATAACATCGCACAATGAGTTTGATACGTGAACATAAAAAGTGGTGGTTTGCGCCGGGTTGACATTAATATTGTTACTGCTGGGATTTGAATTAATAACATCGCTGAAATTGCTGTAATGCGACCAGACATAGGTTATTACACCGGAAGAACCTGTAACGTTGGCATTGATATTTACTATGTTTCCGGCGCAGATACTTGTATCGTGAACGCTCATGTTTAACTGCTCAACTACCACAGATCTTATAATGGTGTCGGCTAAATTACAGGAAGTAGGGTGAGAGGCAATTAATGTTACGTTGTAACTTCCGGGATTTGTATATACATGTGCAGGGGCAAAATCAGTCGACGAAGTGGCGTCGCCGAAATCCCAATAATAATCTGTAGCCAGCTGGCTTGTGTTGGTAAAGTGAATGGTATCTCCGGCGCACACCGGGCCGCCGAGAAAATCGGCTATTGTCAGGGGTAATTCAAAACTGAATTTGAAGACCGCATTGTTACAATTAGTTCCAGCATTTCCATTAGTGTTTGACCATGCACCAGGATTTGGGAACGTTGGGAAAGTATTGCATCCATTACAACTTGCACAAACAGATTCATAAATATATCCCCGTTTATCAAAACGGCTGGTGCCACCATCCACATGATCATGTCCACATATACCCGTACCATGTTGCTCACCAAAATAAGTTCCATATTCCAGGTGTGAAGCATCATCAGCCATTACCATCAAATAAAAATCCTGTCCATCGGTAACTGTTTGATATGCATTTGGGGTAATATCCATATTTTTTGTGCCCTGAATATTTGCCCATGTATATCCTGCTACCCATTCAGCCCATTCTCTTCCCCAGCCAGCCAGATAAATTCTATTACAGTAATCAACCGAAAAGGCTGTAATTGAAATATTAGGACGACCCGGATATAAATTACCGGTACCAAATGCAGTACTCCAGATAGGGCTGGAAAGGTCATTAGGAAACTTAGCAATAAACTGCCCACTGCCCGGAGTTCCGTAAGTTGCATTATAAATAAAAGTATTTCCGGGCGCTTTTGTCTGGCCGGTAACATAAATATTTCTTAATTTATCAACCCGGACAAAGTATACCTGGTCATACAATGACGAACCAAAATAAGTGGATTTAATAAGTGTTGAACCATCAGAAGAAATATGGGCAATAAATCCGTCGGCAGAACCCCCCAGCGCCAAAGGATGATAAACACCACCGGTGGTTGGTATGTTTACAGAATTTGTTCCTCCACCGATATACACCTCCTGGTCATTATCCAGATCAAGCGAATAAATGGCATCATCATTACTGCCTCCAAAATAGCTACTCCAAACTAACTGTGATAAATCAGAATTGAGTTTAAAAACGACTCCTTCCTGTTTCCCGCTATAAACTTGACCAAAACTACCAGATGTAACAGGAAAATTTGAAGAGAAAGTACATGTTCCAACATATATATCTCCACCTTGATCGCAAATTACTTCTCCTCTGGCGCCATCGGCATAGTTAAAGTAAAGACTGTCATTTCCCTGCATTAAATAATTCGTGTAATTGGGTCTGAAATTAAACCCGTCATTACCGCTTCCGCCAACATAAGTTGATCCCAAAAGTTGAGTTCCATCTGAACTTAATTTGGAAACAAAAATATCTAATCCATTACCAAAGACTATAACATTGTCATAAACAAGAGGTATGCCTCCATTAAAACTGTTATCGTAAGCATTTGTTGTAGTAGGGAAATCTGCAGAACCAGTTGTGCCAAATATTACCAAATCATTATTTCTATTACATACAAGACTATGTGATAATTCTTCACTTAGAGTACCTCCAAGATATGTTGCCCATAAGCGTTGTGTACCGGTTGCATCGTATTTTATAATGGCAATATCGCTTCCATATTGATAGAGAGTCGAATTATTGGGGTCCGGTTCACCACCGTTAAAATTTATCTGATAAGCGCCAACAGAAACAGGATAACCAACATTAAAGCAAACTCCACCTGAAAAAACGTTACTTTGATCATCGAATGTAGCTGTAAGTCCCCAATTGTCTGATGTGGATCCCGAATACGTTGAAAATACAAGAACCGGATCAATGATTAAGGGATAATCATGATTATAATCCTGTGGAAATTGGAAGGCAACATTACCATCTCTTACTAAAAATGTACATGGTACTTTTATTTGTTTACCATTAATTTCCTGGTATGAAAAAGGCTTAAGTTCGGTAACTTTGTTTAAACTTGTTTTAACTGTTAAAGAACCATCGGTATCAACATATAAAGCATCCTGTCCTTCATAGGTTAACCTGATATCATCAGGATTTCCGCCAGGATTTACTATAAAATCGTATTGAATAGATTTATCGCTGTTTACATAAATTTTAAAATCAATATTTTGATAAAGGTTGTTATAACTTATAGCATCATATTCAAGCACTTTTGATGTCCACTTTTTAGAATCTTTTCCGATAAAATAATTTGTATAATCCTTATGTACACCAAGAGCCTCGATACCTCCTTTTAAAGTATGGCCAAACTTTACTTTATAACTATGGAGATGAACGATTCTGTTGCTGTTTATTAAAACGGCACTTGAATTAGGATTGGCATGGGAGCGTTGAACATCTTTTGAATCAACAAAATTATATGTTAATCCATCTTTTTCTAAAAATAAGGAACCACCCGGAAGTTCTGTTTTATATAATGCATTTGGATGCCACTGTCCTTTATTTTCAATAAATCCGGGTTGTGCGAACATGCGGAATGAAAATGAAACCAAGGCAAAAATCAGAATAAATCGCATGGCTTAAAATTTTAGATAAAGATATGAAAATATTTTAGAAAAGATAAAATATCAGGTAATTAATTATACTATTTTTCAGAAATTGTCTCGACAATAAAAAATAACTCAATGAGAATTTAATGTTCAATTTCATTAACAACTCTTATTATAATTAGTTTGTTATAGCTTTTTAAGAATTCTGATGATAGTTTCGAAAGGAGGGACATCTTTTTTAATTCCAAAGTAAACCCCTGTCAGTACAATTATGCTTTATTGTTTTTAACTGAAAAGATAATTATGATTTAAATAATAATATAGTTCTTTTATCAAAATATTTATTGCTAGTCAGTAGTTTTCATAAAAAGTATAGTGCTTTTTATTTGTCCGTATCGTATATTTGTATATTAATGTGCAACCTTTGTAAATTAACTTTTGTCTTAACATCACCTGAGCATGCATAGCGAACAGCAAATTATAGAGGGCTGTTTAAAAAATAGTCGTAAAGCACAGAAAATGCTTTACGATAAATATGCCTCCAAATTTCTGGGCATGTGTATGCGATATGCTAAAGATCGTCTTGAAGCTGAAGATATTCTTCAGGAAGGGTTTTTAAAAATATTTGGCCGGATTGGTCAGTTTTCCGGTTTAGGTTCTTTTGAAGGCTGGATGAAACGTATCATTGTGAATACTGCTATAACTAATTACAGGCAAAATCTGAAGCATTATTATAAGCAGCATATCGATGAGGTGAACGAAACGGATATAGACGCTCCCTTTGCGGATTCGGAATATTCGCTGGAAGAATTACTTAAGGTAATTCAGGCGTTGCCTCCGGGATACAGAATGGTATTTAATATGTTTGCCATTGAAGGTTTTCAGCATAAGGAAATAGCTGAAATGATGGGAATCGATGTTACCACTTCAAAGTCGCAATATTCAAGAGCAAGAAAGCTTTTGAGAGAAAAACTGGCAGAGTTAAAGAAAGAAAAAAGAGTGTTATTGGATGGATAATTTTAAAAATATAGAAGACATTTTTAAGGACAACCTGAAGGATTTTAATGTAGATCCGACCGATAAAGTCTGGAAAGGCATAAAGTCTAATTTATGGTATTCCGATATTCAGAATGTTTTTAGAAATTTTTCTATCCAGCCGGCCAGTTCTGTTTGGAGAACAATCGCTTTCAGGCTCTGGTTCAGGAAGTTTATAACCTACTCTCCGGCAACGTTTAATGTTTATTACCTTTTTTCCGTTTTATTGGTTGGTTTTAGCTTTTATTTTGTTCAGAACCAATCTTCCCCCTTTGTAAGTGCAGAGAATACAGGCGTTTCCCAGGTTGATGAAACAAGCGTCGACCTGAATAATTTACCCTACACAAGCCGGAATGTTAACTTTGCAGGAAATCCATTGTCTGATATTGTAACTCCTGCAGAAAAAACAAATAACACTGAACTTTCAAATACGACGATTAATGTAAAACATGAAAAAGTGGTAGAAAACAATACCAATGCAACAAATTCCGAAGTAATTGAAAACAACGGGCAACGTCATGAACCTGTTTTGGTTTCTGAAGAAAATGAAATAGTTAATTTATTAAGAGATAACTCATTAATGAACTTTATTAAACCCATCTTTTCAAATCTGAATATTAATTCTGAGAATGAAAATTTCTGGAAAAGGGATGTGAAGGAAAACAATCTTAGAAAATGGCATTGGTCGGCCGAAGGCTTTGTTATGCCAATGACCAGCAGCGCAACATATGAAGTAAATGCAGAAGAATACCCTGATTTCAGAAAGAATTATAAAGGAGATGCTTCTCCGTCAAATACACTTTCCGGAGGATTATTGGTTCAGGCAACACATATGAATATATCTTTCCAGGCAGGAATCTCATTATCCAGTTTTACCGACAGACCCAACTACCAGTTTACAGGTTATACCATGGATACCTCTTTAGTTACCCAGATTATACCCGGAGGATATTATAATTATACTTCTATTCCTATTTTAGACCTTGATTATTATCTTCAGACCGGTGATTCGGAATATATCTGGGTGTTAGATTCAACATTTATCCCCAAAAACGATACCCTTGTTGTGCAACAGGTTGATGTTCGTAAATATACAGAATATAAACGGACACACAATACTTTCACTTATGTTGAATTACCTGTTATGGCAGGCTATACATTTAGCCAGGGTAAGGTTAACTTAACGCTTAGAGGGGGTGTTGTATTTGGATTGCTTTCTTATTCCAGCGGAGCAATACCATCGCCTTATTCTGAATCCGGTACGGCAGAAATTCAGAATAATAACTGTAAGAAGATATTGTTGTCAGGGATAACTAGCCTTGAAATTGCTTATGATGCCACTTCCCGCATATCCATTGTGACTGCTCCTGTGTATCGTTTTAATTTGTCTTCCGTATTTAAAAACAATTATTTAGTCGATCAGCGTTTCCGTAGTTTTGGGATTAAATTTGGTGTCAGGTATAGCTTCTAAGAATGAAAAAGACATTTACAATATTATTTCTTCTTAATATTTTTTATTTGTACGGACAGGAGAAGAGCCCATGTGAAGTAACTTATACCTATAATGTAAACGATGTTAACCAGATAACGGATTTTGTGAATAAATCCAATGGGCATAAAGTTATCAGCTGGCGATGGGACTTTGGCGATGGGGCGGTTTCAACAATTCCCAATCCGAGACATGTTTATATGCAAACAGGTTCTTTTATTGCCTGCCTTACCATTAAAACCGAAGATAGTTGTGAAAGTACTTTCTGCGATACAGTAGTTGTTGGTTTATCACCCACCGATACCAATGCTTTATTTTTCATTTCGGGGAATGTTTTTGCGGGATCCAATCTATTGCCTTCAGGAATAGCTTTATTAGTCTCAAAAGTTAATTCAGATTATGTTGTTCTGCATTATACAACAATTATTAACGGACATTATGAATTCAGCCAGTTAAGTTTTGGCGATTACTTGGTTTATGCTATTCCGAACTTTAATTTAAATGTAAATTATTTTCCTGCGTACCTGCCTTCTTACTATGGAAATTCAACAAGTTGGACTGATGCTACAGTGATTCATTTGTATTCTTCTTTAAATTGCAATATCTTTCTTGAGTGCAACAATACATTATTATATGGACCGGATACTATCTCCGGAAGTTTAAATATTCTTGATCAGAGTGCATTTGAATACAATATATATTATGGAAACTGGTTTGGAAATATCGGGCAGATAAACCTCGGAAAAGCCCCCAATATACCGGTTTTGCTGCTTGATAATAATGACGAACCGGTCAGGTTTGTGGTTTCTGACGAAAACGGAGATTTCCGTTTTACTAATTTGCCGATCCGGATTTATAAAGTTGCACCCGAGAAACCAGGTTTCGACACCGAGCCCGAAACCTTTAATATGGAAACTTCCGCTTCCAGTTCTGCAAATTGTTCATTTTATATTGGTACAAATAGTATTTCTATCGGCATCTCAAACCCTGATTATTCGGAACGGATAAAGAATATTAAAGTTTATCCCAACCCTGTTACTGAAAGTGCCGTCATCTCTTTATTTTCCGAAAAACCACGAAAGATCTGCATTAGTGTTGAAGATGTGGCAGGTAAGGAGGTTGTTAAAAAAGAAATATTTGAATCTCTTGGAAACGAGAATTATTTTATACCGTTCTCGAACCTTAAGCCCGGCTTATATTTTGTAAAGATTCAATCAGATCAAATGCCATCGTTTACTCAAAAGCTTATCAAGCAATAATTTCATTTTTTTAATTTGTTAACTAAATTTAAAATGAAAACACTTTTACTTGTAATCGGTTTAGGAATGTTGTTTGTACAATCGTTTTCCCAGATAGTTCTT
The DNA here is from genome assembly GCA_037441645.1 of Bacteroidota bacterium. Classification (GTDB taxonomy): domain Bacteria; phylum Bacteroidota; class Bacteroidia; order Bacteroidales; family GWA2-32-17; genus GWA2-32-17. Next base: position 29,054 of record JBBIRU010000051.1, read on the forward strand.
ACTGTAGACGACCTGCCAAAACCCGGTGATGTTCAGATAAGAGCCAGGATCGACAGCCTTGAAGAACTAACTTTAGATCCCGGAAGTTCGGGTGCAAATGTAACCTGGGAATTTGGCGGCCTTAACTTTTTTGGCGGTTTATTTGTTGAAGCATCTGATTCGGTAATGTGGGTTAATGCCCAGTCAACTGCAATGACTGATTCATTTCCCCAGGCAGATATTGCTCAAAAAGCAAATTGTTATTTGTATCATAATATAATTACACATGCTTTATCTCTTATATGTTACGATAATTATTATACGGTCGATTCTTCAGGGCTGCATTTGTTCGGATCAACCTATCCTCAGAATCACTTTATAGAGCAACCGCGAAATATATTTCCTTTATTACAATACCAGGATACCTGTGTGAATTCATCAAAGTCTGTAATTCATCTTTCGCCTGACAGTACTTTTATCAGCCATGTTATGGACACGACAATTGCCGATGGATGGGGGCTGCTTCTGACGCCTGTTGAAGATATAAATGCACTGAGATATTATACAAAAGAACATGTAATCGACAGTTTATACGTTAATGGAGCAGGGCAGGAAATAAGGCGAATGGATGATAATTATTATTATAAATGGTATGTAAAAGATGTTGGATTTCCTGTGTTTCAGATAAGTAAAGGTATCCTGGAGAACCAACCCGACTATAGAGTAGTTCGTTTTAAGATGTATTTAAGAAGAGGAGTCGGTATTTATGAAAGTAAATATGATGATAATGAAACAAAAGTATTCCCTAACCCTGTAACATCTTATGCAACAATAAAATTAAATGAAAAGTATAAAAATTCCCGGTTCTCATTCATCGTCTTTGACAATATGGCAAAAGAATGTTTACGATTTGAAAATCTGAATGCCGGTGAAATTACCTTTTCAAAAGATCAGCTGAAAGCGGGAATGTATTTCTATCAGGTAATTGAAAAAGGAATAGTAGCGGGTTACGGAAAATTTGTCATTTTTTAGAATTCAATCACCGGAGAATATTCAGATTCTTTATAAGATTTTTTTCTTTTTCTTTTTTTACTATTCCCCAAAAGATTATATTTACCACATCACCATACATGGATAAAAATTTAAATGTCAATTCTGTTTCATGAGACCGTTTTTGGCCCGGTACATAGCCGGCGTCTCGGGTATTCGTTAGGTATAAACCTGCTCCCTGTTGATTCAAAAATATGTAGTTTTAATTGTGTCTATTGTGAATGCGGATGGAACCCCGAAGCAAATTTTGATGCCGTTATTTCCAAACACGAGACAGTAGTTAAAGACCTTGAAAGAAGGCTGACAGAAATTAAACAGAACAACGAACCCTTGGATGTACTGACTTTTGCCGGCAACGGGGAACCAACCATGCACCCTAAATTTCTGGAAATTGTTGACGATGTGGTTGCATTACGAAATCAGTATTGCCCCGGAATTAAAATAGCCGTTCTCAGTAACTCCACAATGCTATGGAATCCAAGAGTAACCATCGCCCTTAAAAAAATTGATATGCCCATTTTAAAACTCGATTCGGCCATTGAATCTACATTCTGGGTATTAAACAATCCTCATTCTGCTTTTAAATTCGAAAAACATATTGCAAACATTAAAAAATTTAAATACAATCATATTATTCAGACAATGTTTCTGCGTGGTGTTGTGAATAATGTTATTATTGATAATACCACAAAAACCGAAGTGGATGAATTAATAAAAATATTGAAAGAATTAAATCCCGAAAAGGTGATGATTTATTCCCTGGATCGCCAGCCTCCTGCCCGTAACCTGATAAAAATTGATGCCGAGGAGTTGGAAAGCATTGCTCTCAAAATGAGAGAAAATGATCTGAATGTCCAGGTATCTTCTTAGTCTGTGAAAAAAAAACTCAATATATTGGTTTGCCCGCTCGATTGGGGCTTGGGCCACGCAAGCCGCGATATTCCCATAATAAAAGAATGCCTTAGGCGCGGACACAATGTTATTGTAGCAGGTAGCAAAAGTCCGGTTGAGTTTCTTAGGAAAGAAATGCCTTTTCTTGAGTTTGTCCCGTTTGAAAGTGTAAGAATAACCTATCCTGAAAAAGGTTCTATGGCATTTCATTTTTTTAAAATGTTACCGAAACTGATATCTTCCATTCGCAAAGAGCACCGTCAGTTGAAAGAGATAATCAGACAAAATAAAATAGACGTTGTTATTTCCGATAACCGGTTCGGCTTATGGAGCAACACTGCCTATTCTGTTTTTATTACCCACCAGGTGATGATTAAAATGCCCGGAAAACTTAAATTTTTCGAGTATTTAATGTATCGCATCAACCGTTTTTTTATTTATAAATACAACCGCTGCTGGATTCCCGATAACGAAGCAGCGCCTTTTCTTGCCGGAGATCTTTCTCATAAATATTCCCTGGATGGAAAGACATCGTTTGTCGGGCTTTTGTCGAGGTTTTCAGAAAACGATGAGAAAAAAGCAGAATGGAATGAATCCTTTGAGGTTATGGCCATTGTCAGCGGACCCGAACCACAGCGCACACATTTTGAACACATACTTCTTCAGCAGATGCAAAAACTACAGTGCCGCTGTTTATTGGTAAGGGGAATACCTGCCGAAGAACCCGTAAGGGAAGAAATAAATAACGTAGTACGATATTCCCATCTCGATAGTAGTCATATGCGCCAGGCCATCTTAAATTCAAACAACCTGGTTTGCAGGGCGGGATATTCTACTATCATGGACATGATTGCACTGAAACGGACAGCAGTGCTGGTGCCAACTCCCGGGCAGACCGAGCAGGAATACCTGGCCGAATATTATTCGCTCCGTAAAATGTTTGTAAACGTAAAGCAGGAAGGATTTAACCTTAACGATTCACTGGCACGATTGCCGGTATATAACTGGTTTTACCTGAACCCCGAAGAAAATTTGCTGCAAAGGGAGTTAGAAAGGGTCGAGAAAGAATTATTTCTGAAGGTTTAAGCTAAATTAAATCATAATTATTTGAAATTAATTTGCATTTTAAGTAAAATTAATTTATATTTGGTCTAAATAAGAATAATTAAATTTAATGACCATGAAAAAGATAAATTTACTTTTAATAAGTATATTGTTGTCAATTAATGTAATTGCAACAAATTACACAATTATAAATTCAGGAGTCACATTTTCTCCGGCTGCAATTGATATAAATCTGGGAGATACGGTTGAGTTTTCAATAGCATCTATTCACAACGTTATAGAGGTTAGCCAGCCAACATGGGAATCAAATGGGAATACACCTTTAATGGGTGGTTTTACGTTGCCATACGGAGGCGGAGAACTCATAATTGCAACAGCCGGAATACATTATTATGTTTGCGGCCCTCATGCAAGCATGGGAATGAAAGGTATTATTAATGTGATGGATAATATTGGCATAAGTAAAATTAAGGCAAATAATAATTTTGATATAAGATTATTTCCTGTTCCATTGAATAATTTTCTTAATGTAGTTTTTACACTACCTGAAAACATTCCGGATAAAATTCAGTTAGTTGATATTACAGGTAGAATAGTGTATTCTGAAGATTATCATTCTATTGCTGGCGAAAACTCAATCTCTATTAACTTCTCAGCGTTAAAACCGGGTTATTATAACTTTGTTTTTTTCCTTGGAAATGAATCATATGTCGAAAAAATCATAAAGAATTGATGCTGTAAATGTTTCTGTAACACAAACGGGGATAATTAATTTGTGCCTCCGACATACAGGTAAACAACAAATGCATTAACAAATTTCAACTATGAAAATTATTTATGTTGTGATTTGCTTTCAGAATCTAAAGTAATCGGCGGTGTTGCTTTGTTGATATATTTTTTAGTAAATTGAGATATAAGAAAAGTTAACGATTAGCAACAATATTGAGAAAGGTTTGAAATACTTTCTTATTTATCCGGTAATAATTCCGTGATTTTTCCGATTAAATGAGTACATTACTTCTTTATCCAAAAGATTTATCTAAATTGTTGAATGCTAGCTATAAAACTGCAGTTGTGATTTGCTTTCAACTAAGCGAAGCGCTCACGAACACCTTAAAAATTAATGAACTTTGTGAGTAATTCGTTTCCCTGACATATTGATAAACAACTTAATGAAAGACATTGTTTTTATTAATGAAGAACACAACATTGTAGTTAATTAAAAGTTAACGAAAGTGAAATCATGTTCAATGCATTTAAGGAAAATGAAGGAAAAAAACAACTGAACGGTTTCAATTCCAATAATGAATATTCAGAGATAACAGAAAAAGAACTGTCTCAATATTTATTAGAAATAGCCCTTGAATGGGATTATGTATTTAATCTGTTAGATAAAATTACACTTTAACCTTATGGGTATTCTCACTAAGTTTGTAAAATGCAATATCCTGGGGGCCGGAAAAACAATCAAAACCGTTGATTATTCAAAAAAGCCTGGTTGTTTTTCTTTTGGCGTTAATCATATCAATTTTTGTGATTACATTTTTGCTTTGGATGCACCTTGTTATTTTAGGAACTGAATATTTAAAATTCTTAAAAACCGACTTATTCCGGTATTCCTGTTTTTTATCAGGGAGGCCGGAATATTCTGGATATGGGATAAAGTTCAGGCAATTGATGTTATATCTGGATTACCAAGAAATTATAATGATATTGATTCAAAAGGGATATATCCTTTTTCCTCGGTCAGCATGTTTACCGTTCCCATAATGGCTTATCGGATGGGATTCCGTCAAATGTGTTTTTACGGCTGTGATTTTAATTACGATTATGCTTATTGCCGTGAAGATCGTATTGAAAAGGAAATCTTTTAAAAAGCATTTTAGACGATTTTAAGCGACTTTATTTAGAAATGAAGCTTAGGATTGCGAATGGTTTGTTTCGTCAAAAGAGAGCGATTTAAGCGAATTTTTTCCTATATTTGTACAGTAAATTAAAAACACACAAACATTATGGCACGAATTGCAGGAATTAAATTTGTGAAAAATTCCAGAGGAAAAAACACTAAAGTAACAATTGATTTAAAAAAATGGGGTGAATATCTTGAAGATTTTTTTGATATGCTTGAAATTGAAAAAGCCAGGGATGAAGAAACAACTCCATGGGAAGATTTTAAAAATGAATTAATCAGAAAGAAAAAGATTAAGGCGTGAGTTATAACATCGTAATTACAAAGAAAGCCCAGAAGCAAATTAAGTCGTTGCCGAAATTTATTGCTAATAATGTTTCTAAGAGAATTAGTGAATTAGCAAATGATCCGACGCCTTATGATTCTAAAAAGTTAAAGGCTGATGAAAATGCTTATCGGATAAGAGTGGGAGATTATCGTGTGTTGTATGAAATTTACAAACAGGAATTAATAATAAAAGTGGTTCGGGTAGCTCACAGAAAAGATGTTTACAGGTTATAAAAAGAATAATAGCATGTATAGTAATAGTTCTTTAATAATCCGGTAATAATTCCGTGATTTTTCCGATTAAATGAGTATATTACTTCTTTATCCAAAAGATTTATCTAAATTATTGAATGCTAGCTATAAAACTGCAGTTGTGATTTGCTTTCAACTAAGCGAAGCGCTCACGAATACCTTAAAAATTAATGAACTTTGTGAGTAATTCGTATCTTTGACATATTGATAAACAACAATGGGTAGTTATTGTCTCCGCTCTAATCAGTTGTGATTTGCTTTCAATTCGTATCTTTGACATATTGATAAACAACATTAATGATACAATTCAGCTTGGCCGGATTGTTGTGATTTGCTTTCA
>JBBIRU010000052.1:0-34201 GCA_037441645.1 Bacteroidota bacterium
AAAAGACTTCATTTATCTTTGGGATACAAAACACCTAATCAAATTTTTAAAAAAGGCGCATAAATTAAATAATAATCTGTAGCCGTATTTTAGGACAAGACAAAAGGCTGACAATGACCATTAGAATTATATTGATATCCTTCTTTTTAATTTTATTATTTAATTCATGTAAGTTTTTAAATCACACAGCATATTTTGCAAGTCCACCAAATGTTAATTGCTTTAATAGTGAAAAAGAAAAGAATCTTAAAGTGTCACTATCATTAAACCATTTCGAAACCCAATCAAATATAGCATTTAGTAAAAATATAGGAATGTCGGCTGGACTTTATGGTGGTTTTCATGGACAATATGGTGCAGAAATCGCTAGTATATTGTACAATAAAATTAATGACAAAAAATACTTCGAAACACAAATTGGATATGGTTATTTTAATAACAAGACCAAATATGCTGGTAATGAATTTATGTCTTATGACTTTTGGTTTACTATTGCACCTGAACATAACATTCATACTAAATATCACAAAATATTTATACAACCCACCTATTTTTATAAGACGAAGCATATAAATTATGGAATAACGATTAAACTAAATGCAGTTTATTTTACCCAATATCATTATTATTATAAAAAACTTACAGATTGGACAAATCGGGAGGAAGATCCATATTTTAAAACTTATACCACAAGCACCTTAGATTTTACTGATAAATGGAATATTGTATGTGAACCTGTATTAACATTTCAGCTTTTTGACAATATTAATTTGCAGCTTTCTGGTATTATATCTAATATAAATTATGAATCTCCTACATACAGTGAGGAATACAGGTCAAAACACAGTGGTCCATTTGAATTAATAAGTACAAGAGAAATTAGCAAAACCAAGCTTAGACAGTATGTTAGCATATTATTTACAATTGGACATACTTTTAAATTTAAAAAGAAGAAATAATAAACGGAGCCTAACACACGTTTGGCAAAAACCGGGCGGGTGGTGGCAAACCTGAACTCTAAGAAAGAAAACAAAAACACACATATTATGACTAAGTTTTGCATTTTGACAGCAATCATTCTTTTAATCGGAATGACTACATTAAAAGGTCAGGACTCATTGACTTCAGACCCTTTATTGCAATTTAAAAACTTCATAGAAATAGGAGTTTCTTTAAACGCAACACGAGTAAATACAGAGTTCACAACTTTTGGGACAAAAAAAGGAATTTATAATTTCGAAAAAGGCAAGTATCTTCCCTCATTTGACGGAATATTAAATTATGGTTGGTTTTTCAAAGACAAAGACAATGAAATTCTGACTTTAAAGACAGGTATTAATATTACTTCAAAAGTTGCAAACTTAATTGACAGCGTAGGTACTGATTTAAAATATTCAGAAAGCTTTATACAAATTCCATTACAAATCGGACTTCGCCAACCGAAAAAATTCAATACTGTTAAAAATAATCTTTTCCATGCTATTGAATTTAATGTTGGATTATATGTAGCCATTCCCATTATGGAAAAACTTGACTTAAAAAATAACATTGACCAACAGGGTTCGACATCATTCGGAAATTATTTTCGTTTTGGTTTTATTGGTGAATTTTTATTTTCACAATTAAATAAAAAAGGTTATGGTAATAAATTTGGACTTCGTGTTGCGGTTGACATAAATTCAATTGCAAAGTTCAAAGAAACAAAATATCAACTTTATCCTTACTATAATTCCGTAGGTGTTTTTTATGTCATTGTAAATCGACATAAATAAACATAATGATAACACCTTGCAGTGTATAATAATTTGATAAATAATAATTATCTTAACGGTTTGGACACGAACTGCTGTGCTCCCGATAGTTATCGAAAGTACAGTATTGGGTAACTTCAAACCGTTATCACAGTGGTACAAAAAAACAACGACCCAGTAATGTTTATAAAGAGTTGTATTTTATATAGATGATCAAATTTATTATTAGTTTTGTATCATAATAAATTTAATAAAAACATAGAAGTGAAAAATATTCTTTTTATAACTATATTATTTGCAGCTATACCATTTGAATCTTACAAGCCAAATGCGGTAGATATTCTAAAAAAATCTTTTGAGAAATGCCAGGCAGTTGAAAATGGTTATTACGAAATGACGATGAAACATGGGCAAAGAAACAATATAGTATCAGATGATTATAATTGCTATTTTAAAAAACTCGCCACAGACACAATATATTCGTTTGCATTTAAATGTAAGATTTTTAGAAAAGGAGAGTATACAGGAGATATAATATATACAGGAAATGACTTCGTATCATATTCGGAAAAAGACAGTATAGGGACTATTATGTCAAAAGTTCTTTGGGCAGAAGACATTAAATATGATAGTCGTAAATATACTTTTTATGTTCCACTCACAAATGGTTCTGACTTTATTAATGATAAAGGTTTTGTTGATGAAAAACAGGTTTATCAATTTATAGGTATTGAAGATATTAATGGTTTTTCATGCTATCATATCAAACTTAACGTAAATCCGGAAAATGACGGTACTGAATTTTCTAAAAGATTACGAACTGAAATTAACTACTGGATAAACAAACAGGACTATATCCCTGTTCAATATTCGTATGATTATGATATTTTACGTAATAAAGATACAATGTATTATTCTTTAAAATATATTTTAACAAAGTATGAGTTAAATAATTTAAAAGATAAAGCGAAATTAGAATTATCATCTATTCCTTCATACATTAAACTAAAAGATTATAAACCTCAACCTCTTAAAAAGCCTGAGTTATTAACAAATAATACTATTGCACCAAATTGGTCATTAATTTCTCTTAATGATAAAACGGTTAATTTATCTGATTTTAAAGGGAAATTGGTATTAATAGATTTTTTTTATAAAAAATGCACCCCTTGCAGGTTGGCATTACCAATCTTACAATCTTTACATGAAAAATATTATGATAAAGGACTTCGAATTATAGGTATTGACCCATATGGTGCAGAAATTAAAGATGATTATAAAAATTTCTTATCAAAACAAGGTATAAACTATACAGTATTGTTAGGGGGAATGGATGTTGCAAATGATTATAATGTTATTGGCTATCCTACAATTTACTTGATAAATAAAGATGGAAAAATTATTTTTTCAGAAGTTGGATATGAAGAGGGCACAAAAGATAAACTTGAGAAAATAATAATTGAAAATCTATAAAATAAAACAACATAACTAATAAACGGCCAGCACCTAACACATGTTTGGCAAAAACTGGGCGGGTGGTGCATCCCGATAGCTATCGGGAGCCCAGCTTTTCCAAACGTTAGTGGCTAAAAATGTGATGTCCTAAAATATCAATAAAATATTTAAAAAAACTTCAAAATAGTTTGTTTTTTTGTGTAAATATTTTCAACTTTATTTCGATAAAGTGCTGTACAAAAAAGTGTTTTTTTGAGGCAAAATCAGGTAATTATTAAAAAAAGGAGGTAAATATGAAATTACAAAATTGTTGGGAAGAAAAAAAATGTGGAAGAGAAATTGGCGGATCAAAAGTAACTGAATTAGGGATTTGTCCGGCAGCAGTTGATAAACTTTCGGACGGAATAAACGGGGGAATAAATGGAGGAAGGTTTTGTTGGGCGGTATCCGGCACTTTTTGTGGGGGTGTTGTACAAGGTACTTATGCCCAAAAAAAAGTAAGTTGTTTGACCTGTGATTTTTATAAAAAAGTTCAACAGGAGGAAGGAACTAAATTTAAAGTTATTAAAAGGTAATACTTATCATATTTATTTCATCGGCATTATGTCATTTGAATTGGATTAAATTCTAATTTCAAATAGTTCATGGTTTTGTCTATCAAAAATCAAGATACTCCTGAAATAGTGTTTCGAGATAAGATTTGCCATTTCTGACAGATTTAACACTATCCCTAAGATTTCTGAAATCAGCCTCGAAATAATTTTCTTTTTCGTACTCAAAAATAAAATCATTCCTTGATTCAATCCATCCGGAAGCTGCATCGGAGCCAAAAAAGGCAAAATGCTTCGAATAGGGGTTAAACAAATTCTTACTCCAGTTATATTTCGAATAAGGCAATCCCAATTGCGAAAGAAGGGTTGCAGCCAGGTCTGTTTGCGAACAAATAGAATCCATTTTCACACCCTTGTATTCCTGTTTTAACACATTGCCATATAACAACATGGGAATCTGGCGATAATTTTTCGAGTAAAAATTCCATGCCCGTGGTGAATTATGGCTATGATCTGCTACGAGAATAAACAAAGTATTGTTATACCAGGGTTGTTTTTTTGCTTTGGCAAAAAAATCCCCCAGGCAACTATCAGTATAGTAAGCAGCGTTAATAAATTCACGCCCGTCGCCACCCCAGTGAAAAACCTCGGGAAATGGCTGGTCGTAGGGCGAATGGCTCGACAAGGTAAATGCAGCTGCAAAAAATGGCTGAGGATAGGTTCCTATACGTTTAAGCCAGAAGTCGAGCATATACTGGTCATGAACCCCTAGCCTTCCCCTGGGCATAGATGCAGGGAAATCTTTGCCTTCAAAAATATCATCAAACTGGTTGTAATAAATCAGACCTTTAATGTTACCGTAGCTTAATTGTCCGCCAAACATAAACGATGTATGATAACCAATCCTTTGCATATCGCGGGGAAAACAGGGAATTTTAACATACTTATCGGGCTGATTCACGATTATAACATTAGGTAGCGTAGGGTACCCGCATAAAACCGCCGCTATTCCCTGGTCGCTCAGTGTCCCGCTTGCATAAGCTTTTGTAAAAAGAACACCTTCCGAAACAAGCTTTTCAAAGTTCGGTGTAATGCTGTCGTATCCTCCACAGGAATGAACCAGGTCGGCCGACCAGCTTTCGAGTAAAATCAATACAACGTTAGGCCTGGAAGCAGAGAGTATCTGCACTGTGGTATCTTTTTCTACAGTATACAATGAATCGACTCTCTTTTTTGCATCGTCAAGTGAATAATACAGAAAAGGATTTTTGTCCTTATACTTATAATTTTTTGATATACTGGCCATCAGATTCCACTGAGAATTTACGGCTGTAAGATTTAAAAAATTGTTCTTTGAAAAAAACACATCCGACTGATGAATGGGAATCGGCATTATTCCTCCCCTGATTCCCAGGCCTATCAATACCGGTACGATCAAAAGAAATAAAGCAGATATCACATAATTTCTTTTCTGAACAATGTACCGGTTATGAATCCACCGACGATATACAAAAATCAGGAACCACGAAAGAATGCCGATAGCCGTTAATCCAAGTAATAAATCCGCCCACCTGGCTGTGTGTATAACTTCGGAAGGATGCTGAAAATAGGATATGGCCTTAAAATTCAATTTCACATGCCATTCACGGTAAATTGGTAATTCTCCGATAGAAATAAAAAGTGTAATAATAATGAGCAAATAAGAATACCAGAGATTAATAATATAAATTCCCTTCCATTTAATAAGCGACTGGAAAAAAATTAAAACAAAGGGTAAGCCTATATAGTAACATGCAGTTGAGTTATCTAGATAAACAGAATACCAGAAAACTTTTAATATTTCAAAAAAGCCGAAACCATCTACTTCCTGAAAGCTGTAAATAAGAAAAATCAGCCGGCAGAGTTGAAATAACAGCATCCAGAACAAATACTGTTTCAATAAAAATATAGGAAAACGAAGAGACATTTAATCTGAATTATTCACAAAAGTAGCGAAAGAAAAACATTATTTATCTCCTTCTATTTCCTTCATAATGTTAGATATTTCTTTTTCACTTTTTTTAAGTTTTTCCTTACAGAAAGAAAGTAATTCAGAGGCACGTTTCACATATTCGGCCAATTTATCGATTTCGATTTCTTCATTTTCTATCTGGGAAACAATTTTTTCAAGCTCTGCAAAAGCCTTGCTGTATGTAATATCCTGTTTTGCCATTGTTGATTTAGGATTTAGGATTTGAAATTATACTATGTATTTCGCCATCGGCAAAAATCGTGGTTAACTGATCTCCGTCTTTACCTGCTTTTGAACTTTTTACAATTTTACCGTTATGAATTGTTATTGAAAATCCCTTTTTGAAAATATTTTCAGGGATACATTGATTAACAACTCGTTCTAAAGAAATTAATTTCCGGTTTGCTTCGTTCAGGCTTAAATTAACCTGTCTGGATAATTTATTATCCTTCTCAGACAAAATTTTCTTTTTTTCAGGAAAATACTTTTGAAAATGATAATTCATTTTATGCTGAATTTCATATAGTTCAAAGCCGGTATCTGAAAAAAGTTTAGTACTTCTGACAGAAAAGCGGTAACCTGCCTGTCCCAGTTTTTCTTTATTATTCTGAATGATACCCGTGGCATGAAAAGTCAGCTGCCCGGAAATTAATTCAAGTATATGTTTTTTCTCAGTTACTAAATCTTCAGCAAAACCTGCGAAAGTATCAGCCATGCTGACCAACTGTCCGAGAAATCCCGCTGTTTTTTCGATCAGCAATGCGGCGGCGGCCGTAGGTGTCTTGACACGGGTATGTGCTACCATATCTACCACACTCTGGTCGCGTTCGTGACCTATTCCGGCAATTACGGGTAATGGAAACTGGCAGATGGCTGATGACAGATCATAGCTGTCGAAACAACTAAGTTCTGCTCTGCTTCCTCCTCCCCGAATAATAACTACCACATCAAAATGCTCCTGGTGTTCAAAAATCCTGTCCAGGGCATTCATTATAGATGATTCCGCATTATCGCCCTGCATAAAGGCACGGAAAAAACAAGAGTAAAATACAAATCCGTAATCGTTGTTATCGAGTTGGGATATAAAATCGCCATAGCCGGCCGCCGTGTCTGATGAGATGACAGCAATCCGTTGCGGAACCAAGGGCATATCCAGTTCATGATTCATATCGAAAACACCATCTGCTACCAGTTGCTGGATTGTTCTTGTCCGTTTTTGTTCCATATCTCCCAGTGTGTAGGCAGGGTCTATGTCAACAACATTCAGACTAAAGCCATACAGTTCATGAAATTCTACTGAAACATTTACAAGGACTTTCATTCCCTGTGAAAGCGAAACACCTGTGGAAGATTCAAAATAGGGTTTTAAAAGGCGGTATGTACCTGCCCATATATTAGCTCTTGACTTGGCAACCAGCTTATCGGACAAATCTGATTTCTGGATAAACTCCAAGTAACAATGGCCTGAATAATTCTCACGGATTTCGCTGATTTCGGCTACAATCCAGTAGTTTTTATCCAGTGAAAGTTTTATTGCTTCTTTCACAAGAAGATTAAGTTCGGAAAGAGTCAGATATGCCTGGGTCATTGTTAATCTTTAACCAACAATCTTTTATACGATCCAGAATTATTAGAAATCTTTAACAGATATGCGCCTTTACTGATATAATCAAGATTATTTATGATAATTTCGTTTAAAATATCCGGAAAGGTTTCCTTTGTTACTACAGTTAACACTCTTCCCGTTACATCCGAAATTTCAAAAATAACTTTCTGCGAATCGGTTGAAAAATAATCAATGATAAGCCTATCATTAAACGGATTCGGGTAAATATTTTTAATCCCTTCACTGTTATAATTTACTATCGGACTCAACAATAAATTCGCATAAGAAAAATCAGGAATACCGTATCCTATCAGGGTGTCAGGGTTATTATACTGACTGGCGCTCATTTTAATGGCCTTAATTATTTCCATATTCTTGACATTGGGATGAGCCTGCCATAAACAAGCAGTCATTCCGGCAATAATCGGACAGGAAAAAGAGGTACCGCTTCCATTAGTCATAGAACCGCTTGCAGTTGCCACGGCTGTTCCCCAGCCCATGGCAGCAACATCCGGTTTTACTCTTCCATCGGCAGATGGCCCGACAGAGGTAAAAGTTGCTACCTGCTCCTGCGCATTAACGGCTCCTACGGCAAGGATGCTGTCAGCATCAGCAGGAATTCCGATTTTATGCCAGGGTTGGGAACCTGAATTGCCTGCACTGGCAACAACAATTATTCCTTTACGTGCTGCAATGGTTGCTGCCCTGCTTGCAACTGAAACCTGTCCGTTAATATCGGCCCAGGTATGATTCATTGAAGGATCATCAAATAAAGTATATCCTAAGCTCGTACTGATAATATCCACTCCCAGGCTATCGGCATATTCGGCAGCACAAACCCATGTATATTCTTCAAAAACATACTCTACTGCTGCTTCCTCGCTCAGAATCAAAGAATAATTTGCACGGGGCGCCGTACCTACCATTGTATCATTTATTAAACTTGCCATGGTTGATAACACATTTGTACCATGCGAACTCCCTTCATAAACCGTTTTATCATTATTTCCTGTAACAAAGTCCCGGGTAGAAACCAGGCGATTGCTGTTCCTGAGCGAGTCAAAGACTGTAATTACATCTGCCCCGATAAACCCGGCATCAATTACACCAATCATCATGCCTTCTCCTTTATATCCGAGATTATGAAGAACATTTCCCTTTAACATATTTATCTGATCGAATCCCCATGTATAATTATAATCATCGGTAAGGGAACCTAGCTCTGATTTGGGTCTGGAATATTTTTTTATGGTGTACGGACGAACATACGTGTACGAACCGACAAATGAAATGGCGGATAATCCGGGTATTAAGGTAGAATCGGAAACTCTTACCAAAACGCCATTCAACCATTTTGAAGAATTAAACACTTGTAATCCATAATTATTAATACTGTCGATATAATTCTGATTTACCGGTATGTCCTGTAAAACAACAGGAATATTCTGGCGATTGCGACGATCTATTGCACGTTGCGAAAGAAAAGCGCCCGGCGATGTAACATTATAGGCTGTATTGTTTTTATCAGTAAACTGAATCCAGTAGATTCCAGGCTTTTGCGAATATCCTTTCAGAAAAAACAGACACAATATAATCAACAAATTGCACTTAAAGTTATTCATTGAAATAATCGATTAAAGTTTGGTAATAGAGATGCCCCCTGACGATTCGCTGTTCTATCGGAACACCCGGTATAATATTCGCATAATCAATAGAAATAACGGTTTTATTTATCAACCCGGCATGTTTTGCATATTGATTAATGGTGTAATATTTATTTATCAGCGATTCCCTGTTATCGAGAGTAATCGTTAAAGTGGAATCGAAATGGTATTGATTTACATTACCAGGAACATTAAGATCAGTTACTTCATATTCCTGCCGGCCTATCGTGTTAAAAGTATTTCCATCCCAATGCATTCCAACCTCCGGCGGAAAAACAACTTTCACAAATCTTTGGTTTTCTTCCACTATCTGTAACTGATTATTTATAACCTGGGCTTCCCACACATCGCTGATAATCCAATTCTGAGAAGAATCATTTCTTTTATATCTTTCCAGCCTCCATGCAGGGTTTCCCGAATTATCGTAATAAAGGGAATCGAATCTTTCTTTCAGTTGATACCGGAGGGTATCAAAAATATCCATGGTATCGTCGATGTTAATTTCAGTAACATTGTAGACCAAAGAGTATCCTTCTGCCATTGGAAAGTAGGAATACAGGTAATCGACAGAAGGTTTTGAATTTTCTTTTTTACAGCCAAAGAATATGACTGCAAAAAATAAAATCAGAATATATTTTAACGAACCTTTCATGCCAAATAATAAATAAACACAAATTTACACAATAATTCCTCCACCCACAATATCGTGTCCTTCATAAAAAACTGCCGACTGACCGGGAGTAACTGCATATAGGGGCTGATGCGTAACTATTATATAAGATTCGTTTTCGGTGAAAATAGTTGCTTTAACCGGTTTTGACCTGAACCTGATCTTCACATCTGTCTGCATTCCATCCTTTATTTCCGGGTATTTTATAAGATTTATATTTTTAATTTTCAATGATTTTTTTTCCAGATCATTGTAGCTTCCAAGAACAATCTCATTGGTACGGGTCCGGATATCAACTACAAAACGGGGTTCGCCCAACGCTATTCCCAAACCCTTTCGCTGGCCGATAGTATAATAAGGATACCCTTTATGTTGCCCTAACACCTTACCTTCCATTGAAATAAAATTTCCTTCACCAATTTTTGAATCAAGACCGGGAACCTGTTCTTTTAAGAAGTCGCGATAATCATTTTTGGGAATAAAGCATATTTCCTGGCTTTCGCGCTTTTCGGCAAGTTTCACAAGACCTCTTTCGGCTGCCATTTTTTTTATGTCGGCTTTTTTCCACTTTCCAAGAGGAAAAATGGTTCGGGCCAGATTTTCCTGGGTCAGCATCCATAAAAAATAGCTCTGGTCTTTAGTTTCATCCATCCCCTGGCTCAGGATAAACCTGTCATTTTCTCCACGTACCTGTGCATAATGCCCTGTGGAAACGTAATTGCAGCCAAGTTCATCTGCAAGAGACATCACCTCGCCCCACTTGGTTTCGGCGTTACAACGGACACAGGGGTTAGGTGTACGGCCTGCCAGATATTCATTAACAAATTCGTTAATTACAGTTTTTTTAAAATGTTCCCTCAGATCAAGTACCTGGTGCGTTATACCAATCTTTTCAGCAAACTGCTTTGCTTCCACAATGGACTCAATGCTGCAACATCCTTTTTGTTTTTCCCAGCAACTTTCAGTAACATAGTCCCAGGTACGGAAAGTAACACCGTGTACTTCATATCCCTGCTTTTTCAGAAACAAAGCGGCCAGCGAACTATCTATTCCCCCGCTTAAACAAACAAGGACTTTTCTTTTATTCGTTGACATCCCTCGATCCTTTTTTATAAAAATCGGACTCTTTAGGTTCAGGAATTTTACCCTTCATCTGTTCCCATTCCAACATCTGTTTTTTAAATTCCTCGTTGTACTTTTCTTCGTTAACCAGTTTACCGTTCACATATTCAAAGTCTTTCGATACTTTCCCGTCTTTTCCCCATACAGTCCACTTTCCATCCGGCATATCGTTTTTATATTTTCCTTTGAGGTAAATTTTTCCGTCATCAAAATAAACGTTAAAAGGACCATCTCTTTTGTCCATTATATGCTTGGTTTCAAATCTCACATTTCCGTTTTCAAAAAACATTTTCCATAGACCGTCTTTCTTTCCATCCTTAAAAGTTAATACCTGCGCTTGTTTTCCGTTTGGAAAATAACTTTTTGAAGCCCCATCTTTAACTCCTGCTTTATATGATTCTTCGGAAGTAATCGCACCATCGGCACCATAGTATTTCCAAGTACTGTCTTTAACATTCTGATTAATATATTTTCCTTCGGCCATTAACTTTGAATTATCCCAATATAATTTTGCATAGCCCACCGAGCCGGTTTTATTATATTTTATATAAGCCATTAACGTTCCTGACTGATAATACCTTTTATAATCGCCTACCAGTAAATTATTTTTAAAATAACCTTCGTAGGCAATACTTTTCGCATTGTATCTCCTAACCCATTTTCCCTGCCTGTTACCCTGTATATCGGTATAATTAATAACAGTAGTATCGCCATCTTTTTGCCCGATATTTTGTGCAAACACAAAAGACAATGAACTTAAAAACAGGATCAGGGATAAAGTATATACGCGTTTCATATTACTTATTAATTTTAATAACGAAGATACTAAGAAAACAGATATGTGGAAAGTTAAAAAGCAGGAAGTTTATGCAAGAGTTCGTAAAGCTATTGATCTGATTGTGAATAATTTTAATAATATTCCGGAATTAAAAAACTGTTTTGAATTTATTTAATATAATAAAGGCGATTGATTTTCAACCTGCCTGACGAATATACAGGCATTTATCGCACCCTTTAGGACAATGTCATTAAGTTAAATAATACCTTAAATGTTATTGCTTTTAGTGCATCATCTACGATGATGTTGGTTTCTTATCTTTAGATTATTACAATTCTTAAACCTCTACGAGGTTATCTGAAAACAACTAACTTAATTCTATAAAATGTTTACGGCGCTTATGCAAACAACATTGATTTTGTTTCTGAAGATCGGAGACTTGTGCTGAGCATGGTCGAAGTATCTTCCATATTTGTAATTAAATACTATCAATGATTTTAACAAGGTTGGAAACCTTGCACTTTTTTTTAAATATTATGAGCAAAGTAAAAGTCAAAACAGTTTTTTATTTATCTAAACATTAAAAAGTTTCCCATTAATAATCCAAAGTAATTACCTATAATATAGCCCAGGATTCCTACTAAGATTGCGGGAAAAACAAGGGAATTCCATCCTTTGGCGATAGCCATGGCTGCCGCTGTTGTGGGTCCGCCGATATTGGCATTGGATGCCAGGATTATTTCTTCGAGGGTAAATTTAAAAACCTTTCCTAATACCAGGCTGAAAATCAAATTAACTGTTACCATTATGGCACAATAAACCAGAAGTAACGGAGATTTTTCAATAATAAGATGCAACGAGGCAGGAGCGCCAATAACTACAAAAAAGATATAAATAAAGAATGTTCCGATTTCCTGCGCTCCGCCCAGGTTATTAAAGAATTTCGGGATATATGTCGCTAACAGCATGGTAAGTGTAGTCATCACCAGGTATTTATTGCCCAAAAAACCATTCAAAACTGACATCAAAACACCTTCCCCTTTAAAAACCCCGGAAAAATAATTAGCGGTAACATCAGAAATCAATAAAATCATAAAAGATATTGCAATGGAAAGCGCTATATCCTTTAATGAAATATCCCGACCCTTCCAGAAAGTCGCAGCGTTGTTATCATTAGAATTTGCTGTCTTTTGCTCATCCACCAGGGGGTGTTTAAAATGCTTCAGAAAAAAACCGATAGACGGAATCACAATAAGTACAAAAAAGTAAAGGGCCATTAATAAATTATCGGCAATTACAGCTGCCGAGGTTGTTTCGGCCGATGTTTTAAAGGCATCTGCCATAGCCACAAAGTTTACACTTCCGCCAATATATGAACCGGCCATCATGGCGGCTACTTTATACAATTCGGGAATATAATTCTTCAATAAAAAATAACCAAGAATACCTCCGGCGATAGTCCCTGCCGAGCTCAGCAGAAAAATAGCCACCATCCGGCCGCTTTCCTTCCAAATTTGCTTAATGTTAGCTTTAAATAATAACAAAGGAATGGCTAATGGTACAATAAATCCCCACACGTTATCATAAACCGGCGATTCGGTTGGCAAAATACCTGAATTCGAAAAAATAATGGCAATGGTCATGGCAACTACACAACCCGATATTTTAGCCGCCCATTTGAAAGATTGCTCCAGGACAATACTTACAGCAGCAATTGAAACGATTACAGCCCAAATGGCAAGATTATTCCCCGGGCTTATAAAGGATAATAAAACGGGTATATGCATTTGAATGAATTTAAGCGCTGCAAATGTAATTTAAATATTAAAAAGTTATTTGTTTAAATAGTTAAATACATTATCATTTTCCTTATTTGCATAAAAACAATAAAGAATCTGTTAAAGCTTTACAATTCTTGTTTTTGGGTGTCGTACCAGGTAACTTTTAATTATCATCCTTACATCGCGGTTATCTGCACGGGCAGGTATTGATTCCGCTATTTCTTTCCAATCAGGCAATTGAGTCGAGGAGTCAAAAAACTCAAAACCACAATAAGCTCCATTTAATATTTTAACCACTGCCATTTCATTTTCATTTCTCCCCTCACCTATCAACAGAAAACTTTTATTGCCCAGGGAACAA
Organism: Bacteroidota bacterium; assembly: GCA_037441645.1. Classification (GTDB taxonomy): domain Bacteria; phylum Bacteroidota; class Bacteroidia; order Bacteroidales; family GWA2-32-17; genus GWA2-32-17. The sequence continues at coordinate 13,751 of JBBIRU010000052.1, forward strand.
TAATCAATTAATTTCCTTACACGTACGTTATATTTTTCAGGCGTTTCATCTCCTGTACACGCTCCCACACACTTATTTACCTGGCGATAAAAACAAGGTCCAGAGGTTTCGTATAATCCGCAAAATTTTTGGCAAAGTTTAAATTTATCAATCATTTCTTCGATGAATAATTTTGCTTCATCAAGGTTATGGAAAGTTGTTACCGGATCGCTTCCAACTGAATTCTTCTCGATGTTAAGATGAATATATCCGGCCATATCCTGATACGAAATCAAGCCATAAGAAAAAGCCGTTCTCCTTTGCATCCTGTTGTATATTGGTTTATACTTTTTTATTTCATCGGATTCGAGCAATAATGCAATCAGCTCGTTTCCTGTTACTTCATACCAAAATTCAACTACCGAAGCTGCCATGTCAATAGATTTCCTGGATGCTTTATTCCTGAGATGAGTCTGAATTCTTTCTTTAATATTTTTACTTTTCCCGATATAAATAATATCATTTTTTTCATTCAGCAAGTAATAAACACCGGTTTCTTCGGGAAGGGAATTAATTTTTGCCATTGTCATTTCAGGATGAAGGCCATCAGGTATACTGAATTTATCTTTTTTAACGGAAACCGGATTTCCTTTCTCTTCATTTTTTGCCAGAATTCTTTCAAATAATTTTACCGTAGCGAGTGCATCGCCCGCAGCCCTGTGACGGGATTCAATATTTATATTGAGATGTTTGCAGATTTCTCCGAGACTATACGATTTATACCCCGGAAACAATTTACGGCTCAGCTTAACCGTACATAATGTTTCACGTTTAAAATCGAAGCCTAATGTTTTAAATTCATTTCTTACAAAATTATAATCGAAGGCGGCATTATGAGCCACAAATATTTTATTCGTTGTGATTTCTACAATTTGTTTTGCAATTTCATAAAAACAAGGTGCATCGGCTACCATTTCATTGGAAATCCCGGTCAGGCTGGTTATAAAATAAGGAATATTCCTCTCGGGATTGATTAATGTAACAAATTCGTCCGTTATTTTTTCGCCATCATATATATAGATTGCAATTTCGGTGATCTTTTCGTTCTTAAAACTTCCACCGGTGGTTTCTATATCAACAACAGCATACATTAAAAAGTTCGGAGTTAAAAGTTTGGAGTAACTATAGTTTAAGGTAAATAAAAAAGAAAAACCTGCCAGACAATATTTGTTATGACAGGTTTTAAATAAGATTCAAATTTTTAATGATTCTTAAAAGCACCTATACCACCAAATCTTGCACCGGCACCGAGTTCATTTTCGATACGTAACAACTGGTTGAATTTTTCGATACGTTCGCTGCGGCAACCGCTTCCGGTTTTTATATGACCGGCATTTACTGCAACTGACAAATCGGCAATAAAAGTATCGGATGTTTCGCCGCTACGATGGGAAACAAAAGCATGATAGCCGTTTTTATAGGCCAGTTCTATAGTTTCGAGAGTTTCGGATACTGTACCTATCTGATTTAATTTAATCAACACAGAATTAGCCACTCCCTTACTTATTCCTTCGGCTAAAATAGATTTATTGGTACAGAACAGATCATCTCCTACCAGTTCTATTTTATCTCCAACTGTATCTGTCAGGTTTTTCCAGCCTGCCCAGTCATTTTCAGCCATACCGTCTTCCAGAGAAACTATGGGATATTGTTTTACCCAGCTCTGCCACATCTTAACCATATCGTCGCTCGAAACCAATTTCTTTGAACTCTTGAAAAAACGGTACTTTCCTTTTTCCCACATCTCGCTGGCAGCCGGATCGAGACAGATACTAACATCCTTACCCGGTTTATACCCGGCTTTGGTAATCGCTTCGAGGATGACATCAATGGCTTCTTCATTGGATTTGAGGTTGGGTGCAAAACCACCTTCATCGCCCACACCTGTGCTGTATCCTTTTGCATTTAACACGCCTTTCAATACATGAAAAACTTCAATTCCCATACGGATAGAATCATGAAAATTCTTTGCTCCATGAGGTGCAATCATAAATTCCTGAAAGTCCACATTGTTATCGGCATGTTTTCCACCGTTAATAATATTCATACAAGGAACAGGTAATAAATAGGCATTGGTTCCTCCCAGGTACTGGTACAGGGAAACTCCCCTGCTGATTGCACAGGCACGGGCATATGCCATTGAAATAGCCAGGATACCGTTTGCCCCAAGGTTGGATTTATTAGGAGAACCATCCAGTTCTATTAATGTATAATCCAGTTCACGCTGATTCTGATAATACTTCTGGGTTATTTCAGGAGCAATTTTGGTATTTACATTCTGTACTGCCCTGAGTACACCTTTGCCATTATAGCGTTTTTTGTCGTTATCGCGCATTTCAAATGCTTCGCGCTCGCCTGTGGATGCCCCGCTGGGAACCATGGCGCTTCCGATAACACCATCACCTAACATAACACGTGCTTCAACAGTTGGATTACCTCTTGAGTCGAGGATTTCAATAGCTTCTACTTGTACAATTTCCATAATATACTAAGGATTTAAGATTTATTTTTTAGATTGTCTGTTTTCTGAAGATTGAATTTTTCGTAACGTTCACCAAGGTTTATAAATGATTTTGCCAGTATCCAGGAGATAAACCAGCCCAGAACGAAACCGCCCAATACATCCCCGGGATAATGAACACCATTATATATACGGCTGTAAGATACAAAAAAAGCCCAGAAAAAAAGAAAATATTTTAATGGTTTGAAAGATGAATCGAGAGTATAAAACAGGAAGAATGCCAATCCAAAAGTATTAGCGGTATGAGAAGATACAAACCCATACAATCCTCCTGCACCTGCCGAACTCATATGAACCAATCCTACCAGCGCCGGTTCGTGAGAAGGACGTAAACGTTGCACAAATATTTTTATTAGGTGAGAAGCAAACTGATCGGCAAGGGTTACTGCCAGAATTGTAAATAAAACAAGAAATAATCCTTTTAATTTATAGCGCCGGATAATCAGAAAAACAAGGAACAGGTAAAAAGGAATCCATATATCTTTATCACTCAGCCAATACATAATAAAATCGAAAAAGGAATTATGCATCCCGTTAAGGAAAAGAAAAAGTTGAGTATCAAGCGAATTCAGGTATTCCAGCATTATTTTCTTTTTTTAATCAGCCATTTCTGAACTTTGAAACAAAGATAAGAAGATCCTGCACCAACCAATGCACCTACCAGAACATCGCTGGGATAGTGCACTCCAAGATGCATCCGGGAGTATCCTATGCCCGAAGCCCACAAATAGGAAGGCACAATAATATACCATTTGGGAAACGACAAACTTAGCGAAGTAGCTGTAGCAAAGGCATCGGAAGTATGACCGGACGGAAATGAGGGGCTTCCTCCCGAAGTCAGCTTCTCAATAAAGGGATAAGTTTTATAAGGTCTTTCGCGGTTAAAAGAAAATTTCATGACAGTTGAGATTCCTGAAGCAATAAGAATAGAGGCTCCCATATAAATCCCTTTTTGTTTCATTACACTGTCATTTGTTAATAAGCCGGTTCCTATGACCAGCACCGGAGCACCGTAACTTACCGGACCGGTAGTGTTGGTAATAAATCTGAATGTACCATCCAGGCTTTTATTCCTGTCGGTATTTATTTTTCTCAGGAGGTCAATATCTGCATTCTGGCAAATAACAGGAAAAGAAGAAAAAATAAACAATATAAACAGGTACTTTTTCATAAAAAAATCTTTCCAACTGTTCTGAATATTATTTTCAGATCATTTACGAAACTTTGGTTTTCGATATATTTAATATTCAACGAAAGCTTATGCGGCATAATCTGGTCGATATACATTTTTTCAGCATCCGTTGCTTTAGCAAGCACCTCGTTTTCGTTAATGTACTCAAGCGAGGCCAGGTCGGTTAATCCGGGCAAAACGGAAAGCACTTTTTTCTGATCCCCGCTATATAACTTCACATATTTCCTGACTTCGGGACGGGGGCCTACAATACTCATATCTCCGGCAATAACATTAATCAACTGGGGAAATTCATCAATCTTATATCTCCGTAAAAACCTCCCCATTCCGGTTATCCTGGAATCACAGTTTCCCACCGTAAGAAGTCCGTTTTTATCTGCACCAGTAATCATGGTACGAAATTTTATCAGCCTGAAATCCTTATCATTCCTACCAACCCTGGTTTGCATATAGAACACTCCACCCCTGCTTTCGAGGGTTATTAATAATGCAACAATTAACAAAAACGGAAATAAAACAACTATTACCACAAGTGATGAAAAAATATCGAAAATTCTTTTAACCATCAGAAAATCAATTCTTCCTTCATCGAATCCATCACAGATTTAATAACAATGTCTACCTGCACATCGTTCAGGTCATAATATACGGGAAGGGAAACTTCGCGGGAATAATTATCAAATGCCACAGGGTAATCTGTCATTTTGTATCCTTTGTTTTTAAATGCAGACAAAAGCGGCAGTGGCTGAAAATGAACATTAACAGCTACATCTTTGTCGAAAATTCGCTGGATAACAGAATCTCTTTGTATTTCTGAAATACCAGTAATTCTTAACAAAAACACATGATAAGACGATTTCCTGTTACTATCCTCAAAAACAGGCAGCTGAACCCTGTTACATTGTTCAAAAGCTTTACAATAACGTTCAAAGATGTGCTTTCTTTTCACCAGGGTATCATTATCGTATCGCTCAATTTCAATCAGACCAATGGAGGCCTGAATATCTGTCATATTGGCTTTATAACCGGATTCAATAACATCGTACCTCCACGCGCCCTTCTGCATTTTTGCCAGCGCATCTTTACTCTGACCATGCAGAACAAGGATGCTAAAATACCTGTAAATTTCATCGTGATCAAAATTTCCGGGCAGGTTAAAACAAATGGAGCCTCCTTCGGCTGTCGTCAGGTTTTTTATTGCATGAAATGAAAATACAGAAATATCGGTAAATGAACCTGCTTTTTTTCCTTTATAGACGGCGCCAAAAGAATGTGCTGCATCCGCCAGTACCAAAATTCTTCCAAGTTTTTCCTGGGCAGGAGAACCGGGGGTGAATAACCCGGACACTGAAGGCTCATTAACAAGATTATTTATAGCATCATAATCGCATGGAAACCCAGCCATGTCTACAGGCATTACAGCTTTTGTTTTTATTGTTATGGCTTTTCTGATGGCATCAACAGAAATTGAGAAATCATCAGGATTCACATCCACCATTACAGGTCTTGCCCCACAATGAACCACTACATTAGCAGTAGCACAGTAGGTATAGGCAGGAACAATAACTTCATCGCCCGGCCCCACGTCAAACCATCGCAAAACCAGTTCAAGTCCGGCAGTTGCGGAATTTACTGCAACCGTAGTTTTACATCCGCAATAAGATGTGATTTTCTTTTCAAACAACTTTGTTTTAGGACCGGTTGTAATCCATCCTGATTTAAGGGTATCAACTACTTCGTCGATTATTTTCTGATCGATCCGGGGAGGTGAAAAAGGTATCATTAAACTATAGCGATAAAAGGTTAATCTATACTAGATAATTCCTGTTTTACCAGGAAATTATTTTTCACAAAGTAAGTAAAAAGTAAAAACCTACAACAATTAAAAGTGCGCCTGCAAAATATTTAATCCATTTTGAAACCCGGCTGAATGTATCAGACACCTTCCCAACACCAATGCCCAGGCCAATCATGGCAGCCGCCAAGGGAAGGCCATATCCCATTCCAAATGAAACAAGAAATAAGATTCCCCAGACCATACTGCCTTTTAAAAAGGAGGCACCCAGAATTATTGGAAAAACAGGGTTACAGCACGAATTACTGGCCACCGAGATTCCCCCGACAATAAGTCCAAAAAGAAGAGCTGAAAACATCCCTCCGCCCGGTTTCCCTGAAAATGTTACCGATGGCATCTTAAAAGGAAGAAGATTTAATGTTGCCAGGCCAAAGAAAATGGCAAGAAGACCGGCAGCCAGTTTCCACCATACGCCCATAGAATCGGACATAATATCGCTGACATAACCCATAAGCGCACCCACGATAGCCATAGAAATTACTGTACCCAGCAAAAAAGAAATTCCGCTTATCCAGACCAACTTTGTTTTCTTTTCAACCCCAAGCGAGGTAGAATAACCGGCAACCGCACCAACGATGGCAATATTACAACACGATGTTACAGATCCGATAACACCTAACAAGAATGAAGCGATCACCACGGAGAAACTCAGGTGATCGGAATTCAGCATCTGGTTAATCCATTCCTGCATTATTCGGTCTTCTTGGGGCAGCATGTGTGACTCGTCGACTTCTGGCAACAAGGCATACTTGTATCCTTCTGTACTAACTCAGTGCTGTCTTTCGGACAACAACCGGGCTTGCTTTTATCACAACCATTGTTACAGAAATATAACTTACAGGCGACTATTGATATAGCGGCTACCACAATAACAATTAAAGCTATTTTCTGCCAATTGTTTTTTTTAGGTGGTGTATGGCACGAATTATCGTTACATCCGCAATCTTTTTGATCTTTATTATTTTCTTCCATCGTTTTTTTCGCGAAGTTAACGAATAAATAAGGAAATTGCACGAATAAATTCACAATAGCATTATTATCAAATCATTAATTCAATTCTTCAAACATTATAAATTGATTTTCCTATGTAAAATATGGAATGACTTCAAACTAAATTGCATGCGCTATTATATTTTTTCCATTTTTATGTTTCCTGTTAAAGATATAAATTTGTCAATGAATTTAAAACTCATCTCTCCCTTCAAGCCTACCGGCGATCAGCCTGATGCAATTAAGCAACTGGTTGAAGGATTTAGCTCCGGTCAGAATTACCAGACATTACTGGGAGTAACCGGTTCCGGTAAAACTTTCACGATAGCCAATGTGCTTGAGCAAATAAAAAAGCCGGCTCTTATTCTAAGCCATAATAAAACCCTGGCTGCCCAGCTTTACAGTGAATTCAAGCAATTCTTCCCTGAAAACAGGGTTGAATATTTCGTGTCTTATTATGACTATTACCAGCCGGAAGCATATATTCCATCAACAGATACCTATATTGAAAAAGATCTTTCCATTAATGATGAAATAGAAAAACTACGGCTAAGTGCCACCTCATCATTATTATCAGGCAGAAGGGATGTTATTGTAGTGTCTTCTGTGAGCTGCATTTATGGCATAGGAAACCCTGATGACTTCTACAATTCAGTAATTGAAATACAGGTTGGAGAAACCATAGGAAGAGATAAATTTCTGAGACAACTGGTAGACAGCTTATACTCACGTACAGAAAATGAATTTAAAAGAGGCACTTTTCGTGTAAGAGGCGACACGGTTGACATTTTTCTTGCCTACGGAGACCAGGCAACACGAGTAATATTTTTCGGAAATGAAATTGAAGAAATCACAACCATCGATCCTGAATCTGCCTTAACCATTGAAAAGCACGAAAATCAACGTATTTATCCGGCCAATATCTTTGTCACTTCCAAAAATCGCATGCAACAGGCTATCCGCGAAATTCAGGATGATTTATTGCTACGAATCAATCATTTTAAAGAATTGGGACAACACCTGGAAGCAAAGCGAATCGAGGAGCGTGTAACATTTGACCTTGAAATGATAAAGGAACTCGGATATTGTTCAGGTATTGAAAACTATTCAAGGTATTTTGACGGAAGAACTGCCGGTTCGCGACCATTCTGCCTTATTGATTATTTTCCGAAAGATTTCATAACCATTGTCGATGAAAGCCATGTTACTCTTCCCCAGATCCGTGGCATGCATGGCGGCGACAGATCCAGGAAAGAGAATCTTGTGGAATATGGATTCCGTTTACCGGCAGCCATTGATAACCGTCCTTTGCACTTCAATGAATTTAATGAACTGGTTCGGTCTGCTATTTTCGTAAGTGCAACCCCTGCTGATTATGAGCTTGAATTGTGCGGCGGTGTAATTGCAGAACAGGTAATCCGCCCGACCGGAATTATGGACCCGGAAGTAGAGGTTCGCCCCAGCAGAAACCAGGTGGACGACCTGATGCATGAAATTGATATCCGCGTAAAGCAGGGCGAAAGAGTATTGGTTACAACCCTTACCAAGAGAATGGCAGAAGAACTGGCAAAATATCTTGCAAAATTTGAAATCAAATGCCGGTATATTCATTCCGATATCATTACTCTTGATCGTGTGGAAATTATGGAAGGGCTTAGAAACGGGGAATTCGATGTGTTAATTGGCGTTAATTTATTACGGGAAGGATTGGACTTACCGGAAGTTTCTCTGGTAGCCATTCTCGATGCTGATAAAGAAGGCTTTCTGCGTTCGGCCAGATCATTAACCCAGACCGCCGGAAGAGCAGCCCGTCACATCAACGGAAAAGTAATAATGTATGCCGATAAAATTACCGATTCCATGCGTAAAACCATTGAGGAAACTTCACGCAGGCGGGAAAAGCAACTGAAATACAATACTAAAAATAATATTACTCCCCAACAGATATTAAGAACCACTCATTCTGTTTTTGCCGATATAAAGCAAACCAAAGACACTAAGAACAAGGCTTATATTGAAAAAGAAAACATGGAAATTGCCGCTGATCCTGTTTTGGAATACATGACCAAAGATCAGATTAAAAAATCCATAGAATCTGCCCGGAAGTCGATGGAGAAAGAAGCGAAAGCATTAAATTTCATTGAAGCTGCTATGTATCGCGACGAAATCTACCGGCTTGAAAAACTGTTGGGACTAAAAAAGAATTGATTTATACAGCCTTACGCTAAAACGGTTTAGGAATTTGCTTTTTCGATTTAGATTTTCTATTTTTATACATTAATATATAATGTAAGAAATATGAAATACTTTATTCTTATCCTTCTGTTTGTTCCTATGATTATAGCAAACAAGTGTCAACCTTCAAAAAAATCTTCAAAAGGCAAAACAGTCCTTCAGCATGACATAAAAACAGCCATTGTTGATAAAAATTTTGATGTAATTAATGCAAATAAAGATTTCGAGATTAAAGAAGCTGCCATAACAGACAGCCTGTTAACCATTAAGTTTAAATACACCGGTTGCCAGGACGATAACTTCGATTTAATATTTAACGGAAATTACCTGAAAAGTTATCCCCCAAAAGCAACTTTATACCTGGTTAAGACGTCTGTTTCCCAGAACTGCGGTAAGGCTATGGAAAAAGAACTTTCATTTATTTTAACCCCGGTAAAATACCCTGGTGGAAAAACATTAATTATTTCTCTTCCAAAGCTTGAAACGAAGCTTCTGTACAATTATTAAAATTTAAGCATGGTTAAACTTTTACGCTTATTATTAATAATACCAGGTACCTTAATTTTCCAGTTGACTTACTCACAAATTAGTCATGGAGGTTTACCTTTTAGTTCTGGCCAGAATTTCAACACTTCCCTTAAAACCAACGTTTCTGCTGTCGCAATACCCTTAAAAATAAGAACAGAAAACATTATAATCGATTTGCAAAAAGACATCTCCTTTGATAAAGGAGTTTATTGTCTGATAATTAAACCAGAAAAAAAGACCAAAAATTGAAGATAAGACATAATAACAACAAAATCAAAGACGTATGAAAAATTTAAGACTTCTCACATTATTCGTTGTTTTCAGCCTTATTTACGCTGGAACCGGCATTGCCCAGGTAAGTTATGGCGGCAAACCAATAAGTTTTGACAAAAAATTATCAGTCGGATTACAAAAGTCGTTACCTACTGTAACAATGAACCCTGTAAACGTAAATCTTTTGCAGGCGGAAGATCTGGCAAATGAGAATAATAAAGACATTCCCTGGCGTTTCGGACAAAACATTGATGTAAATATCAATGCAGCTACTTCCGGTCAATGGGAATATCTTCCTAATGGCGACAGGTTATGGCGTGTCAGAATATACTCACCCGGCGCTTTATCACTCAATTTTGGTTTCAGTAAATACCATCTTCCCGATGGCGCTAAGTTATTTTTCTATAATGAAAACCATTCAGAAGTATTGGGTTCATTTACTTCGGCCAATAATATTCCCGGAGAAAAATTTGCCACCACTTTAATTCCAGGTGAAGCAATTACAATTGAATATTATGAACCCGCTGATGCTGTTTTTAGTGGCGAACTAATAATTGACAGGGTTACTCATGGATATAGGAATGTTTTTGATTTTGCTGCAAAAGCATTTGGAGGTGCAGGCGCATGCCAGAGAAATGTTGCCTGTTCTCCCGATTCCATAGGCTGGTCAAACCAGATTCGTTCGGTTTGTATGTTAGTTGTTGGCGGCAGCGGTTTCTGTACCGGTGCACTGATTAATAATACTGCCCAGGACGCTACCCCCTATGTTCTTACAGCAAACCACTGTTCAACCAGTAATGATTTTGCTTCATGGATTTTCTGGTTTAACTGGCAAAGTGCCACCTGTACCAACCCCGGAACTTCTCCTGCCCATGACCAGGTAACCACAGGTGGATGTACACTGAAAGCAAGAAATGCCGGTTCGGATTTCTGCCTTGTTCAAATGAATGCAACCCCTCCGTGTACCTTTAATCCATATTATTCAGGATGGTCAAGATCTACCACTCCGGCTACTTCAGCTGCCGGTATTCATCATCCATCCGGAGACATAAAGAAAATCAGTTTATCCACACAGGCCGCTGTTTCAGCCACATATTCAGGCGCTACCTGCTGGCAGATTTTCTGGGGGACAACCTGCACAGAACCTGGTTCATCAGGCTCACCTATTTATGACCAGAATCACCGTATCATTGGTCAGCTTTACGGAGGCCCCAGCGCATGCGGTGCAGCTCCCGGAAGCATGAATGATTACTACGGACAACTTGCCGTTTCCTGGGCCGGTGGCGGAACCAGCGCAACCCGCCTGAGCGATTGGCTCGATCCATTAGGCACTGCTCCGCAAACCCTTGACGGATACGATCCTTGTGCAGCACCTCCGGTAACTCTTGATGCTGAACTAACTTCCATTACAGAACCGGTAAGTACATATTGCTCCGCACAAAGTATTGTTCCTACTGTTGTAATAAAGAATAATGGTTCTACCACCCTGACCTCATTAACTGTCAGCTATAATATTGACGGCGGAACCAATGTTACCCAAAACTGGACAGGAAGTCTTATTACTACCCAATCAGCAACCGTTACTTTTCCTGCCATTACCCTGACTATGGGAACACATACTTTTAATGCCTCCTGCACATCGCCCAACGGGGGAACAGACCTTAATACTGCAAATGACACCAAATCCATTTCTTATTCTGTTTCTTCGGGATCAACGTTACCTTTCCAGGAAGGATTTGAAAATACAACTTTCCCTCCTGCCAACTGGACTTTCAATAACCCTGACGGCGCAACAACATGGGCCAGGGCAGCCAGTTCCGGAAACGGAGCCAGTACTGCTTCGGCATTTATGGATTTCTATAATTATAATGCAGCCGGCGAAACAGATGATTTAATAACCCCGGCGTTAGATTTTCCGGCCGGTGCCAGTATTCAGATGACTTTCAATGTAGCATACCGTCAATATGCGGCAGAAACCGACCAGCTTCAAATATTTGTCTCCACCGATTGCGGAGTTACTTATAACCCTACAGCAATATATGATAAAGCAGGCTCTGCTCTTGCTACATTAGCAGCAAGCACAACCGCTTTTGTTCCCAATGCTGCAAATAACTGGAGACTGGAAACATTGGATTTATCAGCTTATGCCGGAAACAGCGTAAAACTCAAATTTGTTTCCACAACCCAGTACGGCAACAATTTATATGTTGATGATATTAATATTCAATCCCTGACAACTCCCCCGGTTGCAGACTTCACTTCGTCTTTGGCTTCGCCTTGCGGAGGTGCTGTTCAATTTACCGACCTGAGTACCAACAACCCCACTTCCTGGCTTTGGGATTTCGGCGACGGGCAGACATCTACATTACAAAATCCATCTCATAATTATTCTGCCAATGGTACATATACAATAACATTAACAGCCACAAACAATTTTGGAAATGATCAGATAGTTCAGGCAAACCTGATTACCATTAATATGCCCGTATCTCCCACAGCTACAGGCGCCTCCAGGTGCGGAACAGGCACATTAAATCTTTCTGCGTCCGGAGCCGGTACTCTGCACTGGTTTGATGCGCCCACTGCCGGCACCGACTTAGGAACCGGAACAACGTTTACCACTCCTAACTTATCTGCAACTACAACATATTATGTTGAAGATCAGATTATACAACCTAGTCAGTATGTGGGACCATTAAGCAATTTTGCTACCGGTCAATATTCAAACACCTCTTATACACTTATTTTTGATTGTTTATCGCCAATCACACTGGTATCAGTAGCCGTAGATAAACAAACAGCCGGAAATATTACTATTCAGTTAACTGATGCCGGCGGTGCTATACTTCAGACCGGTTCTTTTGCAGTACCCACAGGAGCAAGCAGGGTAACGCTTAACTGGCCCGTTGCAACAGGTACCGGCTTACGTCTGGTAGGACCGGCTAACGCAGGCTTATGGAGAGTAAATACACCCGGAACATATCCTTATACCATTGCAGGGCTTATCAATATTACAGGATGCAGTAGCGGTACGCGTTACGGATCTTACTTCGACTGGGAAGTAAAAGAACCGGATTGTATGAGCGCCAGGGTACCTGTTGTTGCCACTGTAAACGCACAGGTTACCCCAACCATTACAATTAACGCGTCTTCTACTACCATTTGCCCGGGAGATAATGTAACATTTACTGCTACAACAACAAACGGAGGTATTACTCCATCTTATCAATGGCAACTTAATGGTGCTAATGTAGGCCCGAACAGCCCCACTGTTACCACATCAGCACTTAGCAATAATGATATCGCAACCTGCGTATTAACATCTTCAGAATCATGCGTTACTGCAAGCACAGCTACTTCCAATGCTGTTACAATTACTGTATCGAGCGCTGCTCCTGTGGCAGGGTTCACATACACCAGTAATCAGCTTGATTTCAGCTTTACAAGCACATCAACAGGCGCTACCAGTTACCTCTGGGATTTTGGCGATGGAACAACTTCTACAACTCAGAACCCTATACATACTTATGCAACTTCAGGTATGTATGTAGTAACACTTACCGTAACCAGCAATTGCGGAACAAACAATGTTATCCAGTCTGTAAATGCTGTGGGAAGCGGTATCTCAACAAATAACCTGAATTCAATAATGAATATTTATCCTAATCCAACCCATGGAACTGTAAACGTTTCTTTTGCCGAATCATTCGACAACGGTAATATTATTATTGAAAACTCACTGGGACAAGTTGTATATTCAGGAAAAATAAACCAGGCTAAGAATTCCGTATTATCTTTTGATTTAAGAAAATTATCTGAAGGAATTTACATGATCCGGGTTTCCAATGCTGATGTTGACGTAAAACACAAAATTCTTTACTATAAATAATTCAGTAAAATATTAACAAAGATGCAACGAATATCCCTGATTTTTCTAAGTTTGTTATTAACCGAATTTTTGTTCTCTCAAAACAATTCAGTCCGGGTAAGTAATGATGTTATTTACCCGACTGAATTTCACATTACCGAACCATTGCGTGATATCGTAAAAAAACATCCGTTTAAAGAGAGCCAAGAAGAAAAAGAAAAGGAATCCGTTGACCGAAGTTACCGTGTACCCCAGACTTTTCTGTTTACGGCAGAAGACGGACCCGAATATGGTGAAGACCCTTCAGTAAGACAAACAGTAATGGGAACCAGGCACACCGAATCATTAAAAGCTATTATTCAAAACTGGGCAGGACAGGCATCCAGTTCACGTCCAATGGACCCTACAGGCGCTGCCGGGCCAAATCACTATGTACAGATAATAAATGCTACTCCATACAGGGTTTATGATAAAACAACCGGGGCAAATCTGCTCACCGCTAACATAAGTTCGTTATGGAGCCCTGCCACATCCAACGACGGAGATCCTATATTAATGTATGATAAGTATGCTGACCGCTGGTTCGTCAGTCAGTTCGGAACGTCCGGTAATAAAGTATACATTGCTATTTCAACTACCGGTGATCCAACCGGTTCGTATTATGCATATACATTTACCTCACCCCAGTTTCCAGATTATTTAAAATTTTCCATCTGGGAAAACGGATACTATATGACTTCCAACCAGACAACGGATAAGGTATTTTGTTTTGAAAGAAGCCAGATGATTGCCGGGAATCCTTCTGCAAGGGCAATAAGTGCTAATTTCACAACGGGCACAACCAGTTCATTCTTTGTTCCCCTTCCTGCCGATGCTGCCGATGGCAGCTTGCCTCCTGCCGGCACTCCCCTCCCTTTTTTCTGTTATACCGAAAATTCCTGGGGTGGTGGAAACATTGACGGTGTTAAAATATGGAACATGACTGTAAACTGGACAGCAACACCTACTGCCTCCATCGCTTTAAATACTATTATTGCAACGTCAGCATTTGACGGCACTTATAATTCCAGCTGGAATGACATTCCCCAGCCCGGAACCACCCAAATGCTTGACGGGATTGGCGGAGTACCTACTTTCCGTGCCCAATGGAGACCATGGAACGGATATAATACAGTTGTTATGAACTGGGGAGTTAAATTAAGTACAACTCAAAGAAGTATCCGCTGGGTTGAATTAAGACAGGACCAGACCACCGGGACATGGAGTTTATACCAGGAATCAACCTATGCTCCCGATGCTGATTCGCGGTGGATGGGAAGCATTGCTATGGATGATAATGGAAGTATAGGACTGGCATATTGCAAATCTTCTTCCACTACTTATCCCACATTGTGTTATACCGGCAGGCTGGCAAGCGACCCGTTAGGAACTATGTCTTTCACCGAAACTGTAGCTATTGCAGGAACCTCATCTCAAACGGGATTAAACAGGTATGGCGACTATTCCCATACTTCTCTTGACCCTGACGGAATAACTTTCTGGCATACCGGAGAATATATTTCCAATGGTGTTAAAACAAGGATATTTTCGTTCCAGCTTCCTGCTCCCACCTCGCCTCCTGTTGCAGACTTTTCTGTTAATTCAACTATTAGTTGTTCCGGAATTGTTCGGTTTACCGACCTGAGTACAAATTATCCTACTACATGGTTATGGGATTTTGGCGACGGACAAACATCAGTTTTGCAAAATCCCATTCATACATATACTGCCAATGGAACTTATAACGTAACACTTACCTCAACGAATAGCATTGGAAACGATCAGGTTATTAAAACAAATTACATTAATATAATAATGCCCGGCACTCCCACCGCAAATTCCAATTCGCGTTGCGGAACAGGTACTGTAACTCTTTCTGCCACCGGAACCGGAACTTTACATTGGTTTGATGCTGCTACAGGAGGTACTGAATTAGGCACCGGATTAACATACACCACTCCATCTATTTCTTCTACAACAACTTATTATGTCGAAGACCATATCATTCAGCCCAGTCAATACGTTGGACCTACAAATGATTCAATTAATGGCGCTTTTACAACTACTTCAACTTACTTGATATTTGATTGCACAACTCCTTGCATACTTGTTTCTGCTAGTGTCAATGCAAATGGCGCCGGCAACAGAACTTTCGAACTTCGGAATTCATCAGGCATATTATTGCAATCTGTTATTTTAAATGTACCAACCGGTGTAAGCCGGGTTACTTTAAATTTTAATATTCCTGTTGGTACCGGACTAAGGTTAAATGTAACTTCTAATTCCCAACTTTACCGGTTAACATCTGGCTTTACTTTTCCTTATTCATTAAATGGTATAATCAGTATAACCGGTTGTAACTTCCCTACCCGTTTTGGTTTAGTTTACGACTGGGAAATTAAAGAACCTGATTGTGTCAGCGACAGAACTCCCGTTAATGCAATAGTAGATTCACTTCCACCCGTTGCAAATTTCAGCTATAATTCCAATCAGCTTGATTTTTCCTTTACAAGTACTTCAACGGGAGCTGATATTTATTCCTGGGATTTTGGCGATGGCACAACGTCAACTGTTCAGAGTCCTTTACATACCTATGCAACCTCAGGCATATATATGGTAACACTTACCGTAATCAGCAATTGCGGAACAGACACTATCATTCAGTCTGTAAATGCCGTAGGAAACGGAATCCCGACCAGCAACCTGAATTCAATAATAAATATTTATCCTAACCCTGCCAATGGAATAGTAAATATTTCTTTTGCAGAAGTATTTGAAAATGGAAATATTATTATTGAAAACTCGCTGGGACAAATTGTGTTTTCCGGAAAAATTGACCAGGCAAAAAACTCTGTTTTATCTTTTGATTTATGTAAATATTCTGAAGGAATATACATAATCAAAATTTACAATGCTGACAATAATGTCAAATACAAAATTATTAACAATAAATAAATAAACCATATAGTAAAAATGAAACGAACATTTTTAATCTTTTCAAGTTTGTTTTTTGCAGGATATTTATTCTCGCAAAATAACACAACCCAGGTAAGTTATGATGTTATTTACCCGACTGAATTTCACATCACGGAACCATTGCGTGATATTGCAAAAAAACACCCTTTTAAAGAAAACAAAGAAGAAGAAAGAGAATCCATTGACAGGAACTATCGTACTCCCCAGACTTTTCTGTTCACAGCAGAAGACGGCCCTCAATACGGAGATGATCCGGCAGTAAGGCAGACTGTTATGGGAACAAGGCCCATTGAATCCTCAAAAGCCATCATTAAAAACTGGG
Source organism: Bacteroidota bacterium (assembly GCA_037441645.1). Taxonomy (GTDB): domain Bacteria; phylum Bacteroidota; class Bacteroidia; order Bacteroidales; family GWA2-32-17; genus GWA2-32-17. The sequence goes on from JBBIRU010000052.1 coordinate 30,589, forward strand.
CAGGACAGGTTGCAACCGCCTTCCGGCCTATGGACCCTACCGGGGCAGCCGGACCAAATCACTATGTGCAAGCTATTAATGGAACACCGTACAGAGTACATAATAAAACCACAGGGGCAAACATGCTTACTGCCAATATCAGTTCTTTATGGAGCCCGGCAACAGCCGACGATGGCGACCCTATAATAATGTATGATAAATACGCCGACCGCTGGTTTGTAAGCCAGTTCGGTACAGCCGGCAACAATATCTATATCGCTATTTCAACCACCAATGACCCAACCGGTTCGTATTATGCTTATACATATACTTCTCCCCAATTTCCTGATTACCTTAAATTTTCTATCTGGGAAAACGGTTATTACATGACATCCAACCAGACTACAGATAAAGTATTTTGTTTCGAGAGAAGCCAGATGTTACTTGGAAACCCCTCGGCCAGATCCATAAGTGCAAATTTCACTACCGGTACGGTAGGGGCATTCTTTGTTCCCCTTCCTGCCGATGCTGCTGACGGTGGTTTGCCTCCTGCCGGCACCCCTCTTCCCTTTTTCTGCTATACCGAAAATTCATGGGGTGGCGGAAATATTGACGGTGTTAAAATATGGAATATGACCGTAAATTGGGCAACTACTCCAACTGCTTCAATTGTACTCCATACTACTATAGCCACTTCTGCTTTTGACGGAACATATGACCCCAGTTGGAACGACATTACCCAACCCGGTACAGCCCAGAAACTGGATGGTATTGGTGGGGTACCTACCTACCGCGCTCAATGGAGACCGTGGGCAGGATATAATACGGTTGTTATGAACTGGGGAGTTAAATTAAGTACTACCCAGAGAAGTATCCGCTGGGTTGAGCTAAGGCAGGATCAAACAACCGGGGCATGGAGTTTATACCAAGAATCTACTTATGCGCCCGATGCTGATTCACGGTGGATGGGAAGCATAGCCATGGATAATAACGGAAGCATAGGACTGGCATATTGTAAATCATCTTCAACCACTTATCCCACATTATGTTATACCGGAAGGCTGGCAAGCGACCCGCTAGGGACTATGTCTTTTACCGAAACTGTAGCCATTGCAGGAACTTCATCGCAAACAACAACAAATCGTTATGGCGATTATTCTCACACTTCCCTGGATCCCGATGGCATTACCTTCTGGCATACCGGCGAATATATTTCAGCCGGTGTTAAAACCAGGATTTATTCTTTCCAGCTACCGGCACCTACCCTGCCACCGGTAGCCAATTTCTCTGCCAACCCAACAACCACAACCTGTTCGGGCGATGTTCAGTTTACCGATGCATCAACCGGTTCGCCTACTTCCTGGTTATGGGATTTTGGCGACGGACAAACATCAACTTCACAAAACCCTCTTCATACCTATACTACCAACGGGACTTATACTGTAACGCTGACTGCGACCAATGGCAACGGCAATAACCAGATGATAAAAACAAATTATATTATTATTAATATGCCTGTAACGCCTACCGGAACTCCCGGTTCGAGGTGCGGAACAGGTACCGTATCTCTTTCAGCCACAGGAGCCGGAACTTTGCATTGGTTTGATGCTGTTACCGGTGGTACCGACCTGGGTACTGGTACAACTTTTACAACTCCAAGTATCAGCGCTACGACAACTTATTATGTGGAAGATCATCTTATACAGCCCAGCCAGTATATCGGGCCGCTAAGTAATTTTGCCGCCGGTCAATATTCTACTATAGCATATACATTAAATTTTGACTGCCTCGCACCATGTACATTGGTTTCTGTTGCTGTTGACAAGCAAACAGCAGGAAGTATTGTTATTCAGTTAACTGATGCCGTAGGAACAGTTTTACAAACCGGAACTTTTACAGTTCCTGCTGGAGCCAGCAGGGTTACCCTTAACTGGCCGTTAACCGTGGCTACCGGCCTTAAACTGGTCGGACCTGCCAATGCCGGATTATGGAGGGTAAATACTGGCGGAACATTCCCTTATACGTTAGCCGGATTGGTAAGTATTACCAGTTGCAGCAGCACTACCCGCTTCGGATCATTCTTCGATTGGGAAATAAAAGAACCGGATTGTGTAAGTGCAAGAGTACCGGTAGTAGCTACCGTTAATACGGCATTACCTGCAAGTGTCAGTATTGCAGCCAGTACCACTACTATCTGTTCGGGAGCAAGCGTAACATTTACCGCAACCCCTGCCAATGGCGGAACAACACCAACATATCAATGGCAGGTAAACGGAACAAATACCGGAACTAACAGCACAACATTCACTTCATCAACACTGGCCAACAATGATATCGTTACCTGTATTATGACTTCCAACGGAAGTTGTGTATCGGGAAGTCCGGCTACTTCGAATTCCGTTACAATGACAGTGAACTCAGCAGTTACGCCTGCCGTTTCTGTATCCGCATCATCTACCACAATTTGTTCCGGCACTTCGGTAACTTTTACCGCAACACCTGCCAACGGGGGAACTCCAACTTACCAGTGGAAATTAAACGGGACAAATGTCGGAACCAACAGTTCCACCTACACCAATGCAACCTTAGCCAACGGCAACACTGTAACCTGTGTTATGACATCGGGTTTATCCTGTGCAAGTCCAACTACCGCCACATCAAATACTGTAACCATGACGGTAAATGCTAATGTAACCCCGGCTGTTTCAGTGGCGGCATCTGCCACAACCATTTGTTCGGGAACCTCTGTAACATTTACAGCAACTCCCACCAACGGGGGAACTCCTTCATACCAATGGAAACTGAACGGAACAAATGTGGGAACCAACAGCGCAACTTATACCAACGGAACATTGGCCAACGGAAATACCGTAACATGTGTTATGACCTCTACTGCAGCCTGTGCCAGTCCGGCTACAGCTACATCCAACACTGTTACGATGACAGTAAATTCAAATGTAACTCCTTCTGTCGCCATTTCAGCGTCATCTTCTACTATATGTTCGGGAACTTCCGTAACATTTACAGCAACTCCTACCAACGGGGGAACTCCCAGTTATCAGTGGAAATTAAACGGAACCAATGTGGGCACAAATAGTCCGGCATATACCAACGGAACACTGGCCAACGGAAATATCGTTTCCTGTGTTATGACTTCAACGGCTTCATGCGCCAGCCCGGCTACCGCCACTTCAAACACGGTAACAATGACGGTAAATTCAAATGTGACTCCGGCCGTTTCTATCGCAGCTTCTTCTACAACCATCTGTTCCGGGCAGTCTGTAACATTTTCAGCTACACCGGTAAACGGCGGCACACCCGGCTATCAATGGACGCTGAACGGAGCCAATGTGGGGACAAACAGCCCGACATATACAAACGGAACATTATCTGATCTGGATGTTGTTGCCTGTACTATGACATCAACTGCAGTCTGTGCCAACCCGGCTACGGCAACTTCCAATGCAGTTACAATAACTGTTTCTTCTGCCGTTACTCCATCTGTTTCGATATCGGCATCTGCTACAACTATCTGTTCAGGCCAGTCTGTGACATTTACGGCAACTCCGGCAAATGGTGGCACACCCAGCTATCAATGGACACTGAACGGAACCAATGTGGGAACAAATAATTC
>JBBIRU010000053.1:0-32543 GCA_037441645.1 Bacteroidota bacterium
GAGTAAGGGCCAGGGCCACTTCCGCCTGGTGTAACTGTTGGAGCATTAGTATATGTCCAGTTATAGCTTAAAGGGCTGGAGCCGCCGGTATAAACAACGGTACTGGGATTATTCACACATACCGGGCTTTGAGCTGTAAAGGCAGAAGATGGCAAGGCATTTACTAAAACAGTATGACTGACGGTATCGGAAACACATCCATTTGAACCGGTAACAAATAAAGAAATGGTTTCTGTACCCGGGGTATTATAGGTAATGGTATGGGGGCCCTGGGTAAATGCTGTTCCAGGGGTTCCGTTTCCGAAATTCCATACAAAACTGCTGCCACCGGTACCTGTATAGGTTGCTGTACTTGTATTTCCCTGGCAAACAGGACCTGTTGCTGTAAAATCGGCCGTGGGTACTGCATTAAATGTAACGGTAATGGTATCGGTACAGGTTAATCCTGCATTATTGGTTACCTGCCACACAAGATTGTATGGTCCGGGGGCGCTGGCTGTTACTGTAGACGTAGGATTATTAATAGAGCCGTAGGTAATTCCGGCTACTGGCAACCAGTGAGTATTTATATCTGTTGGTTGTTCAACTGCGTTTACGGTAGCCTGCATTCCGCATACGGTAACATCTCCACCGGCATTGGCAAAACATTGATTACATGGCCCAGGTGCGGTATATGTAATTGTGTAAGTGCAGGTAGGAGCATCTGAAAAAACTGCTGTTAATGTATGCTGTGCTCCATCAGAAAGAATATTGGAAAGTACAAAGTTGGTTGTGGTTGCATTAAAGGGAGCAGGCACAGAATAAGTAGCTCCGCTGGGCTGATCAGTAATAATAAGATTACCAGTGGTTACCTGGCCGCCGGTAAAATGATAAATCATACTTCCAGAAATAGAGTATTGATTAGTTATCGGATCGCAAGGGTTAACAGTGTAGGTAATATTATCAAAATTACAATATACGATGTTACAGTTGGTACTTCCTGCTCCGGGCTGGCCATTATTAATCTGGTTAAAAATAATGTTACAAGTCTGGTTAGAATAATTTGTAATAAGTAATATGTAATACTGGCCTGTTAGGGCATTGGGAATATAGCACCATTCCTGCCACGATGCATCATAACTACAGTCAACTGTATTACCAGAGGGATAACCTCCACCTGGGCCGGCAGCATGGTGCGATCCCGGGTTAGTTCCCCCTGTTAATTGCGTAACACAAGGTCCAGTCTGGCTGGTAAAAGGTCCCCAGCAAATAAAGTCAACATCATGCTGAGGGTTAGTATGAATATCGATGGAAATATTTCCCGGCTGATCTATTAACAAATAATACCAAACGGGGTTGGGTTCAGAACCCAGGCACATATAGTTCGGACCTGCCTCGGCAGAAGGTTGATTAACCCCTGCAGGGAAGTCATAGGTTGTACCAGTACAAAATGGATCGGCACCGGAACATAAATTGTTTTGTGAGAACCCGCTTAGTGCAAATCCTACAATCGTGAATGTGATGGCAATTATTCTTTTCATGGCTGTGTTTTTTATATTCACGTTATTTAATTGTTTCAACATAATTCTTTTTGGCTTCTTTTGCATTTTTCAGGTTTTTGTCTGCTTCTACAAACCAACCATTCCCTTCAGCCATAGCTCTCTGAACAGGATCCTGATGAACATAATTAAGCTTGGTTTCAACATTAATTATCTGCATATTTAATTGTGAAATCTTTGAACATTGTTCGTTTGTAAAGGGTTTCCAGTCATAAATTGAAACCAGTTCATCTTCATCATTTACAAAACGTACTCCATTATCCTGTAAAATACTTTTAATAAAATCAAAATCTGCCTGCGGGCCTAATTCTGCTTTTACAGTCCGATACCCATGAACAGGATTATCAATTGAGAAATTGATAACTCCATCGGACTTTAGCGCATTTGTTTTAAACTGAACGGCTTCCTGATCTGTAATTCCCGTAAGCTGGAACTCAATTTTATAGGTGGCCGTTTTTTCAGAGTTATAAATCTGACAAAAATTCTTTGGAAAAACAGCGGTAACCAGAAGGTTTTGCTGGGCATAAGTGCCCCAAATTCCCAGGGTTAGCATTAATGCGAAAAACAGTTTCAGGCTTTTCATTTTGATTATCATTTAGTTAATATATTTTTCGGAGTTATTTCATATTGTAAGACAAATTAAGGTATATTTTCGTTGCCTGGCAAAAATATTTTTTCTGATTTCCTCTTAAACTCTCTGTTCAGGTGAATAAAAAATGATACTAAAGAATAAAATCTTAAAAAAATACCCGGATTCTAACTAAACCTGAATTTCTTAATTGTTCGGTTATTTACAATATTTTTCTAATGCATTTTTTGCTTGCTTATTACCATATTTTACTGCTTCGGCATAATATTTACATGCGTTGTTCATTTCTGATTTTTTTCGGTTTAATTCACCTAATAAGAAGAAAGCTTCACCATTTTGAGGAGATAATTCAAGTACTTTATTAAAGTAAAACCCGGCCTTTAAAGTATTTCCTTTCTCCATCCATATCCATCCAAGATTCAGAAAGGAATTGGCAAGTGTTGAATCTAATTCTAATGCCCTGTTAAATTCATTTATTGCAATATCATATTCTTTCATCTGCATTTTGAACCATGCCAGATTCTGGTGACTTACAGCCATGTTGGGGTAATACTTAACGGCATCATCGAAGTCGGCTGAAGCTTTCTGAAATTCTTTCATATAAAACCATGCAAATGCCCTGTTTGTCAAAGCTGTCTGGTGACTTCTGATCCTGTTTAACACACGAGAATAATCAGTAACAGCTAACCTGAAATTTCCGGCAGATGAATAAATCCAACCCCGGTTTAAATATGCTTCAGTTAAAGATGAGTCAAGTTTCAAAGCCTGGTTATAATCAGACAATGAGCCTTGAATGTCATTTGTTTTAAATTTTAAATATCCACGGTTATTATAAGCCATTGCATAACCCGGGTTTATCAACAAAGAGTGATCAAAACATTTCATAGCATCCTTAATGTTACCTTGCATAGTCAATACCCAGCCCTTGTTATTCCATGCATCTGCATAATCCGGATCAAGATTAACTGCTTTTTCAAAATCTTTATATGCTTTGTTTAAATCTCTTTTCTGAAAATAATACATTCCCAGGTTATTGTATGAAGCAGCAATAGAACTATCGGTTTCAAGCGACTTTAAATAAAAAACCAAAGCAAGGCTGTCTTTCCCGGCTTTATGATAAATTTCACCCATATTTGTATATACCAATGCCTTGTCAGATTCAGAAGAGCTAAGTTTAATAACTTTACTGAAATCAGCAAGGGCAGAATCCGATTTTCCCGACATAAAATATGCTAAGGCCCGGTTAAAATAAGCAGATGGATCAAGCGAATCCTGTTTAATTGATTTGTTGAAATACAGTAAAGCATTCGTTGGCAAATGTTTATTGAGATAAATACCGCCCATATTTAAATATGCAAACGGAATATTCTGATTCTTTTTTAAAACATCTTCAAATAAGGTCTGAGTACTATGCCAGACCTTGCTTCTGCTATAAGTAAGAACTGATAATAAAAACAGTATTCCTGTAAAAAGTACCACATACAGGCCTTTAGTTTTCTGATTTTGTATAATATACCTCCGGATTAAATCAGCAATAATAACAAATAAGCCAAAATAGGCAAGATAAGAATATCTGTCGGCAACTACTAACCTACCCTCAATAGGAATAAAATGCAGTACCATAGAAATATTAACCAGGAAAAAGAACCATCCAAAAAACAAAAGTTTTGATATCTTCTTTCGTTTCACTATAAAACAGACAGAAACTACAACAATAAAAAGAAGTATGATGGATGAAAAATAATATTCCGCAGGAAGGCTGCCATCTCCCAGGCGCTGAGGGTAAGGATGAACCGCATTCAGATTTAAAGGAAAGAAAAAATGGGTTATGTAGAATAAAAGTGCATATCCGGCTAAAAATATTCTTTCGATAAATGAAAAAACATTTCTTTTATCGGGAGTTGTAGTCCACAGGCCAGAAGAATGGCAGGAAAAATAATAAATTACAAATAAGCAAATAAGCAGGCTAAGTGCTATAATCATAAGAGTTATTGTTTTTACAGGAATTCGTTCCTTTATTCTCTTTCTGTAATAAACCACAACTACTAAAAGCGGAGCAAGGAACAATGAATACCAGCTGATAAATTTAAAAACAAATAACACAAAAATAAATAACATTATCTTTTCAAGAATAACAGAAACGGAAAGTTTTCTTTCATAATAAACATCAAAAAGGATGAGAGTCGGGGCTATTAACAATCCCTGGATTTTTGAAAAAGAAGCTAAAAATGCAAGTAAAAAAACAATGATTAAATATCTTATTTTCTTTTCATTATTTAAATATTTTACATATACCAGAAAAGCCTGCAATGAAAAAAAAGTAAAAAGTAAATCCTTCAGTTCAGATATCCAGGCAACAGATTCAATCCTCATGGGATGAAGTGCAAATAACACAGCAACAAACAATGCTGCAGAAATATTCTGAATTAGTTTTCGAGCCAAAATGCAGGCAAAAAGTATATTCAGCAAATGAATAATGATATTTAACAAATGAAATGGAGAAGGGTTTAATCCTTTAAAATAATAAATCACAGAATAAATAGTCAACGGAATAAAAGTATATCTTTCCTGGTATAAATTATGAATTATATTTTGCTTATCTATTGTCTTAACATAAGAGTTATCGGTAATCTGCTTATCGTCATCCCATCTGATAAATTCATGATTCAGTACCGAACTATAAGCAAAAAAGGTAACTATAAGTATTACAAAAAGTATGAGCCATTGCCTGGAAAGCAATAAATCTATGTTCAACCCTTTTTTCAAAAATAAATTTTTATCAAAAGTAAAATTATCCGATTTATATAACAAGTATTTAAAACACTAAATAAAAAAAGCTCCTGCGGAGCTTTTTAAAGTATAACGGAATATTTTTTACCTGATGATGGAAACAACCCCTGTATAAGGGTCAATATTTTCACCCAGCCTTATAATATAAACATAAGATCCCATTGGCAAATCTTTTCCCTGGTATTGTCCGTTCCAGCGTTTCGATACATCAGTATATTCCATACCGGTACCGGAAAATACATATATTAAATCTCCCCAACGATTGTATATCTCAATGGATACTTCAGGATAACCACCTATGCCTACAATTTCAAAATTATCATTCACATGATCTGCATTTGGTGTTATTACAGAAGGAATAATTAATGGGATATCAATAGTTACCGAATCAATAATAAAGCAGGTATTAGCATCGGTAATTGTCACATAATAGATTCCCGGAACCAATCCGCTTATATTAGCAGTAGTTGCACCATTCGACCATAAATATGCATAATTTGGTGTGCCACCTGCAACAGAAATATTTGCCCAACCAAGATTATCGGTTCCGATATCATGAGTAATAGAATCAATAATGGTTGACGAACTTTCTAAAGTTTGAGTTAATGAGTCAGAACATAAATTTGAGTCTGTTACAGTTAAAGAATAACTACCTGCGGCAAGTCCTGTTAAATCTGAAGTTGTATCATTACCTAACCAATGAAAACTATAAGGTGATGTACCACCGGTTACAGAAGTAGTGATTGAACCATCACCTGTATTTCCACAGGTCGGATTTACATAATTCTGAACAGTTGCAATTAAAGCCGCTGGCTCATTTAAAACGGCTGAACCAGTAACAACACATCCATTGGCATCGGTAATAGTTACAGCTATTGTATCCGGCGATAATCCTGAAACAGATGTTAACGTATCTCCGTTAAACCAAAGTATATTATAAGGGCCTGTACCCCCGTTGGGGTTTACCGAAGATGAGCCATTGTTACTTCCAAAACAGGTGATTCCATTAAAGGTGAAATTAGATGCCAGAGGAGCCGATGGCTGTGTTACTGTCAGTACTGTATCAGCCTGGCAATTGTTCATATCAGTTACACTTACTGAGTATATTCCACTCAGAAGATTTGTTTGTGATGGCGAATTTCCAGGAATACTCCATTGATAAGTATAAGGTGCTGTACCCCCTGATAATGAAATTGTAATTGCTCCTGTTGAATCTCCATAACAACTTACATTTGTCAGGACATCTACCTGAATACTTCCTGCACCAACATTATTAATATCAAGAGTATCAACAGACATACAGGCACTGGCATCATAAACCGTTACAGTATATATACCAGAAGGCTGGTTCAGAATAGTATCATTGGACGATCCTGTAGACCAGATAAATGTATAATTCGGTGTACCACCGGCTACCTCAACATAAGCCCATCCATTGCTTGCACTGCAAATAGCCGGAAATACATAACTGGTAATTACAACCGGCAATGGCGCATCAATGTGCACAGTGTCCGTTGTTGTACAACCATTATTATCCGTTACTGTTACATGGTAATCAGCAGGACCTGAAAGGGTAGATACTGTATCGTCTGCCGTAGCCAAAGCATCATCCCAAAGAATATTATAGGGAGCAGACCCTCCACTGATCAGAACAACAGCCATACCATCACTGCTATAACTACACTTTGGCGAAACCGGTTCGAGCATTGAAGTTAAAAGCTGTACCGGCTGATTAATAGTTCCGTTAAATGTCTGGGTACAGCTATTAATATCTGTAACCGTTAAATAATAAACACCTGCCGAAACATTAGCAATTGAATTTGTTGTACTTATTGTGTTTCCTGAAAAGTCCTGCCAGCTATATGAATATGCAGGGGTTCCCCCGGAAATACTTACTATAAGCCCGCCATTGTTAAGTCCGAAACAAGAAATGGAAATTATTGAATCAATGGTAACCTGTACCATCTGAGGTTCAGAAACAGTAGCTGTATCTATAGTAATACAACCCGTTCCATCAGTTAAAGTCAAAATATAGTCTCCGGCAAATAAATTAAAGATACTATCAGTCGTACCGCCAGTTGACCATACAAAGTTAAATGGAGGAGTGCCACCAGAAACAATATTTGCATGAACAAAGCCACTGGAATCTCCATAGCATATATTATTTACAATCTGATCAAACTGTAAAGTAGCAGCATTTAAATTGGAAACTGCGCCTGTAAAAACTGCCGTACAACTATTTGCATCAGTTACAGTAATATCATAGCTTCCCGCGATTAAATTTATAGCTGTTTGACTTACCTGACTTCCGGCATTTGCATCCCATGCAAAAGAATAGGAAGGAGTACCACCGGCAGGGTTTATTGTAATTGAACCGTCATTCTGGTTACAATGAGCATCCACAGGGGTAAACGTAGCTGAAAGAGCTATAGGCTGGTAAACGGATACCGTCTGAACAGAAGAACAGAAATTTACATCGGAAACGGTTACTGTATAAGTTCCTGCATTAACATTTGTCAGGTCCTCCGTAGTAGAACTATTATTCCACAGATAATTATAAGGAGAAGTTCCGCCATTAACAGTCATGTCAATATTTGCCGTGGGCGTATTATTACATTGTGCTGAATCGGAAACAAAGTTTAATGAAAGAAGAGCAGGCTCAGTAATTGTAACAGTTGCAACCGCTGTACATCCATTTATATCAGTAATCGTTACCGAATGAACCCCGGCACCTAGCCCACTGGTATTCTGGAATGATCCATTATTCGACCAATGGTACCAATAAGCAGGCGTTCCTCCTGAACCTGAAGCAGATGCAGATCCATTATTTCCGCCATTACAACTTACATTTGTTATAGCTGTCGCTGTTGCTGTTAATAATGCAGGTTCTGTTATAGTAACCGAATTGGTTCCGGTACATAAATTAGCATCCGTAACTGTTACAGTATAGATTCCGGCAATCAGGTTTGAATTTAAAGCTGTTGCTGTACCGTTAGACCATAAATAACCATAGGGCGAAGAACCACCCGAAACAGTAGCATTAGCCTGACCTGTTGATCCGCCAAAGCAACTGACATTTGACACCATAGGTATATTCACCTGTAATGCTGCTGTTTGATTTATTGTTGTGCTGGTCTGGGCTGTACAGTTCTGGGAGTCGGTAACTGTTACTATATAATTTCCGGCCTGTAACCCTGACGCAGTTGTTGTAGAACTGCCGTTCGACCACAAATAAGTATATCCCGGGGTTCCGCCGGAAGCAGAGACTGTTGCACTACCATCGCTGCCACCATTACAGGTAACATTTGTAAAGGCTGATATTATGGCTGATACCTGAACAGGCTGGGAAATAGTAGCCGTTGTTGTAGTTGTACAACCTCTTGAATCCGTTACCGTAACAATATATGAACCGGCAGCTAATCCATTTACCGAAGGAGTTGTTCCACCATTAGACCAGGTAAAGAAATAATTGGGCGTTCCGCCTGAAGCATTAGCAGAAGCAACACCGTCAGCAAGGCCATAACAGCTAGTATTTACAGTTCCTGTAATAGATGCTATCAAAGCTGTTGGCTGTGTAATTGTCACATTATACGTAGCCTGGCAGTTAATATTATCAGTTACCGTAACACTATATACATTTGCAGCTACATTTGTAATTAACGTATCGGTATCACCATTAGACCATAAATAAGTATAACCAGGAGTTCCGCCGCTAACAACAATTTCAGCGCTTCCATTTGAACCTCCATTACATGAAACGTTTGATGATGACACTAATGAAATCGTTGGAGCCCCGGAGTTATTTAAAGATATAGTAGTAGTGTTAGTACATAATTGTGCATCTGTAACAGTAACAGAATAAGAACCCGCAGGAACAGAAGAAATTGAGCTATTTGTTCCACCGGTTGACCATAAGTAAGAATAAGGTGAAGTTCCACCACTAATAGATACTGATGCCGACCCATTAGAATTACCACAGGTAGCATTAACTGATGAGGGAGTTATTGATAATGCTGATGGTTCACCAACTGTTGCCGAGGTTAAAAATGTACAACTATGACTATCAGTAATGGTCAGCTGATACGTTCCTGCGCCTAGTCCCGTTGCTGTCTGGGTTGTCTGGCTTGTAGGGAACCAACTGTAAGTAAATGGACTTGTTCCGCCTGAGGGATTTGCTGTAGCTGTTCCATTATATCCCCCGTTACATGTTGGATTAACTACTGATGTAGTTGAAGTCAGCACAGCCGGCTGGGTAATTGTTACTGCAGAAGTTGATGTACAACCTTTAGAATCTGTTACAGTTACAGTATAACTCCCGGCAGTCAACCCGGTAGCAGTAGTAACAGCCTGACCCGTTGACCAAAAATAAGTATAAGGACTTGTGCCACCCGATGGATTTACTGTTGCAGAACCATCACTTGCACCATTACACGAAATATTGGAAGATGAAGAAATAGACGATGTTAATTGCGCAGGTTGAGTAATTGTTACCGAAGAAGTAGAAGTACAGTTATTAACATCTCGCACAGTAACGGTATAAGTACCAATAGCTAATCCTGTCGCAGTTGAAGTTGTCTGACCATTTGACCATAAATAAGTATAAGAAGGGGTTCCTCCTGATTGTGTTACAGTTGCTGTTCCGCTTGAGCCTCCAAAACATAGTACCTGGGATGATGCGGAAATGGACGATGTTAATATTGTTGGCTGTGTTATTGTAACTGAAGAAGTAGAAGTGCATCCTTTATTATCACTTACAGTAACAGAATAAGTTCCGGAAGACAGACCTGTTGCAGTTGCCAGGGTTTGACCATTCGACCACAAATAAGTATATGCCGGAGTACCACCTGCAGGTGCAACAGTAGCAGTTCCATTTGAACCTCCGTTACAACTCACCTGGGTTGATGAAGAAATAGAAGTAGTTAATTGAGTAGGTTGCGTAATGGTTACCGAGGAAGTTGTTGTGCATCCTTTAGAATCTGTTACGGTAACGGTATAAGTACCTGCAACCAAGGTTGTAGCCGAAACAGTTGTTTGTCCGTTTGACCATATATATGTATAGGTTGGAGTACCACCTGAAGGATTTACTGTAGCGCTTCCATTATTACCACCGTTACATGAAACCTGTGTGGACGCAGAAATTGAAGAAGATAAAACGGTTGGTTGAGTAATTGTAACTGATGTATTTGAACTGCAATTATTAACATCTCTAATGGTAACTGTATATGTTCCGGCTATTAATGAAGTTGCTGTAGAAGTTGTTTGCCCGTTTGACCATAAATAAGTATAGGAAGGAGTCCCACCTGTTGGAGAAGCAGTGGCAGAACCATTGTTGCCTCCATTGCAGGAAACATTTGTTGAAGTTGTAATACTACTAGTTAAAACTGTTGGCTGAGTAATAGTAACTGACGAAGCAGATGTACAATTATTTGCATCCCTTACTGTAACAGAATACGTACCTGCAGCTAATCCTGTGGCAGTTGCTGTAGTTTGGCTATTCGACCACAAATAAGTATAGGAAGGAGTTCCTCCGGAGCCTGTAACAGTTGCTGATCCGGTAGATCCTCCATTACACGAAACATTTGTAGATACGGATATAGATGAAGTTAATAACGTAGGTTGTGTTACTGTTACACTATTGGTATTTGTACAACCACGTGTATCTGTAATCGTCACTGTATATGTGCCAGAAACCAGGTTAGTTGCAGTAGCCAATGTCTGACTGTTTGACCATAAATAAGTATATCCGGGTGTTCCCCCGGAAGGTGTAGCCGTAGCAGTTCCATTATTACCGCTATTACAACTGACACCCGTACTGCTAACAGTGGAACTTAATGCAGTAGGCTGAGTTATAGTAACAGAAGAAGTCGCTGAACAATTATTCACATCTCTTACAGTTACCGAGTATGTCCCGGCTGAAAGATTAGTAACAGAAGCAGTAGTAGTTCCCTGTGACCACAAATAAGTATATCCGGGTGTACCTCCTGCAGGTGAAACAGTAGCTGCACCATTAGATCCTCCATTACAACTTACCTGGGTTGCTGAACTCATTGTAGCAGTTACTTGCGTTGGCTGAGTTACTGTAACAGAAGAAGTAGCAGAACAATTATTTACATCTCTTACTGTAACTGTATATACTCCTGCTGTAAGATTCAAAGCAGTTGCAGTTGTTTGAGAATTCGACCATAAATAAGTATAAGTAGGTGGAATTCCACCGGAAGCACTTACAGTAGCACTTCCATTGTTTGCACCAAAACATAATGGGCTAATATTTCCGGTTATTGATGCATTAACTGCTGTAGGTTGAGTAATATTTATTGATGTTGTTGCCTGGCAACCAATAGCATCAGTAATCGTAACGCTATAATTATTTGCTACTACATTTGAGATTGAAACACCGGTAGCTCCATTCGACCACAAATAAGTATAGCCAGGTGTTCCGCCTGAAGCCGAAACAGTTGCACTACCATTTGTTCCTCCGTTACAAGTTACTGTTGTATAAGATGAAATGGAAACAGTGGGTGCCCCACTATTATTAACAGCTACAGTTGCTGTACTGGAACAATTATTAACATCTCTGACAGTTACAGTATAAGAACCAGCAGCAATTGAAGATATTGTACTTGTTGAACCTCCATTCGACCAAGAATATGTATAGGAAGGTGTACCTCCTGAGGCAGAAACGGTTGCACTTCCGTTTGTATTACCACAAGTAGCATCTGTTTTGCTTGTTGTAAGTACTATTGCAGCGGGTTGACTAACATTTGCAGTTCTAACAACGGTACAACCTCTGTTATCGGTAACTGTTACACTATAACTTCCGGCAGATAATCCGGTAGCAGTGGCAGTTGTTTGGCCACCCGGGAACCAACTATATGTATAAGGACCTGTTCCTCCTGAAGGAGTAGCTGTTGCAGTACCGTTACTCCCGCTGAAACAGCTGGTATTTGTCGCGCTCGCAGTTGCTGATAAAGCAGTTGGCTGGGTAATAGTTACAGACTGGGTACTGGAACAATTATTTGCATCACGGACAGTTACAGAATATGTACCGGAAACCAACCCGGTAGCCGTAGCTCCGGTTTGAGAATTAGACCATAAATATGTGTACGAAGGAGTTCCACCTGATGCAGAAACTGTTGCACTACCATTATTTCCCCCATTACAAGAAACGTTAGTTTGCGATGTTGATGTTGAAAGTAAAGTTGGCTGAGTTACTGTAACAGATGCTGTTGTACTGCAATTATTCACATCCCTGACAGTAACGGAATAAGTTCCGGCAATCAGCCCGGTAGCAGTGGCAGTCGTTTGGGCATTTGACCAGGTATAAGTATAGCCCGGAGTTCCGCCTGAAGGAGAAGCAGTAGCGGTTCCGGTAGAACCACCATTACAAAGAACAGAAACTGTAGATGTCGAAACAGTTAATGATGTTGGTTGGGTAATATTAACAGAAGAAGTAGAGCTGCAGTTATTTGCATCTCTTACCGTTACAGTATAAGTTCCGGATGAAAGATTGGTTGCTGTTGCAACATTCTGTCCATTCGACCATGAATAAGTATATGCAGGAGTTCCTCCCGAACCGGCAGCTGTAGCAGATCCATTGCTGCCACCATTACAGGCAACATTTGTAGAAGATGAAATGCTGGAAGTTAATGTGATTGGTTGCGTAATTGTTATTGACTGAACAGTACTGCAATTATTTGCATCTCTTACAGTAACGGAATAAGCAACAGCAGATAACCCGGTAGCTGTTTGGGTCGTCTGTCCGTTTGACCAGGTATAGGTATAGCCCGGAGTACCGCCGGAAGGAGTTGCCGTTGCCGTACCATTATTTCCTCCGTTACAACTCACATTCGTTTTTGTAAGAGTTGCACTAACTGCCGTAGGTTGAGTAATATTTACCGTTGAAACAGACGTACATAAATTGACATCACGAACGGTAACAGTATAAGTTCCTGCAACTAAACCGGTAGCTGTTACTGTAGTCTGTCCATTCGACCAGGAATACGTATAAGGCGAAGTTCCTCCGGATTGAGTTACAGTTGCGGTTCCGTTATTTCCACCATTACATGAAACCTGTGTGGAAGCGGAAATAGATGATGTTAAAGCTGTTGGTTGGGTAATGGTTACAGTTTTTGTACTTGAACAGTTATTTGCATCTCTTACAGTAACGGTATAGGTTCCGGCAGTTAAGCCGGAAGTAGTTGCAGTTGTTGCACCGTTTGACCAGCTATAGGTATATGCGGGCGTACCCCCGGATGCAGAAACTGTGGCTGATCCATTATTCCCTCCATTACAAGAAACATTTGTGGAAGATGAAATTGAAGTAGTTAATGCTGTAGGCTGAGTTATTACAGCCGAACCGGCAGAAGTACATCCGTGGGTATCAGTAACTGTTACATTGTATGTTCCGGCAGTTAAGCCTGAAATTGAAGCTGTTGTTTGGCCTGTTGACCAATTATATGAATAACCTGGTGACCCACCGGATGCTGAAACAGAAGCAGTTCCATTATTACCCCCATTACAACTTACATTTGTTTTTGACACACTTGAAGTTAATAAAGTTGGCTGAGTAATCGTAACAGATGCCGTAGCATTACATATTCCTAAATTATCTCTCACGGTAACAGTATAAGTTGCAGCAGCAAGACCAGTTGCAGTAGCTGATGTCTGACCATTACTCCATTGATAAGTATACGGTGCCGTTCCACCGCTTCCGGTAGCTGTAGCGCTTCCATTAGATTGTCCGTTACAATTTACATTACTTACAACCGAAGCACTGGCAGAAACCCCTGTTACAGTAAAATTCAACGTCTGACCTCCTGTTGGATGAGAACATAAGTCTGACACAGAATTACTTACAAGTCCAATAGTATATGTACCTCCCGAAGTAAATGCCGGAGAAACAGTAAGTGTATAATCTCTTTCATAAGTTCCTCCTAAAGTACATACAGGGCCCGAAACAGCAGTAACACTATAAGGCCCACCCGGACCGGAAATAGTAAAATCCGTATTTTGCACTGTACTGCATAATACATTTTCACTAAATCTTATGGTTACCTGGTTCTGGCCACAGGAAGGACTGACCTGAACATTATACAGATAAGGTCCGGTATTATCTACTACCTGCGCTGTACCACCAAAAGTAATCGAATATCCCGACTGGGTTGATGAAAAGTTACTTACATTGACAACATAGGTTTGACCTGAAGTAACATTCAGTGCCGCATTAAAATTAGTGCATGTATTTCCGGGCTGACATGTATTTGTACTCCCGCCTGTTGGCCCTGTTGCGCCTACTGTTCCGCAAAAGTTACAACTGGTTTGAAGGGCAGGATTTGTGTAAATACTGGCACAATTGGCATTGGTTAAATTATAAACAGCCCAATCGTAGTCATCACCCGCAGAATTTGGGTTTATATTAAAAGTTACAGTACCTGAGGTCTGAACTGTAAAAGTGTACCAAACATCATTTAATTCGCCAGATAACAAACAGTTACCAGGACACATATTATCAGAGATGGGTGAATGTGTAGGAATTTCATTAGGATAATTTCCGGCTCCAACATACGAATTCGTAGTTGAATAAGTAGAAAAGCATAGCGGAATTGCTCCCTCGCAGTCCTGAACAGTAGGAGTCTGCGAAAACAGCGACAGGGAACCAATCACAAGCACAAAAGAAAAAATGAAAAATGATTTCATAAGTATATTAGAGATTTTTGGTTACAATATTAAAGACGTAAAAATATATTAAACTGTTGCCCAACATATCTTATCAAAAGCATATATCTTTGATTATAAATACATTATTGTTTACTAAAAACTATAATCCGGTAAAACTACAAGAGTTTTTCTTTATACGCAAATATATATCAAAATGTTTCTAAACTTTTTGTTAAATTTTAATGCCAATAATTAGTATATCATCCATCTGAGGTTCGTTTTGTCTCCAATTATTGAAAGCATAACTCAGGAAAGATTCCTGTTCATCCATTTCCATCGATTGGACAAATAATAATAATTCTTTAAACCTTTTTCTATTGAACTTCTTCAACTTTTCACCTCCAAACTGGTCACAATATCCATCTGTAAAAAAATAGAAAGAATCACCTTTTTTCAATTTTAATTGTTGTGTTATAAATTCCTTTTTTACATCATCATAAAAACCTATAGGGTATCTGTTAGGTTTGAATTCAATAACTTCACTGTCCCTGACCAATAGCATAGGTCTGAATGCACCGGAATATAAAATCTGTTCTCTGTCAAAATCAAAAAGCCCAATGGAAACATCCATTCCATCGTATTTTGTTTCATGGCCTGTTTGTGAATTCAGAATTAACTGTAATTCAATATCTAATTGATACAATATTTCTGATGGCTCTTCCATGTGCTTATTTGAAATTACTTCTTTCAATATGGAGTTCGCCATTACAGACATTAATGCTCCAGGAACTCCATGCCCGGTGCAATCAACCACTGCCACAAAAATTTTATTGTTTTTCTTGTATATATAATAGTAATCACCACCTATAATATCCTTTGGCTGATAAAATACAAATGCATCTCTAAAGACAGATTTAAATGAGATTATATCAGGAAGGATAGCTTCCTGTATGCGACTTGCATACTCTAAGCTTTGTTTTATTTCTGTATTTTTTTGATAAAGTTCAGTGTTTTTCTCCGACAATTGCAATTCTGCTTTCTTCCTGTCGGTAATATCCTGTCCGATGGCAATAAGTTTATTACTATCCTGTTTTGATGCCGACCATAATATCCATTTCCGGTTTCCGGAAATCGTTTTTAATTGCTGTTCATAAATATAGTTTGGAATACAACTGTTATTTTTTGTATTCTGCGCTAAAACACTCTTTATTGTCCTTAGTTCAGTTTGATTACAAAGAGTATAATTGAACCAGTTCTCTCCTATCAATTGTTCAGGCGTAAAGCCTAAAACATTCTTCACTGAAGAACTGATATACTCAAGATTTCCGCTGTCATCGAGGATAACCATTATACTTTTTAAATTCTCAAGAATTGAATCTGATAATATTTTCATATTTCATTGATTTATATCCGATACCATTAAGTATCAGAAAAATAAAAAATTAATTTGGGATTTGCCTTTCGGCCTGGCCGGTCAGATCAGATCGACCAGAATTTAAATCGATAGTGAAAATAATTAATGGTTCCCCTCCAACATGTATTATAATACATATTGAAGGAACATTTAGTAAATGTGTTTTTCTGTACCATTAATCAATATCTAAATTCAATTCTATAAAAAAGCACATAGTGCTCGCGGAAAAAGAGGCTCATGAACCCGTTGCTCCGATATTTTTCAAACTGTTTTAAAGAGGCTACTACTCAACCATCCAGAAAACCGGTTAACGATTTCAGCACACTTTCAAACACAAAAAAAGAACATTCATTTGAATGGATGCAAAAGTAAAAACTTTTTTTAAATAGCAAAACGATACATTCATTATTTTGGCTTTTTTAGGCAAAAATCAAGTGTTCTTTGGCGAAAATTGGCAATTTGTAGAATTTTTTATAAATAAGCATAGAAAACTTGTAGATTTGTTTTTAATATCATTTTTAGATCAATTTATAAGATTGAGTATATTATATGTAATTAATACAATAATTAAAATTATGACCCTGAACTTTTTTAACACAATAACTCTTATAAGCGTCTTTCTTGCGATGACATTGTCATTATTCTTCTTTGTTACTAAAAGAGGATTTAGTATTGAAAATAAAATAATGTCATTACTCTTAATAATTTTCAGTCTCCAAATTTTCTATTCATTTGCGACAAGCATTTACGCTTTTCAGTATTTTACAGATTGGCGCAAACCTATTTATATGATAAGGCAAACTTCTTTTTTGATTGGGCCTCTCATTTACTTATATGTTAATTCTTTTTTAAAAAGAAAAAACATTATTCATTATCGTAGTTTATTTCATTTAATACCTTTTATTGGTGCTCTTTTATTCCTGATGATTTTTTATTTAAATCTTGATCATTTTAATGGTAATGATAATCTTTTGATTAAATGGACATCAACAATACACTTAACAGACACTATATTGATTCTGATACATAATTTTATATACATATTGTTATCATTGTTGAGTATGAAATCAATGAATATTAACTTCAGAGATTTTTATAAGAGTATCAGAATTTCTTCACATAATACTTGGCTTCAATTTCTATTATTAGGATTCATTATCATCTGGATTATAAATTTAAATTCTTTCGCTATTTATACGATAATAGAACAAATTTGGTGGTGTGCATTTACTGGAAGCATTTATGCTTTAGTTGCGTTTTTATTTGTAACTTCAATCATGTTCGTTCTTCTATTAAAACCAGATATTTATTACATTATTACGAAGTACAAAAACACTAAACTTAAAGAAAATGATAAAAAGGAATATCTGCAAAAATTAAATTCCTTTATGGAAACAAATAAACCATTTCTAAACCCGGAAATATCACTGGAAATACTTGCAAATGAAATTTCTGTAAGTCCTCGAATACTTTCACAAATAATAAATGAAACTTACAAAAAAAATTTTAAAGGCTACATCCTTGAGTTTCGCGTTAAGGAAAGCATGCGAATGTTAGAAGATACAAAATATAAAAAACATACAATACTCGAAATTTTATATGAGGTTGGTTTTAATTCAAAGTCAGCCTTCAATAACCAATTTAAATTGTACACAAATTTAACTCCGCAGGAATATCGGGCTCAATTTTTCAATTGAAATAATGCTCTTTGTTTTTTTAATAAAAACAGTCCATTTACATGTTAAAGGTCGATTAAGGCTATTGTTCGGGCTTAATTTGTGCTAAATTTTAAAACTTTACTTTTATGAAAAATTTAGCACTAACATCAATTTTATTTTTATTGTTTGGTTGTGTTGTATCTTCGCAACCAATACCCCCAGATAGTATGTATTTTGGACAAACACCTCCGGGGAATATCCCTCAAATATTTAACCTGTCTGTAAACACAGGATCATTTGCTGCCGAAAGAATCGCAATTTCTAACGACGGCAAGGAAATTTATTATTCAGAGGTGCATAGTTATTATCCTATAACCGGTGATACAATTAAATATTATAAATATAATGGAAGTAATTGGACAGGTCCTTTTAATTTATTTGAAGGTTATTGTGCCGCTGCATTATCTGTTACCGGAGATACAATGTATATTCAAAATAGTAACGTAGAAACCTTTTTTTCTGTTAAAAATGGTTCCAGTTGGAGCACTCCACAGAGAATTCTAGCCAACCTTAACTTAGCACATTATTTACAAGTTACTAATAATGGAAATTATTACGTTTCATCAATTTCTAACCCTACTGTTGGAGGTAATGATTGGTGTAAATTGTTTTTAAATGGAACTGACACTTCTGCCGTAAGTATATGGAAACCGGCAAATTCTACCGGCGATAATTTAGATTTTTTTGTTTCAAGAGATGAAACTTATATGATAATAGCTAAAAGTGGTTTGCAAATAAGTTATCATAAAAATAATGGCAGTTGGACAAATCCAAAAAACTTAGGTTCAACAATAAACTTCGGGCTGGGAATGTGGGGGCCTTATGTTTCTTCAGATAACAAATATCTTTTTTACACCACGGGAACCCATGCCGATTACTCGGATACTTATGTTTATTGGGTTCGTATTGATAGTCTTATTGACAGTCTCATGCACACTAATTTTATCCCATACTTAAATAATTCGATTCCTAATCAACATGATACTGTGGGGCAGTTCTTTAATTATAGCATACCTGATAGTACCTTTATTGATGATGATAGTAACAATACACTAGCATATAGCGCAAAACTTTATAATGGAACTCCATTACCAACATGGTTGACTTTTGATTCAATAACACGTACTTTTTCAGGCACACCAACTATTATCCAAACTTTAAATATCAAGGTAACAGTGACAGATACTGCCGGAGCAACTGTTTTTACAACATTTAAGATTTACGTACATGCACCATCTGCAATTAATCAAATAACTGAGCAAAATAAAGGATTTAAAATCTTTCCGAATCCATCAAATGGGCAAATAAATATATCTTCATCTGAATTATCAGGTAAAATAGTAATTCTTGAAATTAGTAATTTAGAAGGTAAAGTTATTCTAAAAGATACGTTTGTTAATGACATAAGTATTGATTTTGCTTCCAAACCAAAGGGAATATATGTAATAAAATTATTCATTGACAAGGAAGTAATTACCAGCAACATTTGTTTAGAGTAAAAACTTTCTGTGCAAATTGTTTAATTCAATAATTCTGACATTGTTAAATACACTGTTAAGTTATAATTATTATCCATTAACTTTTAAGACAATAATGAAACCTTGGCGTATTTTGATAGTGCTTTTAGCTTTAATGTTTCTAATAATTCTAATACAATTAATTTATGCAATATGTTTAATTGTGTATTGAATGACTATAAATATTTAGCAAATATTATGAGGTTGCTTCATTGCTTTGTTAAGTATTTGTTAGGGACAAAAACATTCTAAGCTTATTTGTAAAAACTACTCTATGTTTTTCCAAAAAAATAGTCCATTAACACGTTAAAGGTCGCTGTAGTTAATTCTTCTAAGTTTTTTTGCACAATTTTTAACGGTTAAATAAATTAATAAATCATAGAAAAATGAAAAAAATCACTTTAACATTACTAATAATTGTAATGTTCACATCGCTGACTTTTAGTCAAAAACTTTCACAAATTTTAAGAGGTACTATTCTTGATACCGACAGTAAATTGCCACTAATAGGCGCTACAGTCATTATTCTTGGTACCGATCCATTAATTGGTACTACAACTGATGTAAATGGTAAGTTCAGACTGGAAAACATGCCAATAGGCAGGATTTCATTACAATTATTATATCTGGGTTATGAAACAAAAACCGTATCAGATATTATTGTAAACTCGGGTAAAGAGGTAGTATTAGATCTCTCTATGCAGGAATCAGTTGTCAAAATAGACGAAGTTGTTGTCAAGGCAAACAAGAATAAAGGTGAGGCTTTAAATGAAATGTCAATGATAAGTTCACGTTCTATTTCTGCGGAAAAGACCAGTCGGTACGCCGGTGGTTTTAGCGATCCATCTCGCGTAGTTGCAAATATAGCAGGAGTTACAAGTTCTCCGGCAAGCAGCGATATTATTGTAAGAGGTAATTCACCTAAATATATGCAATGGCGTTTAGAAGGGATTGAAATATCAAGCCCTTATCATTTAAATGATCAAAACGCGTCTTTCGGAGCGCTCAGTGCGCTAAATAATAATTTATTGGCAACTTCCGATTTTTATACTGGAGCCTTTTCGTCGGAGTACGGAGGTGTGTTGTCAAGTGTTTTTGATGTTAAGCTCAGAACTGGAAATAACGAAAAATTTGAAGCTGCTGCCGGAGTTGGTTTATTAGGGATCGATCTTGCTCTTGAAGGTCCGTTTAAGAAAGGTTATGCCGGTTCTTATCTAATAAATTACAGGTATTCTGCTGCTTCATTGATTAAAAAACTGGGTTTGGTTGATATACCTGGAGTTGTGAATTACCAGGATGCAACTTTTAAAGTAGTTCTGCCAACTAAAAAAGCAGGTACATTTTCGATATTCGGGTTGGGAGGATTAAGTGGTTTTTTAATGGAAAATATAGAACCCACAGGGCTCTCTGTACCAGGACAACCCACAGATGCTGATATTCTTAGGGATTATGACAAAGTTGCCAATTTAGCAAATATTGGGATAAGCCATGTTCTAACAATTAATAGTAAAAGCTATTTTAAAACTTCTCTATCCTATTCTGCAGCTGCCATTAATGATGATATTTTTAATAAAGAAATAATAAAAATAGACGATGGACAGGGAGGTATTTTAACAGATACTATTAACAAAACATTAAATTTTAACAGTAAAATAATAAATTCCTACTACATCGGTGTTACAACATATAACAATAAAGTAAATGCAAAAAACAAAGTTCAAATTGGCGCAAAATATACAATATCTGAACATAAATACAATCAAAGCATATTCAATGATGCTACAGGAGCCATGTTTAATGTTACAGATTTTAATAACAATATAAGTACGATAAACAGTTTTTTAAGTTGGAAACATAGTTTTAATGACAAAATCAACATTGTATCCGGACTTCATAACATGAATGTTTTGCTAAACCACAAGAGCACTTTAGAACCAAGAATAGCTATAAACTGGAAGCTTAACAATATTAGCTCAATTCACGCTGGATACGGGAAACACAGTACTATGGAAAGCGTACATAATTATTTTACCAAAGTAGAACAACAGGACGGAAGTGTAATTGAACCAAATAAAAATCTCGGTTTACTTAAAGCTGATCACTATGTATTGGGGTACGATAATTTTTTTACTGAGTATTTAAAGGCTAGTGTAGAAATTTATTATCAAAATCTATATAATTTACCCGTAGAAAACAACGATACGAGTTATTATGCAACCATAAATGAAGGTTTCGATTACAGGTATGTGCCTTTAGTAAACAAAGGAACCGGAAAAATTACGGGATAGAAGTTACAGTAGAACGTTTCTTTAATAAAAACTACTATTTTTTAATTAATGCATCATTGTTCGATTCTAAATACAAACCATTAGATGGTATTGAAAGAAATACGCAATACAACAGCAACTATTTAGTCAATATTTTGGGTGGTAAAGAATTTAAAAATATAGGCAAAAAACAAAACCAAACACTGGCAATTAATATCAAAGCATTTTTAGGCGGTGGTAAAAAATATATTCCACTTTTAAGAGATGCGCAGGGAAATGTAGCTGTTGACCCTGCTAACAATAGATATTGGGATTATAGTAAAGCATACGACAAAAAACTTGATGATATCTTCAGTTTAAATCTATCAGTAAGTTACAAGTTTAATAAGTTAAAAACCACACATGAAATATTTCTCGATTTGCAAAACATCACAAATTATCAGGGTAGAGTGTCAGAATTTTACGATGCCAGCAAACCCGGCTCAATAGGTTATATTAGACAAATGGGCTTTTTTCCAAACTTAATGTACCGGGTATATTTTTAAAAGTGAGCTGTAATTTGAACTCTTCGCAAATGATTTTTACATCGCATATTGCATTTGCTGATAAGTTTAAAACCATAGTATTATCTATGGATAATTTTTTCCGTTACTGAATACAACCAAACAGCCAATGGACTGATACTCGATGAAAACGAAAAAACCTTGCCGGATTCGTCACTCAGGATAATGATCGTTTCACGGTTCAATTGATTGATAGTACAAAATATGAATTTGAAATTAAAAACGGAAATCCTGCCTGCGATTTAATTTTAAAAAACAATTTACTTTATATTGCCAATTACCATCCGATAGCAACTGGTTCTAGCCTACATTGCTTCGATCTTAATTCTCGAAAAATGAAATGGACAGCAGATGTAAAACAGATTATGGCTTCTCATTCCCAATACTCAAACAAAGTAATTTTAAGTATGTATAAGAATAAAATTATTATGGAAGGAGACGAAGCTTATGGCGACTATGTGCAGATTTTTGATGCAGAAACTGGCAAAAGATTAGCAGTCTTTGGTGATTTCACAGAAATAAAGGAATGATATAGTTATGTGTTTTTTACTAAAAAAAGGATGCCAACAAAATTTAAAAAAGAATATAAAAATGAAAAAAATACTAACATTTTTTACAGCAACATTTTTAACAATCTTAGCCTTTGGGCAAGTAGATACTTTAAAACAATCAAAAGAATTAGTGGTTAGCTTAAAAGTTCTAAATAAAACTCAGGTCAATATTACCGTAAAGAACATTAGCAAAAAAATTATAAACGCGTATAGTTATGTAAAAGCTGAAAATAACCAATATGACTACTTTGAAATAGAAGCTTTAACACCCGACCATGAACAAATGGTTTTTGTTTTTTACTCAGACAGAGAAAAATCTGTTCCGGTTATTGTAGAATTAAAGCCTGATGAAAGTTTTTCTCATACTATTGATTTACTTCAATGGTCCGAACAAAGCATTAATAAAGAAACACTCAGCAGATCCGGTTTTCATTATTTGCACAATGGAATAAAAATCAGAGCAAAATACCGAAATAGTCCTTGCGAGAATTGCAATGAATATTATAAATCCATTTGGACAGGTTATGTTTATTCTGATTGGGTTGATTTTTAGAAAAAAGTAATAAAAAATAACAAAGAACAAAATGAAAAAAGTAATTATAGTCGGTGCGACTTCAGGAATCGGAAAAGGACTTGCCAGATTATTTGTAGACAACGGTTATAAAGTTGGAATAACAGGAAGACGAACAGCATTACTCGAAAAATTGAAATCAGAAAATCCAAATTCTTATTTTATCAAAACTTTTGACGTTACAAATTCTAAAATAGTAGTCGAAAAATTAGAAGAGTTAACAACAGAACTCGGTGGACTTGACTTGGTAGTTATTAGTTCAGGAACTGGCGACATAAACGATAATCTTGACTTTAATATTGAGAAACAAACAATTGATACGAACGTTCTTGGTTTTACTTGTGTTGCTGACTGGTCTTTCAACTATTTTAAAAAACAAAAATCAGGACATTTAGTTGGCATAAGTTCAATTGCAGGACTTCGCGGAAGCAAACAAGCACCATCATACAACGCAACAAAAGCGTATCAAATAAATTATCTGGAAGGGTTACGGCAAAAAGCAAAAAAACTTAAAGAACAGATTTTTGTAACAGATGTCAGACCGGGACTTGTTGATACTGAAATGGCAAAAGGAGAAGGATTATTTTGGGTTATGCCAGTTGAAAAAACTACTCAACAAATTTATAAAGCAATCAAAAAGAAAAAGAAAATAGCATACGTTACAAAACGTTGGGGACTAATTGCTGCAATTTTAAAAAGAATACCAAGACCAATTTATGACAGAATGTAATGATAAAAATGATTTAATTCCTCAAAATTTTTCTAAAAATATAGTCCATTTACACGTAAATGGTCGATGGTGTTAATTCATTTTACTTTTTTTGTACCAGATTATTAAATGTATGATGGCTAGTTAATAAATAATTACCAAATTTTATGAAATAGCCATGTTTAGAATAAACACAAACCCATATGATTATTTTACATGGCGTATTGACCGATTTAATAAAAAATAAAAAAATAAACACATGAAACGAATTATCATTATTCTTTATGTAATTGTCACCGGAGCCATTTCAATTGCCAGTGCTATTTTTCAAACTCAACCTGCACTTTTCTTTATTAATATTTTTACTGTCGATGAAGGTAGTTCATATTACGGAATGCCGGTTGTTTTCCTCACTTGGATTGTACTGTTAATTCCTCTTTTCATTTTTTTAATTATTGCCAAGCTAATGAGGAAAAAAGGTGATGAAAACATTACCTCTGATAGAACAGGAATTTTTGTTTCGCGAAAAAAATCATTTCAAAGTTCATTGGTGGGAATTCCTATTTATATTAACGACAAAAAAGCTGGAGTAGTTGATAATGGGAAAACAAAATTTTTTGATGTACCTGTTGGTCTGTTTTCAGTTCAGGCAGGACAAGGAAAACAAGCGTCGCAGGAATTACAGACAAATATGGACGAAGGAAAGCAATTACACTTTGAATTAGAAATAGTGAACGAAGGGCTTTATCTTAAGTATGTTTTGAAGCAATTGTAGATTCAGAAAATGGATATGTATTTTGTCCCCTTTCTTTTGATATTATGTCGAATTCTAACAAATAATTATTATTAATTTAAAACAACTTGTCATGAAAAATTTAGATCTCTTTTCAAAAAGATTATTTACAATAACCATTTGCCTTTGTGCAATTTTATTGTGTTCCGGGTTATTTATGTTCTCGGTAAAAACAGTCAGTGCAAAACAAAACGAGTTAGTTTCGATGCCGCCAATAGGTGTTACTGGAAAATATATGATGGTTTATGTAACCTGGAAAACAGATCAGGGTGATATCGTTAGAAATATTCTTGTTTGGGATACCGAAACAGGAAAATCAAAAAGATACTCTTTAAATGATAATTCCGAATGGGTACCAACTGATACACAACTACCCGAAAAGCCACTTTAATAAAACAGTATTTACAATCTTTCATTTTTTTGTAACCAATAGTTCGCTTAATATAGAACGTAAAAGCGATACGATTTCTGGTTTCCATAAATCCTCCTTTTCTATAAGTTAAAATTACATGAATCAGTTCGTTTTTAAAAATGAAAATATGTAAAAATAAGCGAATAAGCACCGGATTAGCTGGACTAAGAAAAATGAAAAAGTCCAGCCGGAAAACCAGCCGGTTTAGGTTATTTCTTTCAAAAACTCGCAGGGATTAAAAAGAAAAAAGCCCATGTCCGTTGGACTTTCGGGCTTTTTTAAGGACTTGCTCTTTGTGCTTGCGGACTCAAAGGTAAGCAATTCGATTGAATTCCTGAATGATTTGGAACAAATAAAAACATTTTGTGACATCTTTTTACATTAACAGACAATAGCCGACATGTTGGAATAGGCAAATGTTCGAAGTAAAAATTATGTTAAAAGAACAGCGGATGCAATAGTTATGATTGAATTTTGTTCTTTGAGCGACTTTTTTTTGTAGTCTATCCCGATGTCGGGTGTTTCTGACTACAAATATCCGATGAATAAAAATGTTACTTGGGCTAGTTTGAAAGAGTTTGAAGCATTTTGGGTCAAGTTTTTCCAAAACATATTTTTTTTGTTTAAAATCTATATATTTACGATGTAAAGTACAAAATTTTAAATTGATGCCAGAATTACTAACTAATATTACTAAATGGAATGTAGGTGGAATTTTAAGAGTTGAGTTTCCTACAGAGTATAGAAATAAGATTTGGGCAGAAAGATTTGGAGAAATACAAAACACTATTGCTAATTTACCTTCTGATATTCATACAGTTGAATTTGATGTTTCTAATTGTACATGGATAGATCCAATTCCACTATTGTCACTTTTATTATCTATTGCTAACCTAAGAAACTGTAAGATTAATTTATATGTTCCAAATATTCAGGACGATAATGAAGAATCAAAAAAAGTTCTTGGTTTCATTTATTTAGAAGGCTTTATTGAACAATTCAGAAAGTTCAATGTACATATTTATTATAAGAATAATCCAAATGAATTAACAGAAAAAGAGATAAGTGGATTTTCACTTTACGCTAGTGATTTAGAATATGCAAATTGTACAATAATAAGAGCAACAGTTATTAATTTGGATAAACTAGTTCAAAGTGGAAACTATATTGATGATTGGATTTTAAAAATGATTGATAGCATTCAACATGATATTAAAAATAAGATTGATAGTTTCAGTATAGATGAAGTAATTACACGACTTCGACTTTTGTTGTCAGAAACAATTAACAATGTTTATGAGCATGCATATGGAGAAAATAAAGATAAAAATGTAGGATTCTATGTTAGATTTAGAAATGGGCTTGCAAATAATAAATTACCTTTTCCTGATAGGTATAAGTTAAAAGCACAATTTCGCAAAGAACATGAAAATTCTCCTAAACTTGAGCGCTATTTTATTGACAATATATTTAGCTTCATTGAAATATTTGTTATTGATAATGGGAAAGGACTTACGAGTAATTATTTCCCTATAAATAACATTCCAGATAATGGATTTAGTATAGCATGGAATAAAGCGTTGATACTTGGTGAAAGAGGAATTAATAATCTAAATAAAAAAACACAATATGGTGGTTTGTATACAATAAATAAAATTATAGGAAATAATTACATATGCGGAAGAGACCACAAAGAATGGATGGGGCACTCTCTACCTTACAAAGGTGAATCTCCAAGCGGATTAAGAATTGAAAATAAATATCAGTTAAATGGACTTGCCTTAATATATAGATTGACATGGGATGTTGCCTCAGATATAGTAAATGACTGGGAAAGATTAATGTTAAAGAAAAAAATACAAAAAAATGAAGACCTGTTTAATGAAAGCATTTATTATAACGAATTACTTTGTAATGAAGATATTTATAAAAAATATTTTAATTCCAATTTAAATAATGTTAATAACAAAGCAACGTTTTTTGTTATTGATAATAGATTCAATAATATAGAACATTTTATAGAAGAGATGTATAAGGATGATTCAAATGCTATGGTTGATTTTTGTCTTTATTTGCCTCAACGTGGTTTACAAAAAAATAGAATTTACAGTAACGTAAAGGAGTTATTTGAGAAAATAAGGAATAAATTTAAAACACTTATTATTGCTGATATTCCAATTAATGAAGCAAATCTTTACCAATTAGCAATTGAAGGTTCAAGCTTTACAAATGATTTTATAATTAATTTTGAAAAAATTATTTTAATAACGCAACGATTTTCTGTAATAATTCTATCAAAAATAACAAATCAGATATTTATTAAAAAGCGGAGTTCTTCTGTAGAAGAAAAAAATGATCAATATTTTGATTTTAATCCAAATAGCTTCTCGCCACATTTATCTTTAAAACACCTTATCGCTTGGTTGAAAACTCATGATTCACTATTGTTTTGGCTTAGGGTTAAAGAAAGAAATATTGATGGAAGTCTATATGTTAACGATAAAATCACTTGGTATAGTGATGATCAGGAGATAGATATGCAGGGTTATTTAAATTTTGCACAAGTTCTAACTGATGATGTGTTAAAACGAATTCTTGAAAATAGTTTAATAAGGACATTGTGTTTATCAAATGAATATGGTTGCGTATATGAAAATATGGATATTTTAACAGATAGATTATCTGCTAAGATGAATTCATTATTTTATAATAAAAATGTAAATCAAATTGATTCAAGACAAAAACTTTTAATTGGTAGCGTATCGGTAACTGGTTTAGCACAGATGAATGCAGAAAAACAAAAAAAGACAAATAGTATTTCAGTCCCAATACATTACTTCCAACATCAAGGTGTTATTCAAAGCCAACAAAAGGCACATTTATTATTATGGCCCAAAGAATGGTTAGAAAAGAAATTTAAAAAGACAAATATTGATTATAGACGTGTTGGAAGATCTCATATGATAGCTCCACATGGATGGAAGTATTATACAATTCCAAGGTATCGTCTTTATAATAATGAAACTAAACAGTATGATTCGGACCCTAAGGACTATCAATCAATAAAAAACGTCGAATTTCATTCAGCTTATGAATGTGAACCATCATTAACCTATTTTGAATTGCAAGTTGCAGGTAAAAATGTTATAGAAATTGGTCACTTTCATTATGAAAACAATCATGATCTTTTTAAAATTGATTATCCAATGATTGTAAGCAATAGTTTTAATGATGGAAAGTCTCTTGCAGTTTTTTTATTGTCAGAATTTTTAATGGCTTTAGGAAAAAATGAAGAAAATATTATAATAGAACCTAATGAATTTTTAGTTAATTACACGAGAGAACAAACAAAAGCCACAATAGATTATTTGGTTCGATCAAGACATAAATTTAAAGAATTAGTAAGAGAGAGAATTAAAAAAAGACAATCTAATGAATGTGCAGTAATCGTTTATCCATATCATTATACAACAGAGCATATAGTTGAGCTTATTAAAATGTATATAACTCCTGATTGTCATGATCGAATATTTGCACTTATTCCAGTAAATAAAGATCGAAGTTGTTCAACATTTTTAATATCTCCTCTAACATTTGAGGCTATAAGAAAAAAAATAATAGAATTTAAAAATGCAGGAAAGACTCCATACGCTTTATTATTTGATGAAGCTACTGTTGATGGTAAAACAAGAAAGGAATTAAAACATTTACTTTTGAATTTAGGCGCAAAAGAAGTTAGAACATTATGTATTGCAGACAGAAGAAGATTACCATTTAGTACAACTGATCCATTAAAACATCAAGCATATTGGAGACTTGATATACCTAGATTAGGAAACAGAGATAATTGCATTATTTGTAAATCACTGGAAAAAATCAATGATTTCAAGCACAGTTTAATTTACTCTTATGATTTAATGAGAATTGATCAATGGATTTTATCTTGGGAAAGTATTTTTTCATATGCGAAAATTAAAGAACATGGTTTATTGTCAAAACCTTTAAAAGAATCTATTACAAAGAAGTTTAGTTTATATTTAAATCGTAAAAGTGGTGAAAGATTACACTATGATGAAATATCATTGGTAAATTCTACGGGGTTAACATTATATTCATGCGAAATTCATTCAATGACTTCAAGAGACGATATTGCTGTTTATTTATATAATAAAGGTAATTTAGATAGATTAACAACTTTAGAACTTTTATGTGTAAATTTAATGTTATACGGAAAAGAATTTTCCCCTATTGTTGTTGAGAAAATATTAAAAATAATTTTTATTGAAGCAAATAAGTCAAAAGAACTAAGTAATGAAACTGCATTTGCTGCAATTACGATAATGGCTCAATCTCCACAGATTATTGAAACCTTGTTTGATAATTGTAAGGATAAAAACAACAGTGATATTAATATTAATAATTATGACTTGGAACTTATTCTTAGTTATTTTGCTCAAAATGAAAGTTCTAAATTTTCAAAATCAAAAAAATTAGTTGGACATTTAAAATATAATTCTTATAATTTAAAAAGTATAAATAAACAATTTCATTCTGAAATCTATAATGATTATGGACGAATTCATAATACTTCATTGCAAAACATATTAAATTTAGGTGAAGATTCTATTCTTGATAAACAGCTATTTGTATTTGCGTTGAATACTTGTGATAAACTTGAAGCCTTAATCAATAATTACCCCATATGGAATTCAAATGATCAAACAGAAAATCCAATTATATTGAAGAATTATTTTAAAGATATTAACAATGTGAAGATTCTTTTAAGTAAGACAATAAATCAAAATCAAGAATATGAAAAAGTAAGTTATATTGATGACAAAATAAATAGTCTTAAAGAAAAATTAACAGAGATGTTTGAAAACCTAAAAAAGCTTCATAGACTATTTTTTATGCCGGTTTATTTAATTTCAAATCATGATGATTTTTTGAAGATTGAAATTGAAAGAATAATAAAATCAATGAATTATTCTTTCAAAGAAATCGTCATTTCAAAAGGGTTTGTACCTCAAGGTTTTATTGAAATTCAAAAGTGGGTAAATTGGGATCGTCAAATTATTAAAAAGATAGAATATTTAATTGATAACACAAAACATGCTGAAAATGTTAAAATTAAAGACCCATTTAATGAAGAAAGTAAAAGTGCCGATATGTGGATATCAAAAGAATCAGATAATGACTTTTTAATATTAACATTCTATAATTTCTCATCTATAAAAGCTGATATTGTAAATAGTAAAACAAAGAATAGAATTAAGCCCGAAAAACAACACATATTTGAAATAGGAGGTTGTATTGAGTATGATGATTTCACTATACTTGTTAACGGTGTCATCTTAAAAACAATTTTAAAATTACCATTTATTTAATAAAATATGGAGACAAAAATGAGAATTCTAATCATTGATGATGAATGGTCATCAAGAAAAAAAACATACGAAAATGTATTATCTAATGATCTTGAAATAGTCGCAGTCGAAAATGGAAGTGAGTTATTTGATAAGATTCAAAAGGTCCAAGTTGATGGTTATTTAGTAGACATGGTACTTGATAAATGGAGAACAAATGATGATAAACCTCAAGAGTTAATCCCAGTGCTGGAAAGAATTGGAATTTTCAAACCAATATTTCTCGTTAGTAGACAAATTGGAACTCTAGTTGAAAATAACCAATTGACTTCAATTATAAATAAAATTATTGAAAAGGGACTTCTACTAAAATCCTTTTTTGCATGGAATGATTTTGAAAAGGAAAACAGGCTAAAAAATAACTTAGTTCAAACATCTAATATAAATAAAACTATTCTTGTTCATATTTTAAGCCATGTCAAAATTGAAAAACAAAAAGAAGAAAAAATTGCTGATATTGGAATTGTCTGTGCGTTAAACGAAGAACTAATGCCATTTTTAAGTTCTAGAGAGAATTTGTTTCCTGCAAAAGATGAAACGATTGAAGGTATAAGCATTCCTTTCAAGAGGGGTGTAATTACTACAAAATCGAATAAGAAAATAAAATATGTTGCTGTTATATCGCCATTTATGGGTATGGTTGATTGTAGTTATTCATCTTCAATACTAATTTCTGAATTTAAAATTAAACACTTATTTATGATAGGAGTTTGTGGTGGGCGTGATACAGAGGATATTGGAATTGGTGATATAATAATTCCTAGAGAATCTGTTGCATACCAACAGGGGAAATTGGATGATTCTAACTTTATTTTGAATCCTAGTTATGCTCCACAAAGTTCAAATATTATGAGTTCTATTGGTTCTGATAATGAATGTATGAGTGGATATTTAGAAAATATTAATAGAAAATATCGACAAGTTAGACAAGCTGAAGCAAAATTATATAGCCATATTCCCGTTATTCATGAAGACGAAATGGCATGTGGAGAGGTTGTGGTAAATAAAATGGGAGAATTAGATAAAATAGCAAATGAGGTAAATAGACGAAAATTATGCTCTATTGACATGGAAAGTTATGCCTTATATAGATCTAACTTTTTCTTTAATAATGTTAAAGTTACACTTATAAAATCTGTTATGGATAAAACTAAAAATAAAAATGATAAGTATAAAAGTTATGCAGCGCATATAGCATCTGAATACCTCCATGAATTGCTTTATAATGAAAAAATTTGTATCAATAACAATAGTCATACGTAATTTTTGATTTGTTAATTTCATGTTGTCGTTATATTTAAAATATTCTCTAAGTAATGAAAAGCAGCTTAATTGTGCCCTTGTTATATTAAAAACAAATGGGAAATTAATTGTCTTTTCTGTTTAATAGAAAGTATTAAAAACCTATCAAAGGTATTTGATAAATTTATATGGTTAATGATGCAAGTCCTTATTTTTATTCGATCTCAGATAACAAGGCAAAAATGCCATTTAAAATTTTAGTTGTTTACGCTACGTGTACAGGAACAACAGCAGGAGTAGCCGAAACTATCGGGGACGTTCTCAAAAAGGAAAACAGATTCGAAGTAGATGTCAAACCAGTAAAAGAGGTTGATGATGTTTCCCAATATAAAGCCATAATTGCCGGAAGTGCTATTCAGGCTGGAAAGTGGCTGCCTGAAGCATTAGATTTTACAGATAAATTTCATTCTCAAATCACTCAAAAGAAATTTGCTGCATTTTTGGTCTGTATGACATTAGCTATGCCTAATGGCGATAAATATCGTGAACACGTTTCCACTTGGATTAATCCTGTCAAAAACACATCAAGACCAATTAGTATAGGATTGTTTTCCGGGGCTCTTGATATTAAAAAAGTACAAAAACTCAGTAACAGGATTTGTAAGTACCCCCTTTTTCCTACAGAGCTAAATTAAACATTTTTCATATTTCGTATTCATAAATTCAATAGGACTTTTATTTCCTAAACTATCATGTGGGTGATTATTGTTATAATCATCCATAAAA
>JBBIRU010000054.1:0-31779 GCA_037441645.1 Bacteroidota bacterium
AGGGAGGGATACATTCAAATGCTGTTATTTATCCGAATCCTGCTTATGATAAGATTACCCTGAATTCGAAAAACGGGGACGAAATAATGCAGGTAATAATTACCGATATAACCGGTAAAATGGTGTATAATGCGGATGCAGAAGGAATGGCAGCGGGTAATCTTGATGTCTCGTTTTTACAGCCCGGTACTTACTTTGTAACTGTTTCAACATTAAACAATAAATACATTGAAAAACTTGTAATTGTTAAATAGTTTTTGTATATTTGGAAGCCTGATTATTCAGGCTTCCTTTATTTTGAAATGAAAAAAATAGTATTTTTACTTTTAATTTCCAATAGCTTATTAGGACAAAATCTGGTACCTAACCCAGACTTTGAACAATTTTCCATTTGCCCAAATGATATCAATGAGCTATCATATTGTTCGTTATGGAGTAGCTATTGTAAAACACCTGATTATTTCAATACTTGTTCACCTAATTCTTATATTTCACCTCCAAGTTGTTATTTTGGTTTTCAGTATCCCCATTCTGGAAATGCTTTTGCTGGTTTTTATACATACGGTACCTGGATAAATAATGATAGAGAACTCATTGGTACGCAATTAACATCATCATTGTTAATTGGGCAAAAATACTTTTTTTCTTTTTATATAAATAACGGAGGTATTTACCCTACTACCGTTGCTTCTAACAAAGTTGGTGTTAGATTTTCAACTGTCCCTTATTCGTATAATAACCCAGCTCCCATTAATAACACAGCTCATTTTTATTGTAATGATATTATTACCGATACTGTAAAATGGACTTTAATAAGGGGTTCGTTTATTGCCGATTCTGTTTATAATTATATTATAATAGGTAATTTTTTCGATGATAATAACACCGATACTTTAAATTTAGAACCAACAAATAATGTATTTGCATATTATTTTATAGATGATGTATGTGTAAGTACCGATTCGCTTTATTGCGAGAACTGGGTGGGTGTAAATGAGCAAAGTGTAAAGAAAGAAGAAATAACAATTTACCCAAACCCTGCTTATAACAATGTTTCTGTTTCTTCAAAAAACGGGAAAAATATAAAACATATAGTAATCACCGATTTAACAGGCAGGCAGGTATATGGCAACAATTACGGAACCGGGAGTATTGAAACAGAAATGAATATTTTGTTTTTGCAACCGGGTAATTATTTCGTAACAATCACAACATCAGAAAATATACACACAGAAAAACTTGTAATTGTTAAATAGTTTTTGTATATTTGGAAGCTTGTCTGTAAGACGGGCTTCCTTTTTCTGTTTAGAAGATATGAAAATAATTTTCTTTTTATTTTTTCTTATTTCATCATTAGGTTGTTTTGCACAAAATTTAGTGCCTAATGGAGATTTTGAAAAATATGATACTTGCCCAAATGATTGGATGCAATTATCATTTTGTCAAAATTGGAGTTCATTTCGGGGCGATCCAGACTATTATAATAGTTGTTCAACCAATTGGGATATTAAGCCACCAAACACTTTTTTTGGTTTTCAATTTCCACATTCTGGTGTTGCTTATGCTAGTTTATATACATATCAAAATCCAGAAAGTAATAATAGGGAATTGATGGGTTCACCATTAAATAGCCAGTTATTAATAGGCCAAAAATACTATATTTCATTTTATATCAGTTTAGGTGGTTATCATAGTAGTACAGTTGGTACAAATAAAATGGGCATAAAATTTTCTACCGTTCCGTATTCAGAAACCAATCCTGCAACAATCAATAACTTTGCTCATTATTATAGCGATTCAATAATTACTGATACTCTTAATTGGGTTTGTATAAGAGGATCATTTATTGCAGATTCAAGTTATTCATATATTATTATAGGTAATTTTTTTGTAGATAGCTTAACCAATACTATTAATTCTTCATATGCTCATATTGCATTTTACTTTATTGATGATATATGTGTTAGCACCGATTCGCTTTATTGCGAGAACTGGGTGGGTGTAAATGAGCAAAGTGAAAACAGAGAAGAGGAAATAACAATTTACCCAAACCCTGCTTATAACAATGTTTCTGTTTCTTCAAAAAACGGGGAAAATATAAAACATATAGTAATCACCGATTTAACAGGCAGGCAGGTATATAGCAACAATTACGGAACCGGGAGTATTGAAACAGAAATGAATATTTTGTTTTTGCAACCGGGTAATTATTTCGTAACAATCGCAACATCAGAAAATATACACACAGAAAAACTTGTAATTGTTAAATAGTTTTTGTATATTTGGAAGCCTGCTCATTCAGGCTTCCTTTTCTTAAAAAATATGCGTAAAATAATATTCTTTATTTTATTTGTGCTTTCTTTTAATTGTCTAGCACAAAATTTAATACCAAACCCTAGTTTTGAGCAGTATACATCATGTCCAAGCACTCCTGATCAATTGTCATATTGTTTTCCTTGGCACTCTTTTAAAGAAACCCCTGATTATTGCAATACTTGTTCAATAACACCAATAATTACACCTCCAAATGCTTATAATGGATTTCAATATCCACATTCCGGTAATGCTTTTGTAGGATTTTTCACCTTTGTTAACAATGGTCCAAATAATAGAGAACTTATAGGAACTCCTTTACTAACATCACTAATAACAGGTCAAAAATATTTCATTTCTTTCTTTGTAAATTTAGGTGGAGCAACTAATCCAGGTTCAACTATTGCATCAAATAAAACAGGAGTTAAATTCTCAACAGTCTCATACTCATACCTCCATCCGGCTCCCATTAATAATACTGCCCATTTTTATAGCAACAATATAATTACAGATACTGTAAAATGGACTTTAATAAAGGGTTCGTTTATTGCCGATTCGGCTTATTCTTATATTATAATCGGTAATTTTTTTGATGATAGTTTAACTGATACCATAAATTTATCAATAAATAATAATCAAACTGCATATTATTACATTGATGATGTATGTGTAAGTACCGATTCGCTTTATTGCGAGAACTGGGTGGGTGTAAATGAGCAAAGTGTAAAGAAAGAAGAAATAACAATTTACCCTAACCCTGCTTATAACAATGTTTCTGTTTCTTCAAAAAACGGGGAAAACATAAAACATATAGTAATCACCGATTTAACAGGCAGGCAGGTATATAGCAACAATTACGGAACCGGGAGTATTGAAACAGAAATGAATATTTCGTTTTTACAACCGGGTAATTATTTCGTAACAATCACAACATCAGAAAATATACACACAGAAAAACTTGTGATTGTTAAATAAATTTTGCGACAAAATGACTTTCTTGTGTTACAACTGTTTTTGTTGGTGATTTTGCAAAAGCAGTATTACTCTTTATAGATTTATGATAATCCTCTACTCTTCATTGTTTTTTTATAGATTGTAGTTATCTGCTCGTATGATAAATTTAAATCTGAAGAAGCCAGATAGAGCGTACCTGTACAATCATCTTTGTTTTTAAAGACTTGTTTACAAATGAATACCGGAAAATCCAGTTGTTCAAAATAAACTGACAAAGTACGTCCTTCCAGCTCCAGTGATTTAATACTTATGTATTTGCCACTTAATTTATCTTCTTCTGATAACGCAACTTTGCGGTTTTCCTTTATTGCCAAAATAAAATCGCTTTGGCATTCTTTTTTTATAAAATTCATGTTTTTCGCAGACGAAAACCAAATATCTGCCAAGACATACCTGAAGTTAATATTTCGTAATGCAATGGATATCATTTCCCGAAATATTTCATTCTTTTTTTTACTTTTATATACAAGTTTACCTTTCTTGTTTATACTGGGTATTATTTTCTTTACGAACTCAACACCTACGGGCAAGCTCATATCATTACTATGATAAATTGCTGATACAAAGTTTACCCCCTTAAGGCATCTACCCTGACAATGATCGCAGTGCCAATTTATTAATTCATTCTGATCGGTATATTATTTTTCCTCTACTTGAATAATTTTTTGCTATTAAAAAAAATTAAAAAGTAAAGACGGATGGTATCCTTTTCTAAAAAATAGTAAATTTACAGTTCTTTAAATGTGTGGAAATGAAATTTGTTTTTAGTTTATTCCTTTTGGCTTTATGCTGTGCCGCCGTGTGGCCGGGCTGTAAAAAACACAACGAAGCAGTGCCCGAAATAGTTGTAGACAGCTTATTCTATACACCGGCAGAAGTTTCCATAATATTCAGCTACGATTCAACCCAGGCGTTTACTATTCTTTCGGCATCCAATTCTGCCGATTCGGTAATTTTAAAAAAAATATCGCGAAATGTTAAAATCAACAACGATACCACTGCTTTTCTTATAAGCAGGATGTATCATACGATCTCTGCTTATTCCGGTAATATAGACGGAATTACTGCTCCTGAAATCGGAATCAACAGAAATATAATTATTGTAAAACGAAAAGATAAAACGGGCGCTCCCTTGGAAGTATTCATCAATCCAAAAATTACCCAGCACTCGAATGCCTTTACAACTTATCAGGAAAATTGCATAACCCGCCAGGGTATGTATCCGACTACTATTGACAGGTACAATCTTGTTTTTGTTGATTATTACACTACCGATGGAGTTCATCATTCAGAAATGATAGAAGGTGAAACAGGAGCTATTGTTCAACACGAAATAGCCCATCTGGGAGGTGGAATTTTAGCCCTGTCTTATGACCCGTTAGCCTTTACCGGGCAGGAAATTGACAGTATTATGGCTGATACTGTAGCCATGAGAATTTATCTTACTGCAAATTATTCAGATTCCTTGGTATTAAGAAAAACTTCAATTAATGTCAGACCTGATTCTTCCAATGCAGTATTGGTTTCGGTAATAAAAAGAATGAGAAAATCTTTAGTAGCTTCAAATGGTGGAGTTGGAATTGCTGCCCCGCAAATAGGTATTAACAGAAATATTATTCTGGTAAAAAGACTGGATAAAATAGGAACACCGGTTGAAGTATATCTTAATCCGAGAATTGTTATGACCAGTGATACTATGATTAATTTTCAGGGTGATGGTTGTCTTTCTATTCCTGGACTTTATAAAACAACAAAGAGGTATACTACCGTTGGAATAGAATACGATTTATTAAACGGAACACATAAAACTGAAGCTGTCTACGGTTACTTAGGAACAAAGTTTACAGCAGTTATCTTTCAACATGAAATTGATCATTTAAATGGCATTTTATTTATAGACAGAGCAATATAATAATTAATAATAACCCTTAAAAACAAAAAGTATGGGACTATTTGATAAACTGAAAGCGGAATTCATTGACATTGTAGAATGGCTTGACCCGACGAATGACACGATGGTTCACCGTTTTGAACGGTACCACAACGAAATTAAAAACGGCGCAAAACTTACAGTACGCGAGAGCCAGGTGGCTGTTTTTATTAACGAAGGACAGATTGCCGATGTTTTTAAACCCGGCATGTATACCCTGACCACTGAAAACCTTCCGATTCTTGCCACATTAAAAGGATGGAAATACGGATTTAATTCTCCTTTCAAAGCAGAAGTGTACTTTGTTAATACCAAAC
Source organism: Bacteroidota bacterium (assembly GCA_037441645.1). Lineage (GTDB taxonomy): Bacteria > Bacteroidota > Bacteroidia > Bacteroidales > GWA2-32-17 > GWA2-32-17. The sequence continues at coordinate 5,575 of JBBIRU010000054.1, forward strand.
AATTCACAAATCTTTTGTGGGGAACCCCAAATCCCATCATGCTTCGTGATGCTGAATTCGGCCCTGTCCGCATCCGTGCCAATGGAAACTATGCAATGAAAATCTCTGATGCTGCTGTATTTATCAGAACAGTAGCTGGTACCGATGGTGATTTTACCACTGAAAAAATTACTGATCAGCTTCGCAATATTTCTGTAACAAGATTTACCGATGCCATCGCCGAAAGTAAAATTCCGGTACTCGATATGGCTGCGAATTATAACGAAGTTTCAAAATTCGTGGAAGATAAAATAAAACCCGAATTTCTAGAATATGGTATTGATTTAACAAAATTCCTTATAGCCAATATTTCTCTGCCTCCCAATGTTGAAGCAGCTCTTGACAAACGTTCCAGCATGGGAATCATTGGCGATATGGGTAAATTCCAACAGTTTTCTGCAGCCGAAGCCATGACTGCCGCAGCCAATAACCCAAACGGTGGCGGTGCAGCAGCCGGTATGGGCATGGGTATGGGTTTTGGCATGGCCAATATGATGATGGGAAACATGAATCAGGCACAAGCCCAGCAACAGCAAGGCTCAACACCGCCGCCTCCACCACCTGTTCCACCTGCTTTAGCATTTTTTGCTGTGGTTAATGGTCAGCAATCCGGTCCATACGACTTGAACGTATTGAAACAAATGGTAATGCAGAATCAGCTTACCAAAGATACATTGGTATGGCGTCAGGGAATGGCAGGATGGGAAGCAGCAGGAAAAGTTGCAGAATTGAGTTCAGTGTTTGGAGCAGTTCCTCCACCGTTACCTCCTCAATAATTTAAAAAGATTTTTTTTATTGCCATGACCTTCAGGTCGTGGCAATTTGTATTAAACATATCTGGGCTTTAGCCTAAAATTAATTAACTATATGGAAGAAGAAGTAAAATTATCAGAAACCACCCAGAAAGATGTAACCTGCAAACAATGCGCAGCGAAATTAACCTTTAAGCCCGGAACATCCTCACTTAAATGTGAATATTGCGGAACGGAAAACGAAATTGTGGTTGAAGAGAAACCCATCGAAGAAATTGATTTCGAAAAGTTCATCAGCGAAAAATACAATTCGGTACCTAAACAGGAAATAAAAACAGTTCGTTGTGAAGGATGCGGCGCCCAAACTACTTTCGACCCTAACGTCGTTTCGGAACTATGCCCGTTTTGCGGCAGTGTTCTTGTAGTAAAGGAATCCGAATCGCAGTCGATTGTAAAACCCGGTTCTCTTCTTCCGTTCGGAATAGATGCAAAAAAAGCTTTTGCAGTGTTTCAAACGTGGTTGAAAAAATTGTGGTTTGCCCCCAATGATTTGATGAAATATGCAGCCCAGCAGGAAAAACTAAAAGGAATGTATATTCCCTACTGGACTTACGATTCAAATACATACAGCCGCTATACAGGCGAACGTGGCGATGATTATCAAACCACCGAATCGTATACAACTACCGAAAACGGACAAACGGTTACCAAAACCCGGACCGTTACCAGAACCCGCTGGCATTCGGTAAGTGGGAGTGTGAGCAATGTTTTTGATGATGTTTTGGTGTTGGCAAGTAAGTCACTGCCGAAAAAATATACCGAAAAACTCGAACCCTGGGACCTCGATAAGCTGGTTGGTTACGACGAACAGTTTTTAAGCGGTTTCAGAACCGAAACTTACCAGGTCGACATGAAGGACGGATTTACCGAGGCAAAAACCAAGATGGAACCTGTTATTCGCAATACCGTTTGCAAAGATATCGGAGGAGATCATCAACGGATTTCTACTTTAAATACAACGTATAACGATGTTACTTTTAAGCATGTTCTGCTTCCCGTATGGATCAGCGCATACCGTTATCGCGATAAAGTGTATCGTTTCCTTGTGAATGGTCGTACAGGCGAAGTGCAGGGTGAACGTCCATACAGCTGGATTAAGATTACTTTAACGGTTATTGCCGGAATTATTATTATTGGCGGAGCCATCTGGCTTATTAATAAATATGCTTGATTGAGTACCTGATTTTTGGAGATAATAAAAGGATGAAAATTCTTTTATTGTCTCCTTTTTTATTATTTGGTTTTTTTACGGCACTTGTATCTTAACAACGTTAAATCTGTAAAATTTCCCAGGCGCGAATTTCCCGATACCAGGATTTTTCCGTCCGCCTGGATGGCTCCTGCAAAGGCATAATGAAAGCGGTATCCGTTCGCGATCTTTGTTGTAGTTTTTCCACGTTTTCCAAAGGTTTTATCAGGCTTTCCCCGGGAAGTATACCGGATGATCTTAATATTTGTAATACTATCCGATGTAGTGTTCCCGATGAGAAGAATTTTTCCGTCTTCCTGCAACAACGATATACTGGAGAATTCGTTGGCGCCATCTTCATCATTTATTACTATGCCTTTATTTCCGAATGTCGTATCAACAGCGCCATCGGGCAAATATCTTACGGCGGCAAAATCGTTTTTATTATTGAAAAAGGTATTACCGCCGGCTATAATTTTACCATCCGGCTGAATAAGCAATGAGGTTACATTATCATTATTTTTACTGATCGATGTTAAAACAGTTCCGTTTTTCCCAAAGGTGGTATCCGTCAAACCATTTGGAAGATATCTTACAAGGGCGAAATCTGAATATATATTTTTTCTGACGCTGCCTCCTAAAATAATTTTTCCGTCTTTTTGCAGAACCAAAGCGTCTGCTGTTGCTTCTGCGTTATCAAAATATGTTATAACAATTCCGTCTGTTCCAAATTGCATATCGGTTTGCCCGTTTTGCTGGTACTTTACAAGTACAAACCCAGACATGGTTCCGTTGTTTGTATTTCCGGCTGCAATAATTTTATCATCCGGAAGTACTTCCAGGGCAAAAAGATTGTCAGAAATTTTTCCTATCGACGTAATCACAATTCCCTTATTTCCAAAAGACGAATCGATCTTACCGTCAGAATTATACCTTACAAGCACAAAGTCTTCGTGCTTTTCATCTCCGGTATATCCCGCTGCAATAATTTTTCCCGATGACTGTATCTTAACCGCATATGCCAGGTCATAATCATGGCCTACAGGTGTAATAATTTTTCCTTTCGTTCCAAATAAAGTATCCAGCGCACCATCAGGATGAAAGCGACAAAGTGCAAAATCTTCATTTGTGCCATTGTCGGTAAATCCTGCGAGAATAATCTTGCCATCTTTCTGAATCGCCATCGATTTACAGTAATCATTATCATGATACAGGTCGGTTATTACAATTCCCTTATCTCCAAAACTCTTATCAAGTTTCCCGTCCTTTTGTGAAAAACAAAAAAAGTAAAGAAAAAATGAAATCAGAACGAAATGGATTTTTAGAATCATCGGTATTTTCTGTTATTCAGAGACAGGCTTAAGTCTCCTAATGGAATTCAAATATATAGAAAATTTAAACGGGAAATTCTTGCCGTTTAAAGTTTTAAAAAGCAGACAGAACCTGTTCAGTAGCATTTTTAATGACTTACCGATTTCGAAAGAAGATTTATTATTAATACTCCGGCTGTGATCATGACGATGCCCAGGATGGCATAAAAATCCAGTTTCTGGTGATATAGAAAATATCCAAGAAGAGCTACCAGTACGATTCCAAGCCCAGCCCAGATAGCATATGCAATTCCAACGGGAATAACCCGCAAGCTTAAAGTAAGAAAAAAAAGTGCAATAACATAACATAATAACACTCCCACAGTGGGCCATAAACGGGTAAATTCCTGGGTGTATTTTAATGATGAAGTAGCAATTACTTCAGCAATAATGCCTAATCCAAGATAAACGAAGTATATCCAGTTTTTTATCATAATTTTTTTGTTCCAATATAGAAAAAATCTTTACAGAATCAAATTATTTCAAATATCTTATTTTTTCCAATTAGCATATAATTAACAATTACACAGTCACATAAAAAATTTATTTCATGTTCTGTACCTGTTATGTAACAGGTCAACCTGTTTTTTTAATGGTTACTAAAAAATATCTGAAACGTTTTATTATAAATTTGCACCTTAATTGGGAAGGTGTTTCCCGTTGAAAAATTTAATAAGTAAAAAGAATTATGAGTCTAAGTATAATAGGAAGGTCAGTGGCCGAATCAGTTACGTTAAAATTAAACGAAACGGCGGCAATCCTGAGGGCCAAAGGAGAGCCCGTAATTCATCTTGGTATCGGGGAACCGAAAAGCAAAGCGCCCCTTGATGCGATAACTGCAGCCGCTGCTGTCTTAAATAGTGGTGATGTACGCTATACGCCAGCGGATGGTACTCCTGCCATGAAACAGGCAATTATCCGCTATACAGCCGATTTCTACAAAAGAATGGTGGAACCAGCAAACGTTATTGCTTCGTCCGGGGCAAAACAATCCTTAATGGTAGCCTTACAGGCCATTCTGAATCCCCAGGACGAGGTTATTTTCCCGGCGCCGTATTGGGTTAGTTATCCCGAAATGGTAAAATTATGCGGAGCAGTACCTGTTCCTGTTTTACCTGAAGATGGTACTTTTTATCCCCGCATGGAAGACATTGAAAGAAATGTTACTTCCTATACCAAAGCTATTATTATTAATAGCCCGAATAACCCGACCGGGGTTGTATATTCCGAAGAATTTATAGCGCAGATTATTGATTTTTGTGAGAAAAAGAACATTTATCTCATTATGGACGATATTTATAATCGTCTTCTTTTTAATGGAAAAAAACCTCTCAGTTGTTACGATTACCTGAAAGGCAGTATAGAAGATTCAAAAATCATTGTTATTAATGGGGTTTCCAAGCTGTATGCCATGACCGGATTCAGGATTGGCTGGGCAGTTGCAAATAAGAAACTGATAAAAGCAATGACTAATATTCAGGGTCATCAGACCTCTGGTCCATCGGTTGTTCTGCAGGCTGCTGCCGTAGGAGCTATCAATGGAATTCAGTCGTGTGTAGATAGTTTAAGCATGACTCTTGAAAACAATACACGGGTGATGATGGAACAACTGAATGCTTTTGAAGGGGTACGTGCAAATAAACCCGACGGTGCATTTTATTGTTTTGCCGATTTCAGCCATTATGAGAAAGATTCTGCAAAACTTGCTTATTTCCTGCTCGATAAAGTAAGAGTAATTACGGTTCCCGGGAAAGAATTTGGCTTAGACGGACATTTACGGCTCTCAACCTGTGGTTCAATAAAAGAAATTGTACAGGGTATTGAGAGAATTAAATGGGCACTCGATCCCAACTCTCCCAACGAGCTTTATATTGGCGAACGCAAATTAACAAGAGACTGGATTTAAAACAAAAAAGTTTATTGTTTATCGTTTACCGTTCATGAAAATGAATAAAAAACTTTAAACAATGAACTACAAACAATAAACAAAAATTATGTCAAAATATTTAAAATTCGAAACCCCGGCACAGAAACAGGCAGCAGACCTGAAAAGCGAATATGGGTTAAAAAATCATGGTTTGGTTCATCTCGACAGGGTGTACTGGAATCTTTCCGAAGCTGCATTATACGAAGAATCTGTTTTTCGTAACGAAACTAAAATTGTGAACGGCGGTGCAATGCTGGTGCATACCGGTAAATGGACAGCCCGTGCAGCCAATGAGAAGTATTTCGTAAAAGAATCGACCACTGAAGATAAAATTGACTGGGGTAAGAACAACCGTCCTATGAGCACCGAAAAATTCGATGCCATGTTCAGTCGTCTCCAGGCTTTTCTCCAGGGAGAAGAACTTTTTGTGCAAGATGTTTATGTAGGCGCTGACCCCGATTACCAGATGCCCATCCGCATCATTACCGAACATGCATGGCAGAGTATGTTTGCCCGTAATATGTTCATTGTCAATCAAACTCTTGAGAAATGTAAAACACATATTCCGGATTTTACCGTAATCGCTGCCCCGTCTTTTAAATTAGATCCAAGAATTGACGGGACAAACAGCGAAACGGCCATTATTATTAATTTCTCTAAACGACTTGCTATTGTTGCCAACACTCATTACGGTGGCGAAATAAAGAAGTCTATTTTTACCATTATGAATTTCCTTATGCCGTTGCAAGATGTTATGTCGATGCACTGTTCGGCAAATGTTGGAAAAGACGGTGATGTGGCATTGTTTTTCGGATTGAGCGGAACCGGGAAAACTACCTTGTCTGCCGATCCTAACCGTAGCCTTATTGGCGATGATGAACATGCCTGGAGCGATGAAGGGGTTTTTAACTACGAAGGCGGATGTTATGCAAAGGTAATCCGTTTATCGGCCGAAGCAGAGCCCGAAATCTATGAGTGTACACGTCGTTTCGGAACCATTTTGGAGAATGTTGTTTATGACCCTACATCCCGGAAAATAGATCTCGACGACGACCAGATTACCGAAAACACACGTGCTTCCTATCCGCTTTCATTTATACCCAATGCTATCCCGGAAATGATGGTAAGATCACATCCGAAGAATGTAATTTTCCTGACTTGTGATGCGCAAGGTGTTATGCCTCCTATTGCCCGTCTTGATATGAACCAGGCAATCTACCATTTCATTAGCGGATATACCTCAAAAATTGCAGGAACCGAGCTGGGTCTGGGCATTGAACCCGAAATCACATTCAGCGCCTGTTTCGGTGCGCCCTTTATGGTGCATCATCCATATTACTATGCCGATCTTTTAAGGAAAAAAATCGAACGTCATGGTGCAAAAGTATGGCTGGTAAATACCGGCTGGGTTGGTGGAAAATTCGGAGTAGGTAAACGTATCAGCATCCGCCATACCCGTAATATGCTGAATGCAGTTCTTGACGGCGCATTAAACAATGTTAAATTCAGAAAAGATAAGCTCTTTAATTTCGAGATTCCGTTAACCTGTCCCAATGTGCCCGATGATGTCTTCGATCCTGCAAATGCATGGGGAAACAAAGAGGAATACTGGAATAAATATGATGCCCTTGTAGCACGTTATATCGAGAACTTTAAAATGTTTACCGATGGCTGCCCCGATGAAATCATAAATGCCGGTCCGAAACGTTTAAAATAAGGAATTTTATCCGGAGTTGTTTTTTAAAAGCTGGAGGGTATGAATTAACGCATCCTTACCACTCCATTTCATATGTCCGGGAATAACATAATTTATTTCAGGAAATTTATCGAGAATCCTTTTTACTGATGTTGGCCATTCTTTCAGGTTGGCATCATTAACATTACCTAATCCCTGAGATTCTATACTTTTTACAATACATGCTCCATAAAGGATTCTGGCTTCCGGAAACCAGACTACTATATTATCTTTTGTGTGGCCTTCACCCGGAAAATAAGTATCAAAAATCAATGAATCAATAGTAAAGGTTGTATCATTGTTGAAAAAATAACCAGCTGTTTTTTCCTTTTTTTCAATCGAGATTTTATGAGTCAGCCTGGTTGAATAGGTTTTAACTCCCGACTTTTTCAGGATATCCAGACCGGCTGTCCTGTCGTCATGAAAGTGTGTAACAATACAAAGAATAATTTTCTTATTAAAATTCTTTTCAATTGAATCTGCCAGCTGGCGGGTTTGATTTTCGTCCCAGGGAGTATCAAGTAAAATGGCTCCCTTGTCTGTAATTACAAATAATCCATTGGACGGGTAAGGTACATTGTCCAGAAGTTTATAAGATGTATGTATATAGAAATTACCGGTTAAATGTGTGAGCTTAATATTTTGTGCCTCTTTCTGGCAAAAAGAAGATGACATTTCAAATATTAGAATAAATAAAAGCAGGTGTTTCATTTTCCGGAATTTATAATCTTTACAAAGGTAAAAAATGGAATTCATGGATGAAATCTTCAAAATCATTTTTAGTGTTTAAAAAAATACATTAGGTTTGAAGTATAATCCAAATTGCTGTATGAACTCAAAATATAATGTACTGATTCTTGGTTCAGGAGCCCGCGAACATGCTTTTGCATGGAAGATAAATCAAAGTTCCCGATTAAATAAACTGTTTGTGGCTCCCGGAAATGCAGGCACTTCCCTGGTAGCGCAAAATATTCCTCTTTCGGTAAATGATTTTTCAGCTGTTAAAAAAACGGTTATTGAGAATAAAATTCAAATGGTTATTGTGGGACCGGAAGATCCGATAGTAAGAGGAATTACAGATTATTTCAGGAACGACCCCGAATTACAAAATGTAATGATTATTGCTCCCGATGCTGAAGGCGCTCAACTCGAGGGGAGTAAGTCGTTTGCCAAACAGTTTATGCTCAAATATAACATTCCGACAGCAAAGTATCATATTGCTTCATCGGATAATATCGAAGAAGGAATATCTTTCCTGTCCACCTTCGAACCGCCTTATGTTTTAAAGGCCGACGGACTGGCTGCCGGGAAGGGTGTGCTAATTGTTAATAACCGTGCTGAAGCTGAACAATCCCTGAAAGAAATGTTGGGAGGTAAATTCGGTGATGCCAGCAGAACCGTTGTTATTGAACAGTTCCTGGATGGAATCGAAATGTCGTTATTTGTTCTTTCCGACGGGTCGAATTATGTGTTATTGCCCGAAGCAAAAGATTATAAACGGATAGGTGTTGGCGATACCGGATTGAATACCGGTGGAATGGGTGCTGTTTCTCCGGTTCCTTTTGCCACTCCCGGATTAATGAAAAAAGTGGATGATCTTGTTGTTCGCCGTACAGTTTATGGCTTACGAAAAGAAAATATTTCGTACAAAGGCTTTATTTTTATCGGCCTGATGATTGTTGACGGAAATCCCTTTGTAATTGAATATAATATTCGTATGGGTGATCCGGAGACCGAAGTTGTTGTTCCCCGTATCGAAAATGATTTATTGGAATTACTCGAAGCTACCGCAAAAGGAACTCTTCAGAATCAGCAGGTAAAAATCAATAATTCTGCCTTTGCTACTGTTATTGTTGCTTCCAAAGGTTATCCCGACTCATACGAGAAAGGAAAGAGAATAACCGGTTTGGAAAACGCAGGCAACCTTGTGTTTCATGCCGGAACCCTGCAGACAACCGAAGGAACAGTAACCAACGGGGGAAGGGTACTGGCTGTAAGTTCACCGGGAGAAAATATTCAGCAAAGTGTAAAAAAATCACTTGAAACTATCAATGGAATTCATTTCGATGGAATGTATTACCGCAACGATATTGGTTACGAATTTATGAATTAAATATGTTTACCAGGCTTGTCAGGACTTCGGTTCCATCCAATTTTCTTATTCTTCCGGTAATTTTCTTTACAGGCTGGTGGTCTTTATTTATCGGGCATTTTCCGGTTTTTGCCAATACTAAAAGCATACTCCTTGAATTATTTCCCCAGGTATTTTCTTCTCTTTTATGGAGTAATGTTATTTCAATTGTATTTATAATATTAACGGCTATTTTAATGGTTCCGTTTTCTTCCAAATATTTACATAATGCTTCTGGCAACACCCTGCCTTCTTTTTTATTTGTTACGCTAATGTCTGCTTTTTACTGGGTGTTTAATTCCGGGCCGGCAATTATTTCGATGTTTTTTTGCATGCTTGCTTTGCGCAGTATTTTTGAAATTTATCACCAGGTACGGGTTTTTAATTTTGGATTTATGGCTGGTTTTTATTCGGCAATGGCATCTCTTATTTATATGCCGGCAATTTCATTTGTTTTAGTAAGCTGGATGGGATTTATATTGGTAAGAACTTTTAAATTGCGCGAATTCTTTATTATTGCCATAGGCTTTGTTGTTCCTGTACTTCTTATTCATGCCGTTTTTATGATAACCGGGGAAGAGAAAATGTTTTACCGGTTAGTCGAAAGTGCCTTTGTTAAAATTAAACCCTCCTTTCTGAACATAAAACAGATAGTGTTAATTTCTATAACAGGCATTCTGATAATTTGGAGTATATCGAAAGCAGTTTCATCGGGGAGTTTGAAAAAGGTGGTTTTACGCCGTTATTTCCAGACATTTGCAGTATCCATAGCCTTTTTTATTTTAGCTTTTTTTGTCCGGTTCTACGACTTTGGCTTACTTGCTATATCTATGCTCCCGTTGTCATTTATCATGGCTATTTCTGTAACTTCAATAAGGAAACAACAGTGGGTCTCATTCATTCTTTTTCTGATGATATTCATTCAGATAGTATCTCAGTTTCAGTTTGTTTTCTAGATATCAGCTACAAAAGCCCCGTTCCGGGAAACGGCAAAATACTCTACTTTTAAATCCTTAGCCTCTTTTATCCATTTTTCAGTTTTCCAGTTCGAGTTGGAAGAATCAATTATTACCAGTTTGGGTTTAATGCAGGTTAAAATATCTGTAAGATTCATTGATACATCATTGGAGAGAATAAGGTAATCCATGGGGATAGAAATATTTTGTTTCTCAGATACTGTAAAATTTTCTCTCAGCATTAAAATTCTGCATCCATAAAAATCAAAAAAGTTCTTTTTAAAGAATAAGTTTTCGTTATCGGTGGTCATTAAATTGGTAAAAAGAAACTGATCTTTTAGCCGGGAAAATGGTATTACTCTTTCCGATTCAACACCTAACGAAAGCCAGTTCCCTTTTAATGATTTAATGAAATTGGGCTTTTGTTTTTCAATGTCGCTGAAAAGAACATTATTTGAGCCGTCGATAAAGTTGATAGATGAAATTCCGTTTATGTTATATACGAAAAATTTATGTTGACTTAAGCTGAAAACCTTGGTAATTAATCCCGTTCCCAATATCCCGGTAATGCAAACCAGTAAAAGCCTCAGGTATAAAATTCTTTTATAAACAATGAACAGTGTTATAAATGCCAGTAATGAATAAAATAAAAGGACCTGCACGGAATTGAAGGGAATATCGGAGGTTAACGCTCCCGGCCAGCTTTCGATGGTTTTAATAGATGAATTCATAAAATCAACCAGGTAATATAGCCCTTTCCCGGTAACCGATGCGCCCCATTCCCAGGGAGATATAAAAAAGAGAAAAATAATGAGATATATGATTATTGTAGATAAAGGAATAACGAGCAATCCGGTTATAAGAAAATAATTCGGAAACTGGTGGAAATAATACAGGCTGAGAGGCAGCGTGGTTAACTGGGCTGCAATACCAACTGAAGTGAGAATCCACACTTTATCTGTCCATTTGTTTTTTATGTAAATTATTTTATAAATCAACGGGTGAAAATAAACAATTCCAAGTACTGCCAGGTATGATAATTGAAAACCGACATCGAACAGAAGAAATGGATTATAGGCCAATAAGACAAATGCCGAAGCCGAAAGGGAATTGTAAATATTGGCCTGCCTGTTGAATGCTTTTCCTGCTACAACAAAGCTCAGCATAGCTGCAGCCCGCAGCACCGAAGGCGATAATCCGGTTAACAAGGCATATCCCCAGAGAAAAAGGATGATAAGCATAGCTTTCAATACCCGGAGGTATCTCTTCCTTGTTAAGAAAAATAATAAAAAATCAAGAACAATATATACAATACCTACATGCAAGCCACTGACCGATAAAATATGCATAGCCCCGGTAGCTGCATAAGATTGTTTTACTTCTGCATCCAGTTCGTTGGTATATCCTAATGATATGGCAGAAGCAACAGCAAAATTTTCACCCGAAAGCCCATTTTTTCGTAAGATTGAAATAAGCTTTTCCCGTACCGATTCGGCAAAGGCAAAGAGGCCTGTTTCCGCTTTTGCCTGTACCAATTGCCATTTTTCCGACTTTATATATCCCTGTTGCGAAATAAGGTGATATGCAAGGTATTGTTTATAATCAAATTCTTCCGGGTTTCCGGCATTCTTTACTTCCTGGAGGTTAGGTTCAAAAATAATCTGATCGCCTGTTTTTAATTTTTTTGTTTTAGAATCTTTCTGAAAATACAGGATGATACGACCTTCCGCCTGAATCCATTCATTATTGGACAGGATAGCGTTTATTTCGACTACCGTTTTAATAGAACGTTCTTTTTCGGAAGGCTGTTCCATTATTTTCCCCATAACAAAGCCAACGGATTTGGAGGAAAACGTTTCTGATTTTAAAGATTTGAAAGAACTTAAAGAATATCCCGAAAAGACCAGGGCAAAAGTCAGGATTATTCCCCAGTAAGGCGCCGATTTATAATTTGAACGAAGAGTTGAACTTGTCTGAAAGAGTAACAGAATAAGAAACAAAGCTACAACTATGGAAACCCCATAAAAGACAGGAATGGATGATAAATAATGAAAAAGAATAATTCCAAGAATAAAGGGAATAACAATTCTTACAAAAGGAACCTTTGAATATACAAACTGGCTTGTTTGCATTGAAAATACAAGGTCGGCTTATTTGCAAAAATACTTAAAAGTAACAGAATCCCCAACGCTGTCGGTAAAATTATCCCAGGCAAGCACATCTCCTCCGCATAAACGATAATACTGAAGAGTGTCTTTGGGTTGGTTGTTAGAATTATAAAACGACATTTTGTAACAGTCTTTACAAACCGGTGTGTCTTCTTCGGCCAGTTTTTCGCAGGATAATAAAGCTGCACCTGAAATAACAGAAAAGAAAACGAATGATTTAATAAGCTTCATAAGGCTGGTTTTAGAAAATAAAAATACGATTATTTTAATAAATACCAAAACTTAACCTCAAATACTGAAAACGGGATGAATATTTATAAAAAAGATATAAGGGAATATGGTATACAGCATATGGAATTTACATAATTTTGTGCTGATTTATTTCTTTCAGATTATTACGATAACTTTAACTGGTTTTTTGATTTTCTTTTGACTTAAATTCTTTTATCAGTTCCTCATCCGGTTTTCCCAGGTTCTTTATCATTGTTTTAAGGTCGTTGCAAAGAGGGCTTTTGGGATATTTATCAATAAAACGCTGGTAATGGTATTTAGCCTTATCGTAATCGGCCAGCAGATTTTCATTTACAAAGCCCTGCATAAAAATCACCAGGGGCATTTTAGCAAATGAGGGATATTCGTTTTCAACTTTTTCATAATAATTTAGCGCCAGTTTTCCTTTGTTAAGCGCTTTACAAAGTTCTCCGGCCCTGAAAAGGTATTCGGCAGAAGAAGTATCATCAGGAAAAGTATTGGCAAAGCGGCTGTATAGCATAATAGCATTATTGGCTACACTTACATCTACATCGGAAAGGGAATCGGTGTACATAACTTTTTCCGATTCTTTAATTTGCGTAAGCAGCCTGCCTTTTTCAGAACGTTCCTTATCTGAATTTCCCGAACAGGAAAAAAGAAAAACAACGAGCGGAACCAATAATAATTTATACATACTTATTTCTTTTTTGCAAATTTCATTTTATAGCTCACTTTAACATTTCCTGTTAAAATGTTATTAAGCTTGGTTCTGATAAGTGTTCTTCGCAACGAAGAAATCCGGTCGGGAATTAAAATGCCATCCAGATGATCGTATTCGTGCTGAAAAATCCGTGCGGCAATACCTTCAAATATTTCTTCGTGAGCAACAAAGTTCTCATCAAGATAGTTTAGTTTAACAACGGGTTTTCTTCGTACATCTTCACGAATACCGGGTAAACTCAAACACCCTTCGTTATACAGCCAGGGGTCGCCCGATTCTTCAACAATATGCGCATTAATAAATACTTTTTTAAATCCTTTCAGTTCTTTATGGTCTTCCACCATAGGTTCGGCATCGATAACAAATAAACGGATGGATTTGCCAATCTGGGGAGCTGCAAGTCCAACACCCTCTGCTTCATACATTGTTTCGAACATGTCCTGGATTAATTCTTTCAGACCGGGATAATCGGGTGTTATATCTTTTGTGGTCTCCCGAAGTACCGCATGTCCATATCCATAAACCGGTAAAATCATTTTTTTCTTTGTTTATAATATTCCATGTAATCCTGTAATAAAATAGTGGCACTAACCGAATCAACAGTGGCTTTGTTTTGCCTGTCTTTTTTACTTAACCCTCCGTCTATCATGGCCTGGAATGCCATCTTTGAAGTGAAACGCTCATCATACAATTCAACCGGGATGTCCGGAAATTTATTTTTTAATCCTTCAACAAAAGGTTTGATGTATTTCATAGATTCCGATTCACTGTTGTCCCATTTTTTAGCTAGGCCCACAACAAATATCTCAACAGTTTCCTTCAGAGTATATTTTCTTAGAAAATCAAAAACTTCATGAGATAAAACCGTAGGAAGACTGGTAGCAATAATCTGCTGAGGGTCGGTAACTGCTATTCCCACCCTTTTTTGTCCATAATCGATGGCCATTATTCTGCCCAAAACTATTTATGATTTGAGATTTACAATTTTTGATTTATTCTTTTAGAATCCTAAATCTTTCTTTTGCAAACCTACTTAAAATTGTGGAACGGACAATGTTCGAAAATATTTTTTAAGATTCTTTAGATTAGAAAAGAACACAAGTATCATAAACATTGAAAAATCTTTAATACAGAATTCTTTAATCCGAAATCATTATTAATTTCTTAAATGAAGATTTTTACATGTTTGTCCATTTAACTTTATAGCAGATCGGAAGAGCACTTAATTTTATAGACTAAATGAATAGCCATCCCCAAAATATTGCACCTGTATTCGACCGGATGCTTAAGCGAAGCGATAAAGAAGCCTTGCTTAAACAGCGCAGTATTTGCATCTGGTTTACCGGTCTGTCGGGAAGCGGAAAAAGTACATTGGCAATTGAACTGGAAAGAGAACTTCACAACAGGGGTCATTTAGTTAAACTTTTAGATGGCGATAATGTGCGAATAGGAATTAATAATAATCTTGGCTTTTCTGAAGCTGACCGCAATGAAAATTTAAGAAGAATTGCTGAAGTAAATAAGTTATTTATCGATGGTGGAATCATAACCATAAATTCTTTTGTAAGTCCTACCAACGATTTAAGAGAACTTGTCAAAAATATTATAGGGAAGGAAGATTTTCATCTTGTATATGTAAGCACTTCTTTGGAAGTATGCGAACAGCGCGATGTAAAAGGTTTTTATGCCAAAGCGCGTAAAGGAGAAATTCCCGACTTTACAGGAATATCAGCACCTTTTGATATTCCTTCCGATGCTTTTCTGGATATCGATACCGGAAAATTATCAGTAAAAGAATGTCTGGACATCTTATTAAAGAAATTTTTACCCCTCATTGAATATCCATTGTAAAAAATGAAAAATTTTAAAATTACACACCTTCGTGAGCTCGAAAATGAATCGATTTATGTGATTCGTGAAGTAGTTGCACAGTTTGAAAAACCTACTATGCTTTTCTCAGGCGGAAAAGATTCCATTGTTATGTTTTATCTTGCCCGCAAAGCGTTCTGGCCGGCCAAAGTTCCTTTTTCTTTGTTACATATCGATACCGGGCATAATTTCCAGGAAACCCTGGATTATCGCGATAACCTGATGAAAGAAACCGGTTCAACATGTATTGCCCGTTTGGTTCAGGATTCGATTGACAAAGGCCGGGTAGTGGAAGAAAAAGGAGTCAATGCAAGTCGTAACAAGCTTCAGACAGTCACCCTTCTGGATGCTATTGAAGAATTTAAATTCGATTGTGCTATGGGTGGCGGCCGCCGCGATGAAGAAAAAGCCCGCGCCAAAGAACGTTTCTTTTCGCATCGCGATGAGTTCGGACAATGGGATCCGAAAAACCAGCGCCCCGAATTGTGGAATATTTTCAATGGAAAGAAACGCATGGGTGAGCATTTCCGCGTGTTCCCCATCAGTAACTGGACAGAAATGGACGTGTGGCAGTACATTTTGTTAGAAAACATTCCCATACCCAGTCTTTATTTTAACCATACAAGGGAAGTGTTTGTTCGTGATGGTGTTATACTTGCCACCGCACCTTTTATGGAAATGAAACCTGACGAAAAACCCCAGATGATGGATGTTCGCTGCAGAACCATTGGCGATATTACATGCACAGGTCTTACGCGTTCAAAAGCCACCACACTTGAAGAAATAATCCGCGAAATTGCAGCAACCCGTGTAACCGAAAGAGGAGGTCGTTACGACGATAAGCGCAGCGAAACAGCCATGGAAGACAGAAAAAAGGAAGGTTACTTTTAAATTAGGATTTAGGAGATTCGATTTAGGATTTCTTTGACCTGAAATTAAAATATTTACAAATAACAGAATAGATTTTAAATGACTAAAGAAAAATAAAAAAAAGAACCAATTGTGGCAGGCTCGTAGAGCCGGAATATTTGTAATAAAAACTAAAAAACAAAATGAAGCTCCAGCGGAGCGAAATATTAAATTCCAAGTACCAAGAACCAAATTCCAAATACCAGGAAATACAAACCAACAATATAGAACAATAATCATTAATCCTAAATAGAAGCATGGACGATCAAAATTTCGACGCATATTTAAACATGGAATTACTCCGCTTTACAACAGCAGGAAGCGTTGACGATGGGAAAAGCACATTAATCGGAAGATTGTTATATGATAGCAAGGCAATCTTTGAAGATCAGATGGAGGCTATTGAAAGAGCCAGTCTTGGCAGAGGTGAAGAAAGAGTTAATCTCGCACTGCTGACCGATGGACTTCGTGCGGAACGTGAACAGGGAATTACCATTGATGTGGCTTACCGCTATTTTGCAACACCGCGCAGAAAGTTTATTATTGCCGATACCCCCGGACATATTCAATATACGCGTAACATGGTTACCGGCGCTTCCACCGCTAACCTTGCTGTAATCCTTGTGGATGCCCGTCACGGCGTTGTTGAACAAACAATAAGGCATTCATTTATAGCCAGTTTATTACAGATTCCTCATGTTATTATTTGTATTAACAAAATGGACCTGGTTGATTACAGTGAGGAACGGTTTGCGGAAATTACCAGTCATTTTCTTGAATTTGCAGCTAAATTTGATATCAAGGATATCCGCTTTGTACCTATCAGTGCATTGAATGGCGATAATGTTGTAAAAAGAAGTAAGAATATGGACTGGTATGACGGCCCGACACTCCTCTGGTTACTCGATACTATATATATAAGCAGCGACCAGAATCATATCGATGCCCGTTTTCCGGTACAATATATAATCCGTCCCCAGAAAGATGAATTCCACGATTACCGTGGGTATGCCGGTCGCGTAGCAGGTGGTATTTTCCGCAAAGGCGACAGGGTAAAGGTTCTGCCAAGTGGTTTTGTTTCATCTATTAAATCCATTGATACATTTAATAATTCAATGGAACAGGCCATTTCATCCCAGTCTGTAACACTTACTCTTGAAGATGATGTGGATGTGAGCCGTGGCGATATGATAGTAAAAGAAAACAATGTGCCAACAATAAACCAGGATGTGGATATGATGTTCTGCTGGTTTAATCCAAAACCATTACAGTTGAAAGGAAGATATGTGTTACGCCATACATCAAACGAAGTAAAATGTATTATAAACGATGTTAAATATAAAGTAAACATCAATTCTATGGAACGCAACACCGATGACAAAAATGTTGGAATGAACGAAATAGGTAGAATGTCCATTCGTACACAGAAACCCATTTTCTTTGATTCCTATCGTAAAAACCGCATTACCGGGAGCGTTGTCCTTGTGGATGAAGCCACTAATGAAACCGTTTGTGCGGGAATGATCGTATAAAAAACCTCAACCTATCTGTCAGAATGAAGATAAGGTTGAAGTTTTATTTGTAAAATTTGTTTAAGTAAAAATTATTTGTGTTTGTAAACCGCCGCACAAACTATAAAAATCACCCACGGTTAAAACATCTTTTACTTCATGCGACAGGTTTTCTTTTTTTAGTTTGAACATATCCATAGCCAGTTTACAGGCATAGATCTCTCCACCGCCGGCAGTAATCATTTCAAGAAATTCAGGAATGGTAGGAATATCAAGTTCCTCCATTTGTTTTTTCATCATACCGGAAACCATTCCTTCCATTCCGGGAATTGCTCCCATCCATGTTGGAAAGGCAAGTCCGCCGGGCAATCTCATCGCCGGATTACCAACAGTTGCCGTATGAAGTTTATTCATCTGTTTCTTTGTTATGGCATCTAAACCAAAAAACGTAAAAAACACTTTGGTTTCAATACCTTCCATAACGGCTCCATTTGCCATAACCAGGGTTGCATATACATCTTCAACTGAGCCCTTGGCACAGATGATGCATACTTTTTTTAAAGGAAAGTCTTCTTTTTCTGACATGTTGTTAATATTTTTGATTAATACTAGACGCAGGATGCAGGTTTGGGAATCCCGCTGAATTTTGACGCCAGCTTAAGTGGCGCTCCCGGGAATAATTCATAAAACCCTTTAATATCTGTAATTCCTGACTTCCCAATGGCACGGATAGTTAGCCCTTCACCCTTTTGTTGTTTTTCGCGGATGAAATTAATTACCTCCATGTGTTTTGGAGTTAATGTTATTCCTGCTTCTTTGGCCATTTCATGAGCCATTTCGGGAGTCCACTTGGTTGCATCGGTGAAGTACCCTTCATCGGTTACTTCTACATTTACACCGGTTAAAGTTTTTGTTGCCATAAATTAAAATTTAATTATTGTTATTATTTGATGATATTGCTTTTACAACCCTTAGTGTGTAGGATAAACCTTTACGGACTTCGGGTGATTTCAATTCTTTGTAAAGTTTAAAGAGAGATTTGTTATCAAGTTTTTCGTCAATACCAGTCTCATTCAGAACCTGTGTTATTCTTGCAATCGATTGAAGCAGTTTTGGATTTGTAACATTTCTTGCAATTGATTTTACCGCATCAATGGTTCCGTTTTCGTGCAGACGGTGGAGTTCGTGTGTTACATCAATAATCATTTCACGGGCAATGGGAGCGGCATCTTTCACAAAGTCGGTTACATTCTGCAATGTCGACAAGAGCATATTGAATGTTTTGATATTGCTCAGTAGCGTAAATATCAGGTTTTTTGCTTCGTCAGGGTCTATTTCTATTCCACGTTCATCAAGTTCTTTTACCGACGTTTTAAATATTTCGGTTCCGACTCGTGTAACATCCTCAATAAGATCGTCAACCACCTGTCGTTTCTGGCGTTGTTCGCCGATATATTCGAGAAGCAGGTCGAGCTTCCGGTTTATATCATTTATCTGGATCTGGTAATCTGTCTCTGCCATAATAGTTTATTTACAGGTTTTGCATTTTCCGGCCATTGTCATTAACGGTTCTATGGGCATTTCTTTTCCGCGTATCAGAATATGCCAGTAAATCCAGCGGAACATTAGCTTTCCGTAATGATTGGTGCGGGTGTTTTTTAGTAAGCCGAAAGGCCCGATTCCGGGCAGGGGAAAGGTTCCGGGCAGGGGTTCGGTATCATAGTTAAAGTCGATGAGTGAACCTTTTCCAAAACCTGTTTCAATATAACAATTTGCATGACCGTCAAATTTTGCATGCATGGGGTGTCCCTCAATCGAATTCATCAGGTTTTCGAAAAGAATTTCAGCAGCAAAATGCGCAACACTTCCGGCTTTTGAGGTAGGAATGTTGGAAGCATCGCCTAAAGCAAAAATGTTTTCATATTTTTCCGAGCGAAGCGTATGTTTGTTGGTGGGCACATAATTCAGATCATCGCCCATACTGCTGCGGGCAATAACCTCGTCGCCCATGTTAACCGGGACAATGGTCAGCAAATCAAAAGGTATCTCTTTTCCGTCGTACGAAACAATTTTCTGGTTTTCGTTATCTATTTTTTCGAGATAAAAATCCGGAATGACTTCAATATTTTTTTCTTTTAGTAGTTCACCCAGCATTTTAGTTGCCAATGGTTTGGTAAAAGCTCCCGGAAGAGGTGTAACATAGGTTATCTTTACTTTATTCCGGATACCTTTTTTGGTAAAGTACTCATCGGCCAGAAAAACAAATTCGAGGGGAGCAACCGGGCATTTATAAGGCATTTCTGCAATATTCATAACAAGGTGTCCGCCTTCCCAGTTCTTGAGTGCATTATGGAGAGAAACAGCTCCTTCGATGGTGTAAAAATCAAAAATTTTCTTCTGCCATAACGAACCTGTTAATCCGGGGGTCTGGTCGGGCCTTGTTTGAGTTCCGGTAGCAATAATCAGGTAATCATATTGAATGATTGTCCCATCGATAAGTACAACTTTGTTGAACTCAGGTTCAATATGTTCAACATCGCTAAAAATGACATTTACTCCGGCCGGAAAAAAATCCGTTTTAGGTTTAACAACGTCTTCCTTTTTATATATTCCAAACGGAATAAAGAGGAATCCGGGCTGATAAAAGTGGGTTCTGAATTTATCAATAATAGTAATGTCCCATTCCGAACGATCCAAAGATTTGCGTAATTTATTGGCCATCATTGTTCCGGCAGTACCTGCGCCAAGAATTAATATTTTTTTCATTGCTGTAAATTTGATTTGCTTAATACAATATTTTACGACAAATTTACAGTCGCAATTATAGCTGTACCAAAGATTTGAATATGTTAAGAAACAGATAATGATACATATCATATTTCAGGATGAGAAGTGAGGATGAGAAAAATATTGCAAGAGGTTCTGTGTGTGAATGTAACGAATGCATTATACGCGATCTTATGTTTACCCACGTTCCAAGCGACGGGTCAAAGTACGTTTGCAAAACAAAAGTGGAGGTTCATTTTAAGAAAGGCGAAATAATAGTAAGAAGCGGGGATGAAATCAAAAGTATGATTTGCATAAAAGAAGGTTTAACAAAAATATACCGGTCATCCCGTAAACATAGCGATCAGATTATCAGTATTACAAAGCCATTTGAATTCACATATTTATTAAGTATTTTTTCTGATTCTCACTATAATTTCAATATTTCTGCCATAGAAAATACCACGGTTTGCTTTATTTCTCTTGAAAACATTAAAAAAATGATTTCAGAGAACGGGAGTTTTGCCATGAGTTTACTTCAGAAGTTAAGTACGGCAACCGATAATGTTATTAAAAATTTTACCGATATAAATCAAAAAAATCTAAGTGGAAGAGTTGCCTATATTTTATTATTATTTTCAGATGAAATTTATAAATCTCCTGTTTTTAATTTGCCTGTTTCAAGAAAAGAAATTGCAGAACTAATTGGGATGACTACTGAAAATGTAATACGAATAATGTCGGAATTCCGCAAAGAAGGAATTATTCGCATTCGAACCAGGGAAATAGAAATAAAAGATTATCAGCGTTTAAAACTGATAATGGATCAGGGATAATTTGTTTTTTTATAAAATCAGGCAACCAAAAGATGTATATATCTGTCTTAAAAATAGTACAAACCAACTGAAATTAAATGTAAAAAATGATTGAAACAAAGCAATTTTTGAAACGTATAAAACAAAATAATGACGAGATTTGAGTATGAACAGATGGGCATATAAAACATTTTTTTTACTGGTGTTTATCCTTTTGCAGGGATGGGGATTTTCCCAGACAACTGTTAAAAGCAAAGATTTTACCGTACTTCAGAATATAGATACAGCTTCTGATTTTTCACTTTACAATAAAGGGGTATTTACTATTTCAACTTCATCAACAAACGTAACTTGCTATGGACTTTGTGACGGTACAATAACAATAAGCATAGCAGGAGCTCCTGTGTATCCTGTTGATATAAGGTTAACTTTTCCTGCAGATTTGGGTAGTTTAGTTCAAAATTACAACAATTTAAATGCAGGTGATTTTCCATACACAATAACCGGTCTTTGTGGTTCTGTTCTTCCTTATCAGATTCGTGTAAGAGATACCGATACTCCTCCATCCAGCCAATATGCCAACGAATGGGTGCTGGCGCCAGGAGAAATGGTGATTGACGATTACACTTTGGTTAACGAAACCTGTCCCGGAACATGTGATGGTAGTGTTCAGATAAATTTTGTACAAAATGCTGTTTACCCTGTTACTTATTTATGGACAGATGGCGAAACAACCGATAATATTTCTAATAAGTGTGCAGGAACATATAATGTTACTGTAACAGATGCTAATTCTTGTACAAAAGTATTTCCTTTTATTATTACTGCACCTCCAACAATTATTGTTGATTCTGTTGACTATACTCCTGTATTTTGTTTTGGAGGAAGCGGAACCATTACTGTTTATGCTTCCGGCGGCTCCGGGGCACTGACATACAATATAGGTTCCGGTTGGCAGGTGAGCAATACTTTTTCCGGGTTAGCAGCCGGAACATATACAATTACTATAACGGATGGAATTTGTACAGGAACTTCGAACCCTATAACCATGGTCGAAAACTCTGCCATAGTTCTTTCTGCCGTAGTTGACAGCGTTAATTGTTTTGGTGGTTCAGACGGCTCTATAAACCTTACAGTAGCAGGCGGAACAAGCCCTTATTCTTATAGCTGGAGTAATGGGGCTGTAACACAGGATATTTCAAGCCTGGTAATTGGAAATTATTGTGTAACAGTTACTGATTTTTATGGCTGTACTTCTACAGCATGTTATGATGTTTATCAGCCGGGAGCAATTAATATTACCGAAACCCATGCGAATCCCTGTTTTGGCGCTTCAAACGGTTTTATTAATATTACAGTTTCCGGGGGGGCCTGCTCAAATTATACATATTTATGGAGCAATGCGGCAATTACCCAGGATATCAGTGGTGTTACGCAGGGAACATACACCGTTACCGTTACAGACTGTAACGGTTGTACAAATACTTTATCCGTTACCCTGGTTCAGAATCCACAAATTACCATTGGAGAAACACATGTTAATTATCCTTGTTTTACATCTGGCTGTGTAGGTTCAATAAACATAACGGTCGCTGGAGGTACTCCTTGCCCTGGATATACATATAGTTGGTCTGGTCCCAGTGGATTTACTTCAACTTCCGAGGATTTGGTAAATCTATGTTTTGGAGTTTATACTGTTACTGTAACAGATTGTGCAGGATGTACACAAACACGAACTATTACCATTACCAGGCCAACTCAATTGATAATTTCTTCTTCGACTGTTACACCAGTTTCGTGCTTTGGGTTATGTAACGGCGCCATTACTATTTTACCTTCTGGTGGAACCCCTTTTGTTCCTCCACCAAACTATCTTTATCAGTGGACAGGACCTTCCGGATATACCGGATCAACAAGAATTATAACTAATTTATGTGCAGGAACATATAATGTTACTGTTACCGACAAGAATGGATGTACGGTAACGGGTACATACAATGTTACTCAACCACCAGATATTACTGTTACTCTTGTAAGTCAAACCAATGTTTTATGTAATGGGGCATGTACTGGTGCCATTGATTTAACTGTTGCCGGTGGTACACCAGCCTATACATATAGCTGGACAGGGCCTAACGGATACACTTCAACAAGTCTCGATATTACGAATTTATGTGCAGGTGTTTATAATTTAACAGTTACCGATACGAAACCCTGCACAAAAACATTTAGTGTAACTATTACAGAACCGCCTGCATTAAACTTAGCAGAAACACAAACCGAAGTTTCCTGTAATGGGGTATGCGATGGAGCAATAGATATAACAGTTGGTGGCGGAACTCCACCTTATACAACATATTCATGGGCAGGGCCAAGTGGATATACTTCAAATAGTGAAGATATCTCTAATCTCTGTGCAGGAACATATAATGTTACCGTTACCGATGCAAACGGGTGTACTATTGATTCTTCTTTTATTTTGGCTTCTCCATCGGTTATTTCTATTATAGATACACATAACAACCTTACCTGTAGTGGAATTTGTAACGGAAGTATTAACCTTACTGTAGCTGGTGGTAATCCATGCCCTAACTATACTTATAGTTGGACAGGCCCTTCCGGTTATACCTCAACTTCAGAAGACATTTCTTTATTGTGTGCAGGTACATACAATGTTACCGTAACCGATTGTAACGGTTGTTCCGCTACTCATTCTGTTACATTGACACAACCAGCTAGTTTTACTGTTACAGAAACCCATGTTAATGAAGTCTGTTATGGTGATTGTACTGGTTCTATAAATATTACAGTTGCGGGTGGAACGGCACCATATGTATACAGTTGGACAGGCCCTTCCGGTTATTCCTCTAATCTTGATGATATCAACGGACTTTGTGCCGGCACTTATGATTTAACAGTTACTGATGCTGCGTTGTGTACAGCCACATTAAGCGTAACCATTACTGAGCCTGCAGATATTACACTTAGCGAAGTTCACGGAAATATAGCTCCATGTTTCGGACTAAGTAATGGTTGGATTACTGTAACCGCTGTAGGCGGGACAGGAGTATATACATATGATTGGTCACCCAACGGATATACAGGAGATGGAACAGTAACATACTCAAATCTTATTGCAGGTTCTTATACTGTTACAGTAACCGATGTTCCCAATGGCTGTACCAAAATTCTTGGACCTATAGATATTATTCAACCACCTGACATAAATGTTGTTTCGGTTGACGTTACAAATGTTTTATGTTTTGGAGGAAGTACCGGATCTTTTACCGTTCATGCATCAGGAGGAAGTCCACCTTATATGTATGACAATGGGTTTACCGGTTTTCAGACCGACAGCACATTTTCAAACCTTGCAGCGGGTACTTATGTAGTTACGGTTATAGATGTGCCCGGATGTACCACAACATATTCAGTTACAATAACAGAACCTGTCGCCCTGACTACAGGAATTTCTCATACCGATGTTACCTGTAACGGTTCCTGTAATGGTACGGCTACAGCCAGCCCTGCCGGTGGTTCCGGAGGATATACCTATCAATGGGATGATCCGGCAGCACAGACAACACAAATTGCGACCGGATTATGTGCTGGCATTGTTCGCGTTACAGTAACAGATTCAAACGGGTGTACAATTACTGATTCAACAACAATTGTTGCTCCGCCCGCATTTACGGCATTTATTTCTGATTCAACTATGTCATGCGGAAGTTTTCCGACGGTAGTAGCAGGAACAACTTTTATTCCGGATGGTAATGGAGCTTCATATACAACAAGCATTACCCAAACAGATTTTCCGCCAAGTGCAACCATAAACAGTTCTTCTGATATTTCTTCCATTTGTTTAAATATGGAGCATTCATGGCTTGGTGATCTGGAAATAAGTATTATTTGCCCAAATGGACAATCTGCTATATTAAAACAGGACGGCTTTCAGCCTGGATTTGAAGAATTTCTTGGAATACCAAACGAAACAGATGGTGCCGATCCTTTTGACCCTGCCCAAAATCCTCCGGGAACAGGATGGGATTATTGCTTCTCTTCTACACCTACTTATGGAACAATGGTTGACGAATCAAATAATTATACTACTTTACCCGCTGGAGTTTATACGCCATTTCAAAGTTTTAATAACCTGGTAGGTTGTCCGATAGATGGAACATGGACAGTTTCTGTGATTGATAATTGGGGAAGCGATAATGGTTATATTTTCTCGTGGTTAATAAATTTTGATCCGTTAACTTATCCTTTGCAGTATTGCAATGGTTCGGCTAATGTTTCAACAGTTGGAGGTCAGGCACCATTCACATATTTCTGGTCAAACGGGGCTCCGGATTCTACCATTACCGACTTATGTTCCGGAAACTATTGCGTTACTGTTACAGATGCCGTTGGATGTACAGCCACAACATGCGTTACAATAACTGATGTAAATCTGAATATTGATTCGTTTTCAGTTACAAATGCTTCGTGTAACGGAGTTTGTAACGGATCTGCGACAGTAAATATTTCGGGTGGATATGCACCTATTACTTTTGCATGGTCTGATGGTTCAACAACTCAAACTATAAACAATTTATGTGCAGGTCAATATATTGTTACTGTTACTGAAGTGAATGGCTGTACAGCCACCGATTCAGTGACTATTACAAATTCTTATGCTTTATCTGCAAGTACTAACATAGTAAATCCCGTTTCGTGTAATGGAGTTTGTGATGCATCGGCTTCGGTGACGACAATCAATGGAACTTTACCATATACTTATTTATGGTGTGATGGGCAAACTACGCAGACAGCAGTGAATCTTTGTGCCGGAACCTGTATGGTTACAGTTACTGATGCCGTTGGATGTATTACAACACCATCTGTAACGATCACAGATCCAATAATTTTATCCGCGTCAATAACAAGTCAGACAAATGTAAGCTGTTTTGGCGGCAACAACGGAAGTGCAACCGTAACCGGTTCCGGCGGGACCGGCGTTTACAGCTACGATTGGTCGCCCAATGGCTATACC
>JBBIRU010000055.1:0-31463 GCA_037441645.1 Bacteroidota bacterium
CTTTTACGTCTTCGGATTTAACCGGACCACAAGGACCGCAAGGACCGGCAGGGGCTGACGGCGCTGTGGGGCCGCAAGGACCGGCAGGGGTTTTATCGGTTAACTGCTTAGAATGTCATGACCATAATTCCAGCACCTCTACTGCTTTGGCTGATAGTCTTGTAAATGCAAAATACGAATATGAATTCTCAAAACACGGTGAAGGTGCAGAACTTTCTATAGAAGAAGGTTCTTCAAGTGGCTGTGCACCCTGCCACTCAACAGAAGGATACCATAGTGTTATTGATGCCGGTACCGTGCCTACATACACTTTATCGGGCGGTAAATATACATTCTCATATAATGCTTCTGCTGCTGCATCATCAGGTTTAACTACCATGCCCACCAAAATTTCATGTTTTACCTGTCATAAAGGCGCAGCTACCGATGGAATGGCTTTATATTCTAATGCCGCAGTTCCTATGACAATGTATCCAACAGGTACACCATATACCAGTTTCGAAAAAACTATCGACTTAACTCAAAATGGTGGTGAAAGTAATCTTTGTGTAAAATGTCACCAGCCACGTCCGATGAGTTTAACATCTTCATCAACAGTAACTCTTGCCAATGGTACTGTTGTTACTTTGAATGTTGCCATTGCTAATGGTGCCAGTGTAAACTATCCCGATTTAGCTGCAAATCCAACCGTTTTATTTTATGACAGTGCTTTAGCAAATGCAAATACCAACAAGCTTTTCCCCGGCTACAGAACTCATAACCATTATGGCGCCATCGGAGCTATTTTTGCAGGTAAGGGCGGTGTTGAATTTACTTCTACCCTTGCTATTCCTTATACAAATATTTCCACACATACAACTGATGCATCATGCCAGGATTGTCATATGGCTACTCCAACCGGTTTTACCGGAGGACATACATTCAGGGTTGGTTATACCAGTGAATCAGGTACAAAATCATATAACTTTAAAGGTTGTAATGTATCGGGTTGCCATTCTACCCCGCTTACCGCTACAAGTGCTACTTTTGTAAATAAAAGAGCTGCCACATTAACACTGCTACAACAGATTGCAAATAAACTAAGATCAGGCGGTATTGAGATTCTGCATAAAAATCCAGATCCGTTAACAAATATCTTTGCAGGAGTAACTCCTGAAGGTTATGACGGATATTTCGATATTTATGATCCTTCATCAAATTCCACAGGTTCATTGCAAAACCCTGTTGTAAGCAGTTCATGGACTGCAGCACAGAAAGCTACAAATCTTGCTTTACCCAGATTCACTTCTTTAACTAATCTTCAGATGGGAGCTCTTATTAATTTCCAGTTATCACTCAGGGAATTCAGTTTAGGAGTACATAATCCTGCTTATACCGATGCTTTACTGCAAAATACTTTACAGGCTTTAATCGATAATGGTTACTAATTCATTATAAAAATTTAAAAAAGAGGCTTTCTAATCAGAAAGCCTCTTTTTTTATTCATGCTATTTCAATCAGATTAGAAATAAAATTTAACTTTTATATTTATTTGAACTCTTATGACAAATTTAAACAGTTTTTATGCTGTTTAGCATTTTTATTTCTGTCCAATAACATTTTTATTTCTGTCCAATAACATAAAATCAGCAATTGAATTTTATTTTACTGATTTTGTTTACATTACATAAAAAGCTCTAAATTTCGAAAAATTGACACATCAACATTTTAATATATGTTTCTATTTACATTACTGTAATTTACAATTTACCTGAATAGTTTTTTTAGTTTGTTATATATTGTAATTACCAAAATATAAACTATACCATATATTTACATGTCTATTTATTTAGATTCTTGATCTTATAAAAAAATTTCTATTCACGCACTTTTA
This sequence comes from Bacteroidota bacterium, assembly GCA_037441645.1. Classification (GTDB taxonomy): domain Bacteria; phylum Bacteroidota; class Bacteroidia; order Bacteroidales; family GWA2-32-17; genus GWA2-32-17. The sequence goes on from JBBIRU010000055.1 coordinate 1,874, forward strand.
TATAAGCTTTATTGATTTTTCACAAAATAAATATAATCTCAAAACAAATTAATTCAAACCATTAAATTATGACAAAAACAATTTTCGTGATCTGTTGTCTGCTGGGATGGGGGACAACTGCAATCTTTGCTCAAAAGGGCACTGTTTCATCGGGAGGTGTTGCTACCGGAGCCGGAGGTTCCGTAACTTACACCATCGGTGAAACCAACTACATTACGGCTAACGGTTCCGGCGGCCAGATTACACAGGGGCTACAGCAACCTTATGAAATCTTTCTCTTGCAGGCCACTGCTGCTGAGTTAAATATCAATGTTTCTCTTTTTCCTAATCCTGCCAGTGAAAAAATTGTTATCAGCGTGGAAAGTGCTAATGCTGAAAATCTCCGCTACCAGCTTTTTGACGTGAACGGAAAACTGCTGCAGGATAAACTGATGGAATCCAACCAGGCCGACATTTTCATGAGAGATTATGCAAGTGCCACCTATTTTGTAAAAGTAATAAACAATAATAATGAGTCTAAAAATTTTAAAATCATCAAAAACTAGCAAAAAATGAAAAAAACAGTACGTAATTTCGGTTTAGCTGCTATGCTATTTTTGTCCTTCAATTGTATGTTTACAATTGCATATGGACAGGCTCCTCAAAAAATCGGCTACCAGGGTGTTGTCCGCGATGGTAGTAATGTTCTTGTTTCGCTTACCCAGGTTGGTATGCAAATTAGTATTCTTCAGGGATCTTCTTCTGGTACGCCTGTGTATGTGGAAACACAAACTCCTACTACTGACATCAACGGGTTAGCTACTGTTCAGATTGGGAGTGGTTCTATTATAACTGGAACCATGGCTGGTATCGACTGGTCTGCCGGGCCTTATTTTATTAAGACTGAAACTGACCCCGCCGGTGGTACTACTTATTCGATTACTTCTACCAGCGAACTATTAAGTGTTCCTTATGCTTTGTTTGCTGCTAATCCAGGGCCTGCCGGGCCTGCCGGGAACGGTATTGCTTCTACAGTAAATAATGGTGACGGAACTTTTACGATTACTTATACGGATGCTACTACTTTTACGTCTTCGGATTTAACCGGACCACAAGGACCGCAAGGACCGGCAGGGGCTGACGGCGCTGTGGGGCCGCAAGGACCGGCAGGGGTTTTATCGGTTAACTGCTTAGAATGTCATGACCATAACTCGGCTACTTCGGGTTCTGCTTTAGCACAGAAACGCGATAATGCAGAAAATGAATATGAATATTCAAAACATGCAGAAAGCGGAGAACTTGCTATTGAAGAAGGTTATACTGCAGGTTGTGCTCCCTGTCACGCTAACGAAGGATTCCATAGTGTTGTTGATGCCGGTACTGTGCCAAATATGACTTCAACAGGAACTCCGTTAAAATATACCTATGCTTATAATGCTTCCGCTGCTATGTCTTCTGGTTTAACAACAATGCCCGGTAAAATTTCATGTTTCACCTGTCATAAAGGAGCTGCCGCCGATTCTATGGCCAGGTATACTACTGCTCCTGTGCCCATGTGTATGTATCCGACAGGAACCGGTTATGCCAGTTTTAATAAAACCATAGACCTCACACAAAATAACAGCGAAAGTAATCTTTGTGTAAAATGTCATCAGCCACGTCCTATGACATTAACCTCCTCTACCACCGTCACATTAGCCAATGGTACAGTGGTAACACTTGACGGAAATATTGCCAATGGTAATAGTGTTAATTATCCGGACTTAGCTGCAAACCCTATGGCTCTATTTTACGACAGTACTATAGCAAATGCAAATACCAACAAGCTTTTCCCCGGCTACAGAACTCATAACCATTATGGCGCCATCGGAGCTATTTTTGCCGGTAAGGGCGGTGTTGAATTTACTTCTACTGTTATCGGAACATATCCATATACAGATATTTCAACACATACTACTGATGCTTCCTGCCAGAATTGTCACATGGCAACACCCACAGGTTTTACCGGAGGTCACTCAATGGTAGTAGGTTATATTGATACAACAACAACTGCCAGAACCTATAATTTTAAAGGATGTAATGTATCAGGTTGTCACTCTTCTTCGCCATTAAATGCTACACATGCAACATTTACTAGCCAAAGAAATGCAACTGCTGCCCTGTTAGATTCAATTTCAAACCGTCTGCAGGATGGTGGTATCAAATTTATGCACAAAAATGTATGGTATTCGTCCAATCCTTTCAGAAAAGTAACTACTGCCGGGTATGACGGATATTTCGATATTTATGACCCATCGTCCAACCCCGGTGGCGCCTTCCAGAATCCAACTGTAAGTTCTTCATGGACTGCTGCACAGAAAGCTACGAATCTTACAAAACCCCGATTCCCATCACTTACAAACCTTGAGATGGGTGCTATTATTAACTTCCAGTTATCTGTCAGGGAATTCAGTTTAGGCGTTCACAATCCCGCCTACACTAAGGCTCTTTTAAACAACACCCTGCAGGCTTTAAGAGACAATAATATTTACTAAGTACATATTTAGTAATTCGTAAAAAAGAAGAGGCACTCATTTGAATGCCTCTTCTTTTTTTATTCATATTACTAAAACTCATTTTCCCTGTTGCAGTACAATCTGAATCATCATTTACCGGTTATAATCTTTCTGTACAGATTCCTGTTCATCCTGTATCATCTGAATTTATAAAAACACTTTTCCCGGCAGTAAATTATCCTGCTTAACTTTTTTACAAAAGTTATCGCAAACAACTGAACTCATAAAAGTTATTCCATTTTAAGAATTTTATCATAATCAACTTCACTTTGTGCCGAACCATCATCCCACAAAATTATTGCATTCTTTTCATTCATTTCTATCAGTTTACCTGAATAAAATTTAGCACCGGCCCAAACAGCTAACACCTTATCACCAGCCTTGAGTTTATCTTTAGGAGTCAGGACTTTTAAGTCGGCTAAGGTTACTTCTCCTTTTGTTCCGTCAGCATAGTCAACGGAATATTTATCTCCATTAATTTTAGTAATGGTTGCCAGGTAATAATTATTATCTGTCCATTTGGCAGCCACCAACATACCGGTTTTAAATTCAGGTTTATTATTACAGGCCTGAAACAAATATCCGGAAAAAATAATGACTAAAGTAAACAAAATTGTCTTTTTCATAATCTAATTGTTTGGTTAATATAACTAAAGGTGATAAATATAAGAAATTTAAAAGGTAAAAACAAATATTTTTCTTTGCGGTGTTTTCAACATCGTAATGTTAAAAGAAATGCTGATTCAGTATTCTAACCTCGGTGAATATCCGTTAGTTTTGAACAAATCATTTATCCTCGTTATGAAGCTATCAAAACAAGTTATTTTGATGGGAATAGTCATATTCCTGCTTTTAAGCGTATCGTGCGTACCTGTTCGTCAGTACCAGGACATGAAAGCCCGAAATGCAAAATGTGAAGAAGAACGGGAATTCCTTAAGAATCAAAATAAAGAACTCACCGAAAAAGGAGCTGAGAACGATCTGAACCTTTCAAAATCCCAGAAACAGCTTGATGCATTAAAACTGGACACATTGACTCTTGGTACTTCTTTAAGAAAAATGATAGTTCAATACGATAAAATAAATCAATTGAATGATGAATTGATGGTTAAGTTGAAACAGAAAAATATAGAAAGCAGCGAAGAAGCTCAGAAATTACTGGTACAACTTCAGCAACTCCAGGAAATTCTACAAAAAAAAGAAGATGATCTGAAAAAGATGGAAAAAGACCTGAATGCCAAAAAAGCCAACCTTGATGAACTAACAGCCCAACTCGATGAAAAGGATGCTGCTCTTCAGAAAAAAAGTGCACGATTACTCGAACTTGAAAGTATCTTAAGCCGTAAAGATTCCATTACAAAAGCACTGAAAGACAAGGTTTCAAACGCACTCCAGGGATATGAGGGCAAAGGACTGACAGTGGTACAAAAAAACGGAAAAGTATATGTTTCCCTGGAAGAAAAACTTTTATTCCAATCGGGCAAATGGGAAGTTGATCCCAAAGGACAGAAAGCTTTAAAAGACCTGGCCGATGTGCTTGAAAAAAATACAGATATTAACGTTATGATTGAAGGTCACACTGATAATGTACCATTTAAAGGCTCAGGCGGTGTAGCAGACAACTGGGATTTAAGCGCCAAAAGAGCTACCGCCATTGTTAAAATTATTCTCGGAAACTCCAAAGTAGATCCCAAACGATTGATAGCTGCCGGAAGAAGTGAATTTTTACCCATCGATGCGGCCAATACACCTGAAGCACGTACTAAAAACAGGAGAACAGAAATTATCCTTACGCCAAAACTCGACGAACTATTTAAAATTCTTGAAGCAAACTAGTTAAACTTTATATAAACACAAGAAATGCCGATCAGTTTTGATTGGCATTTTTTTTACCTTTGTTTATGTCTGTTTCAAATAAAGAAATATCTGCACTTATCTCTCTTTTAACTTTCAGAAGATTCTTTAATTTTCTTGAAGTGTGGTGGGCATACTTCATTTCTTCATTAACAAAGGTACCTATTGTTACCTCGTCTCCCTATGCTATTTCAATTGAAACAAATACCAACTGCAACCTGCGCTGTCCCGAATGTCCTACAGGAAACTCAACAATAACAAGGAATACGGGAAAAATCAATCCCGTACAATTTAAAAAAATAATTGACGAGGTTCATGAAAAAACATTTTACCTGAATCTTTATTTGCAGGGAGAACCTTTTCTGCACCCGGATCTGGCAGAAATGGCCGCTTATGCCGTTCAAAAAAAAATGTTTGTTTGTATTTCTACCAACGGACATTTTCTGAATAAAAAAAACTGTGTAAAAATAATCAACAGCGGGCTTCAGAAAATAATAATTTCCCTGGATGGCGCCAGCCCTGAAACTTACGAGAAATACAGGAAGGGTGGAAATTTCCATTTAGTAACAGAGCACATAGAAACCCTGACCAAAACTAAAAAAGAATTGCATTCTTCTTTTCCGTTAGTTATAATTCAAATGCTTGTCAATCGTTATAATGAATACGAAATACCGGCGATGAAATTACTAGCAAAAAAACTGGATGCCAACAGTATCGAACTAAAAACAATGCAACTCGAACTACATCCCGAATTTCTTCCTGAAAAACAAAGGTATAAACGTTATTATAAAAATTCTGAAGAAAAACTGAAAACATTTAACAAGTTAGTAAATAGCTGTAAAAGGCTATGGACAACAGCAGTAGTAACATGGGACGGAGAAATGGCATCATGTTGTTATGATAAAAACGCGGAATATGGCCCTGGAAATATTTTCTCCACTCCTGTTTTAACACTGTGGAAAAGCAAGGAAATGAATGCGTTCAGAAAAAGGGTTTTAAGCCAGCGGGCGGAAGTTAAAATTTGCAGGAATTGTAATGAGTAACTAAGTTATACCGATGTGATTTATATTTTAAATGTGTATAAGTATAAATCAATCGGCATAAACCAAAGTAGAAATTATAATTCGTCCGGTTTGGACTCTTATAAATTTCACTTTGGTATTAGAAAGTAAAAAGAAGATTGTTGTAATTCAATAGTTATACACTGATAAGCAGTTATTTACTTCCGGAAGGCAGGTAACGGTCAACAGGTGCTGGTCAATGCTAAAAATAGTCTTGTGTTAGTAACAAATAAGGAAGTGACTAAAGTTTAAAGTGGCATTTTTGAATCCTGGGTTCTTTAAATCTGCATAATATCTTTTTCCTTCACATCCAGAACCGCATCAATTTTAGAAATGAACTGGTCGGTAAGTTTCTGAATTTTTTCTTCCGCTTCATTTATTTCATCTTCGGAAATACCGTCTTTCTTCAGTTGTTTAAGTTCTTCATTAGCATCGCGGCGGGCATTACGTACTCCAACTTTAGCAGTTTCGCCTTCCGCTTTAACTTGTTTTACCAATTGTTTGCGCCTTTCTTCGGTTAAAGGAGGAACCGCAATACGAAGTAAATCGCCGTTATTTTGAGGATTAAACCCAAGGTTTGCCGCCTGGATAGCTTTTTCAATAGGTTCAATCATGCTTTTATCCCAGGGCTGAACAACAATACTGCGTGGATCGGGAGTAGCAATATTTGCTACCTGGCTCAGGGGAGTTCTTACACCATAGTAATCTACAAAAACACTGTCGAGCATCATAGGAGAAGATTTACCTGCACGGATTTTCATTAATTCCAGTTCAAGGTGCTTCATCACCTTATCCATCTGCTCTTTGGCTGCATCGTAGCAAAATTGTACTTCTTCTGTCATAGCTGATATATTTTCAGAAATTGATCGTAAAATTATTTATTTTCTCACTAAAGTTCCAACTTTTTCGCCGGAAATTATTTTTTTAAGGTTTCCCATTTTATTCATATCAAAAACTAAGATGGGCATATTGTTTTCGCTGCAGAGAGCAAAAGCGGTAATGTCCATTACATGCAGTTCCTTGTTTATGGCTTCGTTAAAAGTAACCTCATCATACCTTTTTGCACCGGGATATTTTTCGGGATCAGCGGTATAAACTCCATCAACACGGGTTCCTTTTAGTAATACATCGGCTTCAATTTCTACGGCTCTTAATGCCGAAGCCGTATCGGTTGTAAAAAACGGATTCCCGGTACCACCTGCAATAATAACGCTATATCCGGCTTTCATAAATTCTATTGCTTTTGCTTTACTGTAAAGCTCACCTACGGGTTCCATCCGGATGGCAGTAAGTACTTTCGCTTTCCCACCCAGGTTTTCAATAGCCGACTGAAGTGCCAGGCTGTTTATAGTAGTGGCAAGCATTCCCATCTGGTCGCCTTTTACCCTGTCGAATCCTTTACTTACTCCCTGCAGGCCACGAAATATATTTCCTCCTCCGATAACTATCCCAACTTCAATTCCTGCTTCAGAAATTTCCTTTACCTGCAGGGCATATTCATTTAAACGGTTTGTATCAATTCCATAATTGCTGTCACCCATCAGGGATTCACCACTGAGTTTTAAAAGTATCCGTTTATATGCTGACATAATTTAATAAATAGTTTTACTCCAAAGGTAGAGAAATTTTGAAAATATTGAGAAAACTATAATATTGAATAATTAATAATATGTTTCTACATATAAGCCAAAAAAATCAGATTATTGTCTAATACATAATGTTACAAAAAACTGAAATTTTAAGAAAAAATAATTCTTGAAGATATTTCAAAAGGAATGTATATTCTCGAATAACAAACAAGCCATAAGATACTTAATACAAAACTGGTGTTAAATAAAAAGAGATAACATTACTTAAATAATCCAATAATATCGTTACCATTAGCCCATATCAGCAAGCCGAAAATAATTACCATTCCGGCAATCTGGGCATACTCCAGGAATTTATCGCTGGGCTTGCGGCCGGTAACTATCTCAAACAACAGGAAAAGTACATGTCCGCCATCGAGAGCCGGAATAGGTAAAAGATTCATAAAGGCAAGAATGATAGAAAGAAATGCCGTCATTGTCCAGAATGCAAACCAGTCCCATGCGCCCGGGAAAAGGCTTCCTATTTTAATAAAACCACCCATATTCTCATATGCTTTTGTTTCGGGGGAGAATAAAAGTTTAAATTGTTTTATGTAGCTATCCAGCATCGAAAAGGTTTTACCAACCCCAGCCGGAAATGAGGCAAAAAAACCATATTCTGTTTTCTTCATCTTGAAAAACTTCGAAAGATCTCCTTCGGGTCTTACTCCCAGCATACCGGAATCAGGAATCTTTACCGTTAAATCAAGAGTATCTTTTCCACGGAGAACCGAAAGAACTGCCTGCTTATTTTTTGATTTGTTAAGATCAGCTTTTACTTCATCAAAAAAGAAAACAGGCTCGTGGTTAAATGCCACCACTTTATCGCCGAGGAGCATGCCAGCATCGCGTCCTGCAGATTCTTTCTGAAATTCAGCAATAACAAATGGTATACGAACCTCAACAAAACCAGGATCCTGAATCAGATCGGGCCAGATATTATCCGGCACATATATTTTCTTTTTTTCTCCGTTTCTTTCTACTTCAACATATTCGGCTTTATTTACAATAATATCATGGGCTATTTTTCTGAAATTTTCTACAGGTTGTCCGTCAACACTTACTATTTTATCGCCATTCATCAAACCTAATTCTGTTCCGGTATTAGTGACCATAATTCCATATTTAGCTTCAGAATTAGGAAGATATTCCTCGCCCCAGGTATAAAGAATCATGCTATAAACAAGGAAAGCAAAAACAACGTTTACAAGAATTCCTCCTAACATAATAAGTAACCGCTGCCATGTTTTTTTTGTACGGAATTCATAAGGTTGAGCAGGTTGTTTCATTTGTTCTTTATCCATCGACTCATCGATCATTCCCGAAATCTTAACATAACCACCTAATGGCAACCACCCTATTCCGTATTCGGTATCTCCTGCTTTCTTTTTAAAAAGTGAAAACCATGGATTAAAGAAAAGATAAAACTTCTCAACGCGCGTTTTAAACAAACGGGCAAAAAAGAAGTGTCCCATTTCGTGAACCATCACCAAAATTGAAAGACTGAGAATAAGTTGCGCTGCTTTAACTAATATTTCCATTTTACTTTATGTTTTTCGCTATTTTACGTACTTCTTCATCCGACCTGAATAAATCATCGAGTGAAGGATTCTTTATAAAAGATGCTTTCCGCATGGTTCCCGAAATAATCGCGGGAATATCAGGAAAACTGATTTCTTCGTTAATAAACTTCTGAACAGCAACCTCATTTGCTGCATTTAAAATACAAGGCATGTTTCCGCCCTTTTCCAGCGATTCATATGCTAACAATAAACATTCAAATTTCCGGGTATCTGGTTTTTCAAACTCCAGGTTCTGAATCTGAAATAAATCCAGCCTGGGAAAATCATTTGTCAACCGGTCAGGATAAGTAAATGCATATTGAATAGGAAAACGCATATCGGGAACTCCCAACTGGGCTTTTACTGATCCATCAACAAATTGAACCATGCTATGTATTATAGATTGAGGATGGACCATCACCTCAATTTTACCTGCAGGTACATCAAAAAGCCAGTGTGCTTCGATAACTTCCAGTCCCTTGTTCATCATGGTTGCCGAATCGATGGTTATTTTCGGGCCCATGCACCAGTTAGGATGTGCCAGTGATTCCTTTAATGTTACAGTTGTTAATTCCTCCCTGCTTTTTTTCCGAAATGGCCCGCCGGAAGCAGTCAGAATTATTTTCTCAATTTCGTTCTGGTATTCCCCGGCAAGACATTGAAAAATAGCAGAATGTTCGGAATCGACAGGAATTATTGAAACCTTTTTCTCCTGAGCCAGCTTGTTAATTAATGCACCTGCAACTACCAGCGTTTCTTTATTCGCCAGGGCAATCTTTTTTCCTTTCCGGATGGCACGAAGAACAGGATAAAGTCCGGCAAAACCAACCATAGCAGCCAAAACAACATCTACAGTATCGCTTTCAGCAACATCAGCAATAGAATTATTCCCGGCAAAAACCTTTACAGGTAAATCGGAAAGAGAATCCTGAACGTATTTATATTTCTGTTCGTTAGCTATAACAACAATATTAGGAATCCATTTCCGTGCCTGCTCAATCAATAAATCTGCATTGGTGTTAGCTGTCAGTATTTCGGCTTCAAATAATTCCGGATAACGTGAAATCACGTCCAGTGCCTGAGTACCAATAGAACCTGTAGAACCAAGTATCGCTATCCGTTTTTTCATTTTTAAGAGGGGCGCAAGTTAGGAAAAATTTAGGATTAAGGATTTACGATTTTTGATTCCCGGTTTTTTGAATTATTTATTTGAAATTTGGATTTGATAAAGGTCAGAAAACTATATATTTCTGCGGATCAATGGGATTTCCCTTGTACCAGAGTTCAAAATGAAGATGCGGCCCTGTAGTTAACTCACCGGTATTTCCAACAATTCCAATAACATCTCCGGCCTTAACCTTTGTCCCTGCTGTTTTGAAAATATGTGACAAATGCTTATAGGCGGAAATTATTTCATTCGGATGCTGAATCTCAACCATATATCCTGTCTCCAGGGTCCAGCCCGAAAAGGTTATTGTACCGTCCAGAGTAGCAAGAACCATTTCATCGGGTTTAGTAACTATATCTATCCCAAAATGTTTTACTTTTAAATTAAATTTATCGGTAACCATTCCTTTTACAGGAAAGAAAAAATGCAATAAATTAAATACTTCTGCTTTTGCATTCTTATCATTAAGATTCAGACTAAAAGCATCTTCCGATTCAACATTTTGCCTGAATACAGAATCTTCCGCCGATGGTCTTAAATCAATATTTTTATAGTTTTTTAAAGAATCAATCACTGTTTTTCTGTCAATTTGTTCAGGTTCTTCACCATTGATAAGAGCTTTGAGATTCTTCATATACAAATCACGAAGGATGATTTCGTTTTCCAGGGAATCGACCATCAGGCTGTTCATGCGTATCTGCTGAACCGTTTCCCCGCTGGGATATCCCGGAATCAATTCACGTAAAGGAGTGTAAGCAATAAGTATAGTGGTAAGAAAAATTAAAACAAATGACATTAATCCAATGACAATAAAAACATTTAATTTGTTTAACCTGAGCCAGAAAACTTCTTCAAATGTATTATCGTTGTAAATTATCAAACGGTATTTATGGCGTAACCGTTTAAAAAAACTGCTTTTCTTTTTCTTTTTTTCCATGCTTCTTTGCAAAAGTAAGCAAACCGATTTATTTTTTTGTGAAATGTAACCGGTTTATGATTTTTTAACCGTAAAACACTACTAAAAATTGCCACTAAATCACAAAAGCATTAAATTTCACAAAAATTTTAAATACAAAAACAGATTGAATAATCCCTGGCTAAATATTCCTTTCGGTGATTATGAGAAACATATGTCCGATAAAAATGTTGGGCAACTACAGGTTTTAAGCGAAATTACCAGGATCATCCTTGAATTACATAAACCTGAAAGATTTGTTCTGTTAGGTTGTTGTACCGGTAATGGATTGGAGCATGTAAATAACCTGGTTACCAGAAGGGTTTACGGAATTGACATAAATCCTGAGTATTTAGAAATAACAAAAAAACGATTTGGAAATCTTATTCCTCAACTGAAACTTATTTGTGCAGATATCAATACCGAAAATATTCCTGCTTTAGAGGCCGATCTGGTTTTTGCAGCCCTGATTTTTGAGTACGTAAATACTGAAACAACTGTTAAAAAAATTTCTGAATGCCTCAAAAAACGGGGAAAAACAATAGTTGTAATCCAAAAAAATAAACAGAATCAATTTGTTTCTAAAACCAATTACTCTTCACTCTTACAGCTTGCCAGCATTTCAAAGGAAATAAATGAATATGAGATCATTAAAACATTTGAAAAACACAATTTTAAATTTTCAGGGAAAAAAAATCACCCGCTTTCATCAGGTAAAGAATTCCTGATTCTGGAATTTGTAAAGATTTCCTCTTCCTGATTCCCAATCTCCTTTATCTTGTTAATTTCCCTGTTAATAAAGAAATTCCTACATCTCAGGCCGAACAATTATCTTTGCAAAAATTTACGGGAATGGTTGGAAATTATACAGAAGACAGCATTAAAACCCTTGACTGGCGCGAGCACATACGCAGACGTCCCGGAATGTACATAGGAAAACTGGGCGATGGGTCTACCCGCGACGATGGTATTTATGTGTTAGTTAAAGAAGTAATAGATAATTCTATTGACGAATTCGCCATGGGTTTCGGAAAAGCCATTGAACTCACAGTAAAGGAAAGTGAGGTTCGGGTTCGCGATTACGGGCGGGGCATTCCTCTTGGTAAAGTGATTGATGTCTCATCAAAAATGAATACCGGGGCAAAATATGATTCCAAGGTCTTTAAAAAAGCCGTGGGATTAAATGGCGTTGGGATTAAAGCCGTTAACGCATTGGCTCAGAGCTTTATTATTAAATCGTTTCGCGAAGGACAAGGAAAAATATGTTATTATAATCAGGGAAATCTGCTTAAAGAAGAAGTTATTAAATCTACCAAGGAATCAGACGGGGTAGAAATCACTTTTATTCCTGATGAAGAACTTTTTGGACATTTTCAATTCAACTCCGATTATATTGAAAGCATGATTAAAAATTATGTTTTCCTGAATAGCGGACTTGTTTTGAATTTCAACGGAACCAAGTTTGTATCAAAAAATGGCCTGCTCGACCTGTTAAATGAAAACATGAGCAACGAAGTTCTTTATCCTATCATACATCTGAAAGGCGAAGATATTGAGATTGCCATGACTCATGATGACGGATACAACGATGAATATTATTCGTTTGTTAATGGACAGCATACTGTTCAGGGAGGAACTCACCTCCTGGCATTCCGCGAAGCCATTGTTAAAACTATCCGTGAATTCTATAAAAAAGATTTTGATGCTGCCGATATCCGAACCTCTCTTGTTGCGGCCATCAGTATAAAAGTAGAAGAACCTGTTTTCGAATCACAAACCAAAACCAAACTGGGGTCGAAAGATGTTGCTCCCAACGGTCCTACTATCAGAAATTTTATTGTAGACTTTGTTAAAGAAGCTCTGGACAATTACTTACACAAAAACCCATCGACTGCAGAAGTGCTTCTTAAAAAGATTCTTGAATCGGAAAAAGAACGTAAAGCCATTTCAGGCATTCAGAAAAAAGCCCGTGAAACTGCTAAAAAAGCGAGTCTTCACAACAAAAAACTAAGAGATTGCCGGGCTCATTATAATTCAAATCACGAACGGAAACTCGAAACAACCCTTTTTATTACCGAGGGAGATTCGGCCAGTGGTTCTATCACCAAAGCACGCGATGTTAATACCCAGGCCGTTTTTAGCCTGAAAGGGAAACCCGAAAACACCTTTTCGAAAGCTAAAAAAATTGTTTACGAAAACGAAGAGTTTAATCTATTACAAGCAGCGCTAAATATTGAGGAAGGTATCGACGAACTCAGATATAACAATGTGGTTATCGCTACTGATGCCGATGTTGACGGTATGCATATCCGGCTCCTGCTCATTACTTTTTTCCTTCAGTTTTTCCCCGACCTCATCAAGCACGGACATTTATATATTCTGCAAACCCCATTGTTCAGGGTAAGGAACAAGCAAAAAACGCTATATTGTTATAGCGAAACCGAGCGGAGTGCAGCTTTAAAAAAACTGGGTGCAAATTCGGAAATTACAAGATTCAAAGGATTAGGTGAAATCTCGCCTGATGAATTTAAAAATTTTATCGGAAAGGAAATCCGCCTCGACCCTGTCCGCCTCAGCAAGAACGACCACCTTTCCCAATTACTTTCATTTTACATGGGCAGCAATACTCCCGAACGACAGGATTTTATCATTGATAATCTAAAAGTAGAAGCTGATTTTATTGAAGAATAACTATTTAGAAGCATGGCACATCACAAAGACTTTAACGACGATATTACACAGTGGGAAGGCAATCCAGAAGGAGATTCCTCCAAAGAACAATTGTCACACACTGAGTCCACTCATATTACAGAACACACAACCCGTTTATCGGGCATGTATAAGGACTGGTTTCTTGACTACGCCTCTTATGTTATTCTTGAACGTGCAGTTCCTCACCTCGACGATGGCTTAAAACCCGTACAGCGCCGTATTTTACACTCCATGAAACGGATGGACGATGGCCGGTACAATAAAGTGGCTAATGTTATCGGATTTACCATGCAGTTTCACCCTCACGGCGATGCCTCTATAGGTGAAGCATTAGTTCAGCTGGGACAGAAAGATTTACTGATTGATGCCCAGGGAAACTGGGGTAATATTTATACCGGCGATTCAGCAGCTGCACCCAGGTATATTGAGGCCAGGTTATCAAAATTTGCCAACGCCGTAGTTTTTAATCCAAAAACAACTCAATGGAAGTTATCCTACGACGGACGAAACAAAGAGCCCATTACATTGCCCGTAAAATTCCCGTTGTTACTTACTCAGGGAGTTGAAGGTATTGCTGTGGGATTAGCTTCAAAAATTCTTCCCCATAATTTTATTGAATTAATTGACGCTTCTATCTCTATTCTTAAAAATGAAAATTTTGAACTTTATCCCGATTTTCCGACAGGCGGAATGGCTGATGTATCGCGTTACAACGACGGTATTCGCGGGGGAACTGTAAAAATCAGGGCTAAAATCAAAAAGTTAGACAGCAAAACTCTTATTATTAACGATCTTCCTTTTGGGATGACCACTGATAAACTGATAGATTCTATCCTGAAAGCAAATGAAAAAGGAAAAATTAAAATTAAAAAGATTGATGATAACACTGCAGAAAATGTAGAAATTATTATATACCTCGCGCCAGGCACATCGTCCGATAAAACCATAGATGCCCTGTATGCTTTTACTTCCTGTGAAGTTTCTGTTTCGCCCAATGCCTGTGTAATATCCAATGACCGGCCGCATTTTATTGGTGTTAAAGAAATATTAAAAGCAAGCACCGAGCGCACTCTTGAACTTTTACGGACAGAACTCGAAATACGACTAAGCGAACTGGAAGAAGACTGGCACTTTTCTTCGCTCGAAAAGATTTTCTTTGAAAAGAAGATTTACCGTGAACTGGAAAAAGATACCGATACCTGGGAACAGGTACTGGAAGCCATCGATAAAGGTTTTAAATCGTATAAGAAACTGCTTAAAAAAGCAATCACCCGTGAGGATATTGTAAAACTCACAGAAAAACCTGTGAGAAAAATCTCAAAATTCGATATTAAAAAGGCCGACGAGCATATTCAGGCGATTGAAGACGAAATAGTAGAGGTAAAGAATCACCTTGAAAACATCGTGCCGTTTACTATCAATTATTTCAAACAAATTAAAAAGAATTTCGGGGAAGGAAAGGAAAGAAAAACCGAACTCCGTAATTTTGAAAGTATTCAGGCGGCGAAAGTAGTTGTGGCAAATGAAAAACTGTATGTTAACCGCGAAGAAGGGTTCTTCGGAACAGGCCTGAAAAAAGATGAATACGTATGTGATTGTTCAGATATAGATGATGTTATTGTATTTCTGAAAGACGGCACCTACCAGATTTCAAAGGTAAGTGAAAAGGCCTTTTTCGGAAAAAACATAATTCACATAGCCGTCTATTCCAAAGGAGATGAAAGAACCATTTATAATGTTATATATAAAGACGGCAAGAGTGGTCCGGCCTACATGAAACGTTTTGCGATTACCGGCGTTACCCGTGAAAAAACGTATGATATAACAAAAGGAACCGAAAACAGTAAAATATTATGGTTTACTGCCAATCGTAACGGGGAAGCCGAAATCGTTAAAGTGTTTCAGAAACCCAAACCCAAACTCAAAAAACTGGTATTCGAACTGGATTTCAGTCAGCTTGCCATAAAAGGCAGAAGTTCCCAAGGGAATATTGTTACAAAAAATGAAATTCACAAGATCCAGCTAAAAGAACAAGGCACTTCAACTTTAGGCGGTATCCAGATATATTTTGACGAAGATGTAAAAAGGCTGAATACCGATGGAAGAGGTAAATTGTTAGGCGAGTTTACAGGAAACGACAGAATTATTACTCTCACTCAATCGGGACTATATAAGTTGTATTCGTATGATTTAGAAAATCATTTTGAAGAAGATTTGATTTTTATTGAAAAGTTTGCTCCCGGTAAAATATTTACTGTTGTTTTTTATGATGGTGAACAACAGTTCTTCTACCTCAAACGATTCCAGGTAGAAGAAACCGATAAATTCGTATCCGTCATCGGCGAGCATCCCGAATCGAAATTCGAAACATTTAATACACACCGCTACCCAAGGCTTGAAATTAAATATGGCGGCCGTCATAAAAACCGTCCTTTAGACACCCTGGATGCCGATGAATTTATCGGTATAAAAAGCTTTAAAGCAAGAGGAAAAAGAATTTCCACCTTCGAAATTGCAGCATTTAAATGGCTGGAACCTCTCAAAGAAGAACCTGTTGAAATACCCCCGGCGATAGTAAGTAATTCTGAAAGCAAAGAAGTTTTAATAACTGAACTTGAAACTCCCGGAAATGAACCATTGAATCCGAAACAAATGACTTTGAACCTTTAAATTATGGTAATTTACCTGATTGGGTTCATGGGTTGTGGCAAAAGTACTTCAGGCAAACAATTAGCCCGTTATTTAAATTACGATTTCATTGACCTCGATATTGTTTTCGAAAACCAGGAGAAGATGTACATTCCCGAATATTTTGAAAAATTCGGTGAAGAAAGTTTCAGAAAAATAGAACAGGATATTCTTCGTTCCATTGACACAAATAAAAATATTGTAGTTGCTACCGGGGGTGGAACTCCTTGCTTTTACAATAATATGGAATACATGAGAAATACCGGAATTACCGTATATCTTCAGCTTCCGTCAACCCTCCTGTGTAAAAGATTAATAAATTCTCATAACATCCGGCCAAAAATACAGGAAAAAAAAACCGAAGAACTAAAAACCTGGGTTGACGAACTTATTAAAGAAAGAACACTGTTTTATAAAAAAGCACATGTTATAATAGATGCCCGTACATTAACGTCCTCTATGCTGGCAAAGGTAATTACTCCCTATTTTACTCATTCTTTTTAAGCAGGTACCTATTTATTATTTCAAAAAGGATTTCACGGTTCAGAGGTTTCGTCAAATATTCATTAAACCCACATGAAAGTGCATGTTTTCGTGTTTCTACCAAAGCATCTGCCGTTTGTGCAATCAAGGGAATTTCAGTATTTATTTTTCTTATTTTACTGGCAATCTCGCAACCTGTCATACCAGGCAAATGAAGATCCATTAGCACAAAAGAGATTTCCGGATGAGCATTATAAATCTCCAGGGCGCTTTTCCCTTCATGTGCATGAATAACATTTGCACCTGACTTTTCTAATATCGTTTTTAAATAAAAATAACTTGAATCATCATCTTCAACGATTAACGCAGTACAACCTGAAAAACTAATCTTGCTTTCCTGTATTATTTCTGACCATTCTTTTTTTATTTCTTTTTGTGCCACGGGCTTATAGGGAATTGTAAAATAAAATGTAGATCCCAAACCCGGTTGCGAATCAACCCAGATAGTTCCACCAAGAAGTTCGGTAATAGCTTTTGAAATGGCGAGTCCAAGACCAGTTCCGCCATATTTTCGGGAAGCTCCTTCATCGGCTTGTTTAAATCGCTCAAAAATTGAAAATAAACTTTGCTTAGGTATTCCTATCCCGCTATCTTTAACAAAGAATTGCAGCTCATTATCACCCACATTGTATCCGAAATCGATACTGCCCTTTGTTGTAAATTTAAGAGCGTTGGTAAGTAAATTCACAAGTACCTGCCTTACTCTTATTTCATCGGTTATTAAAAATGCTTTATCTTCGGGTAAGGATAATGATAAAATTATTTTTAAGTCTGACTTCCCTTTTTCTATTCTTTCCTTTTCTATCCACTTAAACAACTGATTCATCAATATATTTATATTACAGTCTGTTTCAGATATCTTTAACTGGCCTGCTTCAATTTTGGAAATATCAATGATATCGTTAATTAGCTCTAACAGGTTGCGGCTATTCGCCGTAACAATGTCTATATATTCATTCCTCTGCTGTGGTTTCAGATTTTCTTCTCTTAGAAGTTCGGAAAATCCGATTACTGCATTAAGCGGAGTCCTTACCTCATGACTCATATTTGCCAGGAAGTTGGATTTTAACCGGTCGCTCTCTTCTGCTTTTTCTTTGGCAATTCTTAATTCATTTTCATATTTTGTTCTTTCTGATATATCAAAAACAATAGATAAAATATGGGGTGTGTCATTTAGCTGGATCAGCTCCGCAGAATATGAACAATTGTTAATGATTGTTTTGTTCCTGTATTTCATTTTATGATTTATCACTGACCCCTGCTTCTCTACAGTATTTTTGATAAGTTCAAAATCAGATGCGCTCTCAAAAAAAGGTATCGATAAAATATAATGTCCTTTTGCCTTGTTCTGTGTTAACCCTGTTACTTCCTGAAACGACTTGTTTACTTCAATTATGATTCCGGTTATATCCATAATAAACATGGGTACGGGCATTCGTTGAAAAGCAACAGAGAACTTTTCTTCCGATTGTATTAAAATCTCCTCCGATTTTCTTCTTCGTAACATTTCTGCCTCTAACATCTCCGTACGTTGTATTACTTTTTCTTCAAGATCGCTTGAGTATCTCCGGTAATTAACGAAGAGAGCATAAATAAACGGAAGAACAATGATCAGAAGATATAACAGTTTCAATAAAGTTGTCCAGATTCCCTCTCTCAACTCACTTTTAATAAAGCTAATCTCCATATCGGCACACAATAAATATTTATGACCTAATTGTGTGGTTCTTGGGATAAGTATGGTTTTAAAGGTACCCCACCGGTCGGTATATTCTGTATAAATTGCAAAATTCCTGTTAAAGGCATTGTAAAAAGCAGTATCAGCTTCAGAATATGCCTGCCAGTAATATGTTAAATTTTCACCGGTCAACATCTCCTGATTGGTAGCATTGGAGGATGTAAAGTAGATTTTATTATTACATCTTGCTACAGAATAAATATAAATAACTCCTGTATTTTCGGCTGATTTATTTAACAACTCCATGACTTCAAGATATTCTATTTTCGAGATAGAATCAGGTCCGATAGCCCTGTCGTGATAACCCATCGGAATTAAATAATCGATACTTCGGGCAGCCTGTGTCAACTTCTGATCAACCTGGGCAATAATTTCTTTCTTCTGTATATTATATGTCCACAAACAATAAAATATAACACCACATAAATAAATAAGAACAGAAATTAAAATAATCCTGTATTGAGAAAGTTTATGTGTAAAATAATTTGTCATTAAAAACTAAAAACAATAAATTTCGAAACGGAATACTCATTTTTATCAAATCTGTATTTTACCAGGTATAAACCTGCTTTTAAGTGGGTAATATCTATTACCTCATTTTGTTGTACTATCATCTGCTTTATTGTTTGCCCCAGAGAATTTAATATGATCACTTCAGATTCGCTGAATGGCATATCCCATCTCATTTGTATATAAGTACTGGCAGGGTCGGGATAAATAAAAAAAGGTTTATCATTCTTTATATCGCTCACATAATTTCCTGCCGTTACAGGCAATTGAATATAGGATTCGTGCCCTGTTTCATGATAAACCCTGTTCGATGCAATTAAAGTATCGCCGGCAGTATACATCTGCAAACCGTTATTTAAATTATTATCGAAACGGGGATAGTTGGATGAAGTAATATCAACTCTTATGGCATGACCTGTTAAAAATGTATAAGCCGTATTCGGCAGTGCAATATCAACCTGATAAATCTGCAAAGGATTCATGGAAGCGGTATCGGCAACAGTAAAACCATTTCTGAATCTCATTCTCTGAATTCCGTCGGAAATCAGCATGGAACGGCCGTCGGGATATACATCACAAAACCGTATTGCAAAGTCGGTATCTTTTCTGTCGCTTTTAACAAATAGCCGGACAACAGGTGAGCCTGCAACCTGAACCGGAGATGTTAATACCTGGCTTGTAAAAACAGATATATCATTGCGGCTTTCTACCACTCCCGACTGATCGTAAGGCCCCTGCAACTGATCCTGCCTGAGAGTAGGCCCTCCATGAGTAGGTGAAGGATCTGCAGGATTATAAATAAATGTAGAAGAACTATTCGAAGTAACAGGAGCGCTTCCATTCAATAATCCTCCATTCTGAAAATAAAATTTCTGATTTGTTAATCCGTTGAGAGGCCATATTAACGTTGAGTTCCAAACGTTTTCACCAATCTGAAAATATTTTATTACAGGTTCATTATCCCAACCATTAGCCTGATTCTTTAAATAAAAATCAAAGAAACGCATGGCCAGGGAATCACTCCATCCGCAGGCTTCATTAAATGTAAGTTCTCCCTGGGTACACGTTCCCACCTGTGCCATACCAAACCCGCCATGGGCCCATGGCCCCATCAGAAGCTTATGCTTGTCTTTCACATTTGCCGGTGACAATTGCCTGATTCCCGAAAATAATTCAAGCATTAATTCTACGTTATGATCATACCAGCCCCCAATCATAAAGCAGGGCACTTTCATCGTTGAAGGGTAATAATTTGTTGTTTCTAAATATTGCCAGGTAATACTATAGAAGGGATTCGCCAATATAAACGGGGAAAGCCTATAGCCAAGCCCATCTAATTGCTGAACATACTCTGTGCGATACACGCCACCGGGATAATATTCGCTGTAATCAAACTGGGATCCTGCAACTAAAGGCACACAACAGGTAAGATGAGGAGGATCTTCTTTTGCTGTTTGATACTGAACTTTACCCAGGGCTGATGGCCCCCATGTCCCGACTTTTCCATCCGACCATGTTTGCTGGGCAATCCATTCTATCAGATCATAACCGTCCTCTCCCCTGTTTGGAGTTGCAACTATAGCGCCTACGCTTCCATAAAATCCCCGCCAGTCGGCTATAACAAAGTTATAGCCGTACGAATTCAGGTTACTGCCCACACCTATGGGTAAACCCCATCTATAGTATAAGCGGTTGTATGGGGTTTGAATCAGGATAGTAGGTTTTGGATTTCCGCCAGAAACAATGTATACATCAGCTGCCAGTTTCTTTCCATCACGCATCATAACAGAATCAATCTGTGGCGAATATATCTGGGCTTCTAAAAAACAGGGCAGCCACAATAACAAAGTTACAAAACTGACAATTTTCATGACGAACAATCAATTTTCTTACACTAATAAATTGTTAAGTAAAGGTATGAAATAAAATTTTGGAAAACAAAAAACGAATCTCCAAAAAATCTACTGACAGGAGGATATTAACACTATTTTGTGAGTTCATGAAAAACCTGCTCGAGCGACGATTCCTTTTGCTGCATGGAAAGAACAGTAAGGTTCCTCTTCACAGCAAAGGCAAAAATTTCGGGGCGAATATCTTCAGGCACAGCGCTTTCGACAAGCCAGTTGTTTTGTTTTAAACCCTGAACTTTACCAACTCCTTTTATTTTCTGCAGATCATCTCTCGAAACAGAAACATTAAATTCTACAATAACTGTCTGATGACTACTTGAAAAAGATTGTCTGTGAAGTTCTTCTTTATTATTATCAGCTACAATTCTTCCATTATTAATTATAATAATCCTGTTACAGATAGCTTCCACTTCCTGCATAATATGTGTCGAAAGAAGTACTGTTTTATGTTTTCCCATTTCTGCAATCAGGCTTCTTATTTCAACAATCTGGTTTGGATCCAGGCCGGAGGTAGGCTCATCAAGAATTAAAACAGAGGGATCGTGAATCAGCGCCTGCGCAAGCCCTACCCTCTGACGATATCCTTTCGACAAAGTTCCTATTTTCTTTTTTTGTTCAGGCCCCAGGCCGGTCTTCTGAATAATTTCTTCGACCCTGGTCTTTACTTCTTTCTTTTCAAGCTTATATAAACGTGCAACAAAGGTCAGGTATTCCTTTACATACATGTCCAGGTAAAGAGGATTGTTTTCGGGCAGGTAACCAATCTGTTTTCTTACTTCAATTCCTTTTTCAACAATATCGAGACCATTAACAAGAACTTCTCCTTCGCTTGGTGGAATAAAACCTGTTATTATTTTCATCATCGTAGATTTTCCGGCACCATTCGGACCTAAAAAACCAAATATTTCACCGTTGGAAATTTCGAATGAAACATTGTCGAGCGCTTTTTGCTGCCCGTATAATTTGGTTATCCCTTTTACACTAATCGACATGAATGAAGTTGTAAATCGTTTGTGCGAAATTAAACAAATTCATGTCAAGTATTATAGTGTAAAGTCTTAAATATTCTCAAAAAGACGTTTTATGTCACAAGAGCCCTGAGTAAAACAGAAGGGTCGAAGGGGAAATCGAAGACTTAACACGCTTCGACTCTGCGACAGATTATAATTTGTCTGCTGTTTTCTATAAAACGGTTTTTAATAATTGATTTTCATCTTCGACTATTTCGCCCTTAAATTCAATAAACAAAGAAGAAGGAAAGTTTACTTTCATATAATTTCTGAACAGCTTCTTTGAATTCTCAAGAATAAGTTCACTTTCAGAATTAAAATAATTAAAGGCAAGTGCCAATAATTTCATATTCCTGTATCTTATTGTTTCAATACTTAATAAAGTATGATTAATACTACCTAATTTGGCATTTGTTACAAGTATCAAAGGATATCTTTTTTCTTCTATATAATCGAGAATTGTTGTATTTTCATTTATAGGAACCATTAATCCTCCTGCACCTTCCAATAAAACTAAATCAAAGCTTTCTTCCAGTTTTTTTGTTGAATTAAATATGATTTCTGTATCAATAATTTTGCCTTCCAGTTCAGCAGCAAGGTGGGGCGAAGCCGGATATTTAAAAACATAAGGACAGGTAGTACCGTCCTTATCAAATTCATTCAATGATTCGCCCATTAATCTTCTATGTTCAATTATATCATCTGAAATCCCATCACATCCGGTTTGAACAAACTTCTGGGTAATAACATTTATCCCTTGTGATTTTAAATACTTAGCCAGCAACCCGGTATAATAAGTTTTACCGACAGATGTATCAATGGCAGTAATAAATATAGTTTTGCTTTTCATTTACTTTTCAGAACTTCCATTATGTTATCAATTTCCTGCATATTCATTTGGACTGTTAAGGAAAATCTTAATCTTGCAGTACCATGAGGAACCGTAGGTGGTCTGACAGGTAAAAGAAAATAACCCTGATCCCTGAGTTTATTTGCAACTTTTACACATCCGGCATTTTCACCTATAATAACAGGCACTATCTGGCTTTTTCCCCCGGTTTTCATTCCTGTTTCCTGAAGTTTCTCCCTGAAGTACTGACCCAGTTTTCGCAAATACTCACGTTCCTGTTGCATAAAAAGTGCTTTTTGCAGAGCCTTTTTTGTCCAAAGAAGTGAAATGGGAGGCAAGGCTGTAGTAAAAATCACTGAGCGCATTTTATTTACCAGGTATTCTTTTATCAACTTATTGCAAACCACAAATGCCCCCTGCGATGCTATTGCTTTTCCGAGAGTTCCAACTATAAAATCAACTTCAGAAATCATATTCTTTTCTTCGCTTAAACCCAGTCCCCTGTCACCCAAAACACCTATAGCATGTGCTTCGTCGAGATAGAGAAAGGCAGAATATTTTTTTTTCAATTCAATTAATTTTTCAATCTCTGCCAGGTCACCATCCATACTAAAAACAGATTCAGTAACAATAAATACACTTTCATGATTATTTTTTTCTTTTTCAAGAATTTCTTCAAGATGTTGCAAGTCGTTATGACGGAAGCGAATACTTTTTGCAGGTGAAAGCCTTATTCCATCAATAATACTTGCATGAACAAGTTTATCGGAAATAATAATATCTTTTTCAGTTACCAGTGTGGGTAAAATACCAACATTGGCATGATACCCGCTATTAAAAACCATGACAGCTTCTCTTTTATACAGATCGGCAAGAAAGTTTTCCAGTTGTGTATAATAAGTCGAATTACCGGTAAGTAAACGGGAAGAACATGCTCCGCCCAAATATTCTTCAGGTAATTCTTCAAGGAATTCATTCCATAAATTTGTATCAGATGAAATTCCCAGGTAATCATTCGAAGAAAAATTAATATACTTTTTGCCGTCAAACAGAATACACTTCCCTTCGGAATGAGTATCCCTTAAAAAACGAAGGCAATTGTTTTCTTTCAGCTTCTCAAGCTCTACATTATATCTATTATACATTTTCATTCTTTTTCACTTCACCATTCCTGCAACATCAACAATTGCTTCACAAAGTATTTTCAATTCATTTTCTTCAATCACATAAGGAGGCATTATATATACAAGCTTTCCGAAGGGTCTCACCCACACATTTCGTTGAACAAATTCTCCCTGTACTTTACCAACATCCACCACATTTTTCATCTGAACAACGCCTATTCCACCCAAAACTCTTACATCTTCAACCGAACTTATATTTCTAGCAGGTTCCAGCCATTCTTTCATTCTCAACTCCATGTTTTTCACTTTGTATTCCCAATCTGTGCTTAAAAGTAAATCGATCGAAGCAATAGAAACAGCACATGCTAACGGATTTCCCATATAGGTCGGACCATGCATAAAAACTCCGGGCTCTCCGGAAGAAATCATCTCAGCCACTTTATTCGTTGTTAAAGTAGCAGCAAAACTTATGGTTCCCCCTGTAATCGCTTTGCCTATGCACAGAATATCCGGCATTACGTGCGCATACTCACAGGCAAACATCTTCCCTGTTCTGCCAAAACCTGTGGCTATTTCATCGAAAATAAGCAATATGTTATATTTATCACAAAGTATCCTCGCTTCCACTAAATATTGAGGATGATAAAACCACATTCCCCCAGCTCCCTGAACTATAGGTTCGAGAATAAGTGCTGCTATTTCACTTTCCTTTTCTTCAAAAAGTTTTCTTAATGGAACTATATCTTCTGGTTTCCACTCTTCATGAAATCTTGTTTTGGGTTGGGGAACAAAATATTGCACCGGTAATGACCCCTGAAAAATATGATGCATACCGGTTTCAGGGTCACAAACCGACATAGCATTCCATGTATCACCATGATACCCTGAACGAATAGTTGCAAAATGTTTTTTTGTAATACTTCCACTTGAATGTGCATATTGCAATGCCATTTTCATTGCTACTTCAACCGACACAGAACCGGAATCGCAATAAAATATTTTTGTCAGAGATTCTGGAACTATACTCAACAATTTCTTTGTCAACTCAACTGCAGGTTGATGTGTAAGCCCTCCAAACATCACATGCGACATGCTCTCCGTTTGCTTTTTCAAAGCTTTGTTTAATACAGGATGATTATACCCATGTACGGCAGCCCACCACGATGACATTCCATCAATCAGTTTCTGCCCGGTCATCAGTTCAATCCACACGCCACCGGCCGATTTAACCAGAAAAACAGGCAAGGGATCGGTCATGGAAGTATAGGGATGCCAGATATGAGTCCTGTCGATTTCCAGAACTTTGTTAATTTCTTCCCGGGTCATCTTTTATCAGTATTAAAACCCATACTTCTGAAGCTCTTAAGGTCTTCGTCAATATTCTTTCCTACTGTTGTTAACAAATCACCTACAAGCGCTGCATTAATACCTGAATTCAGTGCCTTTTCTTCCAGGTGGGATATCATATTTCGTCCGCCAGCAAAACGAATCTGTGCCTCAGGATTAATAAATCTGAACAAGGCAATGGTTACCATCACCTCATCATCTGTCAGTGGTATTGCATTTTCCAATGCTGTTCCTTTTATCGGATTTAAAAAATTCAGAGGAATTGATTTTGTCCCGATTTTTCTCAATTCAAAAGCAAGCTCAATCCGTTGTTCCATGCTCTCGCCCATTCCCACAATTCCACCCGAACAGATTTCAAGTCCGGCTTCTTTTGCTAATTGAATAGTTGCAAGCTTCTCTTCTATTGTATGTGTAGTACATAAATTAGAGAAAAAAGAAGGAGCCGTTTCGAGATTACAGTGATAATGAACAATTCCGGCATCTTTCAGTTTTTGCAATTGTGGTTTGTTTAGCAGCCCCATGGAAGCACATAAATGTATGTCGATTTCCTTTTTTATATCGCGATATATCTCAAGCAATTTATCAAGAGTAGCATCAGAAACCGTTTTCCCGCTGGTAACCAGCGAAAATTTATGAACTCCTTTTTTATAATTGTTACGGGCTTGCTTAAGAGCTTCCTCTTTATCAATGAGATCATAAATTTCAATATCGGTTTTATGAAAAGCCGATTGGGAACACCATTTACAATTCTCGGGACATCTCCCTGAACGGGCATTGGCAATGGAGCACAAATCCATAAAATCGCCTGTAAAATGCCGGCGTATTTCATTTGCTGCCTGACAGAGAAAATCAATTTCCACAGTTCTACTTAATTCAACAGCTTCTGGGAAAGTAATTTCACCATCTCGGATTATCCTATTTTTTATATTTTCGATTTGACTCTTATGCATTTTCCTATAAATTAATGACTGTTATTCAGTCTTCGACTCCGCTCAGACTGACAATAACTATACTTTAAATTGTAAAATAAAAAATCCTTTCCGAAAAGAAAAGGATGTGATTTGTTATGGAAAATTAAATATTCTGAAATTGAATTGTACTGACTACCACAAACATTATTTTTTTGTAGCTGTATCAGGTTTAGAAGAAGAGTTAAAGGGGTTACCGGATTTAGTTTAAAATCGCAGAAAGTATCATCCGAATATTTGTCTTCATTTTGAATTATTTCAGGAACATTAATTCTTACCTTATTCTTTTTTATAAATCCGTCAGCCACTATAAGCTTTAATACTGCAATCTTAACTTCCCTGCCAAGAGAACAGAATACAGCCCAGCTTTTCCTGCTCCAGCGGGAGAATACAATACTTGTTTTAGAATTATTTGTTCCTTTTAACGAATTCATATCTGGTGCAAAAATAATGTATTTAATGAATTTCCTATACTTACCAGGCATTATAAAAAGCCTGTCCGGAATAGAAAGGTTTAAGTTCTAAAGTTATTTTTTATACACTTTTGAAGTTATTAACGAATAACCCTAAATATTTTAGATTTATTCATTATTATTGTATTAAAATAGCAACTAATTATTTTTTTTACCGTCTATAAAATGTTAAAAAAATTCTGGATATGAATATTAAAAAATTTTATTCTCGGCAAATCTTCTTTATTTTTTTGTGTTTGATTGTAAATACTGGTTTTTCACAAAAAAATAATGACATAAGAACTGTTTGGAGTGTAAGGCCAAATGCCCTGAAATCGATCATAGAAAACAAAGGACAATTTACTGATATTAATGGAAATAAAGTTTTATATGCTTTTATTGGGAATAATGAAAAATATTATTTCACCAATAAAGGTCTGATAATTAAAATGGATACTTTGTTTGTGAAAAAGAATCTACTTTCCAGGGTAGGTAAAATATTTAGTGAAGAAAATGAAAAAGAAGAATATGAGAACCTGGAGACAAAATCGTATTATATTAATGCTGAATGGGTAAATGCAAATAGCGATGTAACTATTGAGCCTGCCGGAAAATATTCAAATTATTATACTTTTAGAAACTCAAATGAAAAGAGTAATGGATTTAAAAAAATTATTTATAAAAATATATATCCGAATATAGATATAGAATATACCATACCAAAGGACAGTACAGGCATAAAATATAACATTATTCTAAATCCAGGAGCAAATGTTTCGGATATTCAACTTAAATATTATGGAGATATTAACCAGATATTTCCAGATAACAATGGAAATATAATAATTCAAACTCCATTGCATAACCTGGTAGAACATAATCCCAGAAGTTTTTTCTCTGATGACTCCAAAGAAGTTCTGTCGTCATTCATTTTGAAAAATGACATTATTAATTTCTATGTTTCTGATACAGAAAATAATAAAAAAATAATTATTGACCCATGGATTTCTGGAATTAATATTTCCGGGGATGATTATGGATATGATGTTGATTATGATTTTAACAATAATTTATATGTTTATACAAGAGCTTATACTGCATCAGTCCTTTATGTAAGTCAATTCTCTCCATCTGGCGCTTTACTTTGGACACATACCGTTACAACATCTTATATGTATGAAGGAAATTTTATGGTTGACAGGCTTGCAAATAAAATATATATTTCAGAAGGATACAATGGTAGTGGAGCACAGGCTTATAGAATTGATGCCACAGGGATTCCTGATGGTTTTATCTCTCAGCAAAACGGAAGTTTTCGCGAAATGTGGGATATGGCTTTTGATTGTAACTTTAATAGAATCATTGGCGTAGGAGGCGGAACAAATTCTAATTTAACAGGTGGTTTAATAAATCCTTTATCAGGAACGGTAAGTATAGCAAACTTTACAGGTCTGACTCCTACAGATCAGGATATTTCCTGTCAGGCTGTAGATGATCAAGGTAACCTATTTGTAGTTTATGCTTACGCAGCAGGATATATGGATCATCTGATTTCAAGAATTAATACAACTTTTAATGGAAATGTCTGGCAGGTTCCTCATGGAATGTGGGGATTTAACGAATGTTCCACTCATACTCCGCTTTTTTCCTGTTTTGGTCCCGGTTCCAATGCCTTTAACGGCTTGGATGTAAATGATAATTATTTATTTTATTATGATGGTGGAGGTTTAGCAGCATATAACAAAGCTTCGGGAGCACAGATAGCTGCAACTTCTGTAGGGTTTTCAGGAACATGGTACACTCCGTTGTATCAGGGTGGTATTGCTGTCGATGATTGTAATAATGTGTATGTTGGAGGCCCAAATAGTAATATCTTAATGTATTCATTTAATGGAGCAGCTTTTACCCAGGTTGGAAATATGCCATTAGGATGGGCAGGCAACCAAAGTGTATTTGATATTAAATACGACAGGAATACTAATTATTTATATGTTTCCGGGTATAATAACATTGGAGTTTTTAATGCCACTTTAAGTTCAGCATGTATAAACAATTCTATTTCTGATACAGTTATCTGTACAGGCGCGCAAACAGGTACTGCAACTGTAACAATTCAAACAAGCCTTTCAACTCCGGTCACTAATTATATCTGGTATGATTCAGGCGGAAACATTGTTAGTCAAACTCTCAATAGTTCCAGTTTAACTAATACCGTTCCGGGATTAACTAATGGAACATACACTGTTCGTGCCCAAATAAACCCGGCTTGTGGTCCAATGTTGATAGATACTTTAACTGTGTTCTGCCCGACATGCGGAAATACTATCACAACTACACCTGTTTCCTGTTTTGGCGGAAGCGACGGATCTGCTACTATGACACCCAATGGTGGTGTTGCTCCATATATTATTACATGGTTTCCAAACCCACCCTTAGGTCAAGGTACTGCTATCATAAGTGGTCTTTCAGCAGGCACATATTCTGTAACAGTTACTGATGGAAATAACTGTACTTCTACCTCTTCTTGTACAATTACCCAGCCTTCCGCCTTAAGCTCAACCACCACATTTGTAGCACCCACCTGTTATGGTTATAATAACGGAACAGCCTCCGTATCCACCACAGGAGGAACACCACCATATACCGTAATCTGGGATAATGGCCAGACCGACTCAACAGCCCTTAATTTAATTGCCGGCACATACAATGTAACAGTAACCGATGCCAATAGTTGTACAACAACTCAAACAGCCGTAGTTACCCAGCCACCCCAGTTAGTGATAACAGCTACCGCTACCCCGTCATCCGTATGCCCGGGCGCATCATCTACGCTGAATGCCAATAATGCCTCCACATATGTATGGTCGCCGGCTACAGGCTTATCTTCAACTACCGGCGCTTCGGTAACTGCAACACCTCTTTCTACTACTACATATTATGTTACCGGAACAGATGTTTCCGGTTGTATGGCAACCA
>JBBIRU010000056.1:0-30733 GCA_037441645.1 Bacteroidota bacterium
ATTTAGAAGGGTAAAAACAACATCTGCAAATCCATCCTTTTTCCAATTGTAGTTGTAACTGCTCTTATTTAGAAGGGTAAAAACAACATTTCTCCGTTTATTATTTCCCATTGATGAGTTGTAACTGCCCTGTTTTTGAAGGGTAAAAACAACTTTTGATTTAGGAATTGGAATCCGGTAGCTGTCGGATTAAGATTAAGGATTTATGGGTACTGTGTTATGAATTTTGGGATGCGTAAATTGGAATTTGAAATTTGGCTCTTAGGATTTCGGGTAAAGTATTACAGATGCACTATATCTTAAAAAATATAGTTCCCACAAGGGCCACAATTCCGAAAATAACAATAACAGCGCCTGTAATTTTGTTTATCCACCAGAGGCGTTTCAGCCTGAATTTTTTACGAAAGACATTAACTACAGTCGTTAGAATAAACCACCATAACATTCCACCTAAAAATACCCCGGCAACCAGTTCGCATAACTCCAGGAAAGTATTTTCACTTTTTAAAATCCCGGTACTGGCAAATACTGCCCCAAAGAAAAATACGGTAATAGGGTTGGAAAGAGTAAGTAAAAAAATGGAAATAAAATCACCGATCAGGTTATTTTTTTTACCTCTTTGTTTTCTTATTTGTATGGCTGGATTTGTTAAAAATATTTTAAAACCTAATAAAATTAATATTATACTGCCAATAATTCTCAATGTAAATTGTTCGCGCTGTATAAAATCGGTAATAAAACTGATTCCAAAAGCCGCAATAATGGCGTAAAACGTATCGGCGGCGGCAGCTCCTGCCCCGGAAACAAGCCCGGCAAAACGCCCCCGGTTCAGGGTTTTCTGGATGCATATCAGTCCCATAGGACCTAACGGAACCGAAGCGCTGAAACCTAAAATAATTCCATGTATAAGTAATAATATTCCCATGCAAAAATTATTTCTACGAAAAAAACAGGGGTTAAGGTTTGGATAATGTGGGAATATTTTTCATCAGTTCGGGGTCGTTGTTGTAAAAGCGTTCCAGTATATTAGTGTCCTCCAGTTCTTTGGAGAGTGATTTAATGGTCTCAAGGGGAACGTTAAAAAGATCGAGAAGAATTAAACCGTCCAGCGCATCGTTAAATTTCGGATCGATGTTAAAACCGATAATTTTTGCATTCAGCTTTATGTATTTTTTTAACAAAACAGGGAGTTTGAAATTGGCCGGTTCAATCTCTTCAATCAGCTTATCGAATTTATTTATGTCGTTATGTGTCGATTCAAGAATTATTTCAGTATCCACTTCCGGAAAATTGGCAACAAATTGAGTCCTGGGTTGTATCAGTTTCGCCAGTTCATGGTTGTAATGGTTCGACTTGATAAATTCGGTAATCAGTGCTTTTGATATTTTACTGAACTGGTTACTTATGCTGACCGGCCCTATCAGGTAACGGTATTCTTTATGCTTCAGGAGAAAATACAGGATCCCTTTCCATAATAAAAACAGGGGTACCGGCTTTTGCTGGTATTCCTGGCAGATAAACGAACGTCCCAGTTCCAGCGATTCGCCCAGTATCGGAAGCATACCATCGTCAATCTTAAAAAGACTGTGAAGGTAAAATCCTTTTTTCCCGTACTGGTTGATAATTTCTTTTCCTTTTCCCACCCGGTAAGCGCCTACAACCTG
Organism: Bacteroidota bacterium; assembly: GCA_037441645.1. Lineage (GTDB taxonomy): Bacteria > Bacteroidota > Bacteroidia > Bacteroidales > GWA2-32-17 > GWA2-32-17. The sequence continues at coordinate 1,665 of JBBIRU010000056.1, forward strand.
GTTTTTTTCGTTATCCCAGATAAAAAGATGGAAATAATATAAATCGTATTCGTCGAGGTCGATGCTTTTATTCGTTCCTTCGCCTACATTCCTGAACGTGATTTCGCGTAAACGGCCTATCTCGTTCAGAATATTCGGGATTTCAAAGGAAGGAACACAATATACGCTGTAGTTGTTCAGCTTAAACAGGAAATGTTCTTTTGAAATATCCGACAGGTCTTCCAGCAGTTTTTCATTACCTATTGATTCAACAATTTTTTCAGGTTCTTCCTGGCGGATAATCTGATTCCGGTAAAACTTTTTTACATCAAGAGTACTTCCCAGCGCATAGGTTTTAACCCGCAGGAATCTTCCCAATTGGGAAATATTTTCAAAATGATCGAGATCTTTAACCGGGATAGGGTTTCCGACCCTGATATAAATAGCCCTGTTTCTGCGGTTAAAAAGTTCCTGGGGAAGCTGGTTGGGTTTAAGCCAGGGATAGAATATGCTGATGAGATTCAGGTTCGAACGGTTTTTTCCGTGAAAATGTATAGGAACAACAGGAACCCTGGTTTTTTTAATAAACTTTAAAATGGAATACTGCCATTCCTCGTCCGAAATAGCCTTTGTATCGCGCCGGTAAGTCGAAACCTCTCCGGAGGGGAAAAGTCCCAGCGGGTGTCCCTGTTGCAGATGAATAAAAGCATGTTTGATTCCTTTCAGGGTATGTTCCCGTTTGTCCTGTTCAAGCGGGTTAATGGGAAGCATAAACTGTTGCAATGGCTTTACCCGCAGCAGGAGATTACTGGCAAGAACTTTATAATCGGGGCGGATCTGGGAAAAGATTTTCATCAGGATAAGTCCGTCAATTCCTCCGTAAGGATGATTCGAAACAGTGATAAAAGGGCCTTCGGAAGGAATTTTTTTAAGCTCTTCCCTGCTGATTTCAAACTTTAAATTTAACCTATTTGTTACAGCTTCAATAAATTCTTCCGATGAGTCGTTTTCGTGTTGCTCGTAAAAACGGTTAATCCTTTTAACCTGCATTGCCTGGTACAGTAATTTGGTAAATCCGCTTTTACCAAAAGTTTTCGAAATGGCAATTTTAAGTTCGTTTGGGGTTATAAGGCTCATCCGGTTTAATTTTATGCAAAGATGATATTTCCTGTTAATTTTAAAAAATGAAATGTCATACAACAGAATGTTTCTTTATTTTTGTCTTCCGGAAACCCAAAAAAATAATAAAAAGTTTTGTCTAAAATTTCTGACCGGGTAGTTGAATTATTATTTGAAAAGGCCGGGTTTTATAATCGTCCGGAATTCATTTTAACAGACCCTGTACAGGTTCCCCGCCGGTTTAATAAGAAGGAAGACATAGAGATAGCTGCATTTCTTGCCTCTGCTATTGCGTGGGGTAACCGAACCAGCATCATCAATAATTCAAAACGATTAATGAACAGGATGGAAAATTCGCCCGGGCAGTTTATACTTAATGCAGGCGAAAAAGAAATTCTTAAATTATCGGATTTTGTCCACCGGACTTTTAACGGCGACGATTTAAGCGGTTTTCTGTATTCGTTGAAAATGATTTACACAGAAAAGGGTGGTCTTGAAAATGTTTTTAACCGGGGATATAAAAAAGAAAACAGCATTGAATCGGCACTTATTCATTTCAGAAAGGTCTTTATGAGTAACATTAAAATGAAAAGAACCGGTAAACATGTTTCTGACGTATCAAAAGGATCGGCGGCAAAACGCCTGAACATGTTTCTGCGCTGGATGGTCAGGAATGACAATAATGGAGTGGATTTCGGAATATGGAAAGAAATTCCTCCTTCGGCCCTGATGATCCCCCTCGATGTACATGTGGGGAATGTGGCACGCAAACTGGGTTTGCTCACAAGAAAGCAAAACGACTGGAAAGCTGTTATTGAATTAACAGGAATATTAAAAACCATAGATCCAAAAGACCCGGTAAGGTTCGATTTTGCATTGTTCGGCATGGGAGTAAATGACTTTTTAACAGGTGAAATTTTAACAGTTTAGGAATAATTTGGCTAAATCGGTAAAGATTGAGCTTTTCGGAACATTCCCGAAGATTAAAACATTTTATTTATTAATACATCCTCATTTTTTATTGCAATTAGACAACCATTTACTTAAATTTGAAGTCATATTAAATGTAATTAAATCAAATACTATGAAACAAATTCTACTGGTAATTATAGTTTTTCTGACATTTACTTTTTCTGCATTTTCTCAATGTACGATGAGTATTAGCCATACAGATATACTCTGTTGGTATAATTATGACGGAACAGCAACGGTTAACATTACCAGCGGAGTACCGCCATTTAGTTATCAATGGTCGAATAGTTTCAACGGACCGGGTATTTATGGGCTGTCTGCAGGTACTTACTATGTAACCGTTACCGATTCAGCAGGATGTGTTATGACAGATTCGGTTACTATTTATTCGCCACCGGTTTTTAATTTAATAAATGATTCTGTGAAAAATGTAACCTGCTATGGCGGAAATAATGGCGAAGCCTGGATTACTGCATCGGGCGGAACACCACCCTATACATACGACTGGGGTGGAGGAGAAAATATTACACATAAAACAGGTTTAAGTGAAGGTTATTATTATCCTAATGTTACAGATTCCAATGGTTGCTGGACGAATGCTTTTGTTTCTATAAGTTCACCGCCTCAGATTACTTTTTATGAAATAATTAATCCTACATATTGTTTAAATGCAGTAGGTTCTATTAGTTTGTCGATGACCGGAGGAACGCCATATTCCGGATCAAATCCATATAATTATTTATGGAGCCATGGTCCCACAGTGTCTTATGTTAGTTTTTTAGCTCCGGGAATATATACAGTTACGGTAACAGATTCTTTGGGATGTTCAGCTTTCAAAGATTATATATTAAATGATCAGTCGTTTTATCCCCAGGTTGATAGCGTGAATAATGTTACGTGTAATGGAATGAGTAACGGAAACGTAGGTATAACACCTGTCGGAGGAACTGCGCCATATACTTATATCTGGTCGAATGGTGGAAGTACTCCTGTTTTAACTAACCTTGGACCAGGTGTTTATTATGTAACGGTTCAGGATGTGAACTTTCCTTCTACCTGTCCCGGCTATGCTATGGTTACAATAACTAACCCCGGTAGCCTTTCAGACTCGCCCGGGCATAGTAGTTCTTCATGCTTCGGAGATTCAACCGGCTATATTAATTTGTATATTTCAGGAGGCACACCAAACCAGACAGGGCCTCCTTATAATTATGTCTGGAGTAATGGTTGTACGTCAGAATATAATACGGGTTTACACGATGGAACTTATTCTGTAACCGTTACCGATGCCAATAATTGCCCCTTCCTGGAAACATTTACCTTAACAAGTCCGCCGCCGCTTTTACTTGATAGTTTTATAGTACATAATGTTTCGTGCTATGGAATGAACGATGCATCAATAGCTTTTTACCTGTCAGGAGGGTCTCCGCCATACAGGTATTCTATGGGCGGTGAAATATATGACACAGTAGGCGTATTTAGCTGGTTGCCTCCTAATAATCCATTTCTTTTTTATTGCCAGGATTATTTTGGATGTAGCATTCCTGTTATTGATACGATATTTTCTCAGCCCGATTCAATCATTATTTCTTTTTCACAAACAGATCCTACCTGTGTTAATAATGACGGTAGTATAAATATTATAACAACCGGAGGAATGCTTCCATATACTGCCGTATGGGATAATATAGCATATACGGGACTTGATCTGACCGGATTAGGCCAGGGGCTCTATAATACTACTATTACTGATGCTAATGGCTGTGAAAATAATCTGGGTTTTGAATTGATTCAGACTTCTACCCCCCCTGTTCTCAGTGGTGTTAATGTATATGCCGGCGGAACTTACCTGCCCCCGGACGAAGCGGAAATATATTTGTTTAAACCATCAAATACAGGTGCGGCAGTGATGGATACCGTTGCCTGGACAATGAATTCTGCATCGATATGGCAATTCAACGGATTAATGCCAGGCAGTTATTATCTTCAGGCGGTTCTCATTAACCCGGCATCCTATCCCAATTTACTGAACAGTTATTACGACAGTACTTTCCAGTGGCAGAATGCGGTTCCTATTGTTTTATCATGTAACGATACGGCAAATATTATATTTAATATGTATGAAATGAACCCGGTAACAACTGGTAATGGCGCCATTTCTGGAACTGTAATCCTGCTGACAGGGACAAAATCCACAGAAGCAACAGGCGAACCTGTCCCGGGAGCCGAAATCCTGATAGAACAGGAACCAAACGATATCCCTGTTCAGTGTGCATTGACTGATACACTGGGCAGATATTCGTTTTCAGGCCTGGAGCCTGGTACCGGGTATCATCTGTTAGTTGATATTCCTGGCTATCCATTACTTTCAACCTATCAGAATATTACCATTTCTTCAAATGATTCTATTCCAAATATGAATTTTCTGGTTGATTCAACATCAGGTGGAGGTATTTTTATCGATACAGCAACAGTTATCTCATTTATACCGAATGAGGGTGTTTCGGTTGAAGTTTATCCTAATCCGTTTACTTCATTTGTTAATGTTAAGTTTTATCTTAACCAGGCAAGAAATATCAGTATTGAATTGTTCGATGTTATGGGCCGGAAGGCGCAGGCTTTGGATGCAGGTAACCTTTTAGCCGGTGAACACGAATTTTCGTTGAAGCCGGACTCAAACCTGAAAGGAGCCTGTTACCTTGTTATTCATGCCGGGAATACTTTACTGATAAAAAAGTTAATAGCTTCGCCCAGATAATTAAAAAGCCGGGTTTCCGGTTTTTTTAGAAACGGTATGCTAATGTAAATATTTTTATATAAGTGTCAGTAAAATCCGGTTGTAAATAAACAACCATTTGTCTAATCTTGAAGTCCTCATAGAAAATAAATAATTGATTATATGAAACGATTTTTTTTATTTCTGACAATAATTGTATTCTGCAATACTTTAGCAGAAGCACAATGTTCACTTACTATCGATCAGAACGGACCCCTTTGTTATGGCATTTGTGCAGGCTGGGCCTCGGTAAATGCTAATGGAGTGCCTCCTTATACCTATCAATGGTCAAATCTTTCCAATTTACCACAGTTATCTGAGGTATGTCCGGGAACATATTCTGTAACGGTTACGGACTCTACCGGTTGTGTTGCTACCGGTTCCGTTACTATTGCTGAATGGCCAATGCTTACATTCGCAGTGGATTCTTTTAAAAATGCAACCTGCTTCGGCTATAATAATGGCGAGGCCTGGACAACTGCTTCCGGGGGCGTGCCTCCTTATACGTATAACTGGCCTAATGGTCAGAATAGTCCCCATGTTACAGGGTTAGTGGCAAACAGTTATTATCCCCAGGTAACAGATTCTGTCGGATGTGTTTCTTCAACAATGCTATACATAAATAGCCCTTCTGAAATAATAATTAGTGAAACAGTGAATCAACCTCTTTGTTTTACTACTTCCGGCTCTATTCAGCTCTCTGTTTATGGGGGTACACCTGCCGGGGGAGCATCCCCGGTATATAGTTATCTCTGGAATAACAGCGCAACTACAGATTATTTAGCAGGCCTTGCTTCCGGTTTATACTATGTTACCGTTACAGATTCCATTGGTTGTTTTGGAATTAAGCATATTGTACTGAATACCTCCGACGGCCCGGTGCCAACAGTTGCATGGTCAGATGTTACCTGTTACGGGCAAAACAACGGGATTGTAACAAGTGTGTCGAATAATACCCCCGTAGCTTCCTGTTACTGGTCAACAGGTTCCACTTCTTTTAATCCGCCCTATCCCCAGAACCTGGCTCCGGGTGATTACTGGCTGAGCGTAACTACACCTGCCGGATGTAATGGCTTTAATTATTTTACCGTTATAGAACCGACCCAGATAACGGACGTTCCGTCTCAATATAATAATCTATGTTATGGCGATTCTTCCGGCTCTGTATATACAAATGTTAGCGGCGGAAATCCCGACCAGGTATACCCCTACTATAGTTTTATCTGGAACAATGGAAGTATCGATCCATTTGCTGATTTGAAACCGAATGGCGCTTATAGCGTAACGGTTACCGATTTAAACGGATGTACTTTAACAGAAACATTTAATATTACTTCGCCTCCCCAGTTAGTTATTGACAGCTTTCCGGTAACCAATGTTTCGTGTAATGCATTGAATGATGGTTATGTTGGCGTTTTTGCCAGCGGTGGTGTTCCGCCTTACTACTATTCAATAGACAGCATTTACTGGGATAGTTACGATACCATTAACTGGCTTCAGCCGGGAATTAATTATCATGTTATTGTAAAAGACCAGAATTATTGTAAGACTGCTACACCATATTTTTCTGTTACCGAGCCTTTGCCTTTGAATATTTATTCTTCCTGGCTTGATCCCACCTGTGTCGGGGATGACGGGTATGCCAGCATTGACAGTATAAACGGGGGAACTTTCCCATATTCTGTTGTTTGGGATGCACCGCCTTATACCGGAACCAGTAGTATATCAAACCTGGTACAGGGAATATATTATGCTACCATAACGGATGCCCATGCGTGTGAAGATATTTTATCTTTTGATTTATTTCAAACGGGTCAGCTGCCTGTTCTGACCGGTACCAATGTTTATTCCGGGGGAACAGCTCTGCCCCCGAACGAAGCTGAAATTTATTTATTTACGCCTTCAAATACAGGCGCGTCTGTGATGGATACTATTGCTGTAACCACAAATTCAGCATCCGTGTGGGAGTTTCCAGGTTTATTGCCGGGCGTTTATTATGTTAAAACAGTACTTACAAATCCGGCATCTTATCCCAATTTATTGGATAGCTATTACGATAATACATTCCAGTGGCTGAATGCAGCACCTATCGTTTTAACATGTAACGACTCAACAAATATCGTATTAAACATGTATGAAATGTCTCCTGATACAACAGGGAACGGAACAATATCAGGAACTGTAATTATGCTGACAGGGACAAAATCCACAGAAGCGACTGGAGAACCTGTACCCGGTGCGGAAATTTTGATAGAACAGGAACCGAATGATATACCGGTTCAGAGTGCGCATACAGATTCATCCGGCAAGTATACATTTACGGGCCTTGTTGCCGGGTCGGGATATAAACTTTTGGTTGATATTCCCGGATTTTCTATGCTTTCAACGTATCTGAACATTACAGTAACAGCCAACGATACTTTACCAAACCTGAACTTTTTAGTTGATTCGACATCAGGGGGAGGAATTTATATCGATACGGCAAGTTATATTTCGGTTATACCAAATGAAGGCGTTACTGTTGAAGTTTTTCCCAATCCGTTTTCTTCCATTCTCAATGTTAAATTACAACTGATCCGGGCTAATAATGTAAGTGTGGAATTGTTCGATGTGATGGGTAGAAAAGTGCAGACGCTTGATGCCGGTGAATTATTACCCGGTGAACATGAATTTACCATGAAACCCAACCCGGTCGTAAAAGGTTCCTGTTACCTTGTAATTCATGCCGGAAATACTTTACTGATGAAAAAACTGATAACTTCTCCCAGGTAATTAAAAGCCGGTGTATCCGGCTTTTTTGTTTGTAACCAGAAATTGCAAAACGAACGACCTTGCCGGATTTTCACAATGGGTACTATAATTCTTTAAAATGAACTTCGTAGAAGTTCCGGAATTGTAATTGCATAGTATATGGACATCTTCGTAGATGATGAACCATGAATCTTATTACCCAAGGCTGTTCTGGACTCCGAATTCAATTGAACCCGTTTGTTTTTGGCATACCTGATAATTATTATGTTAATGATGGAATATATTTAAACGTTAAAACTCAGGTATGATATTTTATACCAAAGTGAAATTTATAAGAGTCCAGACCGGACGAATTATAATTTCTGCTTTGGTTTATGCCGGTTGATTTATACTTATATACATTTATATTTATTGGATTAAAATATAAATCACATCGGTATTAGTAAACGTAATATAAATAATTGTTATTTGTTAATACAAAACAATTAATGATCTGAATAACTTAACTAAAAATCATATAAAAAATAATGTTCGTTTTTCTATGTTATTAAACATAAAATCAAAAAAATGAAATTTGTTGTTTGAGATGTTTTTTATATATAATTTGATGCCTTTTCCGCGAACAATGCGATTTCTGATTCGTCTTAATCTTCTGATTCTCTTTAGTTATGTTATACGATTTCTGGTTTGTTTTGGACAACATCATTTTTTAAATTAAAAAAAATATTATAGATTTATCAAAAAAACATAACTATGAAAACTTATTTTTATTTAACAATTTGTTTTACGATGTTACGTGCATTACTCTTTGCACAAACACCAAATTTGTTTCAATATCAGGCCGTGGTTCGCGATGCCTCTGGTACTGCGCTTGTAAATCAACCCGTAAATTTTCAGGTAAGCATAATTTCCGGCTCAATAACCGGAACGGTTGAATATATAGAAACACATACAGCCAGTACTAACGCATTTGGAATAGTAACCCTGACAATAGGAAATGGAATCCCTGTAACAGGCACCTTTGTTTCCGTTAACTGGGGAAGCGCATCCCATTACATAAAAGTAGAAGCCGACCCGACCGGTGGAACAAGTTATCTTGATATGGGAACAACACAGTTATTGAGCGTTCCCTATGCTCTTTATGCCGAAACCGCAGGTAATGCCGGACAAACTTATTCTGCCGGAAATGGAATAGATATTACCGGAACTGTAATTACAAATACATCCCCCGACCAGGTAGTAAATATTACGTCAGGACCAGGTGTCCAGGTAACCGGTACATATCCGGATTTTACCATTGAAAATACCCAGCCCGACCAGGCCGTTAATTTAACAGGAGCAGGGTCAACTTCGGTAACCGGTACGTATCCGAATTATACCATTACTTCTACCGGCGGAACCGTTCCTTATACAGCAGGGAGCGGAATCGATATAACCGGGACAACTGTTTCAAATACCGCCCCTGACCAGACCGTAACCCTGACCCAGGGCGGTGCTACAACAATTTCCGGTACGTATCCGAATTTTACTATCAGCAGTACAGATAATAATACAACCTATACAGCCGGAACCGGAATTGATGTAACCGGAACCACCATTACCAATACCAGTCCCAATGCAACGCATACCGGCGATGTAACAGGCTCAACAGCATTAACCATAGCAAACAATGCAGTAACTACAACCAAAATAGCCGATGGGAACGTTACAGCCGTCAAACTGAATTCTATGTCAGCAACCAATGGGCAGGTATTGAAATACAATGGTGTAAACTGGGCGCCTGCAACAGACGCGAATACAACCTATACAGCCGGAACCGGAATAAATGTGACAGGAACAACTATTACTAATACTTCACCTGATCAAACGGTAACCTTAAATCAGGGCGGAGCAACAACAATCAGTGGCACATATCCTAATTTTACCATCAGCAGTACCGATAATAACACAACTTATACCGCCGGTACCGGGATGACGCTTACCGGAACAACCTTTGATGCACAGACCACAACAGCCTTATGGAATGCCAGCCAGTTACAGGGAAAAGCGATTTCCAGCACAGCCCCTGCAATAAATCAGATATTAAAATACAATGGAACCAGTTGGGCTTTGGCAGCAGATAATAATACGACCTATACGGCAGGAACCGGGATAAATATAACCGGAACCACTATAACAAACACTGCTCCCGATCAGACTGTAACCTTAACACAGGGTGGTGCAACAACGATCAGTGGTACATATCCTAATTTTACTGTCAGTAGTACGGATTTAAATACCGGAACCCCGGGCGGATTAAACAAAACGGTTCAGTATAATAATAATGGTGTATTTGCAGGCGATACAGCAGCCATGGTATGGGATAATGCAAACAAACGTTTAGGTATTGGCACTTCAAATCCTTTAGGCAGGGTTGTAATAAAAGGAAGTGCTACAGCGCCCGCTAACGAACCTCTTTTTGAAATCAAGAATAAACTTGGACAACAAATTATGGTTGTGTACGAAGACAGCGTTCACTTTTTTATTACTGACGCAGCTACTCCTTCAAACAGGGGAGGTTTTGCCGTAAGCGGCAGGAATAATGCAAAAGCTGTAACAAATAATTATTTAAGTGTTAGGCCGGATAGTACAAGAATATATACCGGCGATACAATAGCAGGCTTTGGTGTCGAAAATATAGGATCTTCGAATGACAGTTATTTGCACTTAACGCAGTATAATTCTTTCATTGGTAATTTGGCCGGGCATAATAACGTTGTTACCGGAAGTAACGGTATCTACAATAACTATATCGGTTATTACTCAGGGTATGCTAATATTAGCGGTCGCAGCAATGTGTTTCTGGGCCATCAGGCCGGGTTAAACAGTACGGCAAGTTATGATGTTTTTATAGGAAACGAATCCGGGACAAATAGTACAGGCGCATATAATGTTTTTATAGGCGATAGCAGCGGGTATGCAAACCTTGCAGGGAATAACAATATGTTTCTTGGATACCGGTCAGGTAAGAAAAATACCTCCGGAACTTTTAACATGTTTATGGGAAGCCAGGCAGGTATCAATAATACTACCGGAACAAATAATATTTTCATCGGTTATAATAGCGGGGCCGGTAATTCTACAGGTACAGGCAATATCTACATTGGACAGTCGGCTGGCTTAAGCATTCCGGCCGGACAAAACAATACCTGTATAGGTACTCAATCCGGTATGCTTGCCTCCGGTAGCCGTAACGTTTTCATCGGTTATCAGGCGGGTTATAGCGAAGCCGGTAACGACAAGTTGTATATTAATAATTCGAATGCAACATTACCTCTTATAACCGGCGACTTTGTTACCAGATTTGTTAAAATTAATGGTTATTTTGCCAAAACGGTAGGAGCCGCTGTTGCAAGTGCTGCAACAATTACCCCGACAGGGATGATATTTCATGTAACGGGAACAACGGCTATTACAACAATAAACCTCCCATACGCGGGTTTTACCGGAAGTATTACCATAATACCGGATGCCGCATTTACAACGGGAACTGCCGGAAATATTGCAGTAACTACAAATGCTGCCATTTCCAAAGCAATAACCTTTACATACGATGGTACAAAATGGTATCCTTCTTATTAATTTTTATTTTAAAGAACAACAGGTAAGAAGCTGGTATATGCCTGTTATGAAAATAAAACATTAACTTTAACAACATATAATTATGCCAACAACAAAACTTCGTGAAGATAAGTATGCATTTCTTTTTGCAGGGACTTCCTCCGGGATACTCAGTGACAGGTACAGGATAGACCTGGAGAACTTTTACCAGACCCTTATTGATTACTATAATTACCCGGCAAGCAATATTTATATCGTGCAGGGTGCAAATGCTTTTAGCGGTACTTTTCCGGGACTGAACCCTACGCATATGTTGACAGTGTCTACAAGGGCAGAGTTTGAGAGTGACTTTATCTCCTTTGCAGAAAGCCTGATTGCTACATATAAAGAACCTGATCCCGGTGGCGATCCTTTAAAATATATAATAAATCCAGGAGCAGCAAACCTTACTGTTGTTGCTTATTTTACAGGCGAGAGCACTGACAGCGGTGCAACCGCAAAAATGGTGATTAAAGGAGCAGAAACAGCAGATATTGATCAGCTGTCAACTCTTTTCCAGACTCCTTATGTCTTTATGGTTAACACAAATCCGTCCTATCTTGGACAATGCCAGTTCAATGTTATAGTCGATCAGAATTCAGCCTTTGATTTTAGCGGAACCATGACAGGCGGGTCATCAGGTATAGGTATGCTTAATAATTACAGTTTTTCATATTCCTGCGGAACCGGGGGAGCCAGTTTGGGTGATGATATAAATGGAAGCACATTTACTAAATCACTGGTTGCCGGTTTGCGGCAAAATGAAGTACTGATTACGGGAAAATTTGCTGATGAACTGGATCCGGGTTGTGCGAAATTGCAAATTACTTTAAACGGGGCTGTCGAATATGCTAAAATAAAGAGCAGTGACCTGACTTATGGAAACATTAATGTGGGAGATGCCTATAAATACCTGGGATGTCCTGATTTCATGATTCGTGATGGAGCGCCCTATTGGTGGGAAAGTCCGGATATTTTTCTTCACCATCCCAATCATCCGGCAAAAGCCGATAGCGATCTTTATGTCCCGGATGATCTTTCCGCATCAAGTCCATTCAATAACATTATCAATGTAAAAGTACGAAATATTGGAACGCATCCTGTTCGTAGTTATGCTATTTTTATAGAGTTATTTCGTTCAGGTCTTGGGTATATGAATAACAAACTGCATGAATCAAATCATATGCCTGTCGGCGGGATACTGAAACCGGTTCAGAAAACCAATATTGACACTGCTTCCGATGTTTTTGACAGATACGAATGGGATACTCCCTTCTATATGGGGGTTACCCACGAATGTATAAGGGCAGAAGCGCAACTGGAGGATACCCTGATTGACGAAGCCTGGGATGTAACCGTAAATGATTTTGAGGCACAAAGAAATACTGACGTAAGCGGTGACCCGCCGGCACCAGAGGGTTCGGATCTGCGAAAATTGCCTGGTAACCGTTTCAGGGGTATTACAAGACATATGTATTTTATCCAGAACCCTTTTAAAGAAACACACCAGTTCCTTGTTGCTTTTCCTTTTGATTATAAAAAACATCTCAGGGTAATAAAGATGAACTGGTTAACTTATGGCCGGGGAAACAGGGAAGAAAAAATAAAATTGATTGACATTGATAAAAAAACCAAAGGCTTTTTGTTTACCCTGAAAAAAGATGAAAGCAAACCTGTCATTTTCGAGTTTGGTTTCAGGTACGATACGAAATTACCCAAAATCTTCCGCATTCCCCTGGAAATATTAGTAGACCGTATTCACGGCCAGAAAACCAGGAAGCCGATTCATAAGGCATTGCATGATAAATTTGCTGCTATTGCAGGGTTAACAGTAGTTCTCGAAAGGGCTGTTGCTCATTTAGCAGGTACCGTACTGGAAAAAAATGGTAAACCTGTTGCACATGCGACAATTCACCTAAGCAGCATTAATGGATTGCAAAAGGAAACTTTTAAAACCGGCAGAAATGGCAAATTTTATCTGGAGGCTATAAATCCGGATATATATAAAATTGAAATCCAGTCAGAAGGAAAGAAAATAAAAGAACATGTTATTTGCCTGATAGAACCGAAAAAGCTGGAAATCAAATTCCATCTTGAGAATTTGCCTAAGGTACAAGTGATTAAGAAGAAAAAATAACTGCTAGGCAGGAAAAAACTGAAGGTACTATTTCTAAAAAAATATTAAAAATACCGGAAATTCCGGTATTTTTTATGGGACCCCTGAAAATAGGGATGAATAGCAGGGGGTTAATACTTACATTTGTATGAAATATGTATACGAATGATTGAAGTCCTTCAAAATATACAGGCAGAATTTCCGGTTTCAGGTATGGCCTGTGCTGCCTGCGCTGCAACGGTAGAATCTTCTTTAGGAACAGTACATGGTGTGAACCGGGCTTCAGTTAATTTTGCCTCCCGGACAGTTCTTGTAGAATACGATAAAAATCTTACAAATGAAACTGAATTGCAAAATGCAGTTCGTTCTTTCGGTTACGATCTGATTCTTGATAGTGATGAAAATAACGATGTTGAAAAGCTTCAGATGGAAGAAATTAATAAATTGCAAAGAAATGTTTTAGGTTCTTTTATTTTTTCAGTTCCGGTTTTTATCACGTCCATGTTTTTTCATCCCAATGAATATTTGAACTGGATAATGATGGCACTTACACTTGCTGTGCTTGTTGTTTTTGGTCAGACCTTTTTTAAGGTAGCTTTTCAGCAAGCCAGACATGGCAGGGCAAATATGGATACACTGGTGGCCTTAAGTACAGGTTTTTCGTTTTTATTCAGTGTGTTTATAACAATTTTCCCTGAATGGATGGTTAAAAACGGAATGATGCCTCATACATACTTTGAGTCGGCTGCTATCATAATCAGTTTTATTCTTACAGGTCGTTTGCTCGAAGCCCGTTCAAGATCGAAAACAACCACAGCTCTTAAAAGTTTAATGGGTCTGCAGCCTAAAACTGTTACCCTTGTGAATGGAAATGAGGAAACCATTATTGACCTGAGGGTAGCTAAAGTGAAAATGTGTTTCAGAGTTAAGCCGGGTGAAAAAGTTCCATTGGATGGAAAGATAATTTCTGGAGATTCATTCATTGATGAAAGTACAATTACCGGTGAGCCGGTACCGGTACATAAACAAATAGACGATAAAGTATTTGCCGGCACGCTTAACCAGAATGGTTCCTTTGTTTTTGAAGCCACTTCTGTGGGAAGCGAGACGGTACTGGGACAAATAATAAAATCTGTAAAACAAGCTCAGGGGTCAAAAGCGCCCGTACAACATCTTGCAGATAAAATTGCCGGTATTTTTGTGCCTGTTGTGATGGTTATTGCAGTATCATGTTTTATACTATGGATTTCCATTGGTGGAATGGAACATTTTTCACATGCTGTAATTTCTATGGTCACGGTGTTGGTAATTGCCTGTCCATGTGCACTTGGATTAGCAACACCAACGGCTATTATGGTTGGAGTTGGTAAAGGAGCACAAAACGGAATTTTAATCCGCGATGCAAAATGCCTTGAGAAAGCCCAGAAAATATCTGTTGTTGCATTCGACAAAACGGGAACGATTACCGAAGGTAAAATTCATGTAAAAGAAATATTCTGGGATAGTAATAAAGTAACCAATGAATTTAAAAATGCATTTTTCTCCCTTGAGTCAAAATCTGAACATCCTTTAGCAAAAGCATTGGTTGCATTTTTGAAGGAGAATGGTTTTTCCGGAATTAAGATTACAGATTTTCAGAATTACCCCGGCGAAGGAACGTCTGCTTTGGAAGGTAGTTCAAAAGTTTTCGCCGGATCATCGGCATTTATGGAGTTTCACGGGTTGAGTATTTCAGAAATTGTAAAAGAGAATGCTGATCGTTTAAAGAAGGATGGATGCACTCTTGTTTACTTTGGTTCAGGTTCAGTTGTTATGGGCGTGGCCGGACTTACCGACACGTTAAAACAGAATACAGCAGAGATAATCTCCTTATTGAAAGAGAAAGGAATAAAAACAGTGTTATTAACCGGTGATAACAAAGAAGCTGCAATGTTGATGGCAAAAAGAGCAGGGATTGAAATGGTAGCAGCAGGTTTACTTCCATCACAAAAGGCAGATTATATTAAACAGTTAAAGGTATCAGGAGAGATTACCGCTATGGTGGGTGATGGAGTAAATGATTCACCTGCGTTAGCCGAAGCTGATGTAAGTATCGCTATGGGAAAGGGTTCTGACATTGCCATTGATGTTGCCGATATTACATTGGTTCATTCGGATCCGAAAAAAGTGGTTCAGGCAATAATGCTTTCGCACTTTACAATGAATGCGGTTAAACAAAATCTATTCTGGGCATTTGTATATAATGTTATTGGGATCCCTGTTGCCGCAGGAATTCTATATCCGGTTTGGGGTTATATGCTCGATCCGATGATTGCAGGTGCTGCCATGGCATTGAGTTCCGTATCTGTTGTAACAAATAGCCTTAGATTAAGATATGTGAAAATTTAAAATATATAACAATGGAAATGATGAAATTTAAAACCAATATGCGCTGCAACGGTTGCTTAACCCGCGTGGGTGAAATACTTAAATCAGATTCACGGATTCGTTCATGGGACGTGGAACACGACCAATGGGGAAAACTTAATATAACTGCAGAAAACATCTCTGAGGAAGAAGTTATTGAATTAATAAGAAAGGCAGGTTATTCGGCCTGCCGGATTCAATAATTAATTACTTCAAAATTACTTCAGTTTTATGTGTTATTTTTGATTAATGAAAATACTCATCATAGAAGACGAAACAGAACTTCTCGATTCAATGAAGAAATATCTTGAAATGGAAGGATATCTTATTGAGTCTGCCAGTGATTTTATTAAAGCATCTGATAAGGCTTCGGTGTATGATTACGATTGTGTATTGGTTGATATTACACTTCCATATGGAAATGGACTTGATATTATTAAACAGCTTAAAAAAGCAAAATCTAAAGCCGGAATAATTATTATTTCTGCCAAAAATTCTTTAGACGATAAAATCAACGGATTAAATTTCGGAGCGGATGATTATTTAACCAAGCCTTTTCACCTTTCGGAATTGAATGCAAGAATAAAAGCACTGATAAGAAGAAAAAACTTTGAAGGAAACAACGAAATACATGCTAATGATTTAAAGATAAACACAGAAAATAAAACGGTTTTTGTAAATGACGTTCAGCTGAATCTTACCCTTAAAGAGTATGAAATTCTTTTGTTCTTTGTTGCAAATCAAAACAGAGTTATTACCAAAGAAGCTATTGCAGAGCGGTTATGGGGAGATAATATAGATTCAGCCGATTCGTACGATTTTATTTATACTCATATAAAGAATCTCAGAAAAAAGATCTCAGAGCATAGCAATTTTGAATCGATCAGGAATGTTTATGCCATGGGTTATAAATTTGTAACAGAATGACCTCTTTATTTGCAAAAACGGGTAAATACTATATTGGATTCTCTGTCCTTGTTTTTCTGATAGGCGGTTTTGTTTTATTTTATGAAATAAGATCTATTATTAATGATGAATTAACTGAAAATCTTTATAACGAAAAAAACAACATAGAAAATACATTAAAAAAAGATACAGGTTTTGAAGCATTAATTATTTATTACGGAAATCGTTTTAAAATAAAACAGGTTCAGTCGGGAGAAATTGTGAATGAGAGCCTTTCGGATACTGTTTTATACGATGAAATTGAAGGTGAGTACCTTGGTTTCCGGCAAATTGTTTTTCCGGTAAAAAGTGACGATAAATTATATGAAGTAACCATCCGGAAATCGTTAATTGAATCGGATGATATTATGGAAGGAATTGCCATTTCTATTGCTCTGTTATTTGCACTGTTTATGGTTACATTATATCTTTTAAATCTCTGGCTGAGCCGGAAATTATGGAAACCTTTTAATCAGACCCTGCATCAATTGAAATCATACGATATTCAGAAATGCAATGATTTAACATTAGAAAAGACGAATATTAAAGAATTTCACGAATTAAACTCTGTCCTTGAAACAATGAACCAGAAACTGCTGGACGATTTTAAAAACATGAAAGAGTTTACAGAAAATGCATCCCACGAAATTCAGACACCGCTTTCTATTATTAACAACCGACTTGAAATATTAATTCAATCGGAGGCTTTAACAGAACAACAGTTTTCAGATATTCAGGTGATATATGAGTCAGCAAAGCGTCTTTCAAAATTAAATCAAAGTTTATTGTTATTGACTAAGATTGATAATAATCAGTTTGCCGACAAAGAGGAAGTTGAGCTTTCTGAAATTATTCATAAATACCTCGCTGTTTGTGATGATATTATTAAAAAGAAAAATATTAAAACAGAAATAATAATAAATTGTAAGAAAACAATAAAAATTAATTCTTTTCTTATAGAGACAATGTTTTCTAATTTAATTATAAATTCTATAAGGCATAATGTTAAAAATGGTCAGATTAAAATTGAAATGACAGAGAAACAATGCATAGTTTCCAATACTGGAAATTTACTTTCGGGAAATCCTTCAGAATATTTTAACCGATTTAAAAAGGCTGGAAATTCTTCAGATTCGCTGGGATTGGGATTATCTATTGTAAAGAAGATTTCTGATCACTATAATTGGTCTGTAGCATATACTTTATTGAATGAATGGCATTTAATTACCATTACTTTTTAATGTTCCGAAAAATCGAAAAAATGAGACTTCTTTTTTCACTAATATTAGTAATCGTTGTTAATCTGAGTTCATTAGGTCAGAATACTTTTAAAATATCAATACAGGATTCTGTTTCACATGAAAAATTATTTGGTGTTTCAATTTTAATAAAGAACTCAACAAAGGGAGTTTCCACAGATTTTAATGGTGAGGCAGAAATAAAAAATATTCCTAATGGGAAAACAACTTTTGTAATAAGTTATATTGGTTATAAAGAAGTAGAAAGAATAATAAATTTCCCTTTATCAGAAGAGAATACTCCAATATTAATTTATTTGTCTCCCGTGAGTACGGATCTGGATGAAATAGTTGTTTCTTCAACGCGAACAAATTCCAGAATCGAAGATCTTCCCATGAAAGTGGAAGTGCTGGGCAAAGATGAAATGGATGAAGAATCATCCATTGTGCCGGGAGGAATTGGAAGTATTTTAGGCGATCTTTCAATTATAACAATACAAAAAACAAATCCGGTAAATGGCAACGATGCTGTCAGAATGCAGGGACTCGATTATAAATATACCCAGCTTTTACGTGATGGGTTGCCTTTGTATGAAGGCTTTTCAGGCAGTCTTGGTGTCCTCTCAATTCCTCCTCTCGATTTAAAACAGGTCGAAATAATTAAAGGATCAGCATCAACATTATATGGCGGAGGCGCAGTGGGCGGATTAATTAATTTTATTTCCAAAACACCTTCTGATTCTGCAAACCTGACTCTTCTGTTGAATCAGACTTCTCTTAACGAAAGCGATGTAAATGCTTTTCTGAGTTTGAAAGGTAAATCAGTTGGCTTTACCTTATTTGTCGGAAGTAATATTAAGAAAGCCTTTGATATAAATAAAGATGGTTTTGCAGAAATTCCAAAACAGAATAATGTTATAGTTCATCCACGATGGTTCTTTTATGTCAGCAAAAAAGTAAATGCCGACTTAGGACTGACGGTAACCTCAGATTATCGCAAAGGGGGCGATATGTTCGCAATACAACACAAAGAAGACAGTGTACATACTTTTTTGTTCTGGGAAAAAGTTTTGCGCGGCACTGCTGATGGCCATGTTTCTTATGATATAAACAAGGAAAACTCATTGAATATTAAATCCACCGGAAGTTATTTTGACCGGTCATTATATTATAATAGTTTTAATTTTTCGGGGAAACAAATTTCTTCTTATTCTGAAATCAGTCACTTATTTAAAAGCGATAAACACACCCTGGTTTCCGGCATAAACATAATTACAGAATCATTTGTTAAGGAACAGGGAGACAGTGTTTTTTTTAATAATTACAATTACCGGACAATAGGGATTTTTTCGCAGGAGGACTGGCAGCTTTTTAAGAAAATATCTTTGGAAGCAGGTGTCAGGGCAGATTTCCATACCCGGTATAAATGGTTTGTGTTACCCCGAATAGGCATTTTTTATAAACCCGGAGAGAAACTTTCTGTACGTTTGCATTATGGAACCGGGTATAAAACCCCTAATCTCTTTACTACTAGTCAGCCTGAAGATTTTGCCATGCTGGAACCGGTAAGTAACACAGTTAAGCCGGAGCTTTCACAGGGAGTTAACATGGACATAAATTATCATTTTATTTTGTTTGAAAAACTATCTGTTCAGGTTAACCAGGCCTTTTATTATACCAACATAACAAATCCCACAATACTTGGTGTTGATACATCAGGGAATAAGGTTATTTCCAATGCTGTATATATGGTCAATAGTACCGGTAGTGATACTTATATAAGGTTTGGGTGGAAAACATGGGAATTTTATGTGGGATATAATCATACCGAAGCAAAACAGGAAGCTACCGGTATAAATTTCAATATGCCTTTTAACCCTAAAGATAAACTGGCTTTTACACTCGCTTTTGAAATAGAAGATTCCTGGCGCATGGGCGTTGAAGCTGCCTATAATGCAAATCAATACATTTATAACAATATAAAAGTTCCTGATTACTGGTTTTTTGCCGGAATGATTGAACGTAAATTCAACTTTGGCAGTATAGTGTTAAATTGCGAAAATATCGGTGATTACAGGCAGTCAAAACATGAATCACTTTATACCGGGACTACAAAATCACCAATTTTTAAAGATATCTGGGGCCCCGTTGAAGGAAGAGTTTTAAATCTTTCAGTAAAAATAAATCTTTAACCAAACTTCAGAATTTAAACAAAATCAGGTAGTAGTTTTATACAATAAAATTTTAAAAAAACGGAATTATGAAATCAATTTATTTATTTATCGCAATTATTATAATTGCAGGATGTGTAAATGCTCAGAAATTAAAAGAATCTGATGTCCCGCAGGCTGTTCTTTCAAAGTTTAAATCACTTTATTCCACAGTGAATAATGCGGAATGGGGAAAGGAAAATGCTGACTATGAAGCCGGATTTAAAATAAATGGCGAAGAAACCTCTGTTGTTATCGATGCTTCCGGAAATATGAAGGAAACCGAAGTTGAAATACCGGTATCTCAATTATCAGAAGCAATCACCGATTATTGTGCAACAAACTTTAAAGGCTATAAAATTTCTGAAGCCTCAAAAATAATAGATTCGGAAAATATAACAACTTACGAAGCCGAGCTTAAAAACGGTAAGGATAAATTTGATGCACTTTTTGATACCCAGGGGAAATTTGTAAAAAAAGTTGTAGAGCAGACGGGTAAAGAAGAAAAGGATTAGAATAATCAAAGATATTTATGGGCCGTTTTTTAAAAACGGCCTTTTGTCTTTTATTTTAAACTCAATTTTTCTTAATTTTTTTTAAAAGCAAAATCTATCATAGAGAAATGAAAATTAAGTACTAAATTGCGCAAATTAAATTTAACATTTTATGCTTATCCGATTTTTGATATTATTCGTTTTTATATCGTTGATGTTTCCGCAATTGAAGGCACAAAAAGACACAACCGCTGTTCAGGATGATTTGCTGAATTCTCTTACAACCGATAGTTCAAGCCAGGTTAAATTACTTCCCGATCATTTCCTGTTTACTCAACGGTTATTATGGGGCGAAAAAGGTCTCATGAGGAGTTTTAATTCTTTTAAACTGACACCTGAGAACAGGGACAGGGAACTGAAAGTAAGAAGAACCATGCTGTTGATTCATCAGGGATGCGGCGCTTTAACCTCCCTGGGAATGATAGGGCAGGCAATCGTAGGAATAAAATTATACAATGGCGACAGGGGTTTAAAAGATCTGCATGAAGGATTGGCTACTGGTGTTGATATTACTTATGTTACAACGGCAACAATGTCTTTGTTTGCTCCGCCTAAAATGCTGAATGAACGGAAAGGTTACGGAAGTATAAAAGTTCACAGGTACCTGGCTCTTTTGCACATGGCGGGCATGATAACCACAAATGTACTGGCAGATCAGCTTGAAACTCATCCTGAACTGAGAACATGGCACAGGGCAGCAGCTTTTACTACTTTGGCATCATTTGTGGCAGCAGAACTAATCATAAAATTTTAGGATGATGAAATAAGCATTAAAAAAATAAACACATGAAAAAAATAGGAATTATTTTAACCGCCATTTGTATTGGTACTATTGCTGTCAGCGGGCAAAATTCAGTAAAATACGGAGCCGATAAGACGAAATCATATATAACTTATGCCATGTCACACCCGATGCATGATTGGGAAGGTACGAGTAAAGATGTTAATTCCGTATTGATTTATAACAACGATACAAAATTGATTGAGAAAGTGGCCGCTGCGATACCTGTTTCAACTTTCGACAGCCAGAATGCAAACAGGGATTCTCACATGATTGAAGTGGTGGATGGAATTAAGTTTCCTACTGTTACATTTTCAAGTACTTCAATTGCCGGAACACCCGATAAAATGTCAGTTACCGGAACACTTACCTTTCATGGAGTAGCCCAAACAATCGTTTTTGACGCTAATGCAAAAATTACTGACCAGGGAATTGAAATTAACGGGGCATTTAATGTTAAAATGACAGAATTTAAAATAGAAGTTCCATCCTTAATGGGCATTCCGACAAAGGACCAGATTCAGTTAAAGTTTTTTACAGTTTATAAGCCAAAGTAAGATTACCGGTTTTTTTCACTAGTCAGGTATGTAAGTTCATCGGTCTTTCAGGAACATATATTTTTCATTTGGATTTTAAGGCAAACCAACTATCTTTGTAAGCGATGTGTAAGTGTTTACATATCCCCCGATAATGAAATTAATAATCGCCATAGACGATACAGATAATCTGGAAAGCCGCGGAACCGGTTTCAGGGCAAGGCAATTAGGATTGTCTCTTGAAGACCTGGGATATGCTGTTGTTTCTTCAATAACCCGTCATCAGTTGCTGGTTGACAGGCGGATTCCGTATACATCGCATAACAGTTCCGCCAGCATCCTGGTAAATTCATTAGTAGATATAAAATCAATAATTGATTTGTGCAGTGCTTATCTTAAAGAGGAAAGCGCTGAAGGTTCCGATGCCGGATTGTGTGTGGCAGAATTTGATTGTGTCAGCGAGGACATTATTCATTGGGGAAACCGGGCCAAAAAGGAAATTCTTACTTTGGAAGAAGCCCATTCATTAGCAGAAAAAGAAGGTATTTTTCTGGAAGGGTATAAAGGTCAGAAAATCGGTGTAATTGGCGCATTGGCTGCTGTAGGATTGCGCAGGGAAGCGAATGACGGGCGATTACTCTGGTTGCCGAACCTGAGGGAAGCCAACGGAATTTATACCATCAATGATTTTAAAACATTAGTAAACCTGGAAGCAGTCACACAGAAAAATGGTACTTTTGTATCCGGTAATGAAAAAATAATGGTAGGAGAGTGGTGCAGACCAGTTCATGTAAATAAAAAAATTACTTTAATAGTTGAAAAAGAACCTGACAATGAACACTATCAGTGGAAATGTGCTTCAAAGGAATATATCAAAAGTATTTCCGAGTAAGATTACATCAACAATAGCAGAAATAATTTTTTTATTTCTGATGGGTGCAATTGCTATGCTTTTGCATGCAAAATTACGCATCCCTATGCATCTGCCTGGAAAGAGCGGATTGTTCTTCATGATTATCATTATTTCTGCCCGTGCATCTTCCCGTTTTAGATTTGGTTCCAGTCTGGCTTGTCTGGGAGCTGCTTCAGTTCTTTTAATTACCAACCTGGGATTCGATGATCCATTTATGCCTGTAGTATATATTTTATTAGGATTTGTTATGGATTTTTTATTCGGACTGGCAACTTCTATAAAACCTAATGTTATTTTTATAGCTTTAGCTTCAGGTGTCAGTTGGATGTTCATTCCGCTTATTCGATCTGCTGTTTCAGCGATTACAGGATTTCCTTATGAATCGATACTGACGGGTTTAGGGTTTCCTTTAATCAGTCATTTTATTTTCGGACTGATAGGAGGTTTTATCGGAGCAGGTTTAGTCTATTGGGCCGGCAAACCACAAAAGTAAAATGAAAAAGTTTTTAAGAATTATTCGAACAACTTTGGATTGCGATATGCAAAAAATACCCTATCGGACTTTGTTTTATTTTTTAATATTTTCATTATTAATAAGTCATTCCTGTAAAAAAAAATCTGAGGATCCACCCTTATTTACTTTCATCAGCGATTCTGGATTTACTTCGACAAACAGAATAGTTCCTGTTGGAATACCAGTAAAAATAGGAATAAACGGAAATAGCGTTGACGCCCCCATTACTAATCTGGTTATAACTTTAACCACTGAAAACAGAACAGAAACGGCTCTTGATTCTGGTTTGTATACAAATAATCTGAATTATGTTAAAAATATTTCTTACGGAGCATCTGCCTGGGAAAAATGGACTTTCACTATCATGGATAAAAACCGGAAAAAATCAAGTCTGACAATCACTCTGACAAAAGATTCAAATTCAGTTTTCGGGCAAATTGATTATTATCCTTCCATAAAACTGGGATGTCAGCAGAACTTAACTATAGGAAGTTTTCTGAA
This sequence comes from Bacteroidota bacterium, assembly GCA_037441645.1. Lineage (GTDB taxonomy): Bacteria > Bacteroidota > Bacteroidia > Bacteroidales > GWA2-32-17 > GWA2-32-17. The sequence goes on from JBBIRU010000056.1 coordinate 25,615, forward strand.
TCCGGTAACAGGTTCTATTTACTTTGCAGATTCTTCTGATGTAATTCAGAACAATATATACTTAATTTTCTATTATGCATCTTTAAATGTTCCACCCACCGATTATACTTTTGGATCTCCCAGCGATAATGATATAACTACTTATTATTCCAACATAAATAGCTGGACTTTACCACGAAATGAAATCAGGTATAAATTCGATTCGTTAACCGTTTCACCAGCAGAATTTGATCTTGCATATAATGACAGTCTTATTATTTCAAATTATACCAGCGCTACTGTGGGAAAAAGGAAATTTAAATCAGCACGACCGGGATATGTAATACCTTTTCAGATTTCGGTGGGAGCATTGGCAGGTAAAAGAGGATTGCTAAAAATAATTTCTGTAAGCGGACAGGAAGATGGATTTATTGAATTTGCCATGAAGATTCAAAAATAAATGCAGTTTAACCTTTCAAATATTAATGATCAGAAGTCAATAGTTAAACAATTGTCATACAGTTGTCATACTATTGGGTTAAAACTATTCTTTTTAATGTTATTTGTTGTTTGCACATTGCATTTATTTTCGCAGGGAATTATTAGCGGGACTGTTATTGATTCAAAATCAAATTCAGGTTTAGGAAATTCCAATGTATGGATAAATCAGTTAAGCCTTGGAACAAGTAGCGGGAACGATGGGAAATTCTCATTGAAAAATATTCCTGTTGGAATCTATGATCTTAGGGTATCATTTATAGGGTATTCTGATACAACAATTTCTGTAATTGTAACAAATAATAAAGAAACTAAACCTGAAATTAAGCTTCAGCCTTATAATATTCAGATGCCTGATGTTGTTGTTACAGCAACACGTAGCGAAAGAAACATTAAAGATATTCCCAACAGGATCGAAGTCATCAGCGCAAAAAAAATTGAAGATTTTGCCGGAAATAATACAGACGATTACCTGAGAAATTTTGCCGGAGTAAACGTAGACCGTTTTAATGGAATCTATTCTAAGAGTGCAAGTATAACATTACGCGGAATAAATTCGGCCCAGCGCACATTGATTTTACTGGACGGTGTTCCTATGAATAAAACCGACGGAGGCTCCATAAACTGGAACAGAATTGACCCCGAAAATATCGAAAAAATTGAAATCATTAAAGGACCGGTTTCTGCACTCTACGGGAGCAATGGAATGTCAGGTGTTGTAAATATTATTACAAAAGAGCCAGCAAAAAATAATAGTGGTGATGTTTCTGTTTCCTATGGAACTTATAATACACTGGCTACACGTGCACGTTACAATATTTCTGATATTAAAAACAATAAAGGATTTTTTGGAAGTCTAAATGGGTTTTACAGGCAAGGAGACGGATATATTTTGTATCCCGACAGTACCCGCGATTCAACAGACATTAAAACATATTTAAGGGAAGGTGTAATACAAGGAAAATTAGGATACATGTTCAATTCAAATTCGAAGATTGAAGCTGAATATGGTTATTTTGACGACAAGAGGGGAGATGGAATACGAATTTATGATAAGGATGGTGGATACAGTAAATTCTCGACACATTTTGCAAAGGCAATATATACCGGTGTTTTTGGAAAATATAAGGTAAATGCCTATGCCTATTTACAGCGGGAAAATTTTCACCAGCAGAAAGAAAGTCTCAAAAAGGATAAACTTCCGCCGTATGCGATAACACAGTATGTATTGTATGGTACTTTTTCGCACAGGGATGATAACGGAATTCAGGTAAATCTGTCCAGAGTAATTTCAAAACGTCATTATTTAACCGGTGGTTTTGATTTTAAATCAGGAAGTGTTGATGCATCAGATACATATTATACTTCGACTGATGTTATATCCAATCTTGGAAAGATGAACTTTTATGCATTCTTCTTGCAGGATGAGGCCAGTTATTTTAAAGATAAATTGAAAATTATTGGTGGAATCAGAACAGATTTTGTGAAATTTTACGATGGACAATTTCTGATGGATGAGCCCACTGCAGCAAATGACATTTTAACCACTACCGTTGGAAACCTTCCGGGTGATACGTGGAATGCAATAAGTCCTAAACTTTCTGTACAGTACCGAATTTCTGAAAAAAGTAAAATATATGCTTCTGCAGGAAAAGGATTCCGTCCACCCATGCTGGACGATATGTGCAGAAATGGAAATATTTCCAAGGGATTAAAATTGGCGAACCCTTATCTTAAGCCTGAAAAAATAAACAGTTATGAAATAGGTGGTTCGTGGCAAATTGTTAAAAATTTTAATGTCGAACCAACAGTATTTTATTCTCTGGGAACCGATTTTCAATATTTCGTTGGAACAGGCGACAGTATATGGGCAGGTACTAAAATGAAACCCGTGCTAAAAAGACAGAATATTGGAGAGGCTGAAATTTATGGTGCAGAACTGGCATTTAACTGGGATATTACAAAGAACATTTTGTTAGAAGGAAATGGTTCATATTATCATTCTATTATCAAAGAGTTTAATGTTACAGGTTATGTTGTTAACGATTTAACAGGAAAGGAACTTATGGAAGTGGCGCCATACCAGGTTAACGGCTCTCTTTGGTGGAAAAACAAATATTTTAATTTTGCCCTGGGTTATCATTATAAAGCACCGCAGTGGACCGATGATGAAAATACCATTCAGGCAAACTCTTATTCACTGTTTGATGTTAAAATAAGCAGAACATTTAAAGAAAAGTATAAATTTTCCATATCTGTGGATAATTTGCTTAATGATAGTTTTCTAGATGAAAAGGGAGTGCTGGGAATAGGACGATTTATTATGTTCGAAATGTTGTACAAATTCAAATAAGAAATATGCCACTAAAACACAAAGGCACAAAATTACACGAAGAAAATAATATTAAGTATTTAGTGTTTTGGTGCTTTCGTGCTTTCGTGGCGAGAAAAGTATTAACCTCTTAAAATAATTACCATGAGAAATTTTACAAAAACTTTTACAATTTTTATTCTTTTAACCTGCGCTGGCTATGTAAATGCACAGGTAACTCTGGCTACCTGGACATTTGCTAACAATTCGCTGAATGATACTGTCCAGAATGGAACTTTGCCATTAAATTTAAATGCAGCCATCAGAACTGTTGGTACAGCATCCATTACAATGACTAATGGACAAATTACAGGCGATTATGCTGCTACTGCCACAGGCTGGGATAACGGAGCAGATTTGAAAAACTGGAATCTGAACATTGCAACAACTGGTTACGAGAATATTACATTAAGTTCGAAACAACGAAGTGGTAATACCAATGCCGGTCCAATAAACTGGAAAGTGCAGTACAAAGTAGGAGTTTCAGGAACCTGGACTGACCTTACAGGTGGAACAGTTACTTCCGGTAACGACTGGACGAGTGGTGTTTTATCAAACGTTGTTATGCCTGTTGAATGTGCAAATATTTCTCAGCTTTATATTCGCTGGATTATGACTTCAAATATTGGAGTAGGGGGTGGTAATGTTGGTGCAGCAGGAACCTCAAAAATTGATGATATTGTTATTAAAGGAACAAGTATGGCCGGAGTAGAAGAAATTTTATTCAATTATGGGATTTCTATTTATCCAAATCCTGTGGCAACCACTTTAAGTATTCAGTCAAAAGAAAGATTATCTAATGTTTCTATTTACAATGTAGCAGGCATTTGTGTTTATAATTCAAATCTGAATTCTGATAAAATATCCATTGATGTTTCAGAATATAAAACAGGTTTGTATTTTATTTCTACAACCGATTTAAAAAATAATCACAAAGTGCAGAAGTTTACAGTTTTATAATTATTTAAATAGGTTATAATGAATTTTGCCTTAAGATGCTGTATTTTAACAATATCAATATTGTTGATACAGCATCCTTATTTTCAAAGTTCAAAGAAAAATTGTTCGGTTGAATTACTCAAGGGTGAACTGATAATATTTCATGCGGGTAGTTTAACAGTTCCAATAAATGAAATTGCAAAGGCTTTTAAAATTGAAAATCCAGAGGTAACTATTTTAACAGAAGCAGCAGGAAGCGTTGAATGTGCCCGCAAAATTTCAGAATTAAACAAACCTTGTGACATTATGGCTTCTGCCGATTACTCTGTAATTGATAAAATTTTAATCCCCAATTTTGCTGACTGGAATATAAAGTTTGCCTCTAATGAAATGGCAATAGTTTATACTGAAAAATCAAGACGTTGTAAAGAAATATCAAATAAGAACTGGTACAAAATATTATTGGATGAAAATATTGAGATTGGACGTGCAGACCCAAATGTCGATCCTTGTGGCTACAGAGCAGTATTGGTAACAAAGCTTGCAGAGAAATATTATAAGGAAGCAGATCTTTCTGAAAAATTACTTAAAAAGGATGAAAATAACATTCGTCCAAAAGAAACAGATTTACTGGGATTGTTAGAATCGAATACACTGGATTATATATTTTTATACAGATCAGTGGCAGAGCAGCATAAATTAAAATATATTTTATTGCCTGATGAAATAAATCTTAAGAATCCGGTACTTTCAGAATTGTATGCTTCTGTATCAGTAGAAATAAATGGAAAAAAACCTGGAGAAAAAATAACGCAAATAGGAGAACCCATGGTGTATGGAATTACAATTCCGAAGAATTCTCCTAATAAAACGGTAGCGTTGGCATTTGTGAAATTTATGCTTACCAAAGAAAAAGGAATGGCTATTCTTAAAAAATTAGGACAACCTTCTGTTATTCCTTCTTCAACTAATAGTTATGATAAAATTCCTAAAGAACTTAAATTATTTGCAAAAAAATAACAAATAAAATGACAACAAAATTATTGAAAATTGTTAGAATATTTGTCCTTGTTACATGTATTCCATTTATTTCTTTGGCTCAAAAAAGTGACCTTGCTAACTGGAATATGAATGGTAAGGTTAAATCGATTAAGGAAATATCATATAAGGCAGTTGAGAAAAACGGCGAAGTGGTAAAAGATTCTATTGATTTTTATTATAAAAATCAATTCAGAAACTGTTTTGAATTTATTTTTCAATACGATTAAGCATTAATTTAATCATAGCAAGTCTGATCATAGTTTCGCTTGTGTCAGTTAGATATTCAAAATC